>JBEBSZ010000010.1:0-59987 GCA_040394025.1 Aeromicrobium sp.
CGTAGCGCTTCTAGAACCGCAACATCCTGCGCACAATGTCGGCGAACTTTCTGAGCGTCGGCGATACCCACGCCGCCGTTGGCGATCACGGCAAGCGTGTTGATAGCTGTATCGTGCAGCACGCGAGCGTCTTCTGCGACCTGCAAACTGATGCGTCTTTTGATTTCGGCCTCTTGGGCTGCCTGTTCTGCCCGCGTGTTTTCAATGTCGGATTCAGCTGCCAGACTCAAGACGAAGGGAAACCCGAGGCGAACAACGAAGATGATGGCGATCATCGTCACAAGGATCGCGCTCGGAAGTTCTGGTCCCCATTCGGGTAACTGAACGGCAATAGTTCCCGCAGCAAGGATG
Source organism: Aeromicrobium sp. (assembly GCA_040394025.1). GTDB lineage: Bacteria > Actinomycetota > Actinomycetes > Propionibacteriales > Nocardioidaceae > Aeromicrobium. The sequence goes on from JBEBSZ010000010.1 coordinate 352, forward strand.
GCAATAGTAACGATGCTCGGCACAACCCAGCGATTAAGCAAGATCAGCCCGGCGGCGACGGCGGCTGAATTCAAGAGCCACGCTGAAGCGAACACCAAAACGGAGTCAATGTCAGCACTTGCGAGCATGGCGCAGAGCCCAAGAATGGACATTGCCGGGGGGATGAGCCACAACAATATTTGCTGTGGAGTGCTTCGGATATACAGCATGTAAATGCCGAGTGCAGCGTTCGTGGCTGCTAATAGCCAACCGTCTCCACTAAGGGTTAAAAAAACTGCCGCGACCAAAACGAACTGCCACGCTGCGAGCAAGGTCAGCGCCGTGTTCCGAATGGAATCAAGCACTGCCTGTGTTGCCCAACCGGTACTTTCCTCGTGCAGGTCGTGCACGAGCGGTGCCAGTAGTTCCGTCAGTCGCTTCATCTCAATCGTTTCTGCCCGGAAAAGCGGGCTAAAATCGTTCCTTCGGCTTCCGCGGGAACACTAGCAGGAATACGTGCCAGAATTACGCAACCTTGAGCCGATTTTTCAGTAGAATCAGCTGTCCTTATTCGGCAGTAAGCCTTGACGTCACCTGGAGATAGCACATGTCGAGATCTGGGAGTCAGTCGATCGCCGACACTGAAAGCGAAGAAAGTGATTCGAATGTAGGTAAATCCACGACTACGACTGCAGGCATTGTTGGTGCAGGATTTCGAGCCGATATCCAAGGGCTGCGCGCCATTGCGGTGGTGTCGGTCGTTTTAGCGCACGCAGGCGTTCCGGGCATTGCTGGTGGCTTCATTGGAGTGGATCTCTTCTTTGTGTTGTCTGGCTTTTTGATCACTGGTCTCTTAATTCGAGAGCGGGAAAAGCGTGGGCGTATCTCGTTATTGTCGTTTTGGTCACGGCGTGCCCGTCGCCTTTTGCCGGCCTCGTCGTTTGTTCTTGTATCAACCGCCGTTGCTTGTTTCCTTTTTCTGCCCGTGAGGTGGAGCCTCTCAGCTTTCACGGACATCGTGTGGTCGGCGTTTTTTGTGGCGAATTGGCGATTTGCGATAACGAAGGCTGATTACTTCGCTGCGAACGAACAGATAAGTCCACTTTTGCATTTTTGGTCGTTAGGCGTCGAAGAGCAGTACTACTTTGTGTGGCCGTTCTTGACGATTGCCGCAGGCTCACTTGCAGTGGTTCTTTTTCAGAAACGCCCGATGTCATTCCGTGGCGGAGTTGCGTTGTTGAGTGCGCTCGTCGTGGTGGTCTCGTTCGCTTATTCCTTGTGGGTTCTTCAAACCAATCAGCCTCTTGCTTATTTCAGTACGCCATCGCGTGTCTGGCAATTGGGCCTTGGCGCATTCCTCGCAGCGATCGGTCCCGTATTGACGGCAGTCATCGCGAAACGTCACTGGTGGAGACATGGGCTCGCAGTCGTGGGTGCTGCCGGTTTCGTTTCATCTGTGGTGTTGTTGGCTGAAAAAGAAGCGGGACACTATCCAGGTTTCAATGCACTAGTTCCCACCCTGTCGGCTGCTCTCCTCATCGTGGCCGGTACTGATGGCGCGCGGCACTTCGGCACTTCGCTGCTCGAAACCCGAGTAATGCAATGGCTTGGAGACGTTTCCTATTCGCTCTATTTATGGCATTTTCCTATTCTGGTCATTGGCTTTTATGTTTTTGATCCTGCAGGTTGGCTGGTCAAGAGCGGACTTATTGCTGGGTCACTTCTGCTTTCCGGGTTGACCTATCGTTGGATCGAGATGCCAGCGCGTACGTCCGTGTACCTTAAATCTCGACCGGCAATCGCGCTTGTAGCTGGAGCTGTCTTGATCTTTGTCGCTGCTGGCACAGCCACAGCGTTGTCGAAAGTTACCGAGGCCAGCGTCGGAACAATCGTGAACGATGAAGGCGTGGATGTGCATGTGCGGCCTTCGCTGCTAAATCCGCTCGGAAAATGGCAGGCGGACGCTGAAGGTTGTCGCCCGGGCTTTGACGATAAACCCATCGGTGACTGCCAACGTGGTGATGCCCAGGGAGACAAACACGCTTTCCTTTTAGGTGACAGTTTGGCTGCCAATATTTTTGGTCCGATGATTGCCGCCGCAAAGGCGGAAGAATGGCAGCTCAGCGTTTTCGGAAAAGCAGGTTGTTATCCCGCTGATGTCACCACCTACCACCACATAAGGAAGGTGCCTTACAAGTCGTGTGACCGTTTTCGGGAGCAAGTAATCGAAAAAGCGATAGCGGAGAAGGCCGACATTGTCTTTTTGATCGGTGGCAGAAATGATGAACGCAGGGTTGTTGAACGAGAATCTGGAAAAGTATTGTCTGAACGCGAATCAGTTGCGGTTATTGAGGCTGGATGGCGATCAACGATTGAGCGGTTCACTGATCACGGGATCCATGTCGTGGTAATTGAAAGCTGGCCAAAATCTCCAGAGAATCCAGTGGAGTGTTTACTTGAAACTCGAGATGCGCGGCTGTGTTCATTCAAGGAGACTGCGGCACCACGGTTGGAGAGCATTGTGGCTAGCCAGCTAGACAATACGGAGTTGTTAAACCTCGATCACCACATGTGTACGGGACGTATGTGTCGTGTGGTTGATGGCGACATTTTGATTTACCGTGACTGGACCCACTTAACCGAACCATTTGCGCGACGGCTCGTGACTGACTTCAGGGAAGTCCTTAAATCAGCGAGTTAACGTGCGAACAACCAGGGGTCCTCGCGTTGCCACACGGTAGGGAAGTGGAGCGAAACCCCGTCTTTAGCTGCGTAGCGTGTGAATGCTTTTACCGTGACCTCCAAGTCATCGCCGGCATAGGGCAAAGCGCGCAGCGGGCTATGAAGTGAACGGAAGAAGTCGTCCCAATGGATCAATACAACCTGGCGGGCGCCGGTGGTTCGCACCATTTCATCCCAGTACTGCTTGATGTAGTCCTCGTCCATGAGACCCAGTTGGCCGACGCCGAGGTAGGCGATATCGGCGTGTTGCCCATTGAGCGAGCCTGGCACAAAACCTGCTGAGCCTTGAATCAAGATTGAGCGACCCGAACTGTGCTTGAAAATGAGGGACCACGCCTCACCGCAGCGGTAGGAGGTGGTGAAGGTCGGCGGCACAACGGGTTTGGTAATGACACCGGGATAGCGGTCTGGTGGACAATGCTCTGTTTCGATGAACGTCAGTTCACCATTAGCGATCGTGACCGTTTCATCCGGTTTCACCGTTTGAATCACTGACTCGTGTAAACCCCATCCGCGCGCCACAAATGCGGAAGATTCACTTCCAATGAATCGCGCACCGGTTCGTGTGGCGACCTCAGGCGCATCCATGACATGGTCAAAATGTGAGTGCACGGAAATCACGGCGTCTAAATCTTGAATGTTTGCGCTATCCAGGCAGGCAGTAATGCGACCGAGGTTGGGTTTGATCTTGCCGACGCCCACTTTCAGCAGTCCCGGGCGGCTGAAGAACCCATCTGTAAGAAACTGTTTCTCGCCGTCACTAATAAGTAAGGTGCTCACACCCAACCAAGTCACCGTGAGGGGGCTGTCATCGCTTGCCGCGGCAACGTTGAACAGCGAAGAGAATTGTTGGAGACTTGGGCGTCCCGGCTTCAAACGCATGAAAATCCTTTGATTCGCGTCGGTGTGTGCAGTCCTAGACTAAAGAAATATCAGGCCGAAAGTGGTGGAATTTATGGCCCTTTCGGAGCATTTTGTTCTCCAGAGGTCGTGTTTGTCGCTTAGAGAACTTAGCGTTGCAATATGGCTTCGAGGTTTTGGTTCGCGAAGGTGGCTGTGGTATTCATCACTGCATTGCTGCCTGCAGCCTTGGTTGCGCCCGCATATGCTGCGCCAAAACCAAAGATCAGCGTGAGCGCTTCTTCTGCTTCAGTGGTGGTCGGCAAGTTCGTCACGTTCAAAGGATCGGTCAGTCGTAGCTCTGCTGGTTCGACGATGAGTCTGCAACGTCTCGACAAGGGCAAATGGAAGACGATCGCCACAACCAAAGTAACGTCGAAAAAGAAGTTCAGTGTCACTACTCGTGCTGCGGCGGGTTCCTTTAGTTATCGAGTTCGCGTCACGGGTAACAAAAAGATCGCGACGACGAACTCTCGGACTATGAAGGTGTCGGGCACCTACAAACTCAGTGGAAGTCCAACCCAGGTCGGTAAGAATGTCACGCTGACGGCACAACTTCCGGATCGAGTGAAACGTGAGGTTCGGGTCCACAAGCTAGTTAATGGCAGTTGGCAAGTACACGACATTGTTGAGAGTTCTGGGCATGGAATCGTTGCCGCTCAGTTGAACTTTCCTTCAACGACGACCGTGCGTTTCCACGTCCCGGAGACCACGATCAACGGGGTGTCGTACCCCGCATGGAACACTCCGCAAACCACGATTGCCTACGTCGTGTGGGACCCCGTGGCGGCCAAATCGATTCTCGCCGACATCAATAAGGTGCGCAAAGCAGCGAAGAAGAAGCCGCTCAAACTGCATCAGAACAATAGTCGGGTGGCGTATTTGTGGTCGAAGCATCTGCACGATTCGGGCGAATTCGCTCACAATCCGAATTACAGCACCCAGATTTCTAAGAAGTGGAAGCGTGCAGGTGAGAACATCGCGGCCGGTCAGACGGTCGGCACCGTGGTGAACGCATGGAAAAACTCGCCGGGTCATTACAAAAATATGATTGGTGATTACACCCATGTCGGCATCGGCGTCTACACTGGGCCGAATGGCTATAAGCGCTATTTCACAACGATTTTTGCGAAGTATTAGTTCATTGAAACGTCGCACCTTGGCATTTGTGCTGTTGGTCATGACCGTTTTTTCTGTGGCTTGTGCGCCCTCCCGCTTCCCAATTCCCACGAGACCGTCGGAATTGTGAGTCAAGAACACCTATTAGGTAGGCGTGAACCCAAAAAGGTGGGTGAAGCTAAGTTCTCGGACCGATTCGATCGAACTCGGGCGGAATTCGAGAGGGACGTCAGTCCGAGGAAACCACAGCCACAGCGAGCACCCGACGAGATGTGTCCAAGACACCAGGCTCACTGGATACGGGCTTGGGTACAACAGACCAAAAGGCTTGACTCGCACTTTTCACCACGTTCGTCTGAGGGCCCCGACGAAAGCCGAATAATGCGTTTTGTTGTGGCTTGTGCGCCCTCCGTGACGTCGGACGTGGCCCACGATTACATTTCCGGCTGAGACTTTCAGGTGCCATCGGCGTCGTTTCGGCACTTGATATTCGGGGCAACGGTTGGGACATGATCCGGATGCAAGGCGACGTTTTCTACGTTCTTAGCGTTCAGCGGAACAAGCCTTCGGTGGTACAAGCTTTCCGTTTAGTCGACGGACGTTCACTGGGCAGTTTCGAGTTTGACTCGGTCAGTGATGTTGTCTCAGAACCGGGGGTTCTTCCGTTTTCGTATCAAGAAATCAGTGACTTTGTCGTACTGAACCCTGATGTGATGCTAAAGCGTGGCGTACCTGACAGTGTGTAGTCGCCGGTTGCTTGGTTTCGGGTGATACGTTCACAGCAACAGACCGTTTGGGGGTAGTGGATGAGGCGCTGCGTGGGAGTGACTGCAGCTATTGCAGCACTGTTTCTCGCTAGCGCTTGCGGACCTTATGCGACAGCCGATTTGAGCTACGACGAGGTAGATGAACAGTTTTTGTCTGACACGGTCATCGCCGTAGCATCGTCACGATCTGAGTATTCTTTGCGGACGGTTGGTTCAATGCTTTTTGTGGCAACCGACGGCTCGATTCAACGCATCGACAATGGTGGCGGACTGACGCGCATGAAACTCGCGTTGAATGATGGCCGATTGGGCTTCTCTGACCGCGATTTCGACTATGTCGTTGGCGCTGAAAACATCCAATCTAAACGGAGCCGTGCCGATACGAACGTTCTCAATTCCGTGTTCTTTGACGACAAACTGGTGACAGTCTTTGCAGATCCCGAGGATCACAGTAGCGATTTTTTCGTGAGCCGAACCCGTCGTGGGCCGGCTTGGTCACGAGGATCTGGCCGAGCGCAAGCGGTAGCTGGTTGTACCGATGGAGTCTGGGTTATTGGTGAAACGGAGGTCGTCGAAGAGGCTAACGACAGTGTTGACGAAGAGCTGGCTGGCCTGAGTCTAGGATTTCGCCAAATCGAACCAGATTCAGAGGCAACATGGTTGGTAAACCTTGGTGCGGGCGAGCAGGTTTCGGCTGTTACTGCAGTTTGCGGAGTGAAGAGATTGATCGCCTTAACGTCGGTCGCCACCGAGAAATCCTTGACCGATGTCGTTGCGAGCGTGAACCGTGAAACGGGCAAAAGTTTGGTTGTTCCCGTCACCGGAGAGTTGCCTGATATAAAGCTTGCTGATGAAACGGTGACTTACGAAACGGCGGGACTCATTGGTCGAGAACTGTTTGTGGTTGCGGGGTTCAGTGATGGTTCAGACGAACGCTATGTGCTGGCGAGCATCCACGTTGACACTGGAGTGTCAAAACGAATAGCCGATATTGAGATCACGGCGGATGTCAGCACTCACTTTCGGATATCTGATGGCATACTGCACGTACTTGACGTGACATGGAAAGATCCCTCGCGCGTTCGGGCAATTCGCTTAACCGACGGGGTTGAGGTTGGCTCGCTAGTGTTTGATTGGATCGAACCGGCGATCAACGGCCGTTTCACCACCTTCGAGCGCAAACAGTATGTGCGGGACTTTGCTGTGTTGCAGCCGGAACGCATCGCGCCGAATCCAAAGCCCAAATGAGTTCTCCCCGCGTTCCATCGCCCGCTTGCGCCGTGGGCTCGGTGGAAAGCGTCGGCGCAATCCGTCGAGCGGCTTGGCTAAGGCCGCTCGTAGCCGACTGCTTAGGATCTTTTTGATCGTGCGTCTAGTCGTCACGAGTCAGCGAACAGAGGGCTGAGGAGTTCGTTCACTTCAACCATGCCGTAGATCGACTCAAGTGTTTGGAGAATCTTGAGAGGTGATTCTTGAGGGTTTTGGCGTCGATGTGAGATTTCGAAAATGGCTTGAGCAGCCAACGGAGGATTTATCGAGACTATGTGTTTCGCAAACTCTGCGGGGGAAAGTACGCGAATGCTTGGAGGAATCCTGTCGTCGGGAAAATCCTTGATGTTATTGGTGACGATGGCTCCGGCTCCGCCAGAAACCGCTGCTGCGACGACGTGTTCGTCGTTAGAATCAGCGAGCCCGAAAGATCCTTCGAGCCGTTCCCAGCCGATAACGAGTGCGTCATCAAAATGAATGCGCATTTGAGAATCGAGGTACGCGGCACGCGACCGTGCAAACCCTCTGCTCGCTCCGCGGCGAATCAGTTTGCGAACCTCATGCTCGTGAAGTTCTTCAAGGATTGCTTCGCTCCACAATGGACGAAATAGGCCAACCGCAGCCATCGACAGAAAGAAGTCGCGCTTGCAGGCTAGGCCATAAGGTGTTGGTATCTAGAAGTGCCGAAAACACTCCCTGATCTTGTCAGAGTCTTAGCGCTCTCGACGGGCTCGAGCCACATTTGTGCGTATCTGACGGAGTTCTTCAATCACCGCGTCCGGATCTTCATCAATCTCGTGTGAGTCAGACGTTTCAATGATCGCGCGCAACTGGTTTTCTCGGCGTTGTTTCTTGCACGCGAGCGCATCATCGAGTTTGATCATTCGACGACTGATCCCCGGTGTTATGGCAGCGAGTTGCCCATTCTCAATCAGTTTGATCACGGTGGGGCGACTCACTCCCAGCAAGTCAGCGGCTTGTTGAGTAGTGAGCAACTCGTTCTGTGGGGAAACGGTGACGGCTTTGCCCGCGTGCATCGCTTGAAGAATCTGCAACAGCACGCGGTGGACGGCTGGTGGAATCTCAATGCGGTCCCCTTCGTCAGCACCAGCCAAGTAATAGTGAGGTTCGGAATGGGTTTCGTTAGTGGTCGTGTGGCCCGTCATGAAACGCAGTATCTGCCCAACTTCCGCCTCGGGCGATGGTAGATAGGTCTGCTGGTCCAAAGGCTGCGTGGCCACGAAAATCACCTACTTTCGAAAGAAGCGTAACATGATTTCGTTTCTTTCGAAAGGGCTAGTCACTTTTGTTCGTTTTTGTAGTGGTGAGTCGAGCTAATTTCTGGCTCTTACAGTTCTCTTAATATTTATTGCTGAGTGCCTGTAGCTTCGGCGCTTAGACAAGCCGCTCAGTGCTGTTAGACGGTCTCACGAATGGAGAAAACATTCCTGCTGCGACTGATAATTTTTGATTACGAGAAATCAGCGCGGGGGCGGATCACAAAGATTGTGGATTGCTGAGGGGCTTGCCGCCCGGCCCGCACTCGAGCTGAATCCACTGGGATTTGCCGTCGAGCATCTGCGTAGTTTGAGCCGGTTCGTGCCGGCCAACCCGGCAGAGAGTCTTTCGCCAAAACGAGTCACGCCATTGAAACGCCCACGCGTATTCGATGTGGCGGCCCCAATCGCCTCGTTCACGAATGCAATCCCACAATGAGTGAAATAGGTCGTGGAAGTTTTCGTCGAACTCGATGTGCTCGGGATCGAACTCCGGGAATGACTCGAAATCTGGGACTTTCATGGCAACTCCAAGGATAAGGCAGACAGATCTTGTGGGAACCTGCTTTGGAAGTTGATTTTCTGCCACCGAAATCTACAATCCAGCACTGACATTAGTTACCGGAAGAATCATGGGAGAACCGAGATGTTGCCAAAGTTCAAGCGAGCGTTCCTACGTCGGCAACTACAATAAATTTGAAGATTTCGATCCTGATTTGGCTTTTGCAACAACGTCAGGCAAGGCCGCTGAAGTGTGGCCCCGTGGTCGCAATGCCGTAGATATTGTGCCTGTCGGGTTTTGGATATGGTCCAGGCGATCGATCAAGAAACAAAGGAACTGGGTTCCGGATTTATCAACGGCTGAACTATATTGCAATTAATAGTCCCCTCCCAAGCCACTCCTCGAAGCTCAAATGGGAGGGGCCTTATTTTCGGGGCAGACCGTGTGAGCCACTGATCGAATGCATCGTGCCGCTCACCGCGCAAGCAAAACACGAGGTAATCAGTTGATGCTGGACTAGCCGGATGACGACGAGTCGATCCTGTCAATTAGCTGGTTTACCCATGCGATGGCTTCATCGATAGAGTGCAGCGTGCATGTGTCTTGCCGCGCGCTTGAATAGAGGCGGTCCCAGCCGTCCCCACTTGCAACAACTGGCGGCCAACTATGTCGTTTCCGGAGGTTGAAGATTCGCAAGCAAGCCGTATGTGTGTCATGAAAATTGATCATCTCGTGTGCAAGCAAGAGCTGAAGATCAACCAAATCACGCGCGCGAAGGCTGCCTGGTTCCGACAAAGCATGGAGTTTCTGGGCTATTTGATGCTCAGCACGCAAGGTCGGCACGGGTTCGGGAGTGGTCAAACCGACGCCAGCGAACAATGCAATCAAATCGTTAGCGATGTGAAACTCTGGGGTGATACCCGAACTAAACTCGTCTAGGGCCAATTCGAAGCGAACGGTGCACCACGGTTGATTGAGGTAGGAGAGCTTAACGTCAAAAGGTTGCATGACGTAAGCGGCAGGAACACTGTCGGGTGTCGGTACTTTCTGCTTGATGAGGCGTCCGCTGAATCCGGCCCAACCGGAGTGGAGAGATTCTTCAAAATCTTCACGAAATTTTGAAAGTGACGATTCATGAACGACATCAACATCCTTAGTGAATCTGCTCGAGTTCCCGTAACGGAGTGCCATGGCGCCGCCGCCCTTAATTGCACCTTCTGGCAGCATTTGCCCGACGACAACGAGCGCCATCGTTATTCGGTGCCGTAAAGCACTCTCGGTATCACCCGCAACATTGCGAATTCGCTGTTCAAGGGAGCGCACGCCTGTGGGTGCCAACAGATACTTCACTAACCTAATTCCCTCCGAACCCGCGGCCACTCGCTAGTGATTATGAGGCCTTCATCGCGCGCTTGTCGCGCTGCTATCCACAGGCGATCGGGTTCGATGTCGCCGTGACATGCAAGCAGAGCATCGGCAACAGGTTGTGAGTTCAAGCCAAAGTATGAAGCTAGGTACCTAGGTGGGTTGACCTTTACGGTTTCCATAAAATCTGGAAAGCGCGCGCGGGTGCGCCGCGTGAGACCCACCTTGATCCTTCGCGGATTGGCGTTGGCAAGACTGAATAGAGCCAACACAGACTCGCCTATTAGAAAAGATCCTTCGCCGGCACGAAGTAACGCTTCCGCTACCTGGTCAAACTCGTGTGGCGGGTAATCGCTGATTCTGTACAGTCCGTACGAGAGGTTCTCTAGACCGCCCCGAGAAGCCAATTTTGGCAGTTCGACGGCCGGAACCCCGGCGTCGATCGCTTGTTTTGTAGTGACTAAACCGTAGTGATCGAGCGCAATTTCCCTCACGGTTGTCCGGTAGGTTTGGCGCTTGCTCATGGCGCAACTCTACTGAAATCGGTAGAGTTGCGCCAGTGTTAATTTCGTGCGAAGAAGTTCTTCGTGGCATCCTCGAAGACATCGAAACCCCTGCTGGCGAGTAATACGAACTAGGTTGGCTGGAGAACGTCGTTCCGGTTCGAGGATGTTACGAAATGTAAGTTTCGTCTTCGACAATAGCTCGGAGATCTCTCTTTAATAATTTCCCACTTGCATTCCGGGGGAGTACTTGAACGACCCTAAATTCAGCAGGGCACTTATATTTCGCTATGCGCTCTAAACAGAATTGTTTGAGAGATGTAGTGTCAAATGCTATTTCATCAGAAATCACAATGAATGCCGTTGGAACTTCACCCCAGCGAGAATCAAGCCGACCAATGACCGCAGCGTCAACTACCCCTGGGAATGCTTTGAGCGTGTTTTCGACTTCCACTGGATAGATGTTTTCTCCACCCGAAATAATCATGTCGTTGAGGCGATCAACTAAGAACAAGTAGCCGTCTTTATCCATGTAAGCCAAGTCGCCTGTGCGGTACCAGCCGTTCCAGATGGCTCGCTCGGTGTCCGCAGGTCGCTTAAAGTATTCGATCATTCGGTTGGGTCCCCGAGTGATAAGTTCACCGACCTCGCCACTTTCAACATCATTTCCGTCCGGATCAATGACGCGAACGTCAACGTGAGGCATCGGCCGGCCGATTGAACCAGGGTGCAGGTGAGCTGTGGTTGGATCTAACGCCGATACTGAAGGGGCCATTTCAGTCATTCCATATGATTCAGACATTGGCCAGCCGGAGGCGCGCAAGTCACCAAAGACGTGGGGTGCCGTTGGGGCTGCTGCAGACAAAGCCACGCGCAGAGTTGGCGGCACTTGCCTCTTTTCTTCAGGTAGCGCGAGCACGTTCTCCCACATTGTTGGAACCATGAGAATGTGTGTGACGTTGTACTGATGCATACGGTTAATGGTGGTTTCCGCGTCAAATTGATTTTGAATGACGATGGTTCCACCCAAATGCAGAATTGGGTACGCTGTTACTCCTAAACCGCCAACATGGAAAAGCGGCATCGGGACGAGTGCCACGTCGTCGCGAGTCATTCCTACGGGAGAAGTAATCAGCGAAATGGTGCTCCACTGCATGTTCCCGTGGGAGAGCACTACGCCTTTGGGGGAGCCAGTTGTTCCCGAACTGTACATAATCATTGCAACATCAGATTCGGACACATCGACATCGATAGCGGAGGGATTACGGCCGACCAGTTGGTCCCAATCTGCATTGAAAACCGAATCAGGTTGGGCTTTGGGGATGTCAACAATGTCTATTGTTTGTTTGCTTACCTGCAGAGCATCAGATGCAAGGTGCCTCAGGTCTTCGGACGCAAAAAGTAATTTTGGTTCAGCATCGTTAAGCATGAACGAGAGTTCGTGCGGAGTGAGACGATAATTTAAGGGAACGACGACGATTCCAAGATGGTTTGCAGCGAATGTCACTTCAAGAAATGCGATGCCGTTAGTTGCCAAAAGTGCGATTCGGTCACCTCGAACGAGACCTTTGTTCCTGAGGTAGTGAGTTAGGCCGTTTATCCGATCGTAAAGTTGTGAATAGGTCAATACGCGCTCGGTCTCAGCTTCTATGACGGCGGGATGATGCGGTCTGATTTGGGAATGCGCCTTGATCCATCCCGAAACACTTCTGTTCATTCTTCTTTTCCTTTCAATACCGATTATCTGGGTTGGCTCATTCTGCTTGGGCTGGCTATGTGATGGAATGTCGTCGTGTCTACTACGCCGTCAACAAAGCGAGCCCTTGCCAGCCAAGAACGTCATGAGTCCATTCTTCGAGCGACCATCGAGTTGATGTCTGAGGGTGGGTGGCGTGCTGCCACTATTGGCAAGGTTGCAAAGCGGGTTGGTATCTCTACGGGAGCAATTTATCGATATTTTCCGAGCAAGTCTGTGCTGCATGCTAGGGCCTTTGAGCGAATTGCCACTCGCGAGAGAGGGGTGCTGACAACGGCGTTTGCCAATCCGCACGGTACGCCCGTGCAGCGATTGCATGATGGCATTGAGCGCTACGCGATGCGTGCACTCCAAGTGCCACAATTGGCTTACTCGATGAATGCTGAACCTGCTTTGCGGTCGGTCGAGGAGCTTCGCTTGGCGGAACGCCGAATCATCCGTTCGGCAATTAGAGGTGTGCTCGAAGAGTGTCGAGATGCAGATCTGATCCCAGAGCAGGACCTTAATATTGCTGCTGGTGCGATTACCGGAATCATGAACGAAGCATTGATGGGTTCGGGTTCGTTTCTTGATATTCGACGGGGCGAAGGTGTTTCGCGTGATGAAGCCAAGGCTCAGGCGCAAGGACTTGCTGCCGCGTCCTTGCGTTCGACAGGAGCGCGTATCCCGGTTTAGGCCGAGGATACGCGCTTTGTCGTCTTGAACGCTGGTGTAATCAAGCATCAAGGAGTGGCATTGAACGCTGGATGACGTCATCGAGTTTTGGACTGCCAGGAAGCGTGCCAAAGGCACCGCGCCAGTCGTTGTCGATACGTGTGGCACAGAAGAGATCGGCAATTTTCTGATCGCCCTGTTTGATGAGAATTGTGGCTTGGAGAGCAGTAGCCATTCCAGCCACAAGGCGCCGCGCGCGAAATTCCCGATCTTCCGCGTCGGAAACCTCTTTGCTCAGGAGCCGAACGAAGTTGTCCAGACGTTCGTCATGTCCAGCAACGGATTCGACTTCAACTTGCCAAGCCTCAAGGCAACTCGGCTCGCGGTCAATTGCACGCAAGGTATCGAGAGCATTCACGTTTCCGGAGCCTTCCCAAATGGAACCCAAGGGTGATTCGCGGAAAAGTTGGGGCATTCCGGATTCTTCAATAAATCCGTTTCCGCCGAGGCATTCTAAGGATTCAGCCACCATGTAAGGCGTCCGTTTGGTGATCCAGAACTTCAGTAACGGCATTGCGATGCGGCGGAGTGCTTCTTCATGACTATCCCCGGACCTGTCAAAAGTGGAGGCTAATCGCATGGTTGAAAACACTGCGGCTTCCATTTCGATCGCTAGGTCTGCGAGAACATTTTGCATCGCGGGTTTTTCGCTGAGCTTAGCTCCGAAGGCGCTTCTGTGAGTCGTATGCCAGATAGCTTCAGAAAGTGATTTCCGCATCACTGAAAGTGATTGCAGAATTGTTTCCAATCGACTTACGTTCACCATTTCGATGATGGCTTTGACACCGCGTCCGGGTTCACCCAAGAGACGTCCATGCGTGTTTCTAAATTCTAGTTCGCTCGATGCGTTTGAACGGTTGCCCATTTTGTTTTTTAGGCGAACAATTTCGATTGGGTTTCGGTTTCCATCTGGCAAGACTCGTGGGACGACGAAACACGATATGCCCTCTGGGGTTTGGGCCAAAGTGAGAAATACGTCGTTCATAGGAGCAGACGTAAACCACTTGTGGCCGTCGATGAGATACATTCCGGGTTCGCTGGTTGGTCTGGCAATGGATGAACTGTTTCTGAGGTCTGAACCACCCTGTTTTTCAGTCATCGCCATTCCCGCGAGAATTCCTTTTTTCTCACTAGGGATACGCAGGCCTGGGTCGTACTCAGTAGAAGCGAGTCCACCCACCCATTCTTGGGCAATAGCGGAGTCAAGGTAGAGGGAAGGTACTGCGGCGTATGTCATGCCAACTGGACACATGTGCCCTTGGTCATTCTGGCCCCATGCGTACATTCCCGCGGCGCGTCGGAGGTGGGCGACTGGAGACTTCTCAGTCCAAGCAGTGCCACCGAGTCCAAATCCGACTGCTTTGGACATAGTCCAGTGCCATGACGGGTCGAACTCGACCTCATCGACACGATAACCGTGCCGATCGACTGTTTTGAGGACGGGCTCATTGTTGTTTGCGCGAGCACCGTGCTGACGAGCTTCTTCGGAACCGGCGAGTTCGCCAAGTGGGACTAAGCTCTCGGTGACTTGCTGGCTATGTTCACCAGCGTTAGCTTGAATCGCGTCGAGTAACGCTTTATCCGAGCTGACCGTGTTGTAGTCCACGAGCGCAGGAGTTTGGTTGAACGGCGTTCTTTGCCAAGGTGATTGTTTTGCCAAATTCTTGTCCATTGTGGGCTTCCTTTGAAAAGTTTTTTTGCTGGATCTCTAAGAGATATCGCGAAAAGTGAAAGTACTTTCAAAATGAGTGTGAAACTACTTTCACTTTTCGTGTATAGTACACGACTGTTGCTGAAAAGCAATGTGGCACAAGCCACAAAACCAAAGAAAACTCGCACAGCGCGGGAACTAACCAAGCTGGAAGAAAAGGGTTGTAAGTATGTCAATGCGAAGAAAACTCGCTGCAACAGTCGTTGCTGCATCGTTGTTTGCGTTCACTGCCGCGTGTGGGGAAACTAGCGACAACACAGATGATGATCAGAAGCTTGTTATTGGGTCAATTGGAACATTTTCCGGTCCAGGCGCAGCACTCGGAGATGAACAGCGTATTTTGTTAAATATCGTTGTCGACAGTGCGCGCGACCGAGGTATGGATATTGAAATCATCGAGCGTGATGATGCTGGTGCTCCAGACAAGGCTGTTGCTGCTGCCCGAGAATTAGTCCAAAATTCTTCTGTTGATTTGGTTGTTGGTCCCACGCTTTCTGGCACGGCATTAGCAGCTATTCCTGTATTGAATGAGGGCAAGGTTCCCAACACGAGCGCAGCCGCAAATAGCGAAATGCCCAAGTTGGGTCAGGGGGAAAGCAACTACTTCTTCCGCTCTTCGCTGACAGACCCGGCTCAAGCTGAAGCCATTGTTCGCGGCGCGAAAGAACTTGGCTACTCAAAGATATCCATCGCCACAGATACGGGCGGTTATGGGCAAGGCGGACGCGACAACCTACTGAGAGTTATGTCCGCAGAGGGTATCAGCCCAGTTGCAGACGTAACGTTTCAAGCCGGTGACACCGACCTCACCGCACAGATGTCGACGATCAAGAACGCCGGCACGGACGTAGTTGTCAGTTGGGGCCAAAACACTGAAACTGCTCAATTGCTGCGCGCGGCAGAACAAGTCGGATATGACGGTGACTTTGTTTTTGCTTGGGCTCAGGGTACGAGTGATTTCTTCGAGCTTGCCGGCGATCGCATTGATCAAATTCTTTTTGCCAGTACATTCTCGTTTGATGAAGAAGTTGATAACGAGCTCGCGCAAGATGTATTGACTCGCTACCGCGAGGCTACGAAGCGTGAACCGCATTTCCATGCGGCTGCAGCAGCGTGGTTTGATTCAATTTCGCTCGCGGTATCGGCCGCTGAAAACGCAGAAACGATCACCCGGGACTCGATTTTTGAAGGTCTTCTTAATCTTGGTGAATTTAAAGGCCTGATGGCGAATTATTCGAAACCATTTGATCTTGAAAATCGAGATGCGGACTTGGTCGCTGAGATTGGTCTCTATGAGCATCTAGACGGTAAGAATCTGTTGGTTACGGAACGCTGACATGAGAATACTCACCCATCTGACTGACAAAGATTGGAACAGGCGATGCAAGTTCTCATGAGTGGCCTTGCCATGGGGTCCATGTGGGGCCTTGTTGCGCTCGGTTTAGTTATTACGTGGACGTCGACTCGAACGTTAAACTTTGCGCAAGGTGAGTTCGTCTCATTTGGCGCGCTCATTAGTGCTTCGTTCTTAGCCGCATCACACTATTCAGTTGTGGTGAGTTGGGTGATTCTCGCGCCGGTGCTCCTCATTGTGGGTGCCGGCGCGGGAGCCCTCATGTACATATTTGTTATCGACAAAATTGATGGCGAGGAAGCTGGCCGTTGGATTGTCGCCACCGTTGCGATCTCAGTGTTATTAGTGACGCTCGGGCAACATCTGTGGGGACCCCATCCTCGATCTGTCCCGTCAATTGTTGGTGAACGCATCATCCGGATCGGAGATTCAGGGTTTATGCTCCACCAACTAGTCGTGGCGACTATCGGAATCACGAGTCTATTGGCGCTCGATCAGTTCATTCGACACTCACGAACTGGACGTTCGTTGCGTGCAGTTGCTGAAGATCGATTTGCTGCTGAACTTTGTGGGGTCCCTACACGGAAAGTTGGGACGCAAGCTTATGCATTAGCCGGTGCTATCAGTGCACTCGTTGGCTTGCTGGTCGGACCGATCGCTTATGCGTCACCAGGAATGGGCGCGCACCTACTAATCGGTGGCTTCGCCGTTGCAATTCTCGGTGGGATAACTAGCATGCGCGGTCTTTTGCTCGCAGCACCGCTCTTTGGCATCGTTGATGCGCTTATTCGAAATGCGGGAGCAAACGGGCCCAACTACGCGAGCGTCTTTGGCTTGATGGTCATTGTGGTCGTGCTCGCGTTCCGTCCAGCGGGACTCTTTGGCAAGAAAGAATTAACGAAAGCATGAAAAAGAACAACGTCACGGCATTGGAGCCGAGCACTTGGCCAACGTGGACAGTACCAGCATTGTCTGCCGTTGCGGTTATTTTGGCAATCACTTTCATTCGAGATCCATTCCAACAAACAATTGCGACCACGATTGCTGTCTATCTCATTGCATCAGCCGGCTTTAATGTTATGTCTGGTTACGCGGGACTGATGTCTTTGGGACACGCCGGCTTTATGGCGGTTGGGGCATATAGTGCGGCCATTGGTTACCGCGATTTCGGTTGGTCGATGCTTGAGGGTATTGCATTTGCCATAGTGATATCTGGGCTATCGGGAGTTCTCATTGCCTTGCCAGCTTTGCGGTTGCACGGGCCATATCTCGCCATGGTTACCTTGGCCTTTGGGCTCATGGTGTTACAGCTTGCTACGAACTTCGTTGGATTCACCAGCGGCCCGCAGGGCGTCAGCATTATTTCTCCGGAACTTGTTCCCGGTATCGAAATCGGGACAAATGGAATTTTTGTTGCAGTACTTATATCCAGTTGTCTCGTTTACTTAATCACTCGGAATCTCGTAGCAACGAAATGGGGACGTGCTTTTCGGGCGCTTCACTCTAACGACGCCATCGCAAGTTCGCTAGGCATCAATGTTTCGCGGACGCGGCTCATCGTCTTTGCGTTTTCGGCGGCACTGACTGGACTTGCGGGAGCATTGCTGGCCTACTCTTTTGCTTACGTGAACCCCGATATGTTCACATTTCATGCTTCGGTAATGATCCTTGCCGTTGCAATGGTCGGCGGCTTAGGGTCACCGATCGGTCCCGTGGTGGGCGCCATGGTATTAGTTGGCCTTAACTCCGGTGTTTTTGCCAGAACCGACTATCAGCATTATCTATATGGCATTGCATTGTTTGTTGTAGCAATGTTTGCACCCAAAGGGCTTGCGGGCTTTTCCCAGTTCACTAGGTGGCGGAAGGGCTCCAATGGCGCCTCCTCCACCCAAGATGCCACCCCGGGTGCCGTAAATGCGGAAGAGATCGCCAAGGTGTATGCCAGCAGCAGGCTGCAAGATCGTCCTCAACACGGCACGATAGTGCTTGAGGCCTCCGATCTTGTTAAACACTTTGGCCACATTAAAGCCGTGAATGGGGTTTCGCTGCGGATTCGGGCTGGACAAGTCCACGGCCTGATTGGTCCAAATGGTGCGGGAAAAAGCACTGTGATCGACATGCTTGCTGGCGCTCAGAATCAAGATTCAGGGTCTGTGGTTTTAGGTGGCACGGATGTTAGTCGGGTTTCCTCGTACGAGCGATTGAAACTGGGACTAGCTCGTACTTTCCAGACCGGGGGGCTCTATCCCGAATTCACCTTGAGTGAAAATGTTTCTGCAGGCCAGCACACGCAATTGAAAGAGCCATTTCTTGCTGCTCTCTTAGGCACGCGAAAGATAAGGCGCCGGGAATCAGCGGCTGCAAGAAAATCGTTACAACTGCTGGATGCTTTGGGGCTTCGCGACGGCACTACACGTAAAGCGGGGAGTCTGAGTTACGGAAGCCGGCGATTGTTAGAGATTGCTCGTGCCTTGGCTGCTGCACCCGATGTTCTGCTCCTAGACGAACCTGCTGCAGGCTTGAACCCCAAAGAACAAGCAGTGCTGTCGACGATTCTCAAACGCCTGACACATGAAGGAATGGCGATCATTTTGGTCGAACATCACATGAAACTTGTTGCGGAGGTTTGTGATGAAGTAACCGTGCTTGACCAAGGAACCATCATTGCTGCCGGTCCACCAACGGAGGTCTTGGAGTCCGAAGAAGTGATCACTGCATACGTTGGGGTTCCGAAAACGAGAGGAATTAGCGTCAATGAATGAGCCAACACAGTTACTCACTGTTCGTGGGCTGACAGGCGGGTACGGTGGACCATCCGTATTTCAAGATCTCGATTTCGATATCGCCGAAGGTGAGATCGTCGCGGTTTTAGGCTCGAATGGAGCTGGAAAATCTACTTTACTTCGAGCGTTATCAGGCGCATTGCCGGTGCGAGAAGGCCAATTATCCTTCCGGGGTAAGCCGATCGCGCGGACCACCTCACGAATCACAGCTCAAGGAATTGCACATGTGCCTGAAGGTAGGCGGGTTTTCTCGGGAATGACTGTGGTCGAAAATCTCTTAATAGGCCAAACAGGTGCAGGTAAGCGCACGGCGCTGGTACTTGACGATGTTTGGCATTATTTCCCGAGGTTGTTTGAGCGTCGAGCATCATTGGGCGGAATGTTGTCTGGTGGTGAGCAGCAGATGCTGGCACTTGCCCGGGGGTTGATGTCAAAACCGGCACTCTTGATGATTGACGAGCCTAGTTTAGGGCTCTCACCGATTATGGCGGATACAGTATTCGAGATTGTAGATCGGCTTAACCGAGAGACTGGACTTGCGGTGCTCTTGGTTGAGCAGAGAATTGAATCGGCATTAAACCTAGCTTCGCGTGGTTTTGTTTTGGACCGTGGTGCGTTTACGCTGTCGGCGCCTGCTGCTCAATTGATGTCGAATGATGAGGTCATCTCGAAATATATGGGCGTGTGAACCAACAAAACTGTGGGGTGCTGATCAACTAAGTGATCAGCACCCCACAGTTGTTACTCCCTAGGCAGAGTGTGGTTACTCGCCTGAGGTTTCTTCGACGGTCACCGCACGGGTACGGCGTAAGGCCAACATGGTTGCGCCAGCGATAACTAGTGCAACAGCGAGCCCGGTGAGCCACAGTGGAGATCCATCAGTGCGGTCGATAGCCGTGCCAGCGTTGTCATCGTCAGTGTCATCAGAGTCGACGACAACCGGTTCCACGAATCCGTGCCAAGCATCTTCATCGTCAACTGTGATTCCCGAGAGAATGCCTTCGCCGGTTACCTTCGCGAGGTTTGCGTGGTGATCGCCTGGGCTCAGCTCAGGCAGGATTCCGGCGCAATCAAACTGCGTGCCGACTTCAAAGGGGCCGTCCCACTCGGTTCCCTGCGAGCCGTCAGGGAAGATGCAGACAAGATTCTCGATTCGACCCTTACCGTCCGTAAGCTCATCGCTTACCGCGACGTCTACCAAATTCTCACGCCCGTCATTGGAAATCGTGAACCGGATGAGTGTGATGTCGTCGGCCGGAAGTGATTTGCCAGGACCTTCATCGAAGTCGCCCTCGAATCCGTCATTCAGCAGAGCACCCGACTCGTCATATTCAGGCTCTTCGCCTTCATCATTCCACTTCTCGATGTCAATGCTTGGATCACCCATAGGCTTAATTGTGGCTTCGGATCCAACAATCTCGTTCAAGATTTCGGCATCAGCATCGTGAGCTTCGACCGCAAAATAAACGATGATGCGACCCTGGTTGCGGTTAAGAGACGTCCCATCCTGCTGGCGGATCGTCACCACGCCGTTTGCATACCTAGCCTCGACATTGCCGTTGATATCAACCGGTCCGTTGACGGCTGTGTCGAGATCTGGCGCTCCAGCACCATCGAGGGTCACGAAGCCAAGAAAGTCCACAGCATCAGGCAAGACATCTTCACGGGTAAATATTTGAACAGGGAAAGCCTGTCCATAATTTCCACGAGGAATCAGTTCGATGGAGTAAATGAACTTATTATCAACAAATTCACCGTTCTCAATGAGGGCATCCAATTCTTGAACCCAAGCGCCGGTTTCCTTGTTATACAGGCGTTTACGCAGTTCAGCTTCGTCACCGAAAGAGGTGGCTTCAGAAGAAAAATCACTCCAATAGTCCCATTCGGAGCCATCAGTAATCAGCGTCGCACGGTTATATATTTCGAAGGTCTGTTTGCCGTCGAAGGGGAACGTAGTAAACGCCGTAGTGACGATCCACATTTGGCCTTCAGGCAAGCTCTCGACGAGGTCTTTTCCATCAGCACTTAGTTCGATAACGAGATTGCCATCAGTATCAATACTGAGTACAAAATGGTCACGGGTGAGCACCTGCCCACCGTAGGTACCGGTCACCGGAATTGAGTCAAGATCGGACATATCGAAGATATCCGTGTCCACCTCGTCGATAATTCGAGCATTCAGTGGATCAATGTTCTCTTTGCTCGTATCAATCGTGAAGCGGTAGGGGACTACAGCTGCTTCACCCGGATTGACTCGAACTTCACTGTCAAGCGCAGCCTTGTCGAATGCAGAGGAGTCGTTTACGCCTTCTTGATAATTCTCAGGCAAGACGACTACGCCGGCATCGTGGTCACGGTTCACCGGATCACCAGTTGTGTAATAGAACTGTGCGCGGTTGTTCCACGGATAGTGCATGCCGTCGATAACCGTGCTGCTGTTAGTCCCGGTAAGTCCCTCTACCGTGTCTAACTGTGCTTTAACGTGGATGGTGAGATCGGTGGTGTTGTCTTTGCCGACGTTGATGAGTAGTTGGTTGCCCGAAACGCAGTACTGGCCGATATAGGAGTCGTCAGCGAAATCTGCTGCCGTGGGGCAGTCAATCGCTTCGGTCAGTGTTGTGATTGGACCTGCACCGCTCACCGTAATGAAATCGGCACCTGTTTGCCATGAGGCTTGATCAATCAGGACGTCACTAATCACCACATTGCGGTTTAAAGTGAAGTTCGGGTTACGTCCGTCCCATGGCGTGAGGTTGGCGCGCAAGGTGTATGTCATTTCGGCCGCAGGTTGAAGATTGCCGTCTTCGTCAGTGAGCGCGTCGCGGAGTGTCCAGTTACCGGATTTAGCAAAGTTTTCGCCAATACCGACACCGGGAATATTGCCGCGTAAACGTACATTGGCTGAGCGCTCGACGGTGCCGCCAAAGACTGCATCGTTGGACAACTGGATTTGATAATTACCAGGTGTGTCGTTGCGGGCGTCGAATTGTGCCTGAAGTGCGGTTTCGAGCAGGGCAACATCCGTTACCCGCACTTCGTATGTGATGCGAAGAGTTGACTGTTCAGGAACATCTACAGTTTCGCTAAAGCTGTTGCCACTCGGCGTGGGGGCGAACGGGAACGGAGCGGTGCCGCTCGGCGTGGTGAGTTGTGCGGAGAACGAACCAGGAATGAACCCAAGGCCTGCTTCGAGTTCATCTGCGATCGAGTAGGTGCTGCGAGCGTCTGCAGAAGACAGCACGAGCGTGTAGGTGATGATTTCGTCGACGATATCGGGATCGATTCCGTCAAATTCGTAGTCGGGATAGCCAGTCGTATTGACAAAACTGTCAAGGTTTGTTGGGTTCACACTCTTGGCGTAGCCGTCCTCGACTTCGACAGGCGGTACCTCTTCGTCTTCCACAATGATCGTGACTCCACCCCCGTCGGTACCAATAGTCCACGTAATGGGTGACTCGGTATCTTGGTTAACTTCGACCGTGCGCAGGTTAATCGCGAATGCGCCCTCCGTGACGTTTGTGGGGATTTCGTCCTTGAAGCGGATCGTCACTGTCCCATCGCCATTATCGTCGATTGATTCGATCGCTTGGTTCGTTGGCAGTGCGCCGTTGAGCGCGATTGCCGATGGCAGAGTAATGACGATTTCCTTACCAGCGATGTCTTCAGCGGCATCATATTGCACGCGCAAAGTGATGTCGTCGCCTTCGGGGACTACCGCGTTATTGCTGATAACACTGCCGTTGTGGAGTACGTCGATTTCTATACCTGGCGTGGCAGCATGGACGGAAGAGAGTGTGATTGCACTCAACCCGAGAGTTAAAGCTAACGCCGATAGAACTGCGATAAATCGTTGTTTGATAGAAAAATGATGTCGTTGGCGTGTTGCGGATGCTCGCTCGTCGGAGTGCACCTAGATTCTCCTCAATTGTTTTAGACTCGGCGCTATTTCAGCCGCGGGGAGCCGGGAGTTGAGATTTTTCTGACATAACCCGGTCAGCGTGACCTTAACATGCGTCTTCAGCCGCGGGCGGGCTCGTGCACTCTGTCTCAAAAACTGGGCAGTAACTCCAGTGTCATTTCTTTTTAAACAAGCTCTTTACGAGTTCACGCGCCAGAGTGCGGGATGCCTCACCGGCGGCTTTTTCCCAAGGCGACATGCGGTTTGACTTCCGTTTCGTCGAAGATTTTGTTTTCTTGCTGGATTGGGTTTTTTCTGCCGCTGCTACCTTGGATTCTTTTGCAGTTTCAAGCGCAGTTTCGTGATTCGCTTTACGCTGTTCCACGATGCTTGCTGCGCCGGTAGTTTCCTGAACCCCCGCATATTTGGCGGTTAGCGCGGAATTGTTGGTTGCCGTGGTCAGGTGTTCGGCTGGTGCTGGATCCATCGACCCCTGTGGCGCTCGTACTCGAGTCCACGCCACCGGGGTGGGCGCACCTTTTTCGTTCATGACTGTCACGACCGCTTCACCTGTTGCTAATTGGGTCAACACTTCTTCTAGGTCGTAATTTGAATTGGGGTACGTCGAGACCGTCGCCTTGAGCGATTTGGCGTCTTGTGGAGTGTGAGCGCGCAATTGGTGTTGAATCCGTGAACCGAGTTGAGCCAAGACATCGGCAGGAACGTCCTTAGGCGTCTGCGTCACAAAGAACACGCCGACACCTTTAGAACGGATAAGCCGCACTGTCTGCGTGATGGTCTCCAAGAAATCCTTTGAAGCGCCTTTAAATAACAGGTGAGCTTCATCGAAAAAGAACACGAGTTTCGGCTTATCTTGATCGCCCACTTCAGGCAGCGAGTTAAACAAGGAACGCAATAAGTACATCAAGAAAGTGGAGAACAAGGCTGGTTGATCGGCAACACCAGGCACCTCAAGCAAGGAGACGATGCCACGGCCATCAGTTGTCGTTCTTAAGAGATCGTTGATGTCAAACTGTGGGTGCCCAAAAAATTCGTCCCCACCTTGGTCGGCGAAAGCGATAAGTTCACGCAGGATCACGCCCGCGGTTGCCTTAGAGAGACCACCGAGATCTTTCAGTTCGCTCTTTCCAGCATCGCTTGTCAGGTAGGCAATTGTGGCACGCAGATCTTCGATAGTGATGAGCGGTAGATCATTTTTCTTCGCATAGTGAAATACCAGCGCTAGCGAGGTCTCCTGCGTCTCGTTCAAGCCCAAGACCTTGGAGAGTAGTAGTGAGCCGAACGACTCAACCGTTGCCCGAATCGGGATTCCCGTTCCACGTGAACCGAGTGCGAAAAACTCAGCTGCGCTAGCAGCTGCCTCCCAGGGCTGTCCGATTGATTCGCAGCGTTCCAGTAGCTTCTCACTGCTTGTTCCCGGAACGCTCAGGCCCGAAAGGTCGCCTTTAATATCGGCAGCAAAAACCGGAACACCACCGGCAGCGATTTGTTCGGCGAGAACTTGGAGGGTCTTGGTCTTTCCGGTGCCCGTAGCGCCTGCGATGAGTCCGTGTCTATTCAGCATGCCAAACGGAATGCGCACTCTTGCATCAGGAATAGGGTCATCTTCGACGAGGGCACCGATTTCGAGCACGCTTCCTTCGAAGGCGTAACCGGCCGCAACTGTGGCCGCGAGTTCGGAAAGGCCGTGGCTGACGGTTGTTTCTTGCTTCTCTTCAGTCGAATCTGAAGGTGCCGTTTCCGCGTCAGTTGCGCCTACGGCTGCCGCGGCAGCAGCTAATTCATCTGCTTTTCGTTGGGCTTCCTCGGCTGCGAGTTTGGCTGCCTCAGCAGCAGCAACGGCTGCTTGCAGTTCATCGTGTTGAGAATCAGGTGTACCCATAGTGAGAGCCTATCTAGGAATATCGTGCGAACGCTTAGACTTCCAAGTGTGATCTTCAGACGCGTAGGCGATGGCCGCCCCTACCCAGATCATCGTTTGACGGCGAATGACTGGGCTAAAATCCCACCGACCCAAGTGCGCCTCGACGACCTCACCACTACGAAATCACAGCTGGATCTAGTATCCCTTTTGGATACGGATTCTACGTTTTATGGCGACCTGTTTGCTCATGTTGTGAGTTGGAACGGTGAGCTTTTTCTTGAAGACGGACTACATCGTGCCCTGCGTGCGGCTTTCCAAGGTCGGACAATGCTGCATGCGCGAGTGCACACCATTGGGCGAAACACATGAGTAAAACTAAGGAACGCGGAATCCTTGTGGGCGCTTTTGTTCTGTTTCTCGGAGCATTAGTTGCAGGTCCGATGATGTTGTTTGCGCAACCCGAAGTGCAAGAGCCTGAAGATTTTTGTGAACGGCGCACGCTCCAAGCCGGTGATTCGCTCAACACCAACTTCTTGATTGTGAATGTGTACAACGCGAGCAAGAAGTCGGGTCAAGCTAATCGAGTGCGGATCAATTTGGAGCGCAATGGTTTCTTGGGTGGCTTCGTTGACAACTATCCGGGCGAGCTCGAACCAAACAATGTGATGATTTTGACTCAAAATAAAGAAGACCCGAAAGTTCAATTACTGGCGAAGCAATTCAAGGGTACGGTCGAATACGGGCAGGCTGACTTTGAGACGAAGGATGGGCTGAACATTCTGGTGGGACCCAAATTCAAGGGAGTGGACGGCAAAGCTCCGACCAGCACAGAAGTCAAAGTTCCTGTTCAAGTATGCGTGCCGACGATTGACTTGTCCTAACCTTCTACTTGAACGTTGCTGCCACATGTGCGAACCGGGCAATCGACATGTGTGTCCTCGGATATGCAACCTAGATGGACCTGTTGCTTGACCCACCAATTCTCAGGTTACAAGGGGTACGAAGGTGGAGTTTTTATCGAGCTCCTGCGGTAAATAGCGCCTGCAAAATAGTATTACGGGTCTCTCGTGGTTCAATGATGTCGTCGATTGACGCGGTACCCGCAGCGATAAACGGGCTCATCTGCGCGGCGTAGTCTGCAGTGAGAGATTCGATTTCCTCGCTGCTTCCGTCGGCGCCAGCCATAACTCGGGCGGCTGCTCCTGGCCCCATAAGTCCAATCTCTGCAAGCGGCCAAGCAAAAACAAAGTCTGCACCCAAGGCTTTCCCGCCCATAGCCAAATATGCAAGACCGTAAGACTTGCGAAGAATAACTGTCACTTTGGGTACTTTGGAAGAAATAACAGCGGTTAATAGATCTGCGGCATCGCGGACCTGACCGGATTCCTCAACTTCAATTCCAACGTGAAATCCAGGTACGTCCTGAAGAAAAACCAATGGAATGTTTAGCCGTGAGCACAAGTCAATGAACCGGGTCATCTTGATGGCAGCGGGTTTTTCGATCATGCCAGCGCGATACATTGGCTGGCTTGCGACAATGCCAATTGTTTGCCCACCCATTTGGGCTAGTGCCGTAATGACGTTCTTGCCATACTCTGACTTCAATTCGAAAAATTCACCATTGTCAAGAATGCTATTAAGCACTTTGCGCATATCGTAGGCAGTCTTGAATCGCCCGGGAACGATGAGCTCGAGCTCTGAGGTGTCGCGTTTATCGATGTCACTAGTACTAACTGGAGTATTTGAAACAAGACCCAAGAAGTCTCTAATCGCGCTGAGACACTCAGTTTCGTTTTCAGCAACGTAATCAACGAGGCCTGTGACAGCTGCTTGAACTTCGGGACTTCCTATTTGGGCTGGAGTAGCTTCTTGACCAGTTCCTGCACGAATCACCGGAGGCCCTGACATGGCAATATATCCGGTTCCTCGTACTTGAATAATAAAGTCAGATAAGGCCGCAAAAAATGCAGGACCGCCGAAACAATACCCCATAATGGCAGCGATTGTAGGAACTTTTCCACGTAGTTCATAATGGGTCCTGAAAGGGCCTCCAACAGCAGCGGCGGTGGCTCCGATTGCATCCTGGATTCGTCCGGCTGAGCCTTCCAAAAGAGACACAAACGGATACCCCCGTTCAAGTGAAATTTTGCGAAGTGCCTCAATTTTCTCATCTGCGTATGCACCTCGTGCGCCACCAAAAACCGTTGCATCATCAGAAGCGATGCAAACTGGATTGCCGTGAATAAGACCAATACCTGTCACGACCCCATCGCGGGGTGCCCGAGGGGTTTCAACTTGATGTGCTGTCGGTCCTGGCTCATGCACCAAACCACCGATTTCCCAGAATGAACCCGGATCACAAAGCGCTTCTACTCTTTCCAAGGCCAACATCTTTCCACGCGCACGCTGTCGAGATTCAGCGTTGGGGTTGAGCGCCGAACTGTATTTTTCACGACGATCTCGGAGGGTCTCGATCGCTCGCGCCATCTCATTGCGTTCAGTCATCGTGGTCCTTTGCTGCTTGGGTATAGCTTTGGTTGCCCGGGCATTTGTTAATTTTCAGCGAAACGCTGTTTCACGTTATAGTAGCCGATATGACATCCAAAAATCACGACGCCGGTTTTCCGGAAGTTCAGACAATTACCTCGATGTGGTCGAAAGCATTTTCGACATGGGCAAAAGCCACATTTGTCATTGCTGGTGACATCGAGTTCACCTATGAACAAGTTTCCCAAGCAGCGGCGCAGTCGGCGCATGGGCTTAGAGAATTGGGTGTGAGCCCAGGTGATCGAGTTGCGGTCTGGATGTCCAATAACATTGAGTGGGTCGTAGCCCAAGCAGCCGCCACGCTCTGTGGTGCAGTGCTTGTTCCTTTAAATACCCGCCTGCGCGATGCAGATCTCACTCCGATACTTGCTGATTCAGGCGCAAAAGTGCTGATCACTCAGGATAATACTGCAGAATTTGACTATGTGTCGGTCGTTGCAAGGATGATTGAATCAGGGACGATCCCGAGTGTCGAAACTGTCATTGTTGTCGGCGAAGCGCCAAAAAAAGAACCATATTTGAGTTGGAGAGATTTACTCAGTTCACAGCCGATGCAGTTTGAGCCACAGTCCCCTGACCTAGATGATGTTTGTTACATCCTCTATACATCGGGAACGACATCAGCGCCAAAAGGCGTCATGCTTACGCACCGCAACCTTAACAACTCGCGGTCTTTGGCGGGCGGTCTAGTTGAAAGTGATGTCATCCTTGTCGAATACCCATTGTTTGCTATCACCGGTTGCCACAACTGTGTATTGGCTGGAATCAATGTGGGAGCCTCACTAATTTTGCATGCTCGATTTGATCCCGATGAAGCCGTTGATCTCATAAACCGTTATCAAGTTACTGTGTACGGCGGAGTGAGTCAGACGCTTTTGGCGCTGACTCAATGTGAATCCTTTACCCCAGAGCGTGTCGCATCGCTGCGATATGCTTCGATTTTTCCGCGCCGACCTGAATATCAAAACGCGATCGAATCGTGTGGTTTTGAATTTGCTGCGACTGGGTACGGGATGACTGAAACTGCTGGCCCTGTGACATGGAGTATTGAATTAGGGGATGGATACGACCACGAAGGTCCTCCTCACACTCTAAATCGGGTAGAAATTCGTCGAGATGATGGCTCGATCGCAGACGTCAATGAGGTGGGCTCAATCTATGTGTTTGGCCCGCAGGTCATGCGTGGGTATTTCAACAATCCGCAGGCAACCCGAGAGGCGATAGGGCCGGATGGTGCATTGAAAACCGGTGATGTTGGACGGCTCGATAGCCAAGGTCGCCTGACTTGGGTCGGCCGTTCGAAAGAGGTTTATAAATCTGCAGGTTTTAATGTCGCGGTGCTTGAAGTGGAGGAGTTTTTGCGAACTCATCCTGCAGTTGCCGAAGCCGCGGTGTTACCGGCGAGCGACCCGGTGAAGGGACAAGTAGGTATTGCTCTAGTGCGACTTAACGAGGGATCAGAGCTTTGTGAGGCTGAACTGATTGCTTTTGCCCGATCGCATATCGCGTCTTACAAGGTTCCTGCTCGTGTGGTCTTTCTCGATGAATTCCCTAAGACCGCTTCGGGGAAGATTCGCAAGGTCGAGCTCGAGAACTTTGTGGCAGGCACTTGACAAGTGTGATTTTTCATATAATTGTTTCCGTAACAATGTCACACCTAACGAAACGAGTTGGATGATGAAAAACCTAAGAAGGAGTTCTGCCCGCATTTTGGGCGCGGCAGTTGCGCTTCTACTGGTCCTTTCTGCTTGCGGAAGTGAATCGGAGGACAAGAGCTCAGGCGGAAGTGCGGAGATGCCTGACTTAGTCAAAGTCGGTGTATTGATGCCGTTTACTGGTCCCGCCGCCTTCATCGGTGAGGAAATCCGCACCGCCGTCGACATTTGGGCTGAGCACTACAATGCAACAGCTGCGGACGAAGGCTTGCCAAAGGTTGAACCGATTTACGAAGACACAGAGGCCTCGGCCAGTGTCGGTGTTCGTGCGTACCAGAAAGCCCAAGCTAATGGCGACGTTCCTGTAGTTATTTCGGCTTACACCAACGTACTTTCCGGCTTTGCGCCATATGCGACGCGTGACAAAGTCACGGTTCTGCAAGGTGGACAAGGGAGCAATGTGACCGATCTCGGTCCAACCGTGATGCAGCAAAACATTCCCTATGACAAGCAACTGCGTCCGGTTTTTGAAGCTGCGACTGCTAAGGGAATTAAGACCGTTGCCACGATTGCCATTCAGGATAACGAGGCGTTCTTGGAGGAGGCATCTCGAGTCAAGAACGACTTGTGCCCCAAATTTGGATGTGAAGTTGTCGCTGAAGCCACGATGAGTGCCGATGCTTCCGATGCGGCAGCAGCTGCGACACGAGTGCTTGCCGCAAAGCCTGACGCAGTTTTCTTCTCAGGGGTGCAAAGCCAGTTCGTTCCCGTTGCAACCAAACTTAAAGATGATCAATTTGAGGGCGTTTACATCGGTTCTGTGGACATGGACGAAATGATCGTCCAAGGTCACGCGAACTTGATCGAAGGTGCCGTTTTCGCTCAATTCCATACGGACGTTGACAGCGAAGCCTTTAAGCAATTTGAAAAAGACTGGCGTGCGTCAAAAGGATCCGATGTGCCGGGTTACGCGGTTCTCGGATACAAGAGCGGGCAAATTATTGAAAGCGTGATTCGTAGCTTGAACGAAGACGGTAAGGGCTGGGAAGGCCCCGAAATTCTCGAAGGACTTCTGGCCTTTGACAAGTTGGACACGATTTCGGGTGAAGTTTTCTTCGACGATCGACGACGGATTACTGAAAAACTAAACATCGTTACTGTGGAAAAGGGCGAACGTAAGTTGATTGAAACGGTACTAGCCGAATAGAAATCAGCTATAACTGGGCGTAATACCACGATGTTGTGTGGCGTCGGTCAAACGCGGCGCCACACAACTTGATGTAATAAGTCACCATTTGCAGGGTGAGCGCGGACAAACTGCCACTCACAAAATGTTGGTCGATGCCTAGCCTTGCTCGTCAGCTTGTTTCTAGCGTAACTTGACGCAGCGAAAATGGCCTGAACTCGCACTTGGCAGCGTCTTTTGGCGTTGACCTCTCAAGTGAAAACCCAACTTTTCAATAGAACCTTATGAATTTTCAAGGAGTTTCCTTATGTCAGATTTAGATTCACCAGTAGTTGTCACCGCGACTATTCGCGTCAAACCTGAGAGTGCCGACGCAGTTGAATTGGCGTTGACAAACACGGTAAAACGAGTTCAGCGCGAACCTGGAAACTTACGCTACGATGTTCACCGCATGACCGGAAAACTCGGCGTCTTCGTGATCATTGAGACGTGGAGTAATGCCCAGAGCCTCAAAAGCCATGGTGAAGGTGACGTGCTTAGAGAGCTGCTTGAACAGATTTCTAACGACATGATTTCACCGCTTGAGATCCTTCAAATGTCGCCTGTTGGCTGAACTCAGCGACTACCCCCTGCCAAAAATACACGTGTCACAAGACAGGTGAATTCAAGATGGAGGAAGGCGGCTGTATGTTTCTCAATGCGAGTGCTAACTCTCCAGCGTGGGCTGAGACCATGCTTCCGACCTTCTCTTCACCAATTGCTGACATGCGACCCAAAGGGCCTGTTACGGAAATGGCGTATAGGCCATATGGAAGCGAAACAGGCGCAGCGAACGCAAGGGTGCCTTCTGTGCGCTTGCTGTGAGAAATTCCCCAGCCACGTTCACGAGTGATCAAGACGTCCTCCTCTGATGGAATCTCACCCAGATTGCTTAAAAGTTCGTTGGCTGGTGCATGGCTGTTGTCTGCGGGGCGCTCAGATGCGAGCACTACCTCGTGATTGATTTGTTCGAGCTCGGACGACGAACAAAAAGCGCGGAAAACAAGGTCGGTTGCCCCATTGGTAATGGGGATCGGTGTTCCAACTGAAAGCACAACTCGCAAGGCATAGGGCGAATCTAAAGTGAGAAGTCCTAGGCGGCGGCCGTTCTCAAGAATATTGAGGGCAACCGACTCGCCCGTGACGGCTCGCAGTCGCGACATGAGTGCTAAGGAGACCTCGTTAAAGCCCTTAGACTGACCGACTGCATATCCCAACTCGGAAATGGCAGGTCCGAGCAGATACGTACGCGTTTCTTCTTCTTGGCTTAAGAATCCATACTCGGTAAGAGTTGAAGCCGCGCGAAACGTTGCTGCTGGATTCATATTTAGGCGTCGTGAAATTTCCCGAATACCAAGTTCACGTTCGCTTTTAAACAGCAGAAGAATGTCCAGCGCTCGTGAAACGCTTCGCAAAACTGATGAATTTTCAGGTGCTGAATCCTTCGCGTGGGAAGTATCTCCAGTTGTGTGTGCCACGTTTTTCTCTGCTTTCTAGATGAGAAATTCAAATACATGAGCATACCAAAAACTTAAGCTCCAAAGATCTTGACACAAAGCAGAGCCTCGGGCAAGATGGTTTCCGAAACAGTGATCCGATCTACGGAACATATGCCGCTTGTGCATGCAGATGAGGTGAAAATGAGACGAGACATATCGTCGGTGTTGGTGGCTAACCGTGGTGAAATCGCGGTACGAATTATTCGTACCTGTCAACGGCTTGGTATCAAGACGATCGCCGTCCATTCATCGGTTGAACGCTCGTCCCTGCATGTTGAAGCGGCCGATATGGCCATTGAATTGCCCGGACATCCTGTGGCTGCATATTTAGACGCTGATTCGATCATCAAGGTTGCAGTTGAGGCTGGTGTCACCGCAATCCACCCGGGATATGGGTTCTTGTCCGAACGCCCGGACTTTGCGCAAAGAGTCATTGACGCCGGACTGATATGGATTGGCCCTTCGCCTGAGGTTATTGACCTGATGGGAAATAAAGTTCAAGCCCGGGAGGTAGCTAAAAATGCCGGTGTTCCGGTGACAGAGGGTGTGCAAATCACTGGCGAAGGTCAACAGTTGATTGACCTGAGTTTTCTCTTGGAGCCACCGATCATGGTCAAGGCGGCTGCTGGCGGCGGCGGTATCGGTATGGAAAGACTCGATGATATTTCGCTTTTGCCAGGGACCGTTGAAAAAGTGGCCAGCGCCGGACAGCGGTTTTTTGGGAATAGTGAAGTATTGGTCGAACGCTTTATTGAGAATGCACGACACGTGGAAGTTCAAATTCTGGGACTTCGAAATGGAACAGTTCTAGCCCTAGGGGCGAGGGATTGTTCGGTTCAACGCCGAAACCAGAAACTAGCGGAGGAAACACCGGCTCCAGGAATCACGGACGCATTGGCTGCACGCTTAGCAAATGCAGCTGTTTCTCTTGGCGAACACGTTGGATATGAAGGGGCCGGGACAGTTGAGTTTCTTTTGGACCTTGATCGTCAAGATTTCGTGTTCTTAGAACTCAATTCACGGCTTCAAGTTGAGCACCCGATTACCGAGCTGGTTACGGGCATAGATCTCGTTGAACAGCAACTGCTTGTTGCAGCAAATGACCCAGCCGCAATCACTGTGGCACCCCCCGTCCGAGGACATGCACTGGAATTTCGTGTATGCGCCGAAGATCCCAAAACATTTTATCCTGGCCCTGGAAAAATTACTGAATGGCAGCTTCCGCACATGGAAGGAGTCCGCGTCGACGCAGGCTACCGCAGCGGTGACGAGATTACTCCATTTTTTGATTCACTGATCGCAAAACTGTGTGTCTATGGCGAAAACCGTTCCCAAGCGCTTTCTCGGATGCGAAAAGCACTGCAGCATTTTAGGGTTTCTGGGCCTGTCGTCAACCTAGAGTTTTTTGACCGACTGCTTGATAACAGTGAATTTTTGGATGGAAGTTACGACACAAAGCTTGTCACGCGGATTGATTTCAATGATTCGTCGGTCAATGACAATGACCAATTGATGTGCGCAGAACGGAGTAAATAGTGTCCACGGAAGAAATCGTCGTCGAAATGACGGGCCAAGTTTGGAAAATGTTTGTCGATGTTGATTCACAAGTACAGGTAGGCGACACAGTCGCAATTATTGAATCCATGAAAATGGAGTTCCCGATTGAGGCCAGCGTTGCGGGTCGTGTTTCCGAACTTTTCGCCAAAGAGGGTGACAACGTCAGCGCCGGCGCCATTATCGCGCGTATAAGTGCAACCGATTTTTAGAAGTCAATCTTAGGCAATGTCATCTGGTGGTTCCAGATACGCAGAATGTAAAGGAGTTAGGGCAAAGGTGAATACTTCACACGCGCTAGACGATGGTTTGAATGGCCTCCTAAGTGAGGCTCCTGGGTCTGACTTGGTCGCCGCGGCACGGGAAATCGCTCAAAATGTCAGTGCAGTACATGCTGACGTGTGGGACAGAGAGATGCGATTCCCGCAGGAACTTTTCGATGCAATGGCCAATGCAGGGCTCAATGCGATGGCGGTTCCAGCACGCTTGGGTGGTCTCGAAGTTGGCCCGGACACCTCAGATCCACTTACTTTTTGGCATGTTATTCGGGAACTGGCCACGGCTGATAGTTCGAGTGCGCATACCGTTCAGGGACACACACATGCGGCGCACGCTGTGCGGGTTTTTGGATCCGACGAACAGCACAAGAAATATTTAGGACCGGTCGTATCTGAGGGTGCTGTGTATGGATTCTGGGGCTCGGAACAGAATGGAAAGCCTGCCGGTGCTGCCCCTATGTCAACGCGTGCAAAGCGCGTAACTGGTGGTTGGCGTGTGTCGGGCAAGAAGTTCTATTCAACGAATGGGCGGACCGCTCGATTCGGTGTTGTTTTCGTAGTGCCAGAGGACGCAGTAGATCCCGTTGCTGAGATGATGCTTTGTATTTTGGACTGCACATCAGAAGGTGTGTCAGTTAATACGGATTGGTGGAATTCCGCGACTGGGATGCGTGCTACTGTCAGTGACGAAATTTTGCTAGATAATGTATTTATTCCCGATGATGCAGTTTTGGGATCCGCTGGTGATTATTGGGAAAAGCAGATTCAGGCTCGTTATATGCCAAGCTTTGCATCGAATTTCCAAGGCGTGGCGAGGCATGTGTTTGATTACGGTCGTGAATATTTAGCGGCTAGAAATCGCCTTGACTCAGAAACAATCCAACTCAAATTTGGTGAGGCAGCATCGTTGATTTTTTCTGCCGACGCGATGCTTTCCCGAACTGCTCATGTTCATCTGCACGGCAGTAGGAGTCAGTCTTCGCAAGCAGGCCGGTATCTCCGATCTGCTTCAGAAACTGTTACCCGACGTGTCATCGAACTCGTTTTTGAGAGTTGTGGTGCCTCAATTCATATGGCAGAGAACCCCACGACTCGCATTGTGCGCGATTGGGAATTCTTTTCGCGCCACGAAAACGTGGAACTCATTCGCCAAGCTATCGGTGCAGTTGAATTTGGCATTTCTAGTGGTACTTCACCTGAAGATTCAGGCTTTCACGCCTCGACTGTCGGTGGAGCAAAGCGCGCGTAGCTGCGTGCACGTTCCCCCTACATCTCGGCCTTAAGTTCCGAACCTCCCCCAAATAAAAAGAAAACATTTAGAAAGGAGCGTCACTTGATTGAAATAAACCTCACTGAGGACCACAAACAGTTTAGGCAAACTATTCGTGAATTTGCGCTAAAAGAACTCGCTCCGCTTGTGGACGAAACAGAGTTACGTGGCCGGTACCCGATGGAGCTCATTCCAAAGGCGGCAGACATAGGTCTTATCGGGCTGACAGTTCCAACGGCACTCGGTGGCGGTGGGGCCGGACTTTCATTCTTGTGTGTTGCGACTGAGGAGCTTGCTCGCGTATCTCCGAGCTTGGCCACCCCACTCATGGGCGGCCTCGGGATGACGATGCTCGCTCGGTATGCCACTAAAGCGCAACAAGATAAGTACCTAGCCCCGTTGCTTGAAGGTAAGACTCTGAGTGCCTTCGCCATGACCGAGCCCGAAGCAGGATCTGATGTCCTAGCCATGCACGGAGTGGCCGAACGGACCGACTCGGGATGGCACATCAGAGCAAGCAAGATGTTCATTACCGCGGCACCCATCTGCGACTTCTTTTTCCTTGTTGTTTACACCGATAAAGCAGCGCGGGCGCATGGTGTCAGCATCTTTCTCGTCGATAGCAAAACACCGGGAATTGACGTGTCGATGCTGGACAAACTCGGACATCGCGGTATGGACACCGGCGCCGTATTTTTTGATATTGAAGTGCCGACAGATGCGTTACTTGGTGAAGCTGGTGCAGGTATGCGTTATATCAAAGAAACGCTCACTGAAGGCCGACTCAGCCATGCGGCACGGAGTTTAGGAGTCGCGCGCTCGGCGTTTGAGGCAGCTTCAGAGCATGCAAAAATCCGTAAGACTTTTGGGCGACCAATTGTGCAACATCAGGCAATTCAGTTCAAATTGTCGAGACTGTTGGTCGATATTCGAAGTGCCGCACTGCAGGTCATGTATGCAGCTGAAGAGTTCGAACGTGAGGGACACGCAGAGGCGGCAGCGAGCGCGGCGAAACTTGTCGCGAGTGAAATCGCCGTACGCGCCGCAAGCGAAGCGATGCAAATCGTCGGAGGCGGTGCTTACATGATGGACAGTCCTGTGCAGCGAATGTTGAGAGATTCGTATCTTTATCCGGTTAGTGAAGGTACAACAGAAATTCAGTTGAGAACTTTGGCACGACTCAATGGGCTCACTTCGTAATCGGGTCGCAAGGGTATCAAAGTGAGGATGGAGATTTATGGATCTTGGAATTGAAGGAAAACTGGCCGTTGTGTCGGGGGCGAGCCAAGGTATTGGCCAAGCAATTGCATTGGGACTCGCTGCTGAGGGAGTCGACGTAGTTTTGGCTGCACGCAATAGTGAAGCCCTAGAATCGGTTGCTCACCAAGTCTTACAGGCAGGAAGAAGTGCCTATCCCGTTTCTGCTGACCTCACGACTCTCGAGGGTTGCGAAAAGGTTGCGGATGCCGTCGCGACGATTGGCAAACCAGACATTTTGGTTAACAATGCGGGAGGAACGCCATGGGGTCCCTTTCAGAGTTTTAACGATGAAGAATGGAACAACGGCTTAGATCTTAAGCCGCGAAGCCATTTGAGGCTCACACGACTTTTACTTCCTGCCATGCGTGAGAAGCAGTGGGGAAGAATCGTCAACATTGGGGGGCTTGAAGCGCGCACGGCGTGGCCTGATTACAACCTCGGAATGATCTCGGCCGCAATGATCAGTGCCTTCACAAAGTCGCTCTCGGATGAAGTTGCTAGCGATGGCATCTTGGTCAATTCTGTACATCCGGGTGTTGTGGATACCCCGCGTATCGATAAATATATAACTCATCACCATAATGTCGGCCAAACTGACCTTGATCGAGATGCTGTTGAAGAAATGGTTGCTACCGCTAGCCCACTAAAACGGTTTGCCTTACCAGAGGAGATTGCCAACGTCGTAGTTTTCTTGGCTAGCAACCGAGCTAGTTTCATCACGGGATCAAACATTGTTGTTGATGGAGGCGAGAGTCGTGCCATCCATTAGTTTCTTTACTCGCGTCACCACCAGACCTATTTGTCGGCAGTTAAACCAAGGAGAAAACTATGCATGACTCGGATCAACACCACGAATTTTTCGACCGACTCGATGCCGTCTTGCCTACGCTGCGAGAGCGTGCTCCCGAAATCGATAGCAAGGGTCAATTCCCGCATGACAATATCAAAATGCTGGCTGAACTTGACCTATTCGGACTCGCCGTTCCTCCCGAACGTGGCGGATTAGATGGGGGT
Source organism: Aeromicrobium sp. (assembly GCA_040394025.1). Lineage (GTDB taxonomy): Bacteria > Actinomycetota > Actinomycetes > Propionibacteriales > Nocardioidaceae > Aeromicrobium. Next base: position 37,178 of record JBEBSZ010000010.1, read on the forward strand.
GTTGATGGAAACCTGCGCGCGACCTTTGAGACCGCAATGCGCCTTGCCACGGCTTGCACGAATACGGCTCAAATTATGGGCGTTCACATGATTTCTGGCTGCATTGTGAGCCTACTAGGCGATGAGGACCAAAAGAGCCTGCTCCACGGAGCCATGGTTTCCGATAAGGAACTCTTCGGTATGTGGGCGTCAGAGCCGGGTACCGGGCCGATCCGCGTGAAGCTCACAACAACGGCAACGCGAGTGGATGGCGGATATCGAATTTCGGGAATGAAACATTACGCAACTAACTCTGCCGGAGCAGGTTGGGTGCTGCTTTTTGTGCAGCGGGAGGCAATGAGTCTTGCAGATGGAATGATTCTTGCCGCGATTCCAACCAGTGCTGAAGGCGTTGAAATCATCGATAACTGGAACGCCATGGGCCAACGTGGAACGTCATCTGGCTCAGTAAATTTCAATGATGTCTTCGTGCCAGATAGCCATATTGTAGCGGGCGAAGCAGAGTTTTTTGAGCCGAAAATTATCGGTTCCTTGTTTCAGTCATTGTTTTCATCGATTTATGTGGGTGCTGCGAGGGGAGCGTTGAATGCTGCCGTCGATTACTTGACACGGTATGGACGCCCGTCGCCGGGATACGAGCGACGGATCGACGATCCAGTATTGCAACATCAGATTGGCGAGTTGGAGGCACGCATTAATGCTGCTTGGCTGTCTGTGCTTGATTCGGTAGATAAGTTGCAGGCCGTGCGTGCTGGTACCGGCAAATATGTGGAAGCCAGTTTGGCCTCCTCCATGGCTGGAGTGGTGGCAACCGAGGCGGCTACGACAACTCTCAACGAAGTGTTTCGATTGGTGGGATCGTCGGCCGCTCGACGCGATGGCACTGAATCATCGGTCTTCGAGTTGTATCTTCGCAATGTTCGTTTGCTCTCGCTACAAGACTCGGTTGATACGAAGAAAACTAATATTGGGCGTGCCTTGCTCGGAGTGGCCGAGCCAAGGCCGGGTTTGTCTAGTTGACCTAAACGTGTTTGACCCAAAAATCGCACATGCTTAGGGGCAGTCTCCCAAAAATGGGACGCTGCCCCTAAGCATGTGCAAGCACGCCTCGAAATGTTGCAATCTCGGATTCATTTTGAATCGCCAGACAATTTGCAAACGTCAGCCGTGAACCAGCCTTGAGTACTTTTGCCTGGAGCACGACGTGTGTATCGGGTTGAGCAGGTCGAAAATAGTGCGCGCCTAGTTCGACTGTTGACAGCGTGGGCGAATTGTCTGGAAGCAGTGAGAGCGAGGCGCAACCCAAGGCGACATCTGCTGCTGCAGCCAGAATGCCACCGTGGATTGATCCTGAGTAGTTAAGGTGTGTGGGCGTTGGGTGAAGAGCAAACTCACACCTTCCCGGCTGAACCCACTCAATCCGGCAATTAATTAGATCCCATGCGGGAGGGATTGGTACAGTTCCGTCAATATATCCTTGAACCCGCTTCAGGCCGCTAAGTGAAAGCCTATTCTCCATAGAGGAAGACTAGCTCCACGGCAATATTTTCGGAAATGTAAATTCTTGTCCACATTACATGCGTTGTACCACCATCGCCATGCCTTGACCGCCACCAACGCACATGGTTTCGAGTCCAAATTCTTGGTCCCGATGTTCTAGGCCATTCAAAAGTGTGGACATGATTCTAATGCCCGTCATTCCGAAGGGGTGGCCTAGTGCGATGGCACCACCATTGGGGTTGAGTTGGTTTTCGATGGAAATTTCTAATTCATCGCAGACGGCTAGCACTTGAGCTGCGAAAGCTTCATTAAGTTCGATGATATCGATATCGCTAATCGTTAATCCAGCACGTTCAAGGGCGAGTCTGACCGCAGCGATCGGACCTAGTCCCATAATTTCGGGGGCTAAACCTGTAGCAGCAGAGCTAAGGATTCGGGCACGTGGTTGCAAACCGAGTTCGCGAGCACGGTCTTCGGACATGATCACTGCTGCTGCCGCGCCGTCACTCAGGGGACAGCTGTTTCCCGCAGTGACAGATCCCCCTTCTAGGAATGCTGGTTTGAGGTTTGCCAGACTTGACAGGCTCGCGTCTGACCGAGGTGATTCGTCTTGTTTGAATTCGCCTTGTGGGGTTTCTACTGCGCAGATTTCGCGGTCAAAGAATCCGGACTCTTGGGCGCGGCTCGCACGCTGATGTGAAAGCAACGCGAATTCGTCCATCCGATTTCGGCCGATCTCACACTGGCTCGCGACATTTTCGGCGGTTAGCCCCATGGGAATAAATAAGTCATTCACATAGTCGGAACGATGGGTATCAGTGAATCTCGGGTTGACGTCTTCAGGACGCAATCCGCGTTTGAAAGTCCTGCTCACATGTTCCACACCACCAACAAGATAGGTGTCGCCTTCACCAGCAAGTATCGCGTGACTTGCAGTCCGGATGGCTTGGAGCGAGGAGGCGCATGCGCGACTCACGGTCAGTGCTGGCAATGTTTCGGGCAGTCCTGCGAGCAAACTTGCTGTGCGACCGACTACTTTTCCTTGTTCTCCGCTAGCGGTTGCGACGCCCACGACAACTTCCGAAATATCAGTTACCTGAAGTTCGGGAACGCGTTCGAGCACGCCCTGAAGGGCCGTAGCAAGCAAGTCGTCGGCGCGAACATCCCGTAATGCGCCCTTAAAGGCACGGGCGACGGGTGTCCGGGCGATGTCGACGATGACGGGCTTAGACATATATACATCCTGTTCAGAATCTCGGTGAAATTATCTTTGACAACCGGTGTGACTCACGGCATACTATTTTCAATAGTGTAACAACGTTTCATGTATCGGAACAATGGGAAGTTGAATTAGGAGACTGTATGCCGGTGAGTTCCGCTGAACTATTGACGGTAAGGAACCTCTCGGTGGGGTACTCTCGGCGCGAGGACGTGCTTCACGACATTTCCTTGTCCATAAACGAAGGTGAGTGTGTTGGCATCTTGGGCCACAACGGGGCCGGAAAAACCACGCTCGTACGGGCCATTGCCGGTCACATACCTCCGCGCGAAGGTGAAATTCGTTTGGATGGTCAGAGTCTTCGAACTGTTTCATCACCCAAGCGAGTGAGCCGGGGAATCGTCCTAGTGCCTCAGGGGCGCGCATTGTTTGCAAAAATGAGCATCGAAGAGAACGTAAAGCTTGGTGCATATCGTAAAAGTGGACAACAAGCCACGGCGGCTTGGGAGGAACAAGTTGCTGAATTGCCTTGGTTTGCAGATCGGCGCCGTGAACTCGTCGGCCTGTTGAGTGGTGGCCAGCAACAGCTGGTCGCAAATGCTCGTGGCATTGCATCGCAGCCTAAACTTCTCATGGTCGATGAGCCTTCGGTCGGTCTATCTGGACTCGCAGTTTCGGAACTTTCACAGCGATTGCTGCGGATGCGCGATGGCGGCCAAACGACGATATTAGTTGAACAAAACTTAGGACTCGCCTTAGCGGTCTGTGACCGATTCTTGGTCTTGCGTGAAGGAAAGCTTGTGGGCAACTACACCAAAGATGAGTTGCCCATGGATGGCCTGTGGTCACTCTTCTGACCCACGTCAAAAAATGATTAATTTAATTTCACCTTTGGGAGAATTGTGCTTACGGACATTCTGATTCAAGGCATAGTGGTGGGTGCTGGTTGGGGACTCATTGCTATTGCTTTCGGTCTTATTACGCGGGTCGTTGGTGTGTTTCATATCGCGCTCGGCGGACTGTATGGGCTCGGTGCCTATCTATACTTGGGGGCCTCTCGAGACTTCGGTCTGCCCATGGCGATTGCCTGGCTAGCGGCAGTATTGATCTCCGCGATAGTTGGCGTCCTCATTGATGAATTGGTTTATCAACGCATCACAGGTTTGCACGGGCGGCGCAGGCAAACATCTAAACTTGTCGCTGAGGCCGGCCCGTTTGTGGCGTCATTGGGTGTTCTCATTGTTTTGGATAGCGTTGTTTTGCTCTTTTATGGCGCGACGCCCGTGGGTGGGCATCGACCTGAATGGGGAGTTCTCGACATTCTTGGGGCGCGCATGTCCGTTTGGGATCTTTTTAAAGTCGCGATTTCCTTAGCATCCGTTGTGGCTCTCGCATGGTGGTTGTCATCGACCAAGTCTGGGTATGCCGCACGGGCATTAGGCGAAAGCCCCGAAGGCGCCAGTGTTGTTGGTATAAATGAGCGATCAATCCGAAGGATTCTCTTCGCAGTCACTGGAGCAATCGCAGCAGTAGCTGGAGTAATGGCGATGTTGAGTTCGCCGATGGTGCCGGGCTCTGGAATTAATGTCGTGCTTTATGCGGCACTCATGACGTTAATCTTTCCCAACGCCCGCATTGAAGCGTGGTGGCTGGCCTCGATCATGCTCGGTGTTCTCTACACCGGTGCTGCAGTGCTCTACAACAGCGGAATGGCTGAAATTGTGGCCCAAACTGTGTTGCTCTCGACGCTAGTCGTCGTTCGAATTTTCGTTCCGCAGTATCAGAAAGCGCGTAGAACTTCTGCCGCATCGAAGTTAGCTCTACAAGCCCAAAAGTTTTCGGAAGCTGAGGTAGCGAAATGATCGAATATTGGATGACTGCGATTGCGTTTGGCATGATTTTCGCATCACTAGCGATGTCGTACAACCTGTCTGCAGGCTCGGTGGGCATGCTGTCAATGGTGCATGGAGCGCTATTTGGCTTAGGCGCATATACCTATGCACTTCTAGGCGTGAAGATTGGATCGGGAGCTAGTTTCCTTCCGTTGCTCGTGCTCGCTTTTGTCATCGCAGCGGCAGTTGGAATCTTGATCAGCATCGTCATGATGTGGCTTCCAAGTGAATTTGTTTTACTCGTGACATTCTCGATTGCGCTCATTTTCACTGCAGTGCTTTATACGGCCACGCCGCTCACTAACGGTGCTGCAGGAATACCAGGTATTCCAATTCCAGCAGTATTCGGAATCGAAATTTTTGACGAAGCTTCAGTGCTCATCATGTGCACCGCACTTGCATTATTTACCCTTGTTGCTTGCTGGATTATTGGCCGTTACCCGCTAGGTATGGCTGCTCGGATGGTGCGAGACGATCCGATGGCTGCTGAAGGATTAGGAATTTCCTACCGTGCGGTTTCAGCATTTCACTTCTCCGTGGCAGGTGGCCTTGCGGCTATGGCTGGAGCCGTTTTCGCAGGAACAGTGTTGTATGTCGACCCCCATGCGTTCACCATTCATGAAGCGATCCTCATCATGAGCATGCTGGCAATCGGAGGTATGGGAAATGTTTATGGCGCATTCTTTGGTGGTTTGCTGATCTCGCTGCTTCCGGAGTTCATTGGTCTTCTCAACTTCTCAAGTGACATGTCAGCAGGAATCGAACGCTTGATTTATGGCGTACTACTCATCGCAATCATGTTGGTCAGACCTGAGGGAGCATTCCCTGAACGGCGAGTCGTTATTGCTCAACATCATGGAGGAACCAAATGAGTGACACTCTGTACATAAATCATGTATCCAAGCGCTTTGGTGGAGTCATCACTTCTGACAATCTTTCGACCACGATTGATGCGGGTACGTGCACCGCAATAATCGGTCCTAACGGTGCAGGTAAGAGCACATTGCTCAACATTGTTTGTGGCCTGATCATTCCAGAATCTGGCAGTATCACGTGGCGAGGCGAGGAACTCATCGGCAAAAGTTTCAATGAGGTTGGCCGACGTGGAATTCAACGAATGTTCCAAGACCTACGCTTGTTTTCCTCGCTCACGGCCTTGGAAAATATCTTGAGTGGCTTGATTGGAACTAGAAATGGCGCACCACGGTTGCCCGTTCGACGCGTTAAACCTGATCTTGCGCGTGCGTTTGAAACGTTAGAACAATTAGGTTTGCTGAGTGCTGCAAACCGGCGCATCGGTGAACTCTCTTATGCGGAGCAAAAATTGGTAGGTCTCGGGCGCGTTCTTGTGAGCGAACCTTCACTGCTGGTACTGGACGAACCAGCCAGTGGCCTAGACGGCACTAGTTTGGAAATTGTCGTCGATTCGATCAAACATGCTCGAGAGCAAGGGTGCGGTGTTCTCATAGTTGAGCACAATCTTGAGATTGTCCAAAGGCTGGCAACTCGTGGGTTGCTGCTCGAAGACGGCAAAATCGCAGCTGATGGTCCGCCAGCAGAAGTCTTTGAAAGTTCTGATTTTGGTCGTGTCTTTTTCTCGCTGGCAGAAAGCCATCAGCCGACAGAGGCCTAACCTCAATGCTTCGAAACCTAGGAATAAAAGCGCCACGTTTGGAGGACCTGAGCCAAGTCGACCCCGCAATTCTTGCAAGCATTCATGCGCTCTTGACAAGCAACGACCGTTGGTTGGGCATGCCAGATGACCTGCTTTTCTCAGAGTTTAGAGAACGGGGATGTCCAGGTGAACCAGACAAGTACCGACGGCTTTGTGAGGAAGTTAAGTGCTTGTTAGATAGGGCGAAGTTCGACGTAGACATGCCCGACGCAGCCTTATTAAGGTCAATCGTTCGTTTGCTCGCTGCTGATGAGCCGAACGAGTTGCTCGTCGAGCGAGCTCGAATTGATGTCGCTGAATTTTTTGCAGACTTTTCGAGGCAAAAGCCGAGTGAGAATCGCAGTTCCAGCGCGGACCATGGCGGTGAATCTACAGAAGTCATTGTTATTGGGGCTGGCTTTTCAGGTTTGGCCATGGCGAGGCGCTTAGTCGAGCACGGCTTCACATTTAAGGTCCTTGAAAAGACAAACGACGTTGGTGGGGTTTGGGCGCAGAATCGTTACCCTGATTGCGGATTGGACTCGCCTCCAGCTCTCTATTCACTTAATGGGAAACCGTATGTGGAATGGTCGCGACCAGACCCAAAACGCGCAGAAATTTTGGGTTATGCCCGTGAATACGCCCAGCATCATCGTCTAACGAGTCATGTCATTTATGGAGTTGAAGTGCTCGACCTGAGATTTGATGCCGGTGCCCAAGGTTGGGACATTCGGGTGCGCCATCGAGATGGTGAACTCGAAATATTTCGTGCCAGGTTTGTTGTGACAGCTGTTGGAACTCTTCATCAACCAAAATTCCCAAATATCAGCGGCCTTGATAGTTTCCAGGGCGAAATTGTGCACACTGCTACTTGGGATTCCACTGAGTATCGAGACCGAAAAATAGGACTCATCGGTAATGGATCTTCAGGAGTTCAAGTATTGAAGCCTCTTGCTGCTGAGGCCGAGAATGTAACAGTATTTCAGCGTTCTCCAGCTTGGATTTCACCGCGAACTGAGTTGCCGGGACCGTCAGAAGCCGTGCTAGCGCGCCTCGATCAGACTGTCTGGGGCCATGCGGTGTTGCGGCGGATCGGGCTCTATTGGACAGCCGGCGACAAATCTTTTGACACTCTCCGGATTGACCACGGTTGGCCTGGCGTCGGGCCGAATCAAGACAACGACAACATACGAATCGAATTGGAAACTTACATTCGGGAGCAATTGCGGGGTGACGAGAAACTAGCGGTCAAACTCACGCCTGATTACCCGCCATATGTCAAGCGCGTCGTCTTTGATAATGACTGGTATACAACGTTATTGGCGGAAAACGTCAGTCTTACAACATCACCGATCACCAGAGCGGATTCAAGGGGATTACAAACTGCCGATGGCCACCATCATGACCTAGATTTACTTGTTTGTGCCACGGGATTTTATGGGGATCGGTTCTTGTGGCCAATGAATATTTCGGGACGCTCGGGCCATCCAATACATGAATTGACCGGAGTTGAAGAGTTACGAGCGTATTTAGGTGTAGCGCTCGTTGATCTGCCGAACTTGTGGACAATTCAAGGGCCAAATTCCTCGATTGGCCATGGGGGAGGAGCGACATGGGTCATCGATAGCCAAGCGGAATATATTGCATCCCTTCTGGAGATTGCTCGCAGCAAGGATATCGGGATCTTGGAAGTTCGGGAAGACTTTGTCGCGTCGTATAACGATGAACTCGACCGTGGACTCCAAGATATGGTCTGGTCCTTTCCGGGAGTCGCCAGTAGGTATAGAAATTCGAGCGGCCGTATTGTGGCGAATCACCCATGGACATTGCTCGAATATTGGCGTCGAACACGAAACGTTTCACTGGAACCTTACCTCGTGGAACGTAAAACAACTCAATATCGCTCAACACATCAGCGCATGAATCAAGGAGTCTTGAAATGACTAAGCAGAATTTGGTAAATACAAACGACGTGGGAGAAGGAGTTCGTATCATCGCGTTGAATGACCCTGACAAGCGAAACGCATTGTCAGCAGATTTGGTAACCGATGTGGTCTCAGCGTTGAATCTGGCAAATGCCGAAGATAGTGTTCGGGCCGTTGTGCTCACGGGCGCAGCCGGAGCGTTTTGTTCCGGAGGAGACCTAGCGGAAATGGCCGCACCTAATTCGGCGACAGAACTTGCTGAGGGACTTCGAAGTGGAATTCAGCGGTTACCACGTGCGGTGCTTGCTTTTGAGAAGCCGCTTGTGGCGGCAATTGATGGACCAGCAATTGGAGCTGGTCTTGACCTCGCGCTCTTGTGCGATGTGCGAGTTGCGTCCCAAAGCGCTGTTTTCTCCACCGGGTTTATGCGAATTGGCCTTGTGGCGGCGGACGGGGGAGCGTGGTTACTGCCGCGGATAATAGGAAAATCTCGTGCTCTGGAGCTTCTTTGGACAGCCGATCGTTTTAGCAGTTCTGATGCTCATGAATGGGGGATGTTGCGGGATGTTGTGGAAGTTGACCAACTGATCGAACATGCAATTGCTATCGCCCGACGCTTTGCAGCGATGTCCCCCATTGGCGTGCGCATGATGAAGCGGCTTGTCCGCGAAGCTGAGTCGAGTTCTGCTGAATCTGCTCTCGAACTTGGAGCAAGTTTGGCGGCACTTGCTTCTGGTTCAGACGAACATCAAGTAGCTATGAAGGCGGCCCTCGGGCGGTAGTTGGTTGAATTCGCTAAATCTAATCATATTTTGTTTGTGAAGGAGACCTAGAGTGACACATCCGAATATTGGTTCAGCAAAATTTAGATCGGTTCTCGGGAATTTCCCTACTGGGGTTACGGTTATTACCGCGCAAGGAGACGATGGCCCTATCGGAATGACGATTGGAGCGTTCACATCAATTTCTCTTGACCCACCTTTAGTGGGTTTTCTCCCAGACCGATCGTCGAGCACATTTGCTGATATTCAAAAGGCGGGTCACTTCTGCGTGAATTTGCTTTCAGCAGACCAACACGATGTCTGCAGGGCATTTTCGCGGCCGGTTGCCGATCGCTTTCAAAATGTTTCATGGGAGCCGTCTGAAGTCACTGGCGCTCCAAGGATTCTAAACTCGCTTGGTTGGATCGATTGCACGATAGAAGAAGTTCATGAAGCAGGTGACCATTTTATCGTCGTCGGACGAGTGCATGCGCTTGAACGTGAAGTCGAAACGGCTCCGCTATTGTTCTTCCAAGGTGGATTTGGTACCTTTTCCTCTTTGACGTTGGCGACACAGTTGGCTCCAAAACTCGGTCGGCAAATGTATTTTGCCGATTTGGGGCGACAGGAACTAGACCGACTGTCCGCACTGACTGGTCAAATGTGTACTTTGCTGGCATCAGATGGTGAGGACACGATTGTTTTGGGCGCATCGGATATTGGAAAGGCAGCCGGTACCTTTAAACCATTGCGCGTGGGCCAGAGGTACCCACTTGTTCCTCCTATGGGCTCACTGTTTGTGGCTTGGGATGAGGAAGAATCTCAAAAGTGGATTGAGCGTGTTCGGCCTGCTTCAGCTGATCTGAAAGTGCTAACTGAGTTGCTCGACGTGGTCCGGCAGCGTGGCTGGACACTGGGAATTCATGGCCCGTCATATGCACGTTTCATGGAAGCGCTGAATAGGATGCCCGTTGCCGACCCGACCGAAGAACAGTTACATGCAGTGCGGGCTGCCGCTGAAGTGTTGGAAATTGACCAGCGCGAGGCCCAAGATGCACTCCAGTCTGATGAACAACTCGATGTCCGTTCAATTAGTGCGCCAATTTTTGGTTCGGATGGCAAAGTAGAACTCCTCGTTTCGGTTGTCCCGATGGAAAGGTGCTCGTCCGAGGCGGCGCGATTCATTTTGGGAGAAGTACAGGCAACTGCAGAACGAATCACGAAAATTATTGCTGAATCTAGCGAAGGTTAATGCCATGCTTCCGGAGAAAACACTGAGCGGAAACGTATCAATAGTTTCAGGTGGCGGATCGGGAATTGGGCAAGCCATTGCCGAGGAACTCGCACGGCTCGGATCTACGGTAGTTCTTTTTGGCCGTCGAGTTGATGTTCTGAAATCAGCGGCTGAGTCGATTTGGGCCAAAGGCGGTCAGGCTATTTATTTTCCCGGAGACGTGCGTGACCGTGATCGTGTTGACGAGGTCGTGGCGGCGGCAGTCCATGAGTTTGGGGCGGTTAATCATTTGGTGAACTCCGCCGCTGGAAACTTTCAGATTCCTCCTGAAAACTTGAGCAGAAACGGCTGGGCTTCGGTTGTTCAAATCGTGCTTGACGGTTCGTGGAACTTTACCCAGTCTGTTGGTAAACACATGATCAATAACGAGCAGGGTGGGTCCATATTGAGCATTGGCACAACGTCCTCTTTGATTGGTGGACCGCTCACAGTGCACTCTACGAGTGCTAAGGCAGGTGTGCTAGCGATGACAAAATCGCTGGCGGGTGCATGGGCTGAATACGGCATACGTCTTAATGTGTTGACACCTGGGCCTACGGCGGGAACTGGCGCTCAAGACTACCTGTATTCCGGCGAAGGTGAATGGGAAAGTCAAGTCAAGAATATTCCATTGGGCCGCGAGGCAGCGTTGACGGAGGTGGCGAATGGAGCTGCGTACCTGCTTAGCGATTATGCCGGTTACGTCACTGGAGCAAATCTTGTCATGGATGGAGGTCGTTCCTTGGGTCGCGGTGGTGGCGTTTTTACATAGATTCTGCTGAAAGAACCTTAGATTTCAATCTAACTTCATAGCCAATCAGTGGCTATGTCTTTGATCTCGCTTGCCGAGTCGGTGGGTACTATATTTCGAGTTTCGAGAACCACTTCAGCGATAGTTTTTGCGTATTGAGCGGCGAGTAAATCGCGTTCGACAAACGCCGAGGTTATGGCGCCATTCATAAGAAGCGCAATGAAGTGCGCCTGTAAAGTGGCGACGCGATCGTCACTATCATCCAGAATGCTGGTCAACCATTCGTTTAGTTTGCGTTTGTGCGTTTGGACGACTATGTGCCCAGGATGGTCGAAGTTTTCACATTCAGCGCTGAAGTTTGCGAACATGCATCCGCGAAAACTTGGTGACTGAAACCAAGAGTCGAGTACGTCAAAAATTGCAAGCACGCGACGCGCTCCGAAGTATTGTGACGTCTGACTGTCTAGCCACTGCCGATATCTAACATCAGTTCGATCTAGGCACTCGACGACTAGGTCAGATTTTGAGGGGAAGTGTTTATACAAAGTCATTTTGGACACGCCAGCATGCTCTGCGATCGAGTCCACGCCGATCGTCACGCCTTCGGCGTAGAGAATTCGAGAAACAGTTTCCAGAATCTGTTCGCGCTTATTGGGGCGTGAGTATTTGGGTGCGGTACTTGATTTATCCAATGATTTCTACCTTGACTTAAGTGTGTCCTGTGATCAGAATTGGTTTGCTGCCACGATGAGCGGATCCCAAACTGGTGCAAACGGTGGGGCATATCCTAGGTCCAATTCGCTGAGGTCTGAGACGGTCATGTGCGAGTGCATGGCCGTGGCGATGACGTTTGTTCGGCCAGGAACCCCAGCGCGGCCGATGACTTGGCCGCCAATAAGTTTACCGGTGGATTTCTCGGCGATGAGCCTAATCGTGGTTGGACCACCCCCCGGGTAATACGGGGCGCGATCGCTCGCTGTAATTGTTTTCGAGGTAAATTCGAGACCTGCAGCGCTTGCTTCGGCTTCATTCAAACCCGTGCGTCCAATGTGAAGATCGAAAGCTTTGACAAATGCGGTGCCCAATATTCCAGGAAACTCCAGGGATTGGCCGACCATATTTGCGCCGGCAATTCTGCCTTGTTTATTGGCTTGTGGGCCTAACGGAATCCACGTTGGAGTGCCACTAATTCGGTGCATTGCTGACGTGCAGTCTCCGGCAGCCCAAATGTTGGCTTGCGTGGTTTCTTGGCGACTATTTACTTGGATGGCACCAAATTTGTCGAGAGCCAAGTCAGCGCGCTTAGCTAGGTCTGACGCCGGCCTTACACCCATGACGATCACCACGAGATCTGTTTCCCATTGGCCATGGGACGTGACAACTTCGCGAACGAGGTTTGAAGGGCCGTTTAGAGCTAACAGCGACTCGCCGAGAATGGAGAGCACTCCGTGCGAATTCAATTCTTGTAAGACCAGCTGAGAGATGTCGTGATCGAGTGACTTGGACATGACGGTTCCGGCTAGATCTAATAATCTGGTTTGCAGGCCTCGCAAAGTAAGCACTTCGGCCAACTCTATTCCTAAGTAACCTGCTCCTACGATAGTTACATTCCGCACGATACTCTTTTGCAAGTATTTTTCAATTCGCAGCATGTCGGCAAAAGTTTTGAAGAGGAAAACATTCTGCCGGTCACAGCCTGCTATCCGCGGTTGGACCGCTTCGGCCCCAGTAGCTATGAGCAACTTATCGAAATGATGCTTTGTTGGGCGAGCGCTTTTCTCGCAGGTTGATTGCACGTCGACATATTGACTGGCAGTGTTGATTTCGACAACGCGCGAATGAAGCTGAAGGTCAATGTTGGCTTGCGCAAACTCTGCGGGTGTTCGAACAATGAGAGTTGTGGGATCCGGGATTCGTCCATCTAGGTGGTAGGGCATCCCGCAAGCGCCATAGGAAGCAACGCCGGCTTGTTCGAATACGGTGATCTCTGATGTGGGATCTTGTCTTCGTGCGCGTGAGGCTGCACTCATTCCGGCGGCGTCGCCTCCGATGATTGCAATTCGTGTTGGCACTTTAGGTTCCAGTCCACTGTGGAGTGCGTTTTTCTAAGAATGCAGTCACGCCTTCTTGCGCGTCACATTTCATGGCGTTGAGGGCCATTACTTCGGACATTTTTTCGTACGCCTCGGCCTGAGGCAGATCAACCTGATCGTAAAAAGCCTGTTTTCCAATTTGTAGCGTAAGGGGGCTGGCTTGAGCGATGGACTGTGCTATTTCGTTAACACGAGAGTCCAATTTGTCGACAGAAACAACTTCATTAATGAGTCCCCAGTCCGCGGCCTTGTGCGCAGAAACTTCTTCACCAGTTAGGAGCATCTGTAATGCACGTTTGCGGCCGATTGCGCGACTTACAGCAACCATCGGAGTTGAACAAAACAATCCAATTTTTACACCAGGGGTGGCGAAATAGGAACTCTCCGTTGCCACCGCAAGGTCGCATGTTGCAACTAGTTGGCACCCTGCCGCCAGTGCCGGACCTTGGACAGCCGCAATGACTGTTTGCGGAATCTGCTGGATCCAGTTCATCATTTCCGTGCAGCGTTCAAAAAGTCGACGCTCATCGTTAAGAGTGCGATCAACGATTTCTGAAAGGTCATGCCCTGCTGAAAAAACTGGGCCTTCGGCTTTCACGATGACAACTTGAACGCCCGAATTTTTCTCAAGTGTTCGCAAATGGTCGATTATTTCTCCCATTGTTCCGAAAGAAAGTGGGTTTCTGCGACTGGGATTGCTGAGTTTCAAAGTAGCAATCGGGCCAGTTTTTTCGAGGCTCACAGTTGGACTCGAAGTCATTAAGAGCTCCCATCAAGGTGTACAACTCTGTATACCCTTGCTGTAATTTACTGGATTGTCAAGTAGGGCCTGTTGCTGAAACTCGTTACATCATCAGATCCACTCCTGTAGTGCGTTGGTGAAAGCTTGAGGCTCTGTATGCGATCTGGGGGCACACCTCACCATGCCGTCCACCAGCAGAGCTGGAAGGTTGCCAAGACTTAGAATGCCCGGCAGTAGCTGATCGCGGCAGCCAAGAGGAGTCAGGGCAGGGACGACAGGTCACGAAGCGGTCGTGGAAATTTCGGGCACCGAAGTGTTCTTGTGATCCATTGAAAGTCTTGCATAGAGTTTCGTTCATCTCGCGTGGGCAAGTGGAAATATCCCGTACTTCGAGGCGTGTTTACATAGATGCTTCGGAACGTTATGGAGGACTTGTCGACGGGCAGGGGCGATATGAAAGTTGGGCAGGATTGAATTGTTGTCGATGTCTGCCGCATCGATTGTTCGTTTTGCAGATTGTTTGGCGGTCCCCTGATCTTGACTGCCGTGCTGACTTGTTACGTTCCTCGAAAGGTGTTCTGAACAGCGTAATGAAAGGTGTCTGAGAACTCGTGGCGAACTCTCTCAACAAAGTCAGGTTAGCCGAATGTTAACGGTTCATAGTGAACTCGATAATTTCGCGCGTAGCACGCGCATATCCAGCGACACCTTCACCGACTACTCGTACGGATGCGATATCACTGATGAACGAATGGTGACGGAACTTTTCGCGTGCGAGCACGTCAGAAATGTGCACCTCAGCGAATGGCAGTGTGACGCCTGACAGCGCGTCGCGCAACACGATAGATGTGTGGGTCAGGCCTCCCGGATTGATCACAATCGCCGCGCAATCGTTACGAGCCTCGTGAATCGCGTCAAGCAGCACTCCCTCGTGATTGCTTTGAACGCTTCGAACCGTCCAAGCAAACTCGCCCGCCACCTTCACCACGAGCGACTCGACATCAACAATGGTTTCCGTGCCGTAGATCTTTGGTTCGCGGCTGCCCAAGAGGTTGAGATTGGGGCCGTTGACGAGAAGTAAGCGAGTCGATTGCACGATCTAACGCTAGCTCACGACTCACCACATTCGAAGGCACTGTTTGTCTTGAAGTGTCACGGGAACCCGGGTACTCATAATCTCTCAGAATACAAATAATGCAACTGGCGCTTGCGCAAGCCGCCATTGACCACGAGCGTTTGTCCCGTGTGGAACCTGGAACCTGATGATAAGAAATTCGATCTGGTACGCAAAATCTTCCGCGGCTGCAGCCTGCTTGGGAGCACGACGTTGGGTATTGGCAGATGCTGTAAATGCACTATCGGTCTACGACGAAGTTAGCACAAGTCCTTGCATCACCGTAGTTTTACTTGTAGAAAGTTCACGCTCACCAAACCTGGCGGCTAAGCTTTTGTCAACCCGAGAACGCCCGCCATGGTTAGCCAACGATCCAAACAGTTAAGACACAACGATCGTCCAACGGGATCGACAACGAGCGTTCTCTGCCATTCAGATGCTGACATGTTTGTGAGAGGTGTGACCGAGGCCAGCGCATCTGTGTTACGTGCGACTCCCGAAAACCTTTCTCCAACGGCACTACACAAATCGGTGGTTGCCACTTTTACGCATGCCAGCGAGGGCAGGTCTTCGGTCACATAAGTGCGGTTCTCGACCGGTCTGCTTAGCGGAACTTGGTTAATGGCTGCCACGTCGGCCGCTCGGGCGATGAAATGTAGTGCCGCTAATGCCTTGCAGCGCCTCACATAAAGAGGAAGACCTGCACACCGGAAATAGTGGCGGCAAGAACGGTCGCGAAGATCGCTAACGTGAAGGCGTGAAATGACATCTTGAGCAAGTCACGTAAGCGGAATCCGAGCCCTAAACCGAACATGCCGCCGGCCAACAGGAAGGTCGTTATTGGCTTGGACGTGTCGATTACTGCTGGATCGAGCCAGCCTGTCCAGCGCAGTAAGAACATGGCGATAAACCCTGTCACAAACCACGGCACAATTGATACTGGAGCACCATCTGAAACGGTGCGGGTTTTCGCAGCATGCATGTACACCGGAGCCAACAGTACGACCCGACCCAGTTTGATTACGCTGGCGACCGGGATCATAACTACTCCGATTGAAGCTGCTGCTGCCACCACTTGGGCGACTTCGTGGATGCTGGCGCCAGCCCACACAGCACCTTGGACGTCGCTGAGTCCAAACCACGTTGTGGCTAGCGGGATGAGCACGATCATGGCCGTGCCGAAGAGTGTGACGAGCGCGAGAGCAGCAGCGACATCACGTTCCTTGGCTTTAACAGCATCTTGGACGGCTGCGATTGCAGCAGCACCACAGACGGCAAACCCTGCTGCAATTAGTGTGACGAGATCGTGTTCGAGTCCGAGTTTGCGTCCGACATAGAGTGTCGAGAGGTAGGTGATAGCCACCGTCGACACGATGATGAGAATGCCGGCCCATCCGGTAGCCGCGATTTCACTGATCGACAATTGCAGGCCTAGGCCCACGATTCCAAGTCGCAACATGAGTTTTCCGACAGCCGCCCACGAAGCTACGGAAACACGTGTTGCAATTGTGTTGGCAACTAGCGCACCTAATACCAAGGCCCACAGCAAAGCGCTCACAAGTGGTACGAGTTGATTGATGTACCAAGCGAATAGAGCAAAGGCTGAGACGGCCACCCAATCAAGTAAGGTGCCGCGCCATGTGCCACCTTCAGAGAGGCCAACGTCGGGAGATTTGTGCACAATTTGATTCTGCGGGTGTTGCGGGTGAGGCGGAAGTGGGCAAAACCGACTAGGCTCATAACTTGTGGTTATACCTCAAGTGGACATGGTGACAATCCAACTACTCGTTGGTCTCGATGATCGGGGCAGCTTGAGTGCTGCAGCAGAACGTCTGGGTATCAGCCAGCCGGCGGCAAGCGCCCGGTTGCGGGAATTTGAAGCACGCTGGAAGTTGTCTGTTGCGCAACGATCTTCACGTGGAACCTCGCTCACGATTGATGGGCAGGCGATCGTTCAATGGGCTCGACGTGTCTTGGATGAAGCTGAGTCATTTCAATCGGGTCTAGCTGCACTATCGGCGCAAAGAAACAGCGATTTAGATATTGCCGCAAGCTTGACAATCGCTGAATTCGTGCTTCCAAAGTGGTTGGGAGAACTGAGAGTCAGGCTGCCGGACGTGCGCCCGCATTTGAGCGTCGTTAATAGTGAGGCCGTGTTAGAAGCGGTTCGAAATAGTTCAGCAACCATCGGGTTCGTTGAGACGACGGCTGTGCCTCAAGAAGTGGAACACCGGATCATCGGTCATGACCGGCTCGTAATAGTTGTCGCCCCCGAACATCCGTGGGCGCGGCGGAGTTATCCGGTGACGCTTGAACATCTGCAAGCCGCCAATTATGTGGTGCGAGAGTCGGGTAGTGGAACGCGAGCTACCTTTGAAAGCGCACTACGGATGGTCCCGCAGATTGCTATTGAAGCTAGTTCGACTACAGCGGTGATTGGTGCCGCATTGGCGGGTGCCGGTCCGGCGGTGATTTCAGCATTAGCGGTACGCAACCAGATCGAATCAGGGCAGTTGGTGGCGGTAGAAACTGAACTTGAACTTCGTCGGCCACTGTCAGCAGTCTGGAATCGGGGGCAGCGGCTTAGTGAGCCAGCAGTGGAACTATTGCGGGTGGCAACATTGAATGCTGTTACCCGCAAAGCCCTTCAGCAAGATTGAGATTTGGGTTTTTGGCTAGCGGACGAGCTTGCATTACACGGCATAATGCTCGAGAGATGAACGTCTTTGGACTTACGCGGTAAATGTTTAGAGCACAGTAATTGGGAAATTGCTTGACAAATAGTTGGATATAAAACTGTTAATATCTAAAAAGAGGTTAACAGTTGGATTTCAAACTGTATTAATTTAAACTGGTCATGTGACGAAACCGCTACGTGCCAGCACTGATGAAATGGAACGTGCCATCGGGCAGCAGGTTCGTGCACTTCGTTTAGCTACCAATCTCAGTCAAGAGGCGCTTGCTGGAAACGCTAACGTTTCACTGTCGAGCGTGAAGTCATTGGAGCGCGGTGATGGCAGCACGCTAGCCACGCTGATCAAAGTTTTGCGTGCTCTTGATTCACTCGATTGGCTTACGACCTTGTATCCCGAGCCAGCAGTTTCGCCGATGGCACTGCTTCGCCAAGAGCAGTCGCGCCAGCGTCGGGTTCGGCCAAAGCGAGGTTGAAGCACATGTTTACCCACACAGACCTTGTCGAGGTTCGTTACGAAGGGCAAACGGTTGGTGCGCTCGCTGCTGATCCACAAGCAGCCGCTTATCGTTTCGAATATGATCCGAGTTGGCGTCGTCGAGGAATCGAGCTTTCCCCGCTCCACATGCCCACTCGGGCCAGGGTGAACTCTTTCGTGTTTCCGAGCCTTCCGGAGGCCACCTATTATCGCTTACCAGCGCTCATCGCCGATAGCCTTCCCGATGATTTCGGCAATACCTTGATTAATGCGTGGATGGCTCGCCAAGGTGTCCGGGCTAGCGAGGTGACCGCCCTCGATCGTCTGACGTATCTCGGTTCACGTGCAATGGGTGCGCTTACTTTTCACCCACTCATCGAACGGGCCGCTGAGACTCCAAGTTCGCTTGAACTCAATGAACTCGTGACGGCAGCGCGGGCAGCATTGAGTGGAAATCTTGATACCGTCACTGAGACCTTGGCCGATATCTTGGCTGTGGGTACGTCGGCGGGAGGCGCCAGAGCCAAAGCAATTCTGAACATTCACCCTGCCACCGGAGACATTCGCCATGGCGGTGTTCCGCTGGAGGGCTACGAGCCTTGGTTGTTGAAGTTCGACGGAGTAGGCGCTGATTCGGCGCTCGGGGCGAGCCACGCCTATGGGCGAATCGAGTATGCCTACTACCTGATGGCCACCAAGGCTGGCATTGTGATGACCGAGAGTCGGCTGCTGGAGGAAGGCGGACGCGCGCACTTCCTCACCCGTCGTTTTGACAGACACGTTGATGGCAGTCGGACTCATTTCCAAACCTTGTGCGCGATGGCTCATCTGGACTTCCGTTCGCCTCGTGCGCATGATTATGCCCAACTTTTTACGACGATCGATGCGCTTGGACTAGGTGCTTCGGCTCGATCTGAAGCATTCCGACGGATGGTGTTCAATGTGCTGGCATCGAACTGTGATGACCACACGAAGAACATCGCCTTCGTGATGGACCACGGAGGCCAATGGGATTTAGCTCCGGCCTACGACATCACCTACGCTCACAATCCCCAAGGCGAATGGACATCTGCGCATCAGATGGGAGTCGCAGGTGAATACGCAGCACCGACCCGCAACCATGTACTCGAATTGGCGGATCGTTTTGCCGTGCCGAATGTTGCTGAACACCTCGAGTCGGTTCGTACTGCTGTGGACGACTTCCCTAGCTTTGCCGAGCAGGCAGGCCTTGACAGCCTGACTGCGCGTCACATCCAAACTCGTCTAGCTCAGGTTCGACAACAGTTTGAAAGCTAGGCCTGCCTGTATTGCAGGTTCGCTTCGTTACGCAGTGCGACGGCGTTGAACCATGACAAGCGTGGCTCCTACCGAGATGAGCAGTAACGCGAGCAGCCCAAGCGTAGATAGGAGATTGCCCCCAGTCCTGTCGAGCTTCTGATTCCCGTCAGCATCCTGATCTGCGCCAGCCGCGGTATCACAAGAAAGCGCGAACGATACTTGGGCGTTGCCTTCACTATCGAAGGCGACATCCTCGCTGGCCTGCTCGCAAGATTCAGCAAGGGCCGAAACACGATAGGTTCCCGCTGCGACAGTCCACGTGAATGAGCCATCTGCGCCAGAAGTTTGAGGATTTTGGCCTGTTCCCAATAGCGGCGAATCGCTCGCGACGATGGTCTGAGTTGAGCCATCGACGAGATGGAGTGAAAGCGTTGCTCTAATCGGGTTGCCATCATCGTCGGTCACTGTGCCAGTGATAGTTCGGTTCGTGAGTGGCAACAAGGTGATGGTGACCGTGCTGGTCTCAGCATCAACGACTTCAACTGTGCCAGTGCCGTCGAGCAAATCAGAACCAACGGGTGCGGTGACCGCAATGTCGTAATCTCCGACGGGTACATCGCTTAATGAAAGCGGTGTCGAATCATTCGTTGCAGGCACCCCAGCAATGCAGTCACTGCTCGACGTTTCGCACACCGTGAGACTTGCTCCGTCGACGAGATTGCCGAACATATCGACGACGGAGATCTCGACCGATCCTGCAGGCTCCGTTCTGAGGACAAAATCGAGTTCTGACGTCTCGCCTGGGCTAATTGTGACGGTTTGACTTGATGGTAAGAGGTCACTCCCTGCCGGAGGTGTTGCCGTCACGGTGTAATCGCCGGGTACCAGTCCGATGGTGGAGTACTTGCCTGATGCGGAGGCGACAGTTGAGACGCAGTCGGTGTCGTCACCGCCATCGGGACAGATCGCTATGCTGGCTTCTACCGGATCGCCGTTAGCGTCCGTGACTTCACCGCGTAAGTTGCCTTCTGGAATTGGGATTTCCCCACCGACCTCAAATACGTAACGTCCAAGAACACTTGAATTTCGCGAGGAACTGACGAGAGCGTTCGGTCCGCCGTCGATAAGCGAACCGGGAACAAGTGACCCTTCGAACTGACTATACGTGCCGAGTTGACCAGTGCCAGCGGTGTAGCCAACGGCCGCTGGCGTGCCACCGAGTCCGTCTGTTCCTTGCGACGCGTCGCCTGTCTCCCACTGAATATCAGAGTAATTGAGCTCAACTCGCACATCACCAACTTCGCCAGTCTCGTCGCTTCGATCGGTGATGATCAGTTGAGCGCTTATCAACTTGTCCGCGCGGGAATTATAGAAGCCGACACCAACCCAGTTGACACAGAATTGGGTATCGGACCAGCCGTAGGTCACAGTTTGAGAAGCAGGGTTCCGAGTGTCGACATCAGCGAAATAAGCTGCAATCATGGGACGCCCCGTATTGCCTGTCAAAGCGAACGGAGTAAAGGTCGAATAAGCTGAATTGAATGTGACGTTCCCGTTGTTGTTTACGAACAGGCTGTTGTAAGTATTTCCGAAGAAGTTCATCTCGAACGGCAAAGCAATCTGCGAAGTACTGCCGTCGTCTGAACGTGGAATGGTGAAGTTCTTACAGTACGCGTCTGTGCGAATTGCTTCAGTGGCGGCTGTGGCGGGTGCGATGAAGACCGTGGGAGTCAGTAGAAAACTGAGCAGAAGCCCAAGCGCGATGACACCGCGAACTGCGGTTTGAGATCTGGCCACATTGCGGAAGTGAGTGAAAAGTCGGTGTGCAGGTGTTGGGGTTTTTCTGGTGGGGTCGTGCAGGGTGCTGGTCACTCTGATTGGGTTTCTTTCATGTGCGCGACAGATCTAAGATCTGCGAGGGGTGATGCAAACGGGCCGAGTTCCGACAAAATCGTATGCTACGTATCTTGGAATTTTCCTAGCCATGATTGCATCAAAATTTCGCAAAAGCAACAGGGGTCACATTTCTGGAACAACGCGGCGTCGAGTCGGTTAAGTGAACCGAGGCTCCCGAGATGTGAAGCCTCGTCAGAGGCGTTCGACGAGACCGGCGAATTCTTGGTAGGTCGATGCGACGTGAACACTTGCGTGATCGCCCACCCAGACCGCGACTCGGCGGCGTGGATCGAATTCCTCGGGGACCCATTCAGCGACCCAAGCAGCAACGGCCGTCTCTAATGATCCGGTCGCGTCATCGATGAGATGGATTGTCATTCGTGCCGGAGCGGACAAAGTTAGATCGGTGTCTGCAGAAGCTTGAATATAGACCTGTCCGTAGGCGTCGGCCGGCAAGATTGCCAAGGCAGCCTGAATACATTCCAAATCGCTGGGAACGCCAGCGATCAAGATATGGTCGACAGGCTCGCGACGACGGTGGGGTCTCATGTAAATAAGCATAGCCTTACCTACACATTGACCCCGCCGCCGGGTGGGATTAGGAAGCGACGTGCGCCTGCAAGAGCCAACGATCTTTGGTGAGCCCCTGCTCGATCGCAATGGCGATGTCTTGGCTGCTCAGGTCAATGTCATCAAGTTCTGCCACAGCAGTGCGGACCGTTACGAGTACGGCATCGATCAGTGAAACGACGCCCGCCACAGTCTGTTCCCAAGCCTGGAAGCCGTCTGGAAGTGTCGGGAGTGTGGACTTGGCTGCCACCGTTTCAATTCGGGAATCGACGGGCAATCCGAGAGCAACGATGCGCTCGGCAGCCTCATCGGCGAAATCCTGTGCATGGGCAACGACGTCGTCGAGAAGTTCGTGAATACCAGTGAAGCTTCCGCCACGGACATGCCAGTGGGCGTGCTTGCCATCAACCACAAGTGCTTCAAGATCGCGGACGACTGGTGCGAGGAACTGGGCGACGCCGGTAGCTACCTCGTGGGAGGCGGCGAGGGCAGAAGGTGCTTCTGTTGGAGTATTGGGGGTGATAGTCATAGTGATTCTCCAATCTTCGGTCATTGACGACGTTGTGATAACTCCACTCTGGCTCGTATTTCCTATGAGTTCAACGAAGTTGAGGCTGTCCTAATTGCTGAAAAACCTCATAAACATCGGGAATTTCCTTATTTTGAATAATTCAAATGTGACCAAAGGCACCACGTATGGCGTGCATTTGCTCGACCGGGGAGGGCGAGGCTTAGCAATATGATCGCGTGGAGGATTCGCCGATATCAGCGAATCTTAACTTTTTTGATCACGCTCTTGGTGCTGTTGCCAACTCCATTGCGTGCAATCACATACACCTCGTAATTACCCTTGGGAAGTTTCTTCCAGACAAGTTTGCGCTTAGATGCTGAAACGTATTTTGTCCGAGGGCTCTTGCCTTTGGCCTTTATCGTGACCTGATATCTAGAGATCTTCGAACCGTTAGCGGCAGG
>JBEBSZ010000011.1:0-58004 GCA_040394025.1 Aeromicrobium sp.
CACACATTTACGCTCTCCTCTGCTTTGGGTGCCGCGCATGCTGAGGTCACGGGGGCTGCGCTCCAAGCAGATCTCACGCCCGATGTGTGGGTTCCCGATGCACTGTTAGGCCCGGCGTGGCCTGCAATTTATGCCGCCTTGGGTTCGGCGGTTCACCAAGATCTCGTGGTCATTGAAGGTCTGCTTAATGCTGTTCATCTCGACCATCTCATTGAGTTCGCTGAGACTCCGATCGAGTTGCTGGCACGGGGTGTGGACAGTATCGAGGTCATTTCACATGTGAGTGAGGTCGCTGAGTCAGCATCGGGCCGTCTTGTGACGGTTGACTTGAGTTACTTCGCTGAGGACGAACTGATTGGTACGGCACGCGAGCGCTTTGCGATACAGGGTCGCGCGACCGGAAATTCGATGCCGAGCCCGCTAACGTTTGCGGACGGACGAGGTGGTGAGATTCGCGACACCCCTCGATCAGTATTACGTCGTCAGACAGTACAAGCGCCACAAGATATGACTCCTTTCGCAATCGTGTCGGGAGATTTCAACCCCATTCACACCTCGCAGACTGCTGCGGCTGTTGCAGGCCTTAGCGGCCCGCTGGTGCACGGCATGTGGCTTTCGGCAACAGCCCAACATTTGGTGACCTCGCTTGCTGATTCGGGCCATCACGAATCGATCGATACCTGGAGTTATTCCATGTTCGGTCCAGTTGATCTTGAAGCAGAGGTTGAGATCACTGTGGAACGAGTGGGCCGAGTGGTTGGCGGTGGAATGCGACTCGAAGTCACGAGCCGTATCGACGGAACAGTTGTCTCCCGAGGCACAGCAACTACTCGTCCTCCACGCACCGCATACGTGTATCCCGGACAAGGTATCCAAACCCCGGGCATGGGGCTTGATGAACGGGCATCATGCCCGGCTACTGACGCTGTGTGGCGACGGGCCGATGCTCACACCCGTGAGTCTCTTGGTTTTTCGATTCTCACGATCGTGCGCGATAACCCAACCGAAATCACCGCTCAGGGTGTTACGTACCGACATCCCGATGGGGTGCTCTACTTGACCCAGTTCACTCAGGTAGCGCTTGCGACGCTGGCATTCGCACAAACTGAGCGGCTGCGACGTGAAGGTGTTCTCGTGCCGGGAGCGATTTTTGCCGGTCACTCACTTGGCGAATACAACGCACTTGCGGCCTATGCCCAAATCTTTGAAGTGGAAACGGTGATCGAACTCGTATTCCATCGCGGCAGCACTATGCACGGTTTGGTGGAACGCGATGAACAGGGGAACTCTAACTACCGTTTGGGCGTGTTACGGCCGGACCAATTGGGTCTTGGCGACGATGACATCACCGACTACGTTGCCACGATTGCGCATGAGTCGAGTGAGTTTCTTGAGATCGTCAACTACAACCTCGTGGGACGCCAATATGCGGTAGCGGGGACGCGAAAAGGACTTGATGTCTTAGCGCGTGATGCTGAAGAGCGTGCCGCTGTTGCTGGCGGTCGCAAGCCATTCATGCTGGTGCCCGGCATCGATGTTCCGTTCCACTCGGCGGTTTTGCGAAATGGAGTCGCAGACTTTAGACAGAAACTTGACGACCGTATTCCGCATGATGTTGATCTATCGATCTTGGTCGGTTCCTATGTGCCGAATCTGGTGGCCCGACCTTTTGAACTCACGCGAGATTTCGCGAAATCGATTCTTGAGGTCGTCCCCTCGGAAGCCGTACGTGAGCTCCTTGAAAGCGAAGAGTCGTGGCAGGCCGCCTGCACGAATGAACGAGCTCTGGCGCGGTTGCTGCTCATCGAACTGTTGAGTTGGCAGTTTGCTTCACCAGTGCGCTGGATCGAAACGCAAGCTCTGATGTTCACGGCTGGAGATAAGGGCGGATTGGACGTTCGTGATTATGTGGAAGTCGGACTAGGTTCGGCACCCACGCTCGCCAATTTGGCTGAACGTACTTTGGCCACGGAAGCCTTTGCTGGCCGAACTGTGTCGGTGAAAAATGTGCAGCGCGATCAAGACCGTGTGTTGCGTACGGATGTCAATGTTATTGATTCGCTCGATGCTGAACCTGTCGATGATGGTGACACGCTGAGCAGTACCGAATCACAGACTGTTGAGCCCCAAGCGCCAGTTGTTGCCACCCAGAGCCCTGCCGCGAATGTTTCGCCTCAAGGCAGTGGAGAACCGATCGCTGATCTGGCGTTCACGGCTTCGGATGCGCTTCGCGTACTTGTGGCCTATTCCTCAAAGATTCGGCCGGATCAGATTCGTAATGGCGACACGACCGAGACTCTAACTAATGGTGTGTCTTCTCGGCGTAACCAGTTGCTGATGGACTTGTCTGCCGAGTTGGGAGTCTCTTCTATTGATGGTGCGGCCGAGTCGGATATTGCCACTCTGTCGAAGACCGTAGATCGACAGATTCACAACTATCGAGCCTTTGGGCCAGTGCTGACAGACGCGATACGTGATCGCTTGCGCAAACTCTTCGGTGCCGCCAAGGCCAAACCTGCCAGAATCGCCGATCATCTCGGATCTGTGTGGTCTCTTGACAGCGGTTGGGTAGCTCATGTGACTGCTGAACTGTTGTTGGGCACACGCGAAGGGTCGTCAAGTCGTGAAGGTGATCTCGCCACGTTGACTGCTGATGCTCCGGGCAATGCCAAAGAGGTTGATGCGCTCATAGACGCGGCTGTGGTGGCAGTGGCGAGTGGCCGTGGAATCGACATTGCCAAACCAACTGCCGCTGGAGAAGCGGGTGGCGCGGTCGTTGATTCTGCGGAATTGACAGCATTTGCTGAATCAGTCACCGGTCAAGACGGTGTTCTCGCCTCGACTGCACGCCATGTCTTGAGTGCCCTTGGACTCCATACTCAACCGGAGCCGATGGCTTCCGATTCGACAGATGCCGAGGTCGTCGACGCCGTTGCCGCAGAACTCGGCTCACAGTGGTTTGACCTCGTCACCCCGTGTTTCGATCCAGAGCGTGCGGTGTTGCTCGATGATCGTTGGGCCAGTGCCCGTGAAGATTTAGCTCACCTCTGGGTCGAGGGAGCAGCGCCAGATTCACTCAACTTCGCTGGCGCCGGGAAGGACGTGGCTAACCAAGCGCGGTGGTGGGCAAAGCGGGCCGAAAACGACGGTCGCACGGGCCTTGCCGAACGCTACCGAGAAATCGCCGACATTGCCGAAACGGCTGGATCCAAAGCAGCAGATCACAGTAACGATATTGCTGTGGTCACCGGAATGACACCTGATTCCATTGCTGGAGCGGTGGTGCGCCAGTTGCTCGCGCAAGGTGCCACGGTGATTGCGACCGGATCACAGGTCGATGCGAAACGCCTCAATTTTGCTAAGTCTCTGTACCGCGAGCACGCAGCGCCTGGCGCACAACTGTGGTTGATTCCAGCGAATCTTTCCAGCTATCGCGATGTGGATGCGGTGGTTGAGTGGATAGGAACGGAGTGGACCCGCTCAGTGGGCGGTGCTGCTGTACTCGAAAAACCGGCATTGCTTCCTACACTGTTCTTTCCATTCGCTGCGCCGCGAGTGAACGGTTCACTCGCGGATGCGGGCCCGGCGAGCGAAAACCAAATGCGTCTGCTGCTGTGGAGCGTAGAACGCATGACCGCCGGACTAGCTCAGATCGGTCGAGACACGGTGGTTGATCATCGGATGCACGTCGTTTTGCCGGGTTCACCAAACCGCGGCATGTTCGGTGGCGATGGAGCCTATGCGGAAGCCAAATCTGCCTTTGATGCCATCGCCGTGAGATGGAACGCCGAAGGCGATTGGTCAGATCGGGTGACTCTGGCTCATCCGCGGATCGGTTGGGTGCGTGGCACTGGACTCATGGGTGGAAACGATCCGCTGGTGCAAGCCGTAGAAGCGGCAGGAGTGAAAACTTGGTCCACTGACGAGATGGCGGCCGAGTTGTTGGCCTTGTGCTCTCATCAAGCACGTGCCGACGCTGCGAAAGCTCCGCTGGACGTAGATCTCACTGGTGGTCTCAACGAAACCGTCGATCTTTCTGCCTTACGTGCCGATATCCCGGCGGAGGAATCTTCACTGAACGTGGCGGACGCCGAGACGGAACCTCCCACCGTGACTGCCTTGCCTTCGCCTACACCGATCCAGATTTCACACGTTGATCCCGCCGAATGGGGTGAGGTGACTGCTGATCTCGACGAAACGATCGTGGTTGTTGGTTATGGAGAAGTGGGACCTTGGGGTTCTGCTCGCACTCGTTGGGGAGCAGAGATGGGGATTGCTCCTGACGGCGAGGTGGATCTGGATCCTCGAAGTGTCCTTGAACTTGCTTGGATGACGGGATTGGTGACGTGGAAAGATTCGCCGGTCGGTGGTTGGTACGACACCAAGGGTGATCTTGTCCCGGAAGCTGAGATCTTCGAGCGTTACCGCGAGGAGGTGATTGCTCGCTCGGGCGTACGGTTCTTTGGTGAAGACGGTCCGTTGAACGATGGCTGGACTTTGGAGTCCGTGGCAGCCCACCTGGATCGCGACATCACGTTTGGCGTTCAAGATGAAGTTGAGGCGCAAAGTTATCTTGAAGCCGACCCGCGTTTCACTCGAATTAGTCAAGCTCCTGATGGCGAATGGATGGTCACCCGACTATCTGGAGCACAAGTTCGTGTGCCACGTCGCGGACCTGTTTCGCGTCGGATTGGTGGCCAGTTCCCGACCGGTTTCGATCCGGCACGTTGGGGAATCCCCACATCAATGATTGAATCGGTGGACCGAATTGCTATCTGGAACCTTGTCACTGCGGTTGATGCTTTCATCTCCTCGGGTTTCACTCCAGCAGAGTTGCTGTCAGTAGTGCATCCTTCGGAAGTTGCTTCGACTCAAGGCACCGGCTTCGGTGGTATGACGTCGATGCGCCGGCTGTTCGTGGACCGTTATTTAGGTGAGGATTTCCCTCAAGATATTTTGCAGGAAACTCTGCCAAATGTGGTTGCTGCGCACACGATGCAGTCGTGGGTGGGCGGTTACGGTGCCATGATCAACCCGGTCGGCGCTTGCGCGACGGCTGCGGTTTCGGTCGATGAAGCGGTCGACAAGATCCTTCGCAATAAAGCTGACTTCGTTGTCGCTGGTGCTATTGACGACATTCAAGTGGAATCGATTGTTGGATTCGGGTCCATGAACGCCACAGCCGACACCCAGAGCATGTTGGATCGGGGCATCGGCGAACGCTTCTTGTCTCGGGCCAATGACCGGCGTCGTGGCGGGTTTGTCGAGTCTCAGGGTGGCGGAACGATTCTGTTGACTCGAGGTTCTGTCGCCTTGGACATGGGGCTTCCAGTTTTGGGTGTTGTCGCCTATGTGCGCACTTTTGCTGACGGAGCCCACACCTCAATCCCGGCTCCGGGTATCGGAGCGCTTGCGGCTGGGCGTGGGGGAGCAGACTCAGAACTCGCTCGTGGTTTGAATGCGCTCGGGGTCAGTGTCGATGAGGTTTCGGTTTTGTCTAAACACGACACCAGCACGATGGCGAATGATCCCAATGAAGCCGATCTGCATACGCGCTTGGCACGCGCTCTGGGTCGGGAAACTGGCAACCCGCTATTTGTGGTCTCACAAAAGACCGTCGTGGGACACACCAAAGGTGGTGCTGCCGCTTTGCAGATTGGTGGGCTGACGCAGATATTTGCCACCGGCCAATTGCCCGCGAATGCTGCTTTGGATTGTGTGGATGACGCTATGAAGAGCCACCCGAATTTGGTGTGGCTGCGTAAGCCGCTCGATTTGGGTGCACGCCACGTGATCAAGGCCGGACTGTTGACGTCATTGGGCTTTGGGCATGTTTCTGCGCTCGTGGCGATGGTGCATCCGGGAGCTTTTGAGGCTCTGGTTGCTTCGTCCGGCGCTGACGCGGCCGAGGGCGCCGAGCGTTTGGCCCGTTGGCGGGAACGCTCTGATGCCCGTTTGATTGCGGGGGTTCGGCATCGTGAATCGGGCATGTTGGGTCAGGCTGATTTGTTCACACCGACTGAATCGCGCCGTTTGCCAGAACCGTCTGAAGACGTAGATCCACATGAGGTGGAAGCTGCCATGCTGCTCGATGCCTCGACGCGGCTTGGCTCTGATGGCCGCTATGTGCCAGTCCATGCCTCGGTCGAGTAAGAAGTGAGAGTCGCATGATTATCGGGATTGGTACCGACTTGGTGTCGTTGACGAATATGGCTGAGCAACTGGCTGTGCCAGGCTCGCGGTTTCTTGAACGGGTCTTGACCCGGCGTGAACATCGTGTGGTCCATCATCGTGTCGCAGCTTTTGGTCGTGACCAAGACGCGAGAGTTGGTACCGGTCCCGATGGTACGTCTGATTGTCATTGTGCTGAGAATGATTGGGCTGTGGAAAGAATTGGCACCTTGTGGGCAATCAAGGAGGCTGTGATCAAGGCGTGGTCTGCTGCATTGTTTGGAACGGCTCCGCCCATTTCTGAAGAGAAGTTCCCATGGACCGATATCGAAGTTGTGCACGACCATTGGCAACGCCCGATGATTGAACTGAAGGGGCTGGTCGCGCATGAATTTGGTCGGACACTTCCGAGCACGTCGGCTCGGCCCGTATGGCATGTGTCGGCGAGCCGTGATCACGATTTTGCGATGGCGACTGTTGTCTTGAGTGGCTCTTGATAATCGCACCTGCCTTTCGGGGCAGGTGGTGATTACACCGCTTCGATTTCGGCGATGTGGTCGCCCTCTTGCACGATCTGGTCAATGTCGACCAAAATCTGTTTGAGCCGTCCGGCTACTGGGGTGACGATAGGGATTTCCATCTTCATGGATTCCATAATCGCGATGGTGTCGCCAGCGTTCAGGACGTCTCCGACGTGGGCGTGAAACTGCCAGATGTGTCCAACGATTTCGGCTCGGGCAAAGGTCATTGTTGACTCCAGAGTTGTAATGCCGACAAAAGTACGCCGCGGGTTTCCTCCGGATGGATGACGCTTTCGATAATTCCTGATTCCGCGGCCAGATAGGGGCGAGCCACCTTCTCTCGATACTCATGTGCCAGTTTGGTTTGCAGGGCTTCGGGGTCGGAGGACTCAGCTAATTCACGCCGATTGAGGAGCCCGACTGCGCCCGCAGGTCCCATGACTGCGATTTCTGCATTCGACCAAGCCCAGGCAGCATCGGCTCCTAACGATGTGGATCCCATGGCGATATAGGCACCACCGTAGGCTTTTCGCAAGATCACGGTGAGACGTGGGGACTTCGCTTGTGCGTAGGCCTTGAGCACTTTAGCTCCGTGGGTGATGACACCGCGGCGCTCTTCGGTTGTGCCTGGCAGGAAACCAGGTACATCGACAAAGGTGATGATCGGAATGCCAAATCGGCCGCAAAATTCCACGAATTTGGCAATTTTTACCGAAGTTGTGGCGTCGAGGATTCCACCTCGTACGGCCGGTTGATTGGCGACCACACCGACTGGTGCACCGTTGAGGCGACCAAACAGGGTGACCGCACTGCCGGCGTGGTTTTTCATGAGTTCGAGTTGTCCGCTGTCGTCGAGTACGCCCCCGATCACGTCGCGCACGTCAAAAATGACGCTGGCTTTTTCGGGTACGACGTTAGCCAGGTTGGCTTCTGCTTGGGGATTTGCTGGGATGGGGACCCGAATGTTTTGTTCGCTTCCTTTGCTTGAAGGAAGGAATGAGAGTAGCTGCCGGACAGTGAGGAGTGCATCGGTTTCGTTCTCAACTTCGATGTGTGCAACTCCGCTGATGGTGGTGTGCATGCTTGAGCCGCCGATATCTTCGGCCGTTGCGTTTTCGCCGGTTGCCGCTCGCACCACGCTCGGGCCGGTAAGAAACATATGGCTTTGGTTTTTGACCATGATGGTCCAGTCGGTGAGTGCCGGAGAGTATGCGGCCGCGCCCGCGCAAGGTCCGAGGATGACTGATATTTGGGGGATGCATTCTTGCGATTCGACGTTGTGAGCAAATATTTGTCCGCAGCCGTGTAGCGCGAGGATGCCGTCTGGGACTCGTGCTCCGCCTGAATCGTTGAGGTGCACGATCGGCATCCGGTGGTCGATTGCCAGCCGTTGGGCCCGGATGATTGCCTGTGCCATGTCGGCACCTATCGCTCCTGAAGCAACGTGGGCATCGTGCGAGACCACAGTGACCTTACGTCCGTCTACGAAGCCCCAACCGGTGACGACTCCGACTTTGTGCGTGCCCGATGTGCGCATTGGAGTGAGTTCGGTAAACGTGCCACTGTCGCACAGCATTTCGGCTCGTTCGCGAGCAGTGTACGTTCGCTTTCCCCGTGGTTCAGTGCGATGGGCGTGTTCTTGGCGATGGGCGGTGAGGGTAGCTGCATGGCTGTTTTGTGAGCGGTCATCCTTGGGAAACACGTGAACTCCTGAACATCGATATTTCCCTAGAATACCGGAGTAAAAGGGTCATCCATCGGTAAAAAAGTGACACATGTGACTGGTGGTGAAAGAGCTGATCCTCCGACAGGGGAGAATGGAAGACATGGTTGAAAAAAGCCTGTGGAT
The DNA here is from genome assembly GCA_040394025.1 of Aeromicrobium sp. Taxonomy (GTDB): domain Bacteria; phylum Actinomycetota; class Actinomycetes; order Propionibacteriales; family Nocardioidaceae; genus Aeromicrobium. The sequence continues at coordinate 8,542 of JBEBSZ010000011.1, forward strand.
GCAAAAAGTTGAACTTAACCCCGATCACTCGCACTGGTATGTGCAAAGGTTTCGGGCGATGGCCGCAGCCGGCAAGGACCTTCACGGCGAAGCCAGAATGATTGATGCCATGGCCGCACGCGGCGCGCGCATTCTCGATGCTGGATCGGGTCCAGGTCGAGTCGGCGGTGAATTAGCCAAGCGCGGTCACCGTGTGGTTGGCGTCGATGTGGACCCAGTCCTGATAGACGCTGCCAAAGAAGACCACCCGGATGCCACATGGATCGTGCAGGACCTAGCTGAACTTGATCTGGCCGCCGCAGGAGAGGAAGAACCCTTTGACCTGATCGTCGCCGCCGGAAATCTTATGGCCTTCCTGCACCCCGACACTCGAACCGACGTGTTAAAGAATCTCGCAAGCGTATTGGCCGATGATGGACGCGCGGTCTTGGGCTTCGGAGCTGGTCGTGGTTATGACTATCGCGACTTTTTCACTGATGCCCGACTTGCTGGACTAGTCGACGATGTCTTGCTCGCCACCTGGGATCTTAAGCCTTGGAACGCAAATTCGGAGTTCCTTGTTGCAGTCCTGCGTAAAGCAGATCCCGTATAAGTGGTCGTTACGGATTGGGATTCCTTGTGTCTATTCGCCTAACATGTGTGCGTGACCATTCTTTTTAAAGTGCTGTTGGCACTCCACATCATTTCTTGGCTGGGCGCTCTCGTACTGACTGATCCGATCGGACAGAAGGTGCGCAAAGGTGCCTCCCATGCGATTGGCGGTGCGCTGCTCACCGGCCTGATTATTGTTGGACTGGCCGAAATGCGTGACTTTGATGTGAACCACATCAAAGTCGGTATCAAGCTAGTATTCGCCCTCATAGCGATGTTCTTGGCATTTAAAGCTGCCAAACAAGAAGAACCGCAATCGCTGGCGCGACCAATCTTTGCTTTGGTTGTTGTCAATATTCTCATTGCAGTTCTGTGGTGAGTTAAGAAACCTCCTATTTCCTGAGTGCGCCCATCGATTAGTCGGTGGGCGCACTAATGCGAGAATGGCCTCATCATGACGACGATTCCAAAGCCCGGTGAAACCCCGGCCGAGTTGCTGCGTAATTTCTGCATCATTGCGCACATCGACCACGGCAAGTCGACTCTTGCTGACCGGATGCTGCAGACGACCGGGGTCGTCGAAGAACGAGCAATGCGCGCTCAATATCTAGACCGGATGGATATTGAACGTGAACGCGGAATCACCATCAAAAGCCAAGCGGTGCGGATGCCGCACACCAAAGGAAGCGGCGAAGATGCGGGCACGACATATGTGCTCAACATGATCGATACACCCGGCCACGTCGACTTCACTTATGAGGTGAGCCGGAGTTTGGAGGCCTGCGAAGGTGCCATTCTGCTGGTCGATGCGGCGCAAGGAATCGAAGCGCAAACCCTTGCGAATCTGTATCTGGCGATGGAAGCCGATCTGCACATCATCCCGGTGCTTAATAAGATCGATTTGCCGGGTGCTCAACCTGAGAAGTTCGCTGCAGAAATTGCCGGAATTCTAGGTGGTGACCCTGACGATGTTCGTCGTGTATCAGCCAAGACCGGTCAGGGCGTGCCCGAACTCCTTGATCTCATTATCGATGAGATTCCGCCACCTGCAGGTGACACCGATGCGCCAGCACGCGCCCTTATCTTCGACTCTGTCTACGACACCTATCGCGGCGTCGTGACCTATGTGCGAGTAATGGACGGCAAGCTCACGCATCGTGACCGAATCAAAATGATGTCGACGGGTGCAGTCCACGAAATGCTCGAAGTGGGCGTAATCAGTCCCGAAGCGAAGAAGGAAGATCAGCTGTCGGTGGGTGAGGTGGGTTATCTCATCACGGGTGTGAAAGAAGTTCGTCAGTCTCGCGTGGGCGACACGGTGACAACCCAGTCGAACCCGGCCGAGGAAGCCTTAGGTGGCTATCAGCATCCAAATCCGATGGTATTTGCTGGTTTGTATCCCATCGATGGCGACGACTTTCCGACTCTGCGGGATGCACTTGAGAAGCTCCAGCTCAACGATGCAGCCTTACAGTTTGAGCCCGAGTCTTCTGGTGCCTTGGGCTTTGGTTTCCGTATTGGATTCTTGGGCCTTTTGCATCTGGAGATTGTGCGGGAACGTCTCGAACGTGAATTTAATCTCGATCTGATTTCGACGGCCCCGAACGTGATCTACCGCGTGGAAATGGAAGATGGCCGCGATTTCATTGTGACGAATCCGAGCGAGTACCCCGACGGGAAAATTGCTAGCGTTTACGAGCCGATCGTGAAAGCAACGATCTTGGCACCCGCCGAGTACATCGGTTCCATTATGGAACTGTGTCAAACGCGCCGAGGAAAACTCGAAGGCATGGACTACCTGTCTGAAGAGCGGGTAGAAATTCGTTACACGCTGCCGATGGGCGAAATCATGTTCGATTTCTTTGATGCTTTGAAATCGCGGACCAAAGGTTACGCCTCACTCAACTACGAACCGTCGGGTGAACAGGCCGCAGACTTGGTCAAGGTGGATATTCTCTTGCAGGGTGAAGTTGTCGATGCCTTCAGTAGTATCGTTCACCGCGATAGTGCTTATGCCTACGGTGTTGCGCTGGCGGGCAAGCTCAAAGAACTCATCCCAAGGCAACAATTTGAGGTGCCGATCCAAGCCGCCATTGGTGCACGAGTGATTGCTCGCGAAAATATTCGAGCGATTCGTAAGGACGTGTTAGCAAAGTGTTACGGCGGCGACATCAGCCGTAAGCGCAAGCTGCTCGAAAAGCAAAAAGAGGGCAAGAAGCGGATGAAGATGGTCGGCCGAGTCGAAGTTCCGCAGGAGGCATTCATCGCGGCGCTCTCGACTGGAGACAGTAAGAAGTCTTGAGTTGGCAGGCCGTTTGAGCATCGCTAACGGTTGAGTCGAACGAACATCTTCTTGTTATTGCGGTGCAATTGTGGAAACTCAAACATGAGTGCCTCGTAGATAGCTCGATTCTCACTTTGAGGTTCAAAGATACGATCGATCGGAACGAGTTCACGGATCTCGTTGCGGGTGACGGCTCCCGACTGAAGACCAAAATACAGCCCAGCGCCACGTAACCCACTTACGAGTGGGTTCTCAACACGCTCAATCCGGCGGTCACAAACGTCGGCAAGAATCTGACACCAGATATCGATTTGGGCGCCACCGCCGATGAGTCGAATCGAGTCGAATCGAGAACCTGCAAATTTCTCGGCAGCGCTAAGCAGCCAGCGCATATTCATTGCCACGCCCTCCAAGACGGCGCGGGTCAAATCGGCGGTCGTCGAGGTCAGCGATATGTTGTGGAACCCGCCGCGAGCATGGCGATCATCGACAGGGCTGCGTTCGCCACTGAGCCAGGGGGCAAAAATCACCGAATTCGCACCGGGAGGGGATTGTGCGGTGAGGTCGGCGATCTCGGTATAGCTGGCGTGTGGCATCAAGGTACTGCGGAACCATTCGAGCGCCCTGCCGGCGTTGTCTTGATTGTTGACCATGACATAGTAGCCGTCGCCGATGCCAGGGATCGCCGCGATTTGGCTGAAAATATCAGTCTTCTTTTTCGTTACGGGACAACTGATCCATGATGACGTTCCCAAACTGATGTGAGCTTGCAGTGGTTCGATACTGCCTGACGCAACGATCGCGTTTTGCAAATCTGGAGCACCGGTGATGACCTGCACGCTATGCGGGAGACCGATGAGATCTGCAACCTCAGGCAAGATCGGGCCGATGATTGAGCCACTCTGGACTAGCGGCGGTAGTTTCTCGGGGTTCAGCCCGGAGAGCTTGAGCAGCACCGGATCGTATTGGACGCGTGATAAATTGCGGTTGTCAGTCAGCCAAGCACCAGTCATCGACATTGGTGAGGCTGCTGCGATTCCAGTGAAACGCATCGTTAACTGATCAACTGGTTCGAGATACCAACGCGCGTGTTTGGCTACCTCGGGTAGATCGCGATCCAGATGCAACATGTGGGAAATGGGATCTGAGCCCGTGGGGCTCGGCGCGCCTCCTGAACGCCTGATCCAGGAAGCCAAGACACGAGGTGAATAGCCTGCGACTGGGCCGCCAAAGAGTCGTTGGGAGTGGGCAGCACCTGCTGTGTCGCTCCACATCAAGCACTCAGAAACCGGTTTGCCGTGTTCGTCTACCGGCACTGTGCTGGACCATTGTCCGGTGACCGCAACGCCGATCACGTTGTCGGCATCGACTGCGGGCTGGTTGAGGCCTTCCCGCGCCCGTTTGACAATGATGTCCCACCAGTCGTTCGGGTCTTGAGCTTCGGCACCGCCCAGAGCATCACCCCGCTCGTAATGCCACCACACAGGCTCGCCCCGCACTGTGACGTACCCGATTTTTGGCCCGCCGCTGCCGAGATCGATCGCGAGAACTAAACGCTGAGAGCCGTGTTTCATTGAACACCCTGATCAGGCAAAGGTGGTAGCGATTGTTGCTTGTCCATCATGTCGTCCATGATTGCGATGATGAACTCTTCGACATCTTGAGTTAGACCGCCTGCGACACCACCATAAATTGCTGACATTTCGGCAGCAATTCCGGCGGTCTGCTGAGTTTTGGCATAGTCGACAGCCGTAGCGAGATCTTCGGCAAACTGGTCGGCGACACCATCTTGAGTTTGCGGCCGGGTGACCGCCATATGGATGGCATTTGGGTATTGCTGCCCGTTGAAGCGCCAGCCGCGAGTGCGCATAAAGTCTGCCACGTGATAGATGTCGAAATCATTGGAAGTGAAGGAGAAACAGAAGGTCGGAGTGCCCATGATTCGCAGTTCTGGGTGACTGCGAACAGCATCCATCATGGTTGCTGCCGTGGCGAAAATCTTGTCAGCATGTTCGCGGTAGCCAGCTCGACCGAGCTTTACGAGTGAAGCCCATGTTGCGGCAAGGAGACCGCCGGAGCGAGAACCGTCCATGCCAGGTGACATGTATTTGCCGCCGGTCCAGCCGACGATGTGAAAGTACTGCGCATTGCGGATGGCTTTGTCGCGGAACATAAGGGTGGACGTGCCCTTGAGCGAGTAGCCGTACTTGTGCGTGTCGATCGAAATCGTCGTGACTCCGGGAACCCGGAAATCGAAGGGTAGAACATCGTAGCCAAGTTCTTCCCCGAAGGGCAGGATGAATCCGCCAAGACAACCGTCAACGTGTAGACCGACCCCATATTTGAGTGCAACTTGGCCGAGTTCAGCGATCGGATCAATTGTCCCGTAGGGGTAGTTTCCGGCCGAGCCGATGAGCGCAATCGTGTTTTCGTCGATCTGAGCTTCCATAGTTTCCGGTCGGGCTGTTGTCGTTTCTGGGTCAACATCCACCATGCGTACTTGCACGCCGAACAGATGTGCTGCTTTGTGAAATGCCGGATGAGCTGTTTCCGGAATCACTATGTTGGGCGAGGAGATTCCGCGTGTTTGGGCGGCATGTTCGCGGTAGGCGAGAATCGCGTGCATGATGCTCCCGGTGCCACCGCTGGTGACCATCCCGACTGGTTCGCTATCGGTGACAGCGTCAGCGTGAAGGAAATCTAAGACCATGGCGATGATTTCGCCCTCAAACTTGGTGGCTGAAGGGCACAGATCACGTTGCAATGCGTTGACATGGGCGAATTTTCCGAAGGCCTCGGTGAGGAACGCATAGTGATCGTGGTCGCCGCAGTACATCGTGCCCGAAACTTTCCCACCTTCCCAAGCAAGGTCTTCTTCTGCAGCCATCGTGGCTAGCTCGGCAAGAATGTCGTCTGGGTTTCGGCCTTGTTCGGGCATGGCCCGGTTCACGAAGAAACGATCTGTGTACGGGTGGTCAGTCATCGGTTGTTTCGGCCCTTTGCAATCAGTAACAGTTGTTCTGTGTGAGGTACTTGGGTGTATCACTCGTGGCATTTCGCCACGGATGACCAACCCTTCATGGCAGAGTAAAGGAGACATGGGTCACGTTTCCTTTGTTTGGTTCTCGGTAATAAACAAGTTTTTGTGTGCATTGGAGTCTCTGACATTTCGCGATGTGACCCGACGACAAAATAGGGGCTACCGGTGGGTAACCTTTGTCCTATAAGGTGATCCACAACACACGCGCCACATTGGCACCTGAAAGGGAAGTAATGACTGCCACAGCAACCCCAGAGCAACTTGAACGCATCAATAACCGCGCCAAAAGCGTTGGTGACATGTTCTACTCGCGTGTACGAGAGACAGGCCATCGAGAAGCTTTCCGGTATCCGGATGCCAACGACGATTGGCATTCAGTGACATGGGCACAAGCAGGAGAGATCGTAAAGCAAGTTGCTGCTGGTCTCGTTGCGATCGGTATCGAACCTGAGGAGCGAGTGGCGATTGCTGCTGGCACCCGAATTGAGTGGATATACGCCGATCTCGGCATTAACAGTGCTGGCGCTGCTACGACGACCGTGTATCCCAGCACAGTTGCCGATGACACCGCATATATTCTTGCTGACTCTGACAGCCGAATCGTTTTCGCAGAAGACGATGAACAGATCGCGAAACTTCGAGAAAAGAAGTCGGAACTTCCCAGTGTTATTAAGGTTGTCACGTTCGATGGCACCACCGACGGCGACTGGATTATCAGCCTGGATGATCTCCGTGAATTGGGTAAGACATACCTCGAATCAAATCCCACAGTTGTTGAGGATCGCATTGCTGGCACCACGCCAGAGTCGCTCGCTACGTTGATCTACACCTCAGGCACTACGGGTCGGCCAAAGGGTGTTCGACTCACGCATGACAGTTGGACCTACGAAGGTGCCGCGGTGGCATCCAAAGGTATCTTAAATTCAAACGATTTGGAGTTCCGTTGGCTGCCAATGGCCCACTCCTTCGCCAAGGTACTGATGTCGACCCAACTCGAAGTGGGTTATGCCGCTGCGATTGACGGACGGGTGCCAAAGATTGTCGATAACCTCGCTGTCGTTCGCCCCACTTTTATGGGTGCTGCTCCGCGAATTTTCGAGAAGGCTTACGGACGTATCGTCAGCATGATGGAAGAAGATGGCGGCGTTAAACTCAAACTCTTTAATTGGGCTAATGCCGTCGGTCTGAAGGTTTCGCGACTCGAACGTGCTGGTAAGCCGATTCCGGCTGGACTCAAGATTCAACACACCTTGGCAGACAAGATCATTTTCACGAAAATTCGTGATCGTTTTGGTGGCCGAGTCCGATTCTTTATTTCCGGAGCGGCAGCACTTTCAGCCGATATCGCTGAATGGTTCCATGCTGCGGGTGTGCTCATTCTTGAAGGTTATGGCCTGACCGAATCTGCAGCTGGTTCTTTCGTCAACGTACCCGAGAATTTCAAGATTGGCTCCGTTGGTGAACCTTTCCCCGGCACCGAAGTCAAGATTGCTGAAGATGGCGAAGTGTTAATCAAGGGTCCAGGCGTGATGGCGGGCTACCACAACTTGGAGTCCGAATCGGCATCGACGTTGACCGACGACGGCTGGCTCGCGACTGGCGATATCGGCCGTGTCGATGAGGACGGCTTCTTGTGGATCACTGACCGGAAGAAGGATCTCTTCAAGACTTCGGGCGGAAAGTATGTTGCTCCGTCGCACATCGAAGGAATCTTCAAGGGTGTGTGCCCCTTGGCCAGCCAGATGGTTGTCCACGGCAATGACCGCAACTTCTGTTCCGCGCTCATTACTCTTGATCCAGACGCAGTCGACGCTTGGGCTCAAGCAAACGGCATGGCTGGTAAGTCCTACACCGAGGTCGTGCGTTCTCCAGAGATCCAGGCGCTTGTCGCCAAGGATGTTGAGGAACTCAACTCGAAACTCAACCGTTGGGAAACCATCAAGAAGTGGGCCATCCTTGACAACGACCTCAGCATTGAGTCGGGCGAAATCACCCCAAGTTTGAAGGTGAAGCGCCGTGTCGTTGAGGACAACTACAAGGAAATCTTGGACGGCTTCTACGTGGACGCGAATGGCTCGAAGTAGGTAGTTCACGGAATCAGAACGAGGAAAGTGCGCCGGGTTTTTGTACCCGGCGCACTTTCGTTCTAGAAGCTGTACAGATTTCGGCTTTATCGTGTGTGAGGCATAGGCTTGAGCGGTGGCCTTCGGTGTGTATTTTCATGTTCCGTTTTGTACGGTGCGCTGCGGTTATTGTGATTTCAACACGTATACGTCCACCGAAATGGGTGAAGGCGCCACACCTGAGTCGTATGTTGATACCGCGCTGCGTGAACTCGCGCTCGTCCCGAAGCGAACAATCGACACCGTGTTCGTAGGCGGTGGAACTCCCACCCAGTTGCCAGCCAGCGATCTGGTTCGTTTCTTACGCGCACTTGATGAGCACGGTGGTCTTGCACCGGGAGCAGAAGTCAGCACGGAGGCGAATCCCGATAGCGTCACGCCCGAATCCCTCGCCGAACTACGTGAGGGAGGCTTCACCCGCATCTCGTTCGGCATGCAGTCGGATGTGCCGCACGTGTTAAACATGCTTGATAGAACGCATGAGCCAGCGAATGTTCCGAAGGCGGTGGCCTGGGCGCGCGAGGCCGGGTTTGAACAGGTGAGTGTCGACCTCATTTATGGAACTCCCGGTGAGACGATTGCCGATTGGCAGCGAACGATCGATGCGGCTCTTGAGCTTGAGCCCGACCACATCAGTGCTTATGCCCTCATTGTTGAAGAGGGCACGGCTTTTGCCCGCAAAGTACGCAGTGGTCAGGTTCAGATGCCGAGTGATGACGAAACCAGCGACAAATACTTGCTGGCAAACGAGGCGTTTGAAGCTGTCGGGCTGAGTTGGTACGAGTTATCGAACTGGGCTAAGCCGGGTTCGGAGTGTCGGCATAACCTCGGCTATTGGAATGGCTCTGAGTGGTGGGGGATTGGCCCCGGTGCGCATTCATTTTTGGCCGGCCGCCGTTGGTGGAATATTAAACATCCTCTCGCCTATTCGCAGCGACTTGCTGCTGGTGAAAGTCCCGAAGCAGACGGAGAAATACCCACGGCCGATGAACGTCATCTTGAACAGGTGATGCTGGGGATCCGTATGCGCGAAGGCATCGAAACCTCGCACTTGCAGAAGGTTGATCAGCAACTGGCTGCTGGTTTATTGGAGCAGGTGGATGGCAGCGACCCTGCACGCGTGCGCCTCACTGAACAGGGTCGACTGTTGGCCGATTTGGTGACAAGGAATGTGACTTAGGGTCTTTGACCCTCGACTGCGGGTGCACAATTAATTAGTTCTTCAGTGTCTACGGATCCCATGTATCTCAGCTGAGAGGCGGGACTCTCTTGAACACGGAACCGAGTCGAACAGCGCTTTCTGGAGGTGAATGAGGGCTAGAATTTTCGGAACCTCCACTCTGGAGCGTTATTGATTACGGAGGTTTCGATGTGAATAGTTCACGGTCTGCTCTTCTGATGAGATATGTCGCAATTGGCTGGAGTGACGCGTGAACTGTGACTCTCGATCAAGCGCGGGCTCGTCTCTGCGTACCGGCTGCTGATTCCCGTGGACCCGACGCGGTTTCGCATAGCGATAGCGTTCTCGCTGGTGCTGGGGACGCTGTTTGCTGGCTCGGCCATCGTGGAGAGAATTCAGACTCGTCAAGGTGAAGTTGAAATAGCCACGGTCATCGCAAAGGCACGCACGTTAGACGAACCGACGTGTTGGGTCCCCCGGTGGGACTGGGAATTTGCCCACGATTACACATGGAGATCACAGAATTCACCAGCGGGCATGCCGGCAGAGTTCGTCGACCGCGGGAGTTGTGAAACCTGGCGGGTGGGCGAGTCTACCGACATCATTCGGCAGGTGAAGAACGATGAACTCGTTGTGACCACCTTCGCCTACGCCGAATACCGAGAACTGGCTTCCACGATTGGGATCGCGTACGCCATTCTTTTCGGCTTGGTCTACGTGGTTATGTGGGCCATGAGTCTCGGCCAGGGCTTCATCATTAGGCCGCTCCGCAAACTGTTCTACGAGATCCAACTGCGTCTCTGAGATACTTGCTGCAAATCTTGATGAGTGAGGCCCGCCACAAAATGCATGTATTTTGAGGTAAATCGTGTAGAGTGAATCACTATTAAAAAATTGATTCAAAGGGTGATTGTCATGCGCGATTTAGCTTCTGCAGTTAGGCAGGCACAAGCATTGGCAGGCTTGTCTCAAAGGGATCTAGCCGACAAGACAGGTATCTCCCAACCCACATTGAATCGGATTCTGACCGGAGTTCGAGCACCAAAGATGCCCGAACTCATCTTGATCGCCGATGCTACCGGGTGCACCATTGCCCAACTAGTTGACAGTCAAATCGCTGACCGTGTGCAGTGCGCTGCACGAGCAACTAACGGTTCCGACATGGAAAGTATGAGACAGCGACTTCTACACTTCATTGAGCTTGACGCGTATCTCGATGATCAAGCAATCACAAAACCATGAGTGCTCTCAGTAACGAGCGGCAAGCTCTTAAGGCAAGTCGAGAGTTCCGGGAAGCCCACGGGCTAGGAGTTCAGCCTTTAGGTGACCTCGTCGAGCTGATCGAGCAAACAACTCGGTGCGATGTGGCGATCTTGAATGCTGAGAAGGATGAACACGGCCTAACCATGCGAGACCCGGCGCGAGACACCATATATATCGGAGTTGCTTGCAGCCGAAACCCTATGCGACAACGTAGCACGCTAGCGCACGAACTCGGCCATTTTGTATTCGGAGATTGGACCCAGGCTTCGGAATTCGAGCGCAGACCTCCGGAAGAGATTCGAGCCGATGCATTCGCTCGACACCTGCTTGTGCCCACTGAGGGTGTACGCGAGTTCCTTGGTTCAATAGAAGTCACCGAAGCGGATCTATCTGCGGTAGTGCAAAGGTTCTTGGTTTCACCGGAAATCGCTGCAATCGCTATTCATGATGCCGGCCGAATTTCGAAGGCCACTAAAGACAAGTGGATGCAATTGCGTACACCGCAACTTGCCACCAAATACGGCTGGATGGATCACTATGGGGCGCTTCAAGAAGACTCCACGCGACTGCGGGCTCCACAAGGTTTACTTAAGCGAGCAATAGCCGGATATGTGGAGGGTGTTGTTACGGCACAGACCATTGCAACGTTGCGGGGAATACCAGTCAATGAAACTGTTGCCGAACTTGCAGCTGCCGGTGTCTTCCCAATAGAGCGGGAAATCACAGACATGGATACCAATGATTTGCCGCCAGTAGACGTTGACCTCAGCGAACTAGATGAAGGAGATTCACCTTCACAATGAGCCAGCGGCCGATCATGGATGCTGGTCCCGGCATCAACTTCTTCTCGATACATAAAGAACGCCTTTTATTCGGCACACTCGGCCCGCTTGCTATCCCGGAGACGGTTGAAGCGGAAATCCGACGAAAAGCTCAGCAAGATGAAAGGTTTGCTGCTGCGGAAATAGTCCTCAATAAGGTGCCGCCCAAATTTCTGGAGGTTCTGTCAGATGAATATTCCGAGGAACTCGCAGATTCGGTGGGGCGCATCGCAGGATTACCGATGGAACATCGGATCCGTTCGGGCAAGGACCTCGGTGAGATCATGGTCGTTGCTCACGCGGCGGTGGCGGCCGAGCGCGGCGACCAAGTTGTTGTCCTCATCGATGACGGAGGTGGCCGTAAGTTAGCGATAGCCGAAGCCGCCCGACTCGATCGACTGAGAAGGCAGAATCAAGAGGTGGGCAGCATCGGCTTAATAAGCACGCAAGGCGTGCTTCGAAAGGCTGCCGAGGATGGCATCTGTCCGACCGAAATGAACTGCGCAATCTCTACGGACGGCTCTGCGGCCTCGATGATGGACTTCCATCGATCGAGACGACGGGTCTCCTAAGACTTCCATGTTGGGGTACTAACTCGGCGACCTAACTATGAACCCGGATCCACCGTCACAAAATCGATTAACTCCTCGACGCGGCCGAGGAACTCCGGTGCGAGGTCGGTCCAGGAATTTACCTTCGACAGGATGTATTTCCAGGCGCGGGCGATATCTGCTTGATCGTCGTGCGGCCAACCAAAGGCGGCGCAAACGCCACGTTTCCACTCCGTGCCTCGCGGTATCACCGGCCAAGCGTCCACGCCCAGACGTTTGGGTTTAACCGACTCCCAGACGTCAATGAACGGGTGACCCACAATTAAAACGTGGGGGACTGACGACACCTCAGCTGCAAGACGAGCCTCTTTAGAACCAGGAACCATGTGATCGAGCAGCACGCCTAGGCGGCGATCTGAGCTAGGGTCGAAACTCTTGACAATCGCAGCCAAATCATCAGCGCCACCCATATATTCCACGGCGACACCCTCGATCCGGAGGTCATCGCCCCAGATCTTCTCAACTAGCTCGGCATCGTGGCGACCCTCAACAAAGATGCGGCTCGGCAAAGCAACGCGAGCCTTGTGATTCGTTACGACTCGTGAACCTGACGCAGTGCGAGTCGGGGCGGTGACTCTCTTCCGGATAGGAGCATGCAGCGTGACAGGTTTCCCTTCGATCAGGAAACCTGGCCCGAGCGGGAAAACCTTGCGTTTGAGATGACGGTCTTCAAGTTCGACCGTGCCCAAGTCACGATCCACGCGCATAATCTCGCCCGTGAAACCGGTCGTAGCATCTTCGACCACCAAGCCGATATCCGCTGGAGCATTGACAGTGCGTCCACGTTTTGGTTTGCGCCAATCGCCACTCAACACATCTGAGCCGTACCGATCAGCCATACATCACGCTCAGCAGCACCTGGAGGAAATCTTCAACGTCGCTCTTGCTGCCACTGTCAATTGTGTCTACGTCAAATAGTCCGAGACTGAGGTCAACGGCAGCAGGCCAACTCTCTGGAACTGTGGCAGGTCGTTCCTTTGCGACTAGACCGCCCAAAGCAACGCGGGTACTGCCGTCGGGGAATGTCGCCACCATGACTAACTCGCCACCCTGAGGGCCGTCGCCAAGATGAGAAATCTCGACGAAAACCTCACCGACGCTAACTGCGGCAGCTGAAACCAAAGATCCACCCTGCGACTCGTGTTTAATGCTCTGGCCTTGGGGAGTGATCACCTCAAGACCCGTAAAGGTGAGAGTTTCGTCTCCATCGGAGATCAACACATGGTTTTTATCGGTCAAAGTTACATTTGCCACACATCCAGCGTGCCATGTTGAGCCGAAGACTAGGTGTTTGACCACTGATGCCGACTAGATTTGTTTTCATGCGAAGTGTGGACGAGCATCTTGCTCGAGTACTTTCATTGACCCGCATCCTCGATACGGTGACTGTCCCGGTGGCTGAAGCGGCCGGACGAATACTCGCCATAGATGTCCAGGCCGCTGTGCCAGTGCCGGTGTTCAATAACTCGGCGATGGACGGATATGCGGTCTACGCCGAAGATATTGTGGCTGCTTCGCCCGAGACACCCGTTGCTTTAACTGTCATTGCTGATTTGCCTGCGGGAAGTCACGAGCATCCGAAAGTTGAGCGTGGGCAAGCTGCGCGAATCATGACCGGCGCACCCTTTCCGCGTGGAGCGAACACAGTGGTCCCCGTTGAAGACACTGATGGTGGGACCGAAAAAGTTGCTGTATTTGAATGCAAAGACGTCGGTAAGCACGTTCGTATAGCCGGTGAAGATGTTAAAGCCGGGGCTGTCGTTGTGCCGTGCGGAACACGGCTCGGCGCACTTGAACTATCGGCCATCGCGTCTGCAGGCGTCTCTGAGGTGACTGTCAGCATGCAGCCTCGGATAGCCGTAGTTTCGACGGGAAGCGAACTCGTGGAATCTGGGCAAGAGTTGAAATTTGGTCAGATTCCAGAGTCTAACTCGCTGCTCTTGGCAACGATGGCTGAGGAATCTGGTGGCCAGATTGTCTTTCGTGGAACTGTCTCAGACGATGTTGCTCAACTGCTTGACCAAGTTGACAATCTCCCCGAAGCAGACATTGTTGTGCTGTCTGGGGGAGTGAGCGTCGGTGCCTACGATGTGGTCAAGGCTGCTTTTTCGCCACGCGGCGATATTGAGTTCATGACAGTCGCCATGCAACCCGGCAAGCCGCAGGGTTTCGGCCAACTCGACGGCGGACCCCTCGTTTTCTGCCTGCCAGGAAATCCGGTGAGTGCTGCTGTGAGTTTTCAAACCTTCGTCATTCCAGCAATTGAAAAGATGACTCAAGAAGCATCAGCACCAACGGAATGGGCCATTGCTGGAGCGAGTTGGCGGGCACGTCCCGGTCGTCTGTTGAGGGTTCCGGTCACACTGACATCAACGCCAGAGGGTCACCTCATTGCACATCCTGCAAATGTCGCACCAGGAATGGGTTCCCATCGTTCAGCGACGCTGGCGAAGGTTGAAGCGTGGGCTGTTGTGCCGGCGGACGTGGATCGAGTCAATGAGGGTGATGTGGTTGAGGTGCGTCGTCGGTGACGACTGTCGATGCAATCTTGCTCGCGGGCGGACATTCGAGTCGGATGGCGGGCCCTGACAAGGTCATGCTGGAACTTGCTGGCCGCCGGTTGCTGGAGCGTGCGATCGATGCAGCTCATGCAGCGGATTGCGCACACATTGCTGTGGTGGGGCCTGAACGTGCACTGGATATTGCTGATGATGTGGCGTTCTCTCTTGTTCGAGAAGATCCGCCGTTCTCTGGTCCCGTTGCCGGAATAGCTGCAGCGCAGGACCTTGGACAGGGTGAGTGGGTTCTGCTCTTGGCTACCGACCTTCCGCGTATTGCGGATGTCATTGCTTTTCTCATTCGTGCAATTGATATGCACCCCGACTCACGTGCCCACCTGATTGAAGCTTCAGATGGACATCTGGAGTGGCTGTGTTCTGCGATGAGACGTTCGACTCTTGAACGGCAGCTGGCCAGCTTGCCCGACCTGTCAGTCGGTGTCCGCCGACTCTTTGACGGAATCGAGTTTGTGCGCCACCACGATCCAGATGAGATCACGGGTGATGTCGACACTCCAGAACAGTGGGATCGGGTGCAACAGGTCTGGCGAGAGGACCGCTGAAGCGTCTTCTGCGCCGATCCGAATTTTCCCTGAGTTTCGATACTCGTTTTTATCAATATCGCCTAAAATAGCTCCGTGAAAAATAAAATATTTTGACACTAAATTTCTGTGTGCTAAGGCTCACCTAACAAACTGGTAAATCGGAAATTTTATTGATTTCGCCGACATTTTTCACGGACTGCAATTACGGCATTTCAGCTAATTTTAGATACGAAGCGTTTTCACGGAGTGACCTGGGTCACGACACCCTTTTTTCAACAGGAAAATGACCCCCATTTGTTACTAATGTGAGGGCATGAGTACCGGACTCGATGGAACTGCAACAGATGCCCTTCTCAAGGCGGGTCGATTCTTTACCCGTTGGGACGAAACCGAAGATATGCGCGCGGTCTTTCGCGAAGGCGGTCGAACCGGAGACGTCTTCTACCGTGACCGTTGGAGCCACGACAAGGTCGTCCGTTCAACTCACGGTGTTAACTGCACCGGCTCCTGCTCTTGGAAGGTGTACGTCAAAGACGGCATCATCACGTGGGAAGCCCAGCAGACCGATTACCCATCCGTAGGACCAGACCGCCCCGAATACGAACCACGCGGTTGTCCGCGCGGTGCCGCCTTCTCCTGGTACACCTACTCGCCGACACGAGTGCGTTACCCATACGGCCGCGGTGTCTTGGTCGACATGTACCGCGAAGCCAAAGCCCGACTCGGTGATCCAGTGCTCGCTTGGGCCGATGTCGTGGAAGATCCAGAACGCAGGGCCAAGTACCTGAACGCTCGCGGCAAGGGCGGTCTCGTCCGAATGAGCTGGGATGAATCCGTCGAAATGGTGGCAGCGGCATATGTCAACACCATCAAGAAACACGGTCCAGACCGCGTCGCAGGTTTCTCACCCATCCCAGCTATGTCGATGGTTTCGCACTGCGTCGGCACGCGCTTCACCCAACTCGTTGGTGGCGTGATGACCTCCTTCTACGACTGGTACGCCGACTTGCCCGTGGCTAGCCCACAGGTCTTTGGCGACCAAACAGACGTGCCCGAGTCCGGTGACTGGTGGGACTCGACCTACCTCATGATGTGGGGTTCGAATGTTCCCGTCACCCGCACACCTGATGCGCACTGGATGGCCGAAGTCCGCTACCGCGGTACCAAGGTCGTTACGGTGAGTCCCGACTATGCCGACAACACAAAGTTCGCTGACGAATGGATGCCAGCCCAAGCCGGTACTGATGCAGCCTTAGCTATGTCGATGGGCCACGTCATCCTCAAGGAGAACTTCGTCGATCGGCAAGTCCCATTCTTCACCGATTATGTTTCTAAGTTCACTGATCTGCCATTCCTCATCAAGCTCGAAGAGCATGAAGGAAGCTATGTCGCAGGCAAGTTCCTCGTTGCATCAGACCTCGTTGATGATGCTGTTGACGAAGATGCCTGGAAGACCGTAATCCTTGATGATGCGAACGGCAAAGCCGTTGTGCCTAACGGTTCCATGGGATTCCGTTATGCCGAATCCGGTGTCGGCAAGTGGAACCTAGACCTTGATGGCATCACGCCACGGCTTTCGCTCTACGGCAAGGGGGACGCGGTCGAAGTCAAGCTGCCCGCATTCGTCGCACCTGATGGCTCCGGCTCGGTGCTGCATCGTGGAGTGCCAGTCACCAAGGTTGGCGACCACCTTGTTACCACCGTTTTTGACCTCATGCTCGCGCAATATGGAGTGGGTCGCGAAGGCCTGCCAGGCGACTGGGCGAAAAGCTACGAGGATGTTGACACCCCTTACACGCCAGCTTGGCAAGCGGAAATCACCAAAGTTCCGGCAGAGCAAGCCATTCGGGTAGCGCGCGAGTTTGCCAAGAACTCCGAAGAATCTGGTGGCCGCTCGATGATCATCATGGGCGCTGGTATCTGTCAGTGGTTCCACGGTGACGCCACCTACCGGTCGATCCTCTCCCTGCTTTTACTCACCGGCGCTATGGGTCGAAACGGTGGCGGCTGGGCACACTATGTCGGCCAGGAAAAGTGTCGTCCGATCACCGGATGGATCTCTCTAGCAAACGCCCTCGACTGGGGCCGTCCGCCACGCACCCAGCCAGGCACTTCCTACTGGTACATGCACACCGACCAGTGGCGCAACGATGGTTACTCCACTGATTCGCTTACCTCGCCGCTGGCAAAGGGCCACCTCGAAGAGTTGCACACAGCTGATGCCATTGCGAAGTCTGCACGACTCGGATGGATGCCCTTCTATCCGCAGTTCGACAAGAACCCGCTGGATTTAGCGGACGACGCGACGAAGGCCGTCGAAGCCGGCGAAGCCGCAGACGCGCCAAGCTATGTTGTTAAAGCACTCGCCGACGGAAGACTCAACCCAGCCATCAATGATGTGGACGCGCCGGAAAACTGGCCGCGCGTGCTCATGCTGTGGCGTTCCAACCTCATGGGTTCATCTGCCAAGGGCAATGAGTACTTCCTCAAACACCTCTTGGGTACGCACCACAACGTGATTGGGACCGAGAATCCGGAAACACCACGCCCCAAAGACGTGAAATGGCACGATGAGGCACCAGAAGGAAAGCTGGACTTGTTGGTTTCGGCTGACTTCCGCATGACGTCGACCACGCTTCTTTCGGATGTGGTCTTCCCTGCAGCTACTTGGTACGAGAAGCATGATCTTTCTTCGACCGATATGCACCCCTTCGTGCACGCATTTAGCCCGGCAATTGATCCACCGTGGGAATCCAAGACTGACTTCGAGATGTTCCACCGGATCGCCAAACGACTCTCCGAGTTGGCAAAGGATCACTTGGGCACTCGTAAAGATCTTGTCTCAGTGCCGATGATTCACGACACTCCCGGCCAGACTGCACAGCCAGCAGGCATTGTTCGTGACTGGACCAAGGGCGAAGTCGAGGCAATCCCGGGCAAGACCATGCCAGCGCTTGCCATCGTAGAACGCGATTACACCAAGATCGCCGAGAAGCTCGCCACGGTTGGCCCGCTCGCCGACACCTTGGGCTTCACCGTTAAGAACATCACCTATGACATGAAGGAAGCGGTGAAGTGGCTCGGGGGTAAGAACGGCGTCATGTACGGCGGTGTTGGCAATGGTCGACCAGCTATCGATACCGACGCCAAGATGGCAGAAGCGATCCTCACCTTCTCTGGAACCACCAATGGCGCCCTCGCGTTACAGGGCTTCAAAACGCTCGAAGTCCAGACCGGTCAAAAGATGCATGATCTTGCTGAAGGTTCCGAAGAGAAACACATTACCTTCGCTGATACGCAAAGCGCGCCAGTGCCAGTCATCACTTCGCCAGAATGGTCCGGTTCTGAAACGGGTGGACGTCGCTACGCGCCATTCACCACAAATATCGAACGGCTCAAGCCGTTCCACACCTTGACCGGACGCATGCATTTCTATCTCGACCATGACTGGATGACAGACATGGGTGAGGCACTACCCACCTACCGCCCACCACTAGATATGCATCGACTCTTCGGTGAGCCGAAGTTGGGCCCTGACGGGGAAAAACAGGTTGCAGTTCGTTACCTGACGCCTCACTCCAAGTGGTCTATTCACTCCGAATATCAAGACAACTTGTTCATGTTGTCACTCTCACGGGGTGGCCCAACCGCTTGGTTGAGCGTCGAAGACGCAGCTGCGATCGATGTCAAAGACAACGACTGGATGGAATGCGTCAACGCAAATGGCGTCTTTGTCTGCCGTGCCGTGGTTAGCCACCGGATGCCAGAAGGTGTCATTTTCGTCCACCACGCGCAAGAACGCACCATTGACGTTCCTAAGTCCGAGCGCACAGGCCGCCGAGGCGGTATTCATAACTCGGTCACTCGAATCTTGGTCAAGCCCTCGCACCTCATCGGTGGATACGCCCAGTTGTCCTACCAGTTCAACTACCTCGGCCCTACCGGCAACCAGCGAGACATCGTTTCAACCATTCGTAAGCGGTCCCAGGAGGTGACCTACTAATGAGGGTCATGGCACAAGTTGGCATGGTAATGAACCTTGATAAATGTATCGGGTGTCATACGTGCTCTGTCACCTGCAAGCAGGCGTGGACTAACCGCGCCGGCACCGAATACGTCTGGTTCAACAACGTAGAAACCCGGCCAGGTCAGGGTTATCCACGGCGTTACGAAGACCAAGAAACCTGGAAGGGCGGCTGGGAACTCAACCGCCGCGGTCGTCTCAAGCTCAAGGCTGGAGGACGTCTCAAGAAGTTAGTCACGATCTTCGCCAGCCCAGTGCAGCCAGAACTCGAAGATTATTACGAGCCGTGGACGTACGACTACGAGACCCTGATTAGTGCGCCGCTAGGCGACGACTTCCCCGTCGCTCGGCCCAAGTCGCTGCTCACCGGCAAAGACACCAAGATCACGTGGTCAGCCAACTGGGACGATAACCTTGGCGGCGTCCACGAACTTGGCCACCTCGACCCCTTGGTTGAGAAGGTGCGACGCGAATCGGAAGACAAGATCAAGTTCCAGTTCGAGCAGACCTTTATGTTCTATCTGCCTCGGATTTGTGAACATTGCCTCAACCCATCGTGCATGGCTTCCTGCCCCTCGGGTGCGATCTACAAGCGTGAAGAAGATGGCATCGTTCTCGTCGACCAAGACCGTTGCCGCGGTTGGCGTCAATGCATCACTGGCTGCCCATACAAGAAAATCTACTTCAACCACAAAACTGGTAAAGCCGAAAAATGTACCTTCTGCTACCCGCGTATCGAGGTCGGTTTGCCCACGGTGTGTGCAGAGACCTGTGTGGGTCGTTTGCGTTACATTGGCTTGTTCCTTTACGACGCTGACGCCGTCACAGCTGCTGCCTCGGTTGAAGATCCGAAAGATCTTTACGAAGCCCAACTTGACATCATTCTGGATCCAAACGATCCTGCTGTGATCAAGGCAGCCCGCGAACAAGGAATTGCTGACGACTGGCTAGCTGCAGCTCAAAAGTCGCCGGTATACAAGCTGGCAAAGGTCTACAAAGTTGCTTTGCCACTACATCCGGAATATCGCACGATGCCGATGGTTTGGTACATTCCACCGCTGTCGCCAATCGTAGACATTCTTACGGAGCAAGGCCACGACGCCGAGAACCACAACAATATTTTCGGTGCGATCGAGGCACTGCGTATACCGGTTGAGTACCTTGCTGAACTGTTCACGGCGGGAGACACCGAAAAGGTGTCACACGTACTGCGCAAGCTTGGCGCCATGCGTTCCTATATGCGTGACATTACGTTGGGTCGCAACAGCGACGCCACCATCCCAGAGTCGGTCGGCATGACCGAAGAAGAGATGAACGAGATGTATCGGCTCTTGGCGATCGCCAAGTACAACGACCGTTACGTTATCCCGAAGGCCCACGTGGAGCAGGCCCATGAACTCGAAGAGATGGGTTGCTCGCTCGACTTCGAAGACGGTCCGGGAATGGGCGGCTCAGGTCCATTCGGTGAAGGCAGTGGCGGACCAGTGCCAGTCGCTATCGAAACCTTCCAAGCACTCAAACAGCGTCAAGAAGGGGACTCGGCAACAAGCGATGAAACGCTGCGCCACCGTGTCAACCTTTTGAACTGGGACGGCAACGGAATGCCAGACGGCATGTTCCCTGAAGACAAGAATTAGCCATGTCCGATCACAGAGTCACTCATCAAGTTGCATCGTGGTGCTTGTCGTACCCCGATGAAACGTTGATTGCTCAGGTTCCCGGGCTTCGGGCAGCTATGTATGAGCTGCCCGAAGGCGAAATCCGGACGCGCATGCTGCGGTTCCTAGAGCATCTTGAGACGACTCCCATGGAAGCCCAACAAAATGATTATGTCGACACCTTCGATATGACCAAGAGTCATGCACTGCACCTGTCCTACTGGACAGACGGAGACACCCGCCGTCGTGGGGAAGTGCTCGGATATTTTAAACAAAAGTATCGGGATACGGGCTTTCTCGTTGCCACTGATGGCGAACTCCCAGATCACCTGACGATCGTGCTTGAGTACGCAGCTGTGGCAGATCCCGTGAAGGGCAACGAACTCCTGCAGGAATACCGAGCCAGTATCGAACTTTTACGCATGGCACTCGACGACGACGAATCACCATATTCCGATGTGATCACCGCGATCTGCCGAACACTGCCAGGTCCATCTCCCAAGACCCGTTCCGACGTGATGGAAATGGTCGGACTCACACATATTCAGCCCAGCGAAACTGTGGGGCTCGAACCTTACGATGCGCGGCTCCTGCCGCTCTCAGGAGAGGTACAGTCATGATTTCAGACGTATTGCTTTGGGGAATTCTCCCGTACGTTGCAATTGCGCTGCTTGTTGGTGGCACCATCTGGCGCTACAAATTCGACAAGTTTGGTTGGACGACACGATCCAGCCAAGTTTATGAATCGCGGCTGTTACGAATCGGTTCACCCATGTTCCATCTCGGCTTAGTGTTCGTCATCGGTGGCCACGTGATTGGTCTCGTCATCCCTAAGTCGTGGACCGAAGCGCTCTACGTGAGCGAGGAGATGTACCACTTCATGGCACTCTCGCTTGGCACTCTCGCTGGAATCTTCACTGTTGTAGGCCTTGCGATTCTGATCTATCGCCGCCGGATGATCGGTCCAGTATTTATGGCGACAACTAAAAACGACAAACTTATGTATGTCGTCCTTGGGCTTACCTTGATCTTCGGTATGTGGATCACAGTTGCATCCCTGCAAGCTGGATCGCACTCAACTGATTTCGACTACCGCGAAACTGTGTCACCGTGGTTCCGTTCGATCTTCATGTTGCAGCCGGAGGTAGCACTCATGGCAGGCACACCGACACCGTTTAGAGCTCATGTGCTGATGGCGATGTTCCTGTTTGCACTGTGGCCGTTCACGCGACTGGTACATGCATTCACTGCACCTATTCACTACATTTTCCGTCCCTACATTGTGTACCGCAGTCGGGACAAATCGCCGGCTGGTTCTCGTGCACCGAAGCGCGGTTGGGAACCAATCGACGCTGGCTTGCCTACGAAACCTAGATCGAAAAAAAGCTCGTAACTCAATTTCCTACCACCTCCAAGGAGAGGCAAAATCGTGGCTACACAAACGATTGACACACTCCCCGAGGAACCAACCAAAATGCCACGCGGCGCGACCAGCGTCATCGTGATGTCGACGCTTGCGTTCACACTGATGTTCGCTGCGTGGATGATGTTTGGAATCCTCGGTATCCCGATCCGTGACGAACTCGGTTTGACTGACGTTCAACTCTCGTGGATTTCCGCCGCCGCTATCTTGAACGGCTCACTATGGCGGCTACCAGCTGGCATCATGGCCGACCGCTATGGCGGACGCATCATCATGGTGGTTCTGCTGGTAATTACCTCGGTATTTGCTTATATGGTGTCGCTCGCCGACTCCTATGCCATGATTCTGATTCTGGCGTTTCTCGTCGGTTTTGCTGGCAACTCCTTCTCATCGGGTGTTGCCTGGAACTCGGCATGGGTGCCTAAAGAGCGTCAAGGTTTAGCTCTCGGCATTTTTGGCGCTGGCAACGTCGGCGCTTCGGTGACTAAGTTCATCGGTCCGGTATTAATTGCATCGACTGCTGGCGCAACCTATTTCGGTTTTATCCAAGGTGGCTGGCGCTTGGTCCCGGTCATCTACTCGGTGCTGTTGATCTTCACGGCAGTTGCTGTATTGGTGTTCACACCACGTAAAGATCAAAAGCCAGGTGCGGGCCGTACCGTCCGGGAGGAACTTAAACCACTGAAGCAAATGCGGGTGTGGCGCTTCAGTTTGTATTACGTTGCCGTGTTCGGCGCCTATGTTGCCTTAGCTGCATGGCTGCCCAAGTACTACGTCGACGTTTACGGCACAACGCTGACTACAGCAGCACTGCTTACCGCGCTGTACATTTTCCCGGCCAGCCTGTTGCGTCCTTTGGGCGGTTGGTTCTCTGACCGCATCGGTGCTCGTAAAGTCATGTACTGGACGTTTGCGGCGATGATTATCTCGACCTTCTTACTCATGATGCCAAACGGTCACATTGTTGTGCAGGTCTCTGAGTCTGTTTCGGCAACCGGTGTCAAAGATGTCTTGCCGTACTCACTTGGCATCGTGCCGTTCACCATCTTGGTATTCATCCTTGGTTGCGCGATGGGTATTGGTAAGGCTGCCGTTTATAAGCATATTCCCGAATACTTCCCCGGCCAAGTTGGTTCGGTCGGTGGACTCGTGGGCATGTTTGGCGGTTTGGGTGGCTTCTTGCTCCCGCCGCTCTTCGCCTACACCACGGCCTGGACGGGACTTCCGTCCGCTACTTTCTTCGTGCTGTTCGTTTTGAGTGTTGTGTGTGCCGTTTGGATGCACCTCACTGTGGTCAGCATGCTGCATCAGAAATCACCTGAACTATCCGATCACTTTGAAACTCCACCAATTGAGGAGAACACACCATCATGACTACAGACCCCGTAAGCAGAAAGGGATCCGAGTGGCTTGACTCTTGGGACCCAGAAGACGAAGAAAATTGGGATTCCGGTCTCGCGTGGCGCACCCTCGGGATTACGACGTTCACGCTGACGCTCGCGTTTGCCTCCTGGTTCATCGCCAGCGCTATTGCCCCGAAATTGGGCAACATCGGTTTCCAATTGTCCAAAGACCAGTTGTATTGGTTGGTTGCAATGCCAGGCCTTTCAGCCGGTATTTTGCGACTCGTTTGGATGGTCCTGCCCCCCATGTTGGGCACTCGCAAGCTTGTGGCAATCACCACGGCATTGCTGGCGTTGCCGTTGATCGGTTGGGCCTTGGCGGTACAAGATCCCACCACTCCCTACTGGTGGTTACTGACGCTGTCCTTCATGTCCGGTATCGGTGGCGGTGCGTTCTCAGGATTCATGCCGAGCACCTCCTATTTCTTCCCTCGACGGATGCAGGGAACCGCGTTGGGTATTCAGGCTGGCATCGGTAACTTCGGTGTCTCCCTGGTCCAGTTCGTGACACCGTGGATCATCGGTTTCTCGATGGTCGCCTTCCTAGGCGGTGCGCAATTGGAGAAATTCCCAGGTCGCGAACCGGTAGAGGTGTGGTATCAGAACGCTGCCTACATTTATATTCCCTTTGTCGTCTTGGGCGTCATCCTTGCTTGGACCATGCTTAAGAGCGTTCCGATTACCGCAAACATCAAGCAACAGTTCGACATCTTCAAGAATCAAGACACGTGGTGGATGACGGTCCTCTACATCATGACTTTCGGCACCTTCGCTGGACTTTCCGGTCAGTTCGGTTTGATGATCAAGAACTTCTACGGCGGTGGCAACGAAGCGATTGCGACGATCCTTGCGGATGGAACAACGCAGGTGATTCTTACCGGCTATGAGATCCCGGACCCGGTGAAATACGCCTTCCTCGGTCCCTTGATCGGTGCTGGAGCACGTGTCCTCTTTAGCCCATTAACTGACAAAATGGGTGGCGCACCTTGGACGCTCATTTCGGGTATCGGCATCTTGGTTTCAGTCCTTTTCACGAGCTTCCACATCACACCAGACGTGTCGCTTGGGGCTGAGGCTGTCCGCAGCGACTTCAACAGTTTCCTTTGGGGCATGCTCGCAATCTTCTTCTTCACTGGTGTCGGTAACGCTTCGACGTTCAAGCAGATGCCGATGATCTTTGAGCGACGCCAAGCTGGTGGCGTGATTGGTTGGACCGCTGCAATTGCTGCCTTTGGCCCGTTCGCCTTCGGTGTGGGCTTGACGATCATGAAGCCAGAATGGTTCTTCTACATCGGTATTGCCTTCTGTGCAGTTGCAATTGCGATTACTTGGCTGCGGTACGCCCGTCCAGGTGCCCCAATGCCGTCATAAAGTCGGTAGTCTGAAGACAATCACAGCAGAAAGGAGTCGGTACATGGATGACGTAATCTCCTTGGCTGCTCTGGTCGACAGACATATTGAGAAGGCCCGGTCAGTTTCGTCCGGCCGCAGTTCAGACACGGTCTACGGCGGTGCAGAGCACAGCCTCCGACAGACAGTGTTTGCGCTGACGGCCGGCACGAAACTGCATGATCACGAGAGTCCCGGCGAAGCTACACTGCAGGTGCTCTCAGGTCACGTCGTTGTCACGGGAGGCCCGCAGGGCGATGTCGACGGCCATATGGGAGATCTCATGGTCATCCCACCGGTGCGCCACGGCCTTACTGCTGTGTCGGATTCCGTGGTGCTATTGACCGTCGTTAAGATGCCACACCAACGTTGATTGACCAGCGGTAAAGGTACCTAGAGTGCAATAACGGTAGTAGCGATTCACTGTTTGTTGCCGCGAGTGATACGGGGCGATCCCTCAGTGCACGGCTCAGTTCGGCATTGAGAGCGAAGCGAACTATCGGTGGTTCTACTGTTGGGCTGCAGCTGGGTCAGTGCCTTATTGTTGGGGTCTAATTATTGAACTCAAGCGGTGCCGAATCTACGCTGCTTCGTTCCGCCGTGAGGATCAAACGATTTTCACTCACGAGTGCGACGGTGGTCGCTCGCGTATTTCTCTCACGTCCTAAACTGGCACTTGGACTTTATGAGTGCTAATTGCGTGGAGGAGGGTCGTTATGTCAGCAGAAAGCCGTCGGCTAGATGTCTTACGCGCAATTGTCGAAGATTATGTGGCGACCCAAGAACCCGTCGGCTCCCACGCTCTTTTGGAACGCCACCAATTAGGTGTTTCCTCAGCCACGATTCGTAACGATATGGCTGTCCTAGAAGACGAAGGTTACATCTCCCAGCCGTATACGAGTGCGGGACGAATTCCCACCGATAAGGGCTATCGAATTTTTGTTGATCGTTTGGCTGAGATTAAGTCACTGTCCGGGGCCGAACGGCGAGCTATTGAGACCTTTCTCGACGGTGCGGTTGATTTGGATGACGTTGTTTCTCGTACGGTTCGCTTCCTTGCGCAGCTTACGAATCAAGTAGCCATCGTGCAGTACCCCTTGCTCGAGCGCTCTACAGTTCGACACATCGAATTGGTAGAACTCGAGGCCGGTCGAATTCTCGTCGTCTTGATTACCAGCAGTGGCAGAGTGGAGCAGCGTCTCATTGATGCCCCCTCCCGCTCACACTCTGATGTATTGAATGACCTCAAAGGCAAGCTCATGGTCGCTTGCGTGGGCCAACGTTTGCCTGATGCCGTGGAGCGAGCTGGCTTGCTCGCTGAAGAGTTTGCACCCGCGGATCGGAAGTTCGTTACCGTGGTTGTCGAGGTCATCAAAGAGACTTTTCACCATAGCCGTACCGATCAGCGAGTTGCCGTGGCTGGAACGAGTAACCTCGCCCATTTAGGTACCGACTTCGACGCCACGATTCGCCCGGTCTTAGAAGCAATTGAAGAACAGGTCGTGCTGCTTAAGCTGATCGGCGAGGCAGCTGTCAGTCAACAAACGCACGTCGTCATCGGCCATGAAACAGGACATGCGGGCTTGTCGAGTACGTCGATTGTGACGAGTCATTACGGGCCTGGGGATGAAGCACTGGCCACCTTGGGCACAGTAGGCCCGACCCGAATGGATTACCCTGCAACGATGGCCGCAGTTACTGCTGTGGCGAGATATGTCGGCCGCACTTTAGCGGACGGCTGAGGAAGGCATATGACACAGGACTATTACGAGCTCCTTGGAGTGAGCCGTGAAGCAACGCCGGAAGAATTGAAGAAGGCGTATCGCAAACTGGCGCGGCAACTGCATCCGGATGTCAACGACGCTCCCGATGCAGAAGAACGCTTCAAAGAAGTCACTACGGCATATGAAGTGCTTTCTGATCCGCAAAAGAAGTCTGTTTACGACCGTGGCGGGGATCCGCTGTCGGGCGGGGGAGGCATGGGCGGTGGCTTTGGCCAAGGCTTCAGCTTCGACGACATCATGGATGCCTTCTTCGGTGGTGGTTCACAGCGTGGACCGAAATCGCGAATGCAACGTGGTCAAGATGCACTTTTGCGTCTCAACCTTTCGCTCGCAGAAGCGGCATTTGGCGTCGAACGAGAATTCAAAGTAGATACCGCCGTGACGTGTGAACGTTGTGACGGTTCAGGGGCAAATGGGTCATCCGAGCCTGTCACCTGTGGCACGTGTCATGGTCGTGGGGACGTCCAACATGTGCAGCGGTCGTTGCTCGGCGATATTCGCACCAGTCGGCCGTGTCCAACCTGTCACGGTTACGGAACTGTCATTCCTGATCCTTGTGCTGAGTGTCGCGGCGACGGCCGAGTGCGCAGCCGTCGCACTTTGACGGTGCAAGTGCCGGCTGGTGTGGATGATGGAAACCGAATCCAGATGACGGGTGAAGGCGAGGTCGGTCCAGGTGGTGGGCCGGCCGGTGATCTCTACCTCGAAATCAGAGTGAGTAAGCACCCAGTCTTCACGCGTCGTGGCGACTCCTTGCACTGCCAAGTTACGATCCCGATGACGGCCGCAGCTCTTGGTACCCGGATCGACATACCGACACTGGAATCAGAACGCGATGACATCGAAAACGAGACCGACCACGTTGTTGGAGTCGATATTCCCGCCGGTACGCAATATGGCGAGCATGTTGTGGTGCGTGGCAAGGGCATCCCTCGACTCAATAGTTCAGGTCGTGGCGATCTGACGATCCAAATTGTCGTTAAGACTCCAACGGACCTTGATAGTGAGCAACGGGAACTCATCGAAGCATTGGCGAAAGCCCGAGATGAAGAACATGTCGAGCCAGTCGTGGCTGATAGTTCGCGCGGGATGTTCGGTCGAATCCGTAACGCCTTCAAGTGATGACCACTGTGGGCCGCCATCCTTTGTAGAGTGTCGGCATGTCTGACTGTATTTTCTGCAAGATTCTGGCCGGCGAGCTTCCGGCTCAAATTGTCGCCGAAACACCAAAATCTATTGCCTTTAATGACATTAGTCCGAAGGCCCCGTTGCATGTCTTGGTGGTTTCGCGCGACCATTACGAGAACATCGCAGCCATTGCCGAGGCTGACGCCGACGCTGCGGCAGATCTACTCGAACTCTCGCGCAAGGTGGCAGCCGACGCTGGCGTAAGCGACTATCGACTGATCTTCAACACCGGAGCCGATGCTGGGCAGACCGTTTTCCACGTGCATGGCCATGTGTTAGCGGGAGGTCCAATTGCCCTGGGTTTCGAATGATTGTGTCAAGACTCGCTAGACTTCTGAGGAAATGACACAAGACGATAATCCGGTTGAGACGCAGCGATACCAGTTCACGGTTCCAGCGTCCATCAACCTTGTGAGCCTTTTTGGACCGGCCGATGAGTTTCTCCGACTCATCGAGTCATCTTTCGACGCCCAAGTGCACGTTCGTGGAAACGAAGTGACCGTGACCGGAACGGCAGCCGAAGCAGCACTCGTAGAACGACTGATCGACGAACTCGTCACGATCGTGCGCACCGGCCAAGCTTTGAACAAAGAACTGGTGGAGCGTTCTATCCACATGCTCAAATCGGCTAGCACCGTGCGGCCAGCCGATGTGCTGAGTCTCAACATCCTTTCGAGCCGTGGCCGAACGATTCGACCCAAGACACTCAACCAAAAGAAGTACGTTGATGCGATCGATAAACATACGATCGTGTTCGGTATCGGCCCTGCCGGCACGGGCAAGACGTATCTCGCGATGGCTAAGGCAGTTCAAGCGCTGCAAGCTAAAGAAATTTCGCGCATTATCTTAACGCGCCCGGCGGTAGAAGCGGGGGAGAGACTCGGTTATTTACCTGGCACCCTAAGCGAGAAGATCGATCCTTATCTGCGGCCGCTTTACGACGCTCTGCACGACATGCTTGACCCGGAATCGATCCCGAAACTGTTGACTTCGGGAGTTATTGAGGTCGCGCCACTGGCCTATATGCGTGGCCGCACACTTAACGACGCCTTCATCATTTTGGACGAGGCTCAAAACACGACTGCCGAACAAATGAAAATGTTCCTCACCCGGCTCGGTTTCGGATCCAGGATGGTCGTCACTGGTGACGTGACGCAAGTTGACTTGCCTGGCGGAGCCACTTCTGGTCTGAGAGTGGTGGAAGAGATCCTTGGAGACGTGCGAGATATTGAGTTCGTGCAACTCACGAGCTCGGATGTCGTTCGTCATCGCCTCGTGGGACATATCGTTGCCGCCTACGACCAGTTCGAAGCCGCGCGTCACACACAAGACATGAGGGGCCATGACCGTAGACGTTCTCAATGAGTCCGGAGTCGACGTCGATATCGTTGAACTCACGGCGCTGTGCCGTTTTGTTATGCGTCGGATGCGTTTGCACCCACAAACTGAAATGTCTTTACGTCTCGTAGACGAGGCCACCATCACCACGCTCAACGAACGCTGGATGGAAAAGGAAGGCCCGACTGATGTCCTTTCCTTTCCGATGGATGAACTCACGCCGGGCACAAGCGATGACGACCTGCCTGAAGGGTATTTGGGTGATATCGCCCTGTGTCCGCAGGTGGCTGCGACTCAAGCCCCCGGGCTTGGGCGAACCCGCGAAGACGAAATCCGCCTATTAACGGTGCACGGAATTTTGCACCTTCTGGGCTACGACCATGCAGAGCCCGAAGAGCATGCTGAAATGTTTGGAATCCAAGGCCGACTCTTAGAGGAATGGGCAAACGAGGATAAGGAACTTTCATGAAGGAGCCCCGAAGACCGAGCGGTGATCGCTCATGATGTGGACAGCCATTATTTTGGCGATTGTCCTTATCGCCATTGCGGGTGTGCTGATGGCAATCGACGCCGCCATCTCGGCATTTTCTAAGGCGAGAGCCGAAGAGCTCGTCGATGAAGGTACCCGGGGTGCCGCGCGACTGCTGACAATTTTGGATGATCCGGCGCCGTATCTCAATACGGTTTTGTTGTTGCGAGTTGTGAGTGAGATCGTCGGAATTGTCATTGTTGCTGCTCTGGTTGCTGATGTTGTTGACGGCTTTTGGACGAACGTACTGATCGCTGGTGGCGCTATGGCAATAGTCAGTTTTGTCGTGGTGGGCGTCGGGCCACGAACGTTGGGGCGCCAGCAGGCAGAGAGCATTGCCGTCGTTACGGCTGGTCTGGTCATTGTGCTCACGCGCTTGCTTGGCCCGATCCCCAAGGTTCTGATTGCTTTAGGCAATGCGCTCACACCGGGTCGTGGGTTCAAGGAAGGGCCGTTTGCTTCTGAGGTGGAGGTGCGAGAACTGGTTGATCTTGCTGCGGCCAGTTCAGTGATTGAATCTGACGAGTCGAAGATGATTCAGTCGGTCTTCGAACTGGACGACACCATCGTGCGCGAAGTGATGGTGCCCCGAACTGATTTAGTCTTTATCGAGTCACATAAGACCTTGCGGCAGGCGATGTCACTCGCCTTGCGTAGTGGTTATTCTCGTATCCCCGTGATCGGTGAGAACCTTGACGATATTTTGGGTATGGCATATCTCAAAGACATCACCAAACGAGTTTTCGATAATCGTGATGCCGAAACCCAAGAGAAAATTGATTCCATTTGCCGACCGTGCCTGTTTGTTCCTGAGACGAAGCATGTGGATGATTTGCTCCGAGAAATGCAATCCGATCGAACTCATGTTGCGATCGTGATTGATGAATTTGGTGGCACGGCAGGCATGGTCACGATTGAAGACATTGTGGAAGAAATCGTCGGTGAAATCACAGACGAATACGATGCCGAACCTGACGAATCAGAAGCGCTGGCTGATGGCAGTTGGCGGGTCAGCACGCGATTCAGTGTGGGCGATATCGAAGACATTTTGGGAGTGTCCATCGAAGATGAGGACGTTGACTCGGTCGGTGGCCTGATGGCGAAGCTTTTGGGCTACGTGCCCATTCCCGGTGCCGTAGTCGAATATGAGGGTTTGCGCTTTGAAGCTCAGGCACCGTCCGGTCGGCGAAATCAAATCGGGCGAGTCCTCATTACTCCGCTGGAAAACGTAGAAGAGGCAGACGTCCGATGACTGTCGGACGCGGTTAGGCTCAGACCATGGAATTAGCGGCAGAGGATGCCAAATTAGTCACGCTTGCTAAAGCTTCGCGTGCTCGAATTAGCGCCAGCGCCGGTGCAGCGGTGCGTGACCAAGACGGACGAACCTATACGGCTGCAACGGTCGAGCGAAACTCGTTGACGATCTCTGCGCTCGATCTTGCCGTGGCTATGGCTATCTCTTCGGGCGCTAGCCGGCTTGAGGCGGCTGCTGTCACCGCTGAGGAGGATATAGCTGTGAGTCTGGCCGCGGTGCGTGAGCTTGCTGAACCAGGAGCGGTGATCGTGTTTGCGAGCCCGGCCGGTCAGGTTCGTCAACTGGTGAACCTATGACGTCGTTTCGTTCGGGGTTCGCGAGTTTTGTCGGCCGACCGAATGCTGGCAAATCGACCCTGACAAATGCTTTGGTGGGCGACAAGATCGCCATCACCTCGTCGCGTCCACAAACGACACGACACGTGATTCGCGGTCTTGTGCATCGACCAGACGCACAACTCGTCGTGGTTGATACACCGGGAGTTCACCGGCCACGCACCTTGCTTGGTGAACGTCTCAACGACCTAGTGCGTTCCACGTGGGCTGAAGTGGACACCATCGGCATGTGTTTTCCGGCCGATCAACAGATCGGTCCGGGGGACAAATACTTGATCAATGAGATGGCAGCTTTCAAGCGGAAACCAATTATCGCCATTGCCACGAAGATCGACAAAGTTTCGCCCGAGAAGCTTGCCAAGCACCTGATGTCGATCGCAGAAGCAGGTCGGGAAGCTGGAGTGGAATGGCACGAGATCGTTCCCGTGTCAGCCGTTTCAGGTGAACAAGTCGCATTAGTGCGTGATCTCTTAATCAATACCTTGCCCGAGGGGCCACCGCTATATCCCGAAGGACAGTTGACTGACGAGCCTGAAGAAACACTTGTCGCTGAGATCATCCGAGAAGCGGCGCTCGAAGATGTTCACGACGAACTGCCTCATTCACTCGCAGTGGTTGTCGACGAAATGGTCCCACGTGAAGGCCGTGATGAAAACCGTCCGCTTCTTGATGTCCGGGTGAATCTCTATGTGGAACGTGATAGTCAAAAAGGCATCATCATCGGGAAAAAGGGCGCTCGACTCAAGCAGATTGGCATGGTCTCGCGCACCCAAATCGAACGCCTATTAGGCACACCAGTACACCTTGATTTGCATGTCAAGGTCGCCAAAGACTGGCAACGTAACCCGAAACAGTTGCGCAAACTCGGGTTTTGACCTCAACTGATGAGAGCGGCGAGAGTTCCGCCGAGCTCTTCGGCTTTCTCTTCGTGTTCTGGCAACATTTCGCCCAAGAAGATTAACGGTTCCGCCGCGAGTTTCCAACCAAGTCCGGTAGTGATTGACTCCATCGCGCGTTCAGCTCCGGTCGTGTCGTAGCCGCCGTGAATCCAGTATGAGAACGGCCGTTTCTCGGTTTCTTCGCGAACCGCGTTGAATGTCACATCAAAGAAATGCTTGAGTGCACCGCTGATGTAACCAAAGTTCGTTGCCGTTCCTAGGATGTAGGCATCAGCTGCTAAGACGTCGTCAATAGTGGCTTCGAGAGCGTGAATAACCCGCACATCAACTCCAGTAATCGCGTCGTTTGTGGCACCCGCGATGACTGCATCATTGATGGCTTTCAGCAATGGTGTGGGGGAATGGTGAACAACCAAGAGTGTCGACATGACCTCAACATAACTTGCCTGAAGGTCATTCGAAACCGAAGCGCTGCTAGAATAATGCACATCATGCGGAACGTAGGGTTGCTCCTTGGTTGCCGCGTCGAGGTTCGCTAGGTCGGACCCCTCGACGCGGAGTTTGTCGTTTCCGGCCGTTTCCCCTCGCACATACTTAGGAACGAACCGTGAAGAACAACCAAATCTCCCCACAACAACCTTCCCCAATGCCGTTTAACCGGTACACGCCTTTTACGCCAATCGATCTGCCGGATCGCACGTGGCCAAACAATGTAATCACCGAAGCGCCACGCTGGCTGTCGACTGATTTGCGTGATGGGAATCAGGCCCTCATCGATCCGATGACTCCAGCCCGTAAACGCCGGATGTTCGAACTTCTGGTGAAGATGGGTTACAAGGAAATCGAAATTGGTTTCCCTTCCGCCAGTGAGACTGATTTCGACTTTGTTCGCTCGCTCGTTGAGGGCGATGTGATCCCCGAAGACGTCACCGTGTCGGTTCTGACTCAAGCTCGTGAAGATTTGATTGAACGTACGGTTGAATCGCTCATCGGAGTCCCACGCGCCAATATCCACCTGTACAACGCAGTTGCCCCACTGTTTCGGCGCGTAGTGTTCAATGTCGACAAGAGCGAATGCATAGCCATCGCTACACGCGGCACTGAATTGGTCATGAAGTACGCCGAACAAATGCTGGACGACACGGCGTTTGGATATCAGTACAGCCCTGAAATCTTTACCAGTGCTGAATTGGACTTCAGTCTTGAAGTTTGTGAAGCAGTGATGGATGTTTGGCAGCCAGAGGAGGGTCGCGAGATCATCTTGAATCTGCCTGCAACTGTCGAAATGGCAACCCCCAACACTTACGCCGACCAAATTGAGTGGTTCGGCCGGAATGTCAGCCGACGCGAGAACGTGGCAATTTCGCTGCACCCACACAATGATCGTGGCACTGCGGTGGCAGCTACCGAACTGGCCATGATGGCTGGCGCTGACCGGGTCGAAGGCTGTTTGTTTGGTCACGGCGAACGCACCGGCAATGTGGATCTCGTGACTTTGGGAATGAACCTGTTTAGCCAAGGCATTGACCCGAAGATCGACTTCAGTAATATCGATGAGATTCGCCGTACAGTCGAATACTGCACGAATTTGCCGGTTCATCCGCGCCACCCTTATGCGGGTGACTTGGTTTACACTGCCTTTTCGGGTTCTCATCAGGACGCGATTAAAAAGGGCTTGGAAGACTTGGACCGTCAAGCTGATGAGCAGGGCGTTAGTGTTTCCGAATTGTCTTGGGAGGCACCGTATTTGCCAATCGACCCGCACGATGTCGGGCGCACTTATGAAGCAGTGATTCGGGTGAACAGCCAGAGCGGCAAGGGCGGTGTCGCTTACATCCTCAAGAGCGAACATCAGTTGGATCTGCCGCGTCGACTGCAAATTGAGTTCAGTCGCGTCGTCCAGTCGATGACTGAGGGTGAGGCTGGTGAAATCGAACCTGATGAGATCTGGGAAGCGTTCCAGAACATCTATCTACGCATTGACGAACCCTACGCGTTAACGAGTTTTAGTTCTGTCACCAGTCAAGACGGTCGTGATGAACAGGTCGTGAATCTCGTGGTCCGGGGCGTAGACCGTTCCTTCGTTGGTGAAGGCAACGGGCCAGTTGATGCTTTCGTTGACGGAATGCGTCAAGCCGGGGCAGACATTCGAGTATTGGACTACAGCGAGCATGCGCTCTCAGAAGGTGGCGATGCTAAGGCGGCCGCCTTTGTCGAATGCGATATTGCTGGCGAAGTTGTGTGGGGTGTAGGTATTCACGAAAACATCGTGATGGCTTCACTTCGCGCTGTTGTGTGTGCAGCAAACCGAGCAGAAGCGGTGACCATCCCTAAAGCTTGAGCTTTGGCTCACCACAGCCAAATACACACAATGACGACGGGACGCTGAGGAATCAGCGTCCCGTCGTCATTTTCTGGGCCTTATTGACCCGTGACCTTCTTTGAAGCCTTGCTTGATGGGCTGAACCCAGCACCATTCTGAGCCTTGACAACGAAGTGGTACTTGCCCTTCTTTGGCAACTTCATCACGTAGCTTCGTGAGCTTGCCGGAATCACCGGCGAGGTGATCGTTTGGACGACCTTCTTTCCGTTGTATCGCTTTGCATACACGCGGTAGGAGGTGATCGGTGAACCGCCGCTGGCTGGAGCTGACCATGACACTTTCGCCGTAATTGCTCCGCCTGGGGCACCACTGGAGACCTTGGTGATCTTCGGTGCTGATGGCACCGTGCGTGGTACCGCAGAAATCGTGGTGGCATTGCCTGGTGTCCGGTTTGCACCGAGCAGCGGCGTCAGCGTGAAGTAAGCGCGGGAACCGTTCTTGAGCCCAGAAATCGTCGCGGTTCGCGTGCTAGCAAAAACAGTCACGGGTGTGCTGCTGCCTTGACGCGTGATTTGCCAAGCACTGATGTCTTGAATCCGGCCCGAGGTAGGTAGATCCCAAGTTAAGGTGACTGCTTTGTTCTTTGGTACGGCTTTGAGGTTTGCGGCTGCTGCTGGCGCTGAACCGCTACCCGTATCACATGGTGAAGTGACCGTCCATTTGCCTAAACTCCCATACGCCGGATAGTTGTTGGCTGTCGAACCTTCACCAGAAATACGTAGGTAGTAGACACCAGCGCTCGGTGTGGTGATGGTGGTGCCAGTGTTGCTCGGCTTGCGGGCATAACTCGGGAAGGATGTGCTGGTCGTCATACCTGTTGCGATTGAGCCAGTATTAGATCCCGATGAGCTGCTTATGACGGTGCCAGCGCTATTGAGTAGTTCGAGCCGGGTATCGAGGTTGGCCATGGTGGCGGTTCCGACGGTGATCGTTGTGTTGGCAGGGCAGTAGCCGATGACAACAGTGTCTTGATCACCAGTTTGAGCGATGTAGCCGGTGCGGATCTTCTTGCTCACATTGACGGTTGCTCCAACTTCGTCTGCGCGGTGCTTCAAACCGTGGCTGCGGATAACAGCAAGCTGATCTTTGTGCGCGCTAGATGAGTATCCTGATATGTGTTTTGCGCCAGGGTAGTGGCCATTTGACCATTGGGATATCGGACGATAAACGCCACCCGA
Source organism: Aeromicrobium sp. (assembly GCA_040394025.1). Classification (GTDB taxonomy): domain Bacteria; phylum Actinomycetota; class Actinomycetes; order Propionibacteriales; family Nocardioidaceae; genus Aeromicrobium. The sequence goes on from JBEBSZ010000011.1 coordinate 44,404, forward strand.
GCCCATGGTTCCACCCATGATGGGTGCCCAGTTGTTGTGACCCGTGTAGTAGTCAGTTGTACCGGATGAATGCAGCAGACCGAGATTGTGCCCAGCCTCGTGTGAGGCGGTATCAGCGATATAATTTGCACTTTGACCCGTGGTTGTCGCTTCGTCAAAGACCCATGCTGGTTGGTAATCGCGACCGAGTGATTTGTCTGCGACTCCGCCATATTTTTTGCCTTTGAAATGGGTGAAGGTGCCGATAAAGGCAATGCCCGAACAGGCACCGCCCGAGCAGGCTTTCTTCGAAAGGTTTGCTTGTGAGCTAATGACGACGTGTGCCCCATATTTGGTGTCAGACGTTGAGCTACGGCCCAAGACGTCAGAGAGATTTGCCGGACGTTTGGTGGTGACATTGACGTCGAATGGTGCGTAGTCTTCCGCGACCTGAGCCCAGATCCATGCGATCGAACGGCGTTCTTCATTGTTGAAGTTGCTGAAGTTCGAATCGATGGAGTAGCCCTTGACCGTGCGGGGGAATCCATAGGCCTTGACCCACCAGGCGGTGGAGGACATCGTGTCACCATCAAAATCTAGGTAGATGGTCTTGCTGGAACCGGGCTTGCTCTCAAGCTTGAAAACGTCAGCAAGTGGGACGTCCCAATCCGCAGCCAGCGCAATCGGTTGGCGGACTGTTCCCGCTGGTGCCGCCGGATGTGCCATTGCGATGCGACCTGTCGGGAGCACAGACGTGTGTTCCTCAGCCAAAGCGTCCGCAAGCTCTGAAGGTGTGATGTCTAAGGAGTCGGCAACCTTTTGAAGATCTTCACCAAGTGCATCGACTGCTTCTTGACCCGACAGTGCCTCATCGAAGGTGCCAAGGCCGGTGTCTTCCTCCTCGGCCATCGCCGGCTGCAAGGTGGCCAGTGAGAGTGCTGCCACCGCAAGAAGTGTGGCTGGTATTCCGAGACGTTTCATCGGGACGTTCCCTTACAAGGTGTGATGGGGCGTAGGATGCGCGGCCATGAATGCGATATGACCACACAAGTGTGACGTAGGACAGGAAATCATCCTAGAGCACCGCGCTCCTATTTTTTACGGGCCTCACAGGGCACACTAGATATGTGAGTACCTATCGTGATGTCGGCGTTGTGCTGCGCACCCAAAAACTGGGTGAAGCTGACCGAATTATCACGATATTGACGAGGGGTCGCGGTGTTATCCGGGTGGCAGGCAAAGGGGTACGGAAAACCAGTTCACGCTTTGGCGCACGCTTGGAACCCTTTATGCATGTTGAGTTTCAATGTGCGGTGGGGCGGTCGCTCGACATCATCACCCAAGTGGAGACGGTGCACGCCTTCACTCGCGATCTGGGCTCGGACTATTCGGCCTATACCGCCGGCACCGCGATGCTGGAAACCGCCGAACGCATCGTGGCCGACACCGAAGAGCCGTCCGTGCAGCAGTACCAACTGCTGGTGGGTGCATTGCTGGCCCTTACCGAACAGCGGCAGGCGCCCTCGGTGCTGATGGATTCCTACCAGTTGCGGGCGCTCGCGATCGCCGGTTACGCCCCGAGTTTCGACGGCTGCGCGCGTTGCGGGACGCAAGAGAACTGCCGTTTCTTCCACGTCGCTTCGGGCGGACTGCTCTGCGACAACTGCCGCGTGCCGGGAGTGTCGGTGCCGGGCGAGGCCACCATCACGCTGCTCGGCGCCTTGCTGGCGGGGGACTGGGAGACGGTGGCAACGAGCGATGACCGCAGCCGGTCTGCCGCAGGCGGTATTGTCGCTGCGTACCTGTCTTGGCATCTGGAGCGCGGCCTGCGTTCCCTGGCACATGTGGATCGCGGATGACCTCACCTTTGCAAGCGCCCTCAATCCCGGCGGATCTGATCCCCGGGCACGTCGCGATCATCATGGACGGCAACGGACGCTGGGCGAAACAGCGCGGGCTGCCGCGGGTCGAAGGTCACAAGATGGGTGAAGCGGCGCTGTTCGACGTGGTCGAGGGCGCGCTGGAGCTCGGTGTCAAAGCCGTGACCGCCTACGCTTTCTCCACCGAAAACTGGAAGCGCTCGCCCGACGAGGTGCGGTTCCTGATGGGGTTCAACCGCGACGTGATTCGTCGCCGCCGCGACCAGATGAACGATCTGGGTGTGCGCATTCGCTGGGCCGGCCGCAGACCGCGGTTGTGGCGCAGCGTGATCCGCGAACTGGAAGCGGCCGAAGAACTCACCAAGCACAACACACGTTTCACCCTGACGATGTGTGTCAACTACGGCGGCCGGGCTGAGATCGCCGACGCTGCCGCCGCCTTGGCTCGTGACGTGCTGGCCGGGAAGGTCAACCCGGACAGAATCAGCGAAGCGACCTTCGCCCGCTACCTCGACGAGCCGGACATGCCGGACGTCGATTTGCTGTGGCGCACCTCGGGCGAAATGCGCACCAGCAACTTCCTGCCGTGGCAGGCGGCGTATGCCGAAATGGTGTTCAGCGACTTCGCTTGGCCCGACGTGGACCGCCGGGCGCTGTGGGCTGCCTTGGAGGAATACGCGAGCCGGCAACGCCGATTCGGTTCGGCCTGACGCTGCCGTGCGGCAAATGAGCCAGTCTCGGTAGGGTTGAGTCCATGCGTATTGCTCGATTTGTCGCCGATGGCGACCCCCGTTTCGGCGTTATCGGAGCCGACGGCGACACCCCGATCATCGCGCCGCTCAAGGGCGATCCCATGTATGCGGGCCTCGAACTGACCGGCGAAAAACTCCTACTCGACGATGTGCGCCTCGTGGCTCCGGTGATCCCGCGCAGCAAGGTGATCGGCATCGGTAAGAACTACGCCGACCACGTCGCTGAGATGGGCGGTGAAGTGCCGGCTGAACCCCTGGTTTTCCTCAAGCCGAACACGGCCGTGATTGGCCCCGGCGAACCGATCTTCTATCCGAAGCAGACGAACGATCTGCACTTCGAGGGCGAACTTGCCGTGGTGATTGGGCGTATCTGTAAAGACATCGCGCCTGAAGACGCCGCGAAGGTGATCTACGGCTACACGATCGCGAACGACGTGACCGCTCGTGACTTGCAGGCCAGTGATGGCCAGTGGGCGCGCGCCAAGGGCTTCGACACCTTCTGCCCGCTCGGGCCGTGGATCGAGACGGACTTCGATCCGGCCTCAGCGCGCGTGCAGACCACGCTGAATGGTGAGACGAAGCAGGACGGCAACACCTCAGACATGATTCATTCGGTGGCCGAGATCATCGCGCACGTCACGAGTTTCATGACGCTGTTGCCCGGCGACGTGATTCTGACCGGAACGCCTGAAGGCGTCGGGCCAATGGTGGCTGGCGATAGCGTCAGTGTTTCGATTGAAGGAATTGGCTCGTTGACGAACACGGTGGTGAACCTAGATGACTGACCTCAGCTCAAAGGATTTGACGAGGCCAACCTCAGACAAAGTAGTGGCGCGGTTCTGCCCGTCACCCACCGGCAACCCGCACGTGGGCATGGCTCGCACGGCGCTGTTCAGTTGGGCATTCGCTCGTCACCACGGCGGCGATTTCGTGTTCCGCATCGAAGACACTGACGCCAGCCGGGACAGCGAAGAGTCCTACGAACTGCTCGTCGACGTGATGCGGTGGCTCAAACTCGACTGGGACCAGGGCGTTGAGGTTGGCGGCCCGGATGGGCCTTACCGCCAGTCCGAGCGCATGGACATTTATGCCGAGGTTGCGCGCCGCCTGCTCGATGCGGGGCTTGCCTACAAGGCCTACGACACCGCCGAAGAGCTCGAAGAGCGTCGCGAGAAGGCGCGCGCCGAGGGCCGGCCGAGTGGCTATGACGGACTGCACCGCGATCTGACCCTCGAGCAGCAGGCCGCCTTTGAGGCCGAGGGGCGCAAGCCGGTGATCCGATTCAAGATGCCGAAGCGCGACTACTCCTTCACCGACCTCGTGCGCGGCGAGGTGAAGATCCCGGCCTCGGATGTACAGGACTTCGTCATCCTGCGCGCCAACGGACATCCCCTGTACACGCTGACCAACCCCACCGACGATGCGCTCATGGGCATCACGCATGTACTGCGCGGCGAAGACTTGCTCAGCTCGACGCCTCGCCAGATCGCGCTGTATGAGGCGTTCGCTCAGATCGGCATCGGCTCGGGCATCACCCCTGCGTTCGGCCACCTGCCATACGTGACTGGGTCAGGCAATAAGAAGTTGTCGAAGCGTGATCCTGAGTCGAATTTGCTTGGCTATCGTGAGCAAGGTTTTTTGCCTGAAGGTTTGTTGAACTATCTGGCTTTGCTGGGTTGGGCAATTTCAGGCGATCGGGATGTTTTTACGCTCAGCGAGATGGTCGAGGCTTTCGATATTTCCGATGTGCAGCCAAATCCAGCGCGCTTTGATATTAAGAAGTGCGAGGCGATTAACGGCGATCACGTGCGGATGCTCGCGGCCGACGATTTCGTGGAGCGGATCGTGCCGTTCTTCGAGGCCGAGGGTCTCGTGTCGCAGCCGATCACGGATACCGAGCGTGCGGTGCTGGTTGCTGCCGGACCGCTGGTGCAAGAGCGCATCAATCTGCTGAGCGAGGCCGTGCCGATGCTGCGGTTCCTGTTCGCTCGTGAGGATTTCGAGATCGACGAGAAGGATCGCGCCAAGAACCTCGACGAGAAGGGTATCGAGGTTGCGCGGGCTGCTCGCGAGGCCTTGGCTGGGCTCAGCGAATGGACCACCGAATCGATCGAGACGGCTCTGCGCGAATCGTTGATAGAGGGCTTGGAACTCAAGCCGCGTTTGGCGTTTGGGCCGGTGCGAGTGGCTGTGACAGGCAGTCGCATTTCGCCGCCGCTATTCGAATCGCTTGAATTGCTGGGCCGTGACCTTTCGCTCGCGCGATTGGATGCGGTTCTGGCTTGAACACTTGATTCACCCGTTTTGCTGACCCTGAGAATGGTCGGGTAGAGTGTTCCCTTGGTTCGAGACTGTTTCGAAAGGAACGGCCTTGTTACCCCCTGGGGTATGGTGTAATTGGCAACACAGCGGTTTCTGGTACCGTCGTTCTAGGTTCGAGTCCTAGTACCCCAGCCACATAATTACTTGTTGATTTTTACCGGCTTCGTGGCGTTTCTCGCCGCTGCGCGCGGCTCTCTGAACGCGAAACCCGGCAAGCCTTCGCTTGAAGACTGCCGGGCTCACATCGCTCCGTCATCGCGGAACTTCCTAAACTACGGAAACTGCTCCCAGCTTTCCGTCGACCATTTCCAAGACTCGGTCGCTGTGTTCCAACACATCGCGATCGTGGGTCACCATGACGATGGCGACATTGTCGCTGTGTGCACGCTCTGCAAGCAGTTGAACGACCTCATGGCTACGCCGACGGTCCAGAGCCGCCGTCGGTTCGTCGACTAGAAGCAGACTCGGATTATTGACGAAAGCTCGTGCGATCCCCACACGTTGACGCTCGCCACCAGAAAGTTCGCCGGGTCGATGATTCGCGCGGTGGTCCATGCCGACCGACGACAATAGGCGGTGGGCATCAACTTTGCGATTGCCCGCGATGCGGCCGGCAAGGCGAAGTTGGTCCACAGCGGTCAGCGACGGCAAGAGATTTCCAGCCTGGAAAACAAAGCCAATATTGTGAAGTCGGAACTGGGCGAGTTCGCGGCGCGAAAGCCGCGAAAGGTCGGTGCCGTGAATCTTGGCGACGCCTCGATCGAGTGGTGACAGAGCTCCAGCCACAGCAAGAAGCGATGACTTTCCGGAGCCAGACGGCCCGACGATCGAAACGAACTCTCCGGGCATGACCGTGAGGGATATGTTGTCGAGAGCGCTTACCTGTTCATCGCCGTCCCCGAAAGCCAAACTCGCATCGGAAAGCTCAAGAGCCGGAATGGGGTTGTGATTCATCGCAGTCCTCCTAGTGCGCGAAGTGGGTCGACGCGAGTGATGCGCACGACTGCTGCCGTGGCTCCCAGGAGTCCAAGTCCGATTGTTAAGCCAGTGGCTACTGCGATTGGGGCGGTTTCAAGATCAAATGGCATCGTCGCCGGCATTGCTGCACCCATGGCTACCCCGAGTCCAACGCCGACAGCAGTGAAACTCACCAGCAAGATCGTGGCCTGCGCCAGGCTGTCGCGCAGCAAGTATCGGCTGGAAGCGCCCATCGCGCGCAACACGGCAATGTCGTGGGTTCGGTTGATCGTCCACACGGTGAAGAAGGCGCCGATAACGAGTGCACAAATTGCGTAGAGGAAGATCTGAATCATGCTGAGGGTTAACGTCTCAGCTTCATAACCAGGCGATGCGTTGAAAGATTCCTCCAGCGACATGGTGATCGTTTCGGCTTCTTTATTGACTTTCGGTAGCGCAACTGAATCGTCGGTCGTTTTGAGGGCAATGACGCTGGCGAAGGGGAAATCTACTGCTGCGATCTGTGCGTCAGTTGGCGCTCCCGGTTTTGCGACTCCGGCTGCCATGAGGCGCCATGTGTCTAATGGCAAGTAGGCGATGTTGACGTGTCCGAAGGTGGCTTGACCTTCAGTAAAACCAACCACGGTCAGTTCTGTTTCGAGTCGGTCGATTGTGAAGACGGTGCCGACCTTGACGCCAGAGTCTTTCAAGGTTTCCGACACTACGATTTCGTTGGCGCCGACGATCTGGTTTCCGCTTGAAACTTCGGGGGACAAGAAGCCATCAGGGTCAACGCCGAACAGCGTCAGGTCGATTTGAGTGTCATCGTCCGTGACTCCATTGACGATATTGACGCCCATGGGCTCGGCCTGGGAAACCTCTGAGGCTTCTCGCCACACGTCAAGTTGATTATCGTCGGTGACCGAGCGGCTGAAGGCATTGTCTTTGAGCGTGCCTTCATTGAAGACGAAACCCGATACGGGCATGGACTTCAAGCCGGAGACGCCGTCGTTGACAAGGCCAGAAGACAGGCCCGACAGCAGCACTACGAGGATGGAAATGAGGGCAATGACTGTGCCCATGAGTGTGAAGCGTCCGCGGGCGAACCTAAGTTCGCGGAGGGCAAGGAACATAGAAAATCCTTGATTTATCTTCCCGACACCCTGTCGGTATAGGGAAAATATACCCGTACCCGCACAGCCGTATGCGAAGTGCCCCAGTTGCTTCTTGCTGCTCGAGGTCAGCTATTGAATAAATCCCCGAGTTGCTGCGCGATACACCTCAGCGCTGATTTCCCCGGGATCGGAACCACGGGTAACAAGCCCTACGCCGGCATTGAGCAAGCCTTCCAGCATTGCCAGAGCGCGTTCTAGGGAGTTGATCTCTAGGCCGGCTAGGACGTGCATGAGAGGTCGAAACAGCACACCATGCAAGGTCATGAGATCGTCCATTTTGCTTGGTTTGAGATTCGCTTCGCGCAGAGCGCTGGCGATGTCGTGTCTGCCCTCGGCAGTCATCTGCATCGTGGCGTCAATGTAAGCCTTGAGCGCTGGCAACCCTGGCTCAACGTGAGCGAGTAGTTGTTCGATATCAGCGGCCCAGCGCTCCATGGCGTCGATCGCGATGGCGATTAAGAGGTCGTCTTTGGTGTTGAAGTAGTCGTAAAAGCTTGTTCGAGCTAAACCTGCCTGTTCGCAAACGCTGCGGGGGGTGACCGCTGCTAGGCCTTTGCGTCGAAGAACCGACTCGCCTGCCGCGATGAGCGCCGCAACACGCGAAGCGCGATGCTCGGCCAAGGTGGGTTCAACGATTCTGGGCATACCGCCATTATGCGCTGATCACGATTTTCCCGACTGGTGCCCGACTAGGGTCAGAATTCCTTACCGTTTGGATCTGCTGCTTTTATTGAGCATGCGACGGCAATTGTGCCGGATTTGTCGTTCTACCGGCGCTGGATATTCCCGCGGGACAAACCCACCCCTCATCGTGAAGCTGGGGGCCATTCTGGTAGCGTTCTATCGCTGGCCCCGTAGTGTAGCGGCCTAGCACGCTGCCCTCTCAAGGCGGTAACGCGGGTTCGAATCCCGTCGGGGCTACCAGCGCAAAAAGGCTTTCTCGCATCTCGCGAGGAGGCCTTTTTCGTTGCACTTCCAACTGGACGTGCCACAGTTTTACGAGAGGGTTACTGCGCACCCGAAATGTGCCGGGTCCATGCCGCTTCGGCTTCGTCCAAACTCATGTGTTTTATCTGAGCGTCAGGCAGTTTTGCGACGTAGAGCAGCGCCTCGTAAAGCCAGGTCGGAATGTTGTGCTCATCCGAGAGAGGCTCCGGCGTTGCGGTGAGGCCACGGGCTTGCTTTTGGAATAGTTCCAGCACTTCTGTGAGCGCACTGGTCCTTGGAGATTCATCCGCGTTAGTGATGCGCTGGCGAATTTCCTGATAGACCTCGCTGTCCTTGCGGTATCCGACAGCCCAGACCTCAGCGATATCAACAATGCGGTTCCCGAACTCGTCTTGCGTGACCCGCCAAACGATCCGCCAGTCACGATCCCCGACGGTAATTTTTCGATAACCAATCAATCCACCAAGTAAAGGTTCACCCGCTTGAGGATTCCGTTCGATCTGAATCATCTTTTTGATCGCCCAGCGCACGATCTGTGGATCGGCTTTGAATAAGTCACGCAGGTCACCGAGGGCGGGCTCAGTCAGGCGAACTATGCAACCCGGTACATCAGGGTGCTGTGATGTCTCAGTCACGCTATGGGGTTACTCGCGGCCAGCTGAAAGGTCTGCGTCGAGTTCGGCCTCGAGCTTGGCTCGGTCAAAACCGAACGATTCGATGGCCTGATCAAGTGAACTTCGATCGCCGGGATCACTCAGTTCACGGGCGAGCACAAGGGCAGCGGAATTGAGGTCGGCGCGAATGTCTTGAATTTCATCAAAATGCTCTATCGAGACGATAGCAGCGACTGGTCTGCCGTGCCGCTCGATGATGACGTCCTCGCCATGCTCAGCGTCTTTCACCAAACCTGCGACCCCGCGACCGGTGGCAGCAGAGACCGATACGGTTCGTTCAGGGCGGGAGTGGGCGGCGAGAGTCATATGGAAACTGTATAGAAAAGTGTATGGAAATTCAACGGGTAGCGGGTTCGAATCCCGTCGGGGGTTGCCTGAGCATTGCACTTGCCACGGGCTTTTTCTGTGACGTGAACCACAATGCTTTTAGGCTAGGCAAGTGCAGACGCCATTGAAGAGCGACGAGATCCAGAACTCGACCCTCGCGGATCGAGTTAACGACAGCATCCGAACCCTCACGCCGGGCTACTTCGCGCTCGTGATGGCCTCGGGCATTATTTCGATCGGTGCACTCGATCTGGGCTTCACCACGATCTCCACGGCGCTCGCCTTCATTGCGGGCGGCGCATGGGTTCTGCTCGTCGTCCTCAACGTGATCCGCTTTATTCGTTTTCGCTCTGAAGTGGCCGAAGACTTCCAAGACCCGTCTCGCGCCTTCGGCTTCTTTACGTGGGTGGCGGCCACCTGTGTTCTCGGCAGTCGCATCGCTGCTGAAGGCGAACTGCAAGTTTCGTTCGTGCTGCTGGTGATTGGTTCGCTGATCTGGCTGGCGTTCGGCTACATCATTCCGTGGACGGCCGTGCTCGGGCGCACGGTGCGCCCGGTAATCCAGACCGCCAACGGCACCTGGTTCATCTGGGTGGTGGCCAGCCAGTCGATCACGGTCTTGTCGGCCACGCTGGAGGTGTATCTCGACGACTTTCGCCGCGAGCTCGCGATCTTGGCCGTGTTCTCGTGGTCGGTGGGCGTGTTCCTCTATGCAGCAGCCGGCGTGTTCGTCGCCGCGCGCATGATGTTGTACGAACTCGACCCGCACACCCTCACTCCGCCCTATTGGGTGGCGATGGGTGCCACCGCCATCACGGTAGTGGGCGGCGCTCGCATCGTGCAGATGGCCGATGCGCCCATGGTGGACGCCACCCGCGGACTGATCGCCGGTGCCTCGGTGTTGTTCTGGGCTTTCGGTACGTGGCTGATCCCGCCACTGATCGCCGCGGGCTACTGGCGACACATCAAACACAAGATCCCCGTGCGCTACGAAGCGACCTGGTGGAGCATCATCTTCCCGCTGGGCATGTACGGAGTGGGCTCGTCGTTCCTGGGCGAAGCCGACAGCCTGCCGATTCTCTCGGCCATTGGCGGATTCCAGTTCTGGATCGCGCTGACGGCGTGGACGATAACCGCGACGGCGATGTGCCTGAACTTCTATCGGACCGTCATGCTGCCGCCTCGGCCGGAGCCCGACCGAGGCTGAGCAGCACGGCGTTACAGAATGACGCCCGTTTCCACCACGACGAGAACGGCAACCATCACCGGGAAGACTGCCATCGCCAGCCAGAGGCCGCGGTCGCTGTTGTGCGAAAGCTTCGCGTTGAGTCCGGCAGCAAAGCCACACAGAGACAGGCCGACCGCCACGTAAAACGCTGCGGCCGCAGCGGCACCTTCCCAACTGCGAGTCATGGCGTCTTGACCGCCGACCCACATAGCCATGGCAGCAATCAGCGCGCTGATCGCCAGAGCAACGACGGCAGCAATAGCAGCGCCCGCGGCCCATTTCGAGGTAGTAGATGTGTGCTCAAGTGCGTTCATGCTTCTCCCCTTCGAATCAAGCGGAATGAGCGGCCCGACGGTTGCCGAACTCCACTCACGCTTGAAGTGTGATCTAGGTTACACTTGCCCCTGGTTCATTCGGGGGACTTGGGTTTTTTCGTTATCTGCGTCACGATGTAGGCAGGCGCTTATGCCCACGATCTGGAGGAAAAGTGAGTACACGCTGGGTTGATAGCCCTGTTGGGGGTTTGCGGATCCATACCTCTGCGGGCTTGGTCACAGCGATCGATTTTGATGCGAAACCGCACGGCCGAATCAAGGCCGATCCCTTGCTCGACCAAGTCGAGTTGCAGTTGGCCGAGTACTTTGCCAAAGAGCGCACCGAGTTCGACCTGCCCTTGGCGAAAGACGGCACGGAGTTTCAAGTCAAAGTGTGGAACGAACTGCACAAGATCCCTTACGGCCAGACCACGTCCTACGGCGAGGTGGCGCAGAAACTCGGTTACGATCCGGGGATCTCTCGGGCCGTCGGGGTAGCCAACGGAGCCAACCCGATCCCAATCGTGGTGCCGTGCCATCGTGTGGTGGGCGCGAACGGAAAACTCGTCGGGTATTCCGGCGGGATCGACCGCAAGCGAACTCTGTTGGAGTTGGAGAACCCCGGCCTGTTCTAGCCGAAGCTGTGGATTGTTGCTCGTGCGCGGCGGCGCATCTCGCCACAATCGACCCATGCTTAAGCGACGTGCTGTGCCCGAACAACTGATCGAAACCCCTGAAGAACTGCGCCGAATGTGGTTGGCCTTGCGCGATCCGTGGTGCGAGGCGCCGAGCCGCCTGCGGTTCGTGGTGATGAATGGAAACGGCGTGCCGAGGCCGTTCCCGGTCGAGATCGATGTGCTCGCTCAGCCGGAACCTGAACGGTTGACGATGATTCTGGACGTGCTCAGCGACATGCTCGGCGATATTTCGCCGAACGGATCGCTGGCAGTTCAGTATCTGTCGGCGCACGCCAAGCCCGCCGATGAGTCCGCGGTGCAATGGGTGGATCTCATTGCCGCCGAACTGCGGGCGAGGAACTTGGATCGTTGGCCCGTGTTTGTCGCTAACGCCACGGACGTGTGGCAGGCCGAAACGCAGCTGGCCTAAGTTCCGGAAAGCTGAAGTTGACCCGGGTTTGGGCCCTGAGCCCTGAGCCGGATCGCAGTTGTAGGAACTAGCGTCGCAGGCTTTGCGATAGGCGATCAGCCGCTGCCACTACTGCTGGCGCGTGCATCCGGCCGGGCTGACGCGTCAAGCGCTCGAGCGGCCCGGAAACCGAAACGGCTGCCACGACTTTGCCCGACGGCCCACGCACGGGAGCCGACACCGACCCCACGCCGGCTTCGCGCTCGCCGACGCTTTGTGCCCAACCACGCTTGCGCACGGCGGCCAAGGTCACTGAGGTGAAATCGGCCTTCTGCAAGAACACGTTCATAGGTTCGGGGTCTTCCCAAGCCAGCAACACTTGCGCTGCTGAACCGGCCGCCATAGTTAGTTGGCCACCCACCGGCACGGAGTCACGTAAACCGGAGGGGCGCTCGGCTGCCGCCACGCAGACGCGGAACTCGCCTTGACGGCGGAAGAGTTGCGCAGACTCGCCTGTGATGTCGCGCAGGCGCGCCAACACTGGGGCAGCAGTGGCCAGCAGGCGATCTTCACCGGCTGCGGCGGCAAGTTCGCCGAGGCGTGGGCCGAGAGTAAATCGCCCTTGCAGGTCTCGCCCCACAAAGCCATGATGTTCTAAAGCAACAGCGAGGCGATGCGCTGTGGGCCGTGCCAATCCGGTTGCTGTCACCAAACCTGCCAAGGTGGCTGGGCCCGGTTCTAAGGCAGAAAGCACGAGGGCGGCTTTGTCGAGAACTCCGACTCCGCTAGACTTGTCCATGTCTTGATATTGCCGTATCACAGTTTGAGACGCAACTTAATTGGAGGAATCATGCCAAAGACCTTGGCCGAGAAGATCTGGGACGATCACGTTGTCCGCAGTGCTGAAGGCGAACCAGACCTGCTTTTCATTGATCTTCACCTCATTCACGAAGTGACCAGCCCACAGGCATTCGATGGGCTTCGCTTGTCGGGGCGCAAGGTTCGGCGCCCGGATCTCACCATCGCGACCGAGGACCACAACATTCCTACCACCGATCTCGATAAGCCAATTGCCGACCTCGTTTCCCGCACACAGGTCGAAACTTTGCGTCGTAATACGGCTGAATTTGGCGTGCGTTTGCATCCGATGGGCGATGTCGAACAGGGCATTGTGCATGTTATGGGTCCTCAGCTGGGACTCACGCAGCCCGGTATGACGATCGTGTGCGGCGACTCTCACACCTCGACCCACGGCGCATTTGGTTCGCTGGCTTTCGGCATCGGAACCAGCGAAGTCGAGCACGTGCTCGCAACTCAAACCCTGCCGCAGGCAAAGCCAAAAATGATGGCGGTGGAAGTCGTTGGTGACTTGCCAGCTGGCTCAACGGCTAAAGACCTCATCTTGGCGCTCATTACTCAAGAAACCACTGGTGGCGGACAGGGTTACATCGTCGAATATCGTGGTGAAGCGATTCAGAAGATGTCGATGGAAGAGCGGATGACGATCTGCAATATGTCGATCGAGTGGGGCGCCAAAGCAGGACTTATCGCACCCGACCAAACCACCTTCGATTACATCGAAGGGAAGGATCACGCTCCAAAGGGTGCTGATTGGGACGCAGCCGTTGCTTATTGGAATAGCCTCGTCACTGACGAAGGTGCCACCTTCGATAAAGTCGTCACGATTGACGCCACCAAGATCAGTCCATTCGTCACCTGGGGAACGAACCCTGGTCAGGGTGTCGAGATTGCAGGTAGTGTTCCTGACCCAGCCTCCTTCGAAGACGAAGCTGAGCGTTCTGCCGCCGAGCGCGCACTGGAATACATGGGACTTACCGCTGGAACTCCGATGCGTGAGATTACGGTCGACACGGTTTTCCTCGGTTCCTGTACCAACGGCCGAATCAGCGATATTCGTCGTGCGGCAGAACTGATTGACGGACACAAGGTCGCAGACAG
>JBEBSZ010000012.1:0-56420 GCA_040394025.1 Aeromicrobium sp.
ACGGTTCCGACTGGTGCGAATAACTCGACTTCTGCGAAGTACAAAGTCCAGATCATCGGTAAACAAAACAACACGCGTCGCACGTGGTGGTGGACAGGAACGAACGGAACTTTCACGGGTGGATCAATGCACTCCGGAAACTCCACGACGTTCAGCGTGGCCAGAAATTCGAGCAACAATTTCGATCACGTTGCGAATTTCAATTACTCCTCAATCAAGGGTCGGATCACCAATGGTGGTACCGGTGTAGCTAATACCGAAGTCACTTTGTATGCGCGCCCGACCACGTGGCCGAAAACAGCCGCCGGAATGAAAGATCTTGACGTTATCAGTTGTGCGGACATCGTCGGCCGCGTCAAGACCAACTCCTCGGGCAACTATGACATCGGTTTTGTTCCCGTTACCTCTAATCGCGTTTATATCGTGAAGTCCGAGGATTCTTGGTGGAACAACGAGCGAGGTACCTGTCACGCTGCGGTGAATTACCGCAACGCGTCCAATGGTGCTTCGACTCCGTGGCTTGAGCTTGTCGGTACGTCGGCCACCACAAAGGATCTTCAGGAAGATAAATCGTCGACCTTGGTCGAAGTTTCAGTCAGTGGTTACCAAGGCACGGCCGCTTCAAAGAACGTTGACAAGTATGTGACTATCCGTGAATATGCGACGGGTCGCAGTGTGCTGTCCTCCGACATCGTTTATCAAGGAATGCCATCTGCCAGTGGGAAGTACTGGTTGGCTCCAGGACGCTATTGGTTCGAGACTGGTCGCCGTCAAGGTTGCTCGGCGACGTACAACAGTCGCTTTAAGGACAACAGTGGCTACTTCAAGGGTGACCGTGCAAACGAAGCCTGGAAAGCCAAAAACTATAAGATGACGCGTGACCACTGCCGTGCTTATTCAACCGGTGCATACAAGCAGGTCAACATCCTTAACGACGGTGCCGGGTCGACCCAGACTGTTAGCTTGGTCAATGCCAAGGGTGGCACGGTTAAAGGCAAGCTCACCGGTCCGACTAAGAAATCATATGTCGAAGTTTTGATTCGTGTCTCGAACACAAACGGCAGCAGCGTGTATCGCACGGCAATGACCGATGGTTCGGGCAATTTTAACGTTACTGGTTTGGCTTCGGGAACCTACTCGGTTCGAGTCAATAGCGATTCGTGGCGAGGCATCAACAGAGCTTTCTCAGGAAAAAAGACCGTTAAGGTGACGGCAGGCAAGACGACTTCCATCGGCAAACTGACGTTCAAGGGCTGACGGTCAGCCTTGATAGAGAGCCAGCATGACGCCCCGCGCGTACTTGTCACTGGGGGAGCAGGCTACATCGGTTCGCATGTCGTCATTGCGCTTCAAGACGCCGGCTTCACGCCGATCGCCTTAGATGACTTGTCGACGGGCCATCGAGAGTTTGTGCCTGATGGTGTTCGATTCCATCAGGTGGATGTTCTTGACACCGACGAGGTAGCGCGAGTTTTACGCGAAGAATTAGTGTCGGCCGTTATACATCTGGCCGCATACAAATATGCAGGCGTGTCAGTCACGCGGCCACTCCACACGTGGCGCCAAAATGCTCAAGGCACAATCAGTTTGTTGACAGCTATGGAAAGGATCGACGTACGTCATCTTGTTTTTTCCTCCACTGCCGCTGTTTATGGCACAACAGACGTTCCGCTTGTTTTAGAGTCGACCCCGACCCAGCCAGAATCTCCTTACGGTGAGACAAAGTTGGCGGCCGAACGCATGATTGCTGATCAAGCTGCGACCGGGGCTCTGAGTTACACAAATTTGCGCTATTTCAATGTCGTTGGTTCCGGTTCGCCTGAGCTTTACGACTCCAGCCCGCACAACCTTTTTCCCTTGGTCATCGATGCCTTGCTTGAGGGAAAGCAGCCGACGATTTTTGGTGACGATTATCCGACTCCCGATGGTACGTGCGTGCGCGACTATGTCCATGTAAGTGATTTGGCTGCTGCGCATGTGGTGGCGATGAAACGCTTGCTGCAAAAGGAGTGGGTTGAACCCGTCTACAATCTCGGCAGTGGCGATGGCGTGTCCGTTCGCGAAATTATGACAGCGGTCGCCGATGTTACTGGGATTGATTTTACTCCGGCGATTGCCAAACGTAGGCCGGGTGACCCGCCGCGGATTGTTGCCTCGGGTGCCTTGGCCGCTCGAGATCTCGATTGGCAGATGCGTTATTCATTGGAAGATATGGTCCGTAGTGCTTGGCAGGCACGGAAAAACTAAGCGATTCATCAGACGCGTCTTAAGACAGCGGTGACCTTACCTAAGATCGTCGCGTGCGTGCCGTTGATTGGTTCAAATGCTTCGTTGTGGGGGAGAAGCCACACCTCGCCGTTCTTCTTGCTGAGGGTCTTCACGGTAGCTTCACCGTCGATCATGGCGGCAACGATTTCGCCATTTTCAGCGACGGACTGCTGGCGGATGACGACGAAGTCTCCGTCACAGATGGCGGCATCCACCATGGAGTGGCCACGTACTTCCAAGAGGAAAAGCGTGCCATCACCGACGAGCGTTTTCGGTAGCGGCATGACTTCTTCGACACGTTCTTCGGCCAGGATCGGACCGCCGGCAGCAATCCGGCCGACCAAAGGCACGAATGTTGCCTCGGGGAACTGATCTCCGATCTCGGTTTCATCCATAGTGTGAGCACTGCGGCGGTTACTGCGGCCTTCCGGCAGCCGGATTTCTAGCGCGCGAGGTCGGCTCTGGTCACGTTTAATGAATCCCTTTGATTCAAGAACGCGAAGTTGATGAGAAACCGACGAGGTGCTGGCTAGGCCGACTGCGGCACCAACCTCTCGCATGCTGGGCGGAAAGCCGCGTTCTTCGAAGCTGTCGCGCAAGAATTCGAGGATCTTCCGCTGGCGTGGCGTAAGCCCGTTCTCGTCTGCCGGACCGTCTGGTAATTCTGTAACCTCGTCGCTCATGGAATGACGGTAACGCGAATTGGAACCGTAATCAAACATATGTTCGAATGGGCGTGGCGCATTATTGTCTATCGGACCTGTGCTGGGTTTTCGGCGGAATGAAATGAAAAGTATGCGCGAACGCGTTTGGGTCCGGTTTTTCCAAGCCGTGGTGGTACGTCGAAATAACCTAGGGTCACCCAGGTTCTTGGGTTCACGCGTACCTATTAGGTGTTCTTGACCCAAACTTCCGACGGTCTCGTGGGAATCAGGAGAGGGGAGTGAGAGGAGGGGATAGACGAGGAGGAACCTAGCTCGGGCAACACGATCACACACTGACATAGCAATCCGAGAAAAGACAGCTGCACCCTCACTCCCAAACCCCACGAGACTCCGACGAGCCGAATTATTCGGCGGTGGTGTCGTGCTCGGTGTTGTCAGTCAGTTCTGCGTGCACGCACGCGCCAATGAGTATTGACCACATCGCAATCCACAGCCAAAGGAGCAAGATGATGACACCAGCCAATGCGCCGTAGGTGGCTTGGTAACTGCCAAAGTTGCTGACGTAGAAGGAAAAGCCGACGGTGGTGAGGACACATGCGACGGTTGCTACCGTAATGCCGATCCAGAATGGTTTTCCTCGTTGTACGGTTTGTGGCGCAAGTAAGAATACGACAGTTAATGCGGTGGCCAAGGCGGCCAAGAACACAGCCCAGCGGACAAGATCTATGAGAAAAACTTCGATTAGATTGTTTGCTAAGAAGAACGGTACCCATTGGCGGGCTGACAGGACTCCGATGACAAGGAGCAAAAGAAATCCAGCGCCCAAAGTGAGCAGCAAGCCAAGTGCTCGGCCCACGACGTAGGAACGCTGTGTTCCAGTCTCATACATGAAATTGACGGCCTTGAGAAGATTTGCAATTCCACCCGAGGCACCCCAAATTGAAATGAGCAAAGCCACTGCGGCACCTACGCCTAATGACGGAGAGCCGGTTGCTGCGAGCTTTTCGAGCTGGCCTTGGATGATTGATGCTGCCTCAGGAGGCATCACGTCGGTGAGCTGCGCCGAAATGGATTCGAGCGCACGGGGGTTGAGAAACAATCCGAAGATGGAGACAGCGGCCACGAGCGCGGGAATCAGCGAAAGGAAAAAGTAAAAGGAAACTCCAGCGGCCAAGAGAGTTGCCTGATTTCTGGAGGAACGAGCCAGCACCGCGCGTCCGAAGTTAATGAGCTTCACCCTTCGAGGTTATCGAGTTCATTGCTGGTGCACAGATTTGGCCCGCGACACGCCAGTCGAACAAATTTTCGAATAATGCAAAAATTGTCAGCCTCATGCCATAGAGTCGTACATGTGTTCGATAGAACGAATGTTCGAAGAGCGCAGTTGGCGAAGTAAAGGAGATTGACATGACGATCGCATTCGAGACCCAGACTCGCACTGGTTTTGGCTACGCAAGTTCGGCGGATGGCTGCTCTGCTGTAGCGTCCCAGAGCAAGTCGGTCACTGTGCTCACGCCTCGTGGTCGCTTCGTTATCGGCCTGTTGGTCAGCGTTGTGGTGGGCCTTGGCGGAGTCGCGCTTGGTTCGACTGTTGCGGCGACTCAGGATTCTGGCAGTGTTCAGGCTCAGGCTGTTGTTGTTCAGCCGGGTGACACGTTATGGGCGATTGCCACGTCGGCTAATCCCGGTGGAGATATCCGAAAAACTATTGATGAGATTATCCGCCTTAATGCACTAGAGCTAGGCCAGCCACTTCCGGTGGGAGTGCAACTCTCTGTTCCGATCTACGAGTAAGCCGACAATAGAGGTTTGGTCCGCGCCAAGTACGCCCTGGGGAAGGGGCATTGGCGCGGATCCTTTCTTTTGCGACACGCCGATTATTGTGCGGCCCACCTCGCGTGACCTGCGCAAACGCAACTTCTTTTAAGTTTTTCATGCAACACGCCCAATCGTCTTGATCTCATGGTGATGGACGCCTAAAGTAAACACAACATCTAGTAGTTGCCCGTTTGCAGTTTTCCACATATTGAGCCACAGGCTGTGTGGGTCTATCCACAAAAAGCAGCGTAGATCCACAGGAAAACCGGTTTATTCACAGGGAGGAGAAGGCATGCACTGCCCGTTTTGTAAACACAGTGACACGCGAGTTCTCGACTCTCGCGTGGCAGATGACGGCAGCGCTATCCGACGCCGACGCAGTTGCCAAAAGTGTGAGAAGCGATTCACCACGATTGAGCAAATGCAGTTGATGGTGGCAAAGCGTTCTGGCGCAACTGAAGCCTTTGACCGACATAAGGCGGTCGCAGGCGTTGCAAAAGCATGTAAAGGCCGCCCAGTCTCGGCTGACGATCTTGCTCGGCTTGGTCAGAAAGTTGAAGACATTCTGCGCCTTAGCGGCCACGCTGAAATTCCCGCTCATGAGATCGGCCTAGCAATTCTGGAGCCACTCCGTGAACTCGACGAAGTCGCCTATTTGCGTTTTGCCTCGGTATATAAATCTTTTACCTCAGCTGATGATTTTGCTGCCGAGATTGCGTCGATGATGACGGCCCAAGCAGATGCAGAGCTGGCAGAAGAAACTCTGCGCAACAACTAGCAACCTTGAGATTTTTAACACCACACAATAGGAGAAATGGAGAACGTTATGACGGAGACGGTCAGCGGCCCAACTGGTTCAGCCAGCCGCAAGGGCTCAGCAAAGGGTAAGGGCCTTTCAGTTCAGCGGGTTTTCACCACTGAAGGAGTACACCCATATGACGAAGTCACATGGGAACGTCGTGACGTGGTTCAAACCAACTGGAAGACCGGCGAGACTGTCTTCGAGCAACGCGGTGTTGAGTTCCCAGATTTCTGGAGTGTTAATGCTTCGACAATCGTGACCACCAAATATTTCCGTGGCGCTCAGGGCAGCCCTGAACGTGAGCAGAGCCTGCGCCAATTGCTCGATCGCGTCGTCAAGACCTACGCCAAAGCGGGTCGTGACTACGGTTATTTCTCCAATGACAAAGACGCCGAGACATTTGAACACGAACTCGCGTATATGTTGCTGCACCAAATGTTTAGCTTCAACAGCCCTGTGTGGTTCAACGTGGGTACCTCCAGCCCACAACAAGTCAGTGCTTGCTTCATTCTCGCTGTTGACGACTCCATGGATTCGATCCTGAACTGGTACAAGGAAGAAGGCATGATCTTCAAGGGCGGTTCAGGCGCAGGCCTCAACCTTTCTAGGATCCGTTCATCCAAGGAACTCTTGCGGTCCTCGGGCGGCACGGCTTCCGGCCCCGTGTCCTTTATGCGTGGAGCTGACGCCTCTGCGGGCACCATCAAGTCTGGTGGTGCGACTCGTCGCGCGGCCAAGATGGTTGTGCTCGATGTAGATCACCCAGACATCGTTGAGTTCGTTGAAACCAAAGAACGCGAAGAAGAGAAGATTCGTGTTCTGCGTGACGCCGGATTCGACATGGATCTTGGCGGTAGTGATATCACCAGCGTGCAGTATCAGAACGCCAACAACTCGGTCCGCGTGTCCGATGAGTTCATGGAAGCCGTCGAAAACGGCACGAACTTTGACCTTCGCGCTCGCACCACGGGTGAGTCCATCGAAGAAATCGATGCCCGTGACCTGTGGGGCAAGATCGCGCATGCCGCTTGGGCTTGTGCCGATCCTGGCATCCAGTACGACTCGACCATCAATGATTGGCACACCACGCCAGAGTCCGGCCGCATCACGGCTTCGAATCCGTGCAGTGAGTACATGCACCTCGATAACTCGAGTTGTAACCTTGCTAGCCTCAACCTGCTGAAGTACCTCAAGGATGATGGTTCCTTCGACGTAGATACATTTGTCAAAAGCGTCGAACTGATCATCACTGCGATGGATATCAGTATTTGTTTTGCGGATTTCCCAACCGAACCTATTGGTGATACCACTCGCCGCTTCCGTCAGTTGGGCATTGGTTTCGCTAATCTCGGTGCATTGTTGATGGCGCTCGGATTGGCCTACGATTCTGATGCTGGTCGTGCTTTGGCTGCCTCGATCACGTCATTGATGACAGGTACTTCATACCGTCGTAGCGCGGAACTGGCCGGAGTTGTTGGCTCCTATGATGGCTACGCTGCAAACGTTGATGGCCACAAGCGGGTTATGCGCAAGCATCAAGCCGCGAACGATGAAGTCCGGACTAAACATGCTGTAGATATCGCCGTACACAAGGCAGCCGCTAAAGAGTGGGCTGCCAACCTCAAGATCGGCGAAAAGAACGGCTGGCGCAACTCGCAAGCCTCGGTACTCGCACCGACAGGAACTATCGGTTTCATGATGGATTGCGATACCACCGGTATTGAACCAGACTTCTCACTCGTCAAGTTCAAGAAGCTTGTGGGTGGGGGCTCGATGCAGGTTGTCAACCAAACGATCCCATTTGCGCTTGAAAAGCTTGGTTATGCCAACGAAACGATCGAAGCGATTGTCGACTACATCTCCACGCATGGACACGTGGTGGATGCACCCGGTTTACGAACCGAGCATTACGACATTTTCGATTGTGCCGTGGGCGAACGTGCCATTAAGCCAATGGGTCACGTGCGAATGATGGCGGCTTGCCAACCATTCCTATCAGGTGCAATCAGTAAGACCGTCAATATGCCAGAGTCGGCCACGGTCGAGGAGATTGCCGATGTCTACTTCCAAGGGTGGAAGCTTGGCTTGAAGGCACTCGCTGTCTACCGCGACAACTGCAAGGTCGGTCAGCCGCTTTCAGACGCTAAGAGCGCATCGAACTCAAGCGACAAGAAGGATGAGGCTGTACAGGTTGTCGAAAAGATCGTCGAGAAGCCGATTCGCCGTCGCCTGCCAAAATCGCGTGCATCGATCACGACCAGCTTCAGTGTTGGTGGTGCTGAGGGATATATGACCTCAGGTGCCCACGATGATGGGACTCTTGGCGAGATCTTCCTCAAGCTCGGTAAACAGGGTTCCACTCTTGCTGGCGTGATGGATGCATTTAGTATCGCCGTATCAATCGGCCTGCAATACGGAGTGCCACTGGAGACCTTTGTCAGCAAGTTCACGAACCTCAAGTTCGAACCGGCTGGCATGACTGACGACTCTGATGTTCGGATGGCGCAGTCGATCATGGATTATGTCTTCCGCCGCTTGGCGCTGGACTACACCGATTTCGATACGCGTTCGGCCTTAGGCATCTACTCAGCTGAAGAACGTCAGAGGTACCTTGACACCGGTTCCTATGAGCCAGTCATTGGCGATGGTTCGACTGCAGCCGAGTTGATTGAGGTTGACGAGGGTACGGCACATGTTGAAGCAGCAGCTGAGCCAGTGACCGTTCAGGTTGAGCGTCCGGTTACCGGTAACGCCCAGACCTCGGCTGAACTTCTCGAAGAGATCACGGGTGGCGCAATTGACAGCCCGCTGTGCATGACCTGCGGAACGAAGATGCGTCCCTCGGGTTCGTGCCACGTCTGCGAGGGCTGTGGTTCCACCAGCGGTTGTAGCTGATCACCGCGCGAAAACGTCAATGTGCGGGCAGTTCCTCAGTTCGAGGGCTGCCCGCACATTCAGGTGACGCCGCCACCCGGTTAGACGTCGATCAGCACTCCCGGATTGAGGATCCCACGCGGATCGAGCGTGCGTTTTACTGCACGAAGTGAGTCAGCAAAGAGGTCAGAACGTTGAATGTCGTAGCCGGGACGGTGGTCTCGCCCAACGGCGTGATGGTGAGTGATCGTGCCGCCGGCTTGTAGTAGCGCGCTGCTGACTGCTGCCTTGATGTGGTCCCATTGACCAAGCAATGACTCCCATTTGCCCGCGCCATAAAACCCGAAGTATGGAGCCGGGCCATCGGGATAGACGTGGGTGAATCGACAGGTCAGGACGCCGACGACACCGAGATCACGCATGGCTGTGTTGGCAGCTTGACTGACTTTCTGATAGAAAGCCGGCCAGACATCCCAAGTGCAAGCTGATTCGAATGTTTCGGCAATGATTGAGTGGGTAGCTAACAGGTCACGTTGATAAGGCATGCGCAGGAAATTTGAACGCCAGGCTTGGGTCGAGGAACTAGGCGCAGTGTCGTCTGACTTTGCTGGGACCCCGCCATAGTCGCTACATATCTCTAAAGCGCGTGTGAGATAGCGGTCTTGCGGATGGTCAGCCGATTCGAAGCTCAACACGAGCACGCCACCACCGGAACTGACTCCAGCATTGATAAAGGCTTCCATAGGGTCTAGGAGCCGACAGTTTGCTGGGTTTAACCCTGCCTGGACGATTGTTCTCACAGCTTCGCTGGCAGACATGAAGTCGGCAAAAGTCACTGATGTTCCCGAGCGGAATGTCGGGCGAGCCTGAAGCCGCATCCATGCTTCAGAGATGATTCCGAGCGTTCCTTCTGAGCCCAAGAACAAGCGATCATGAGAAGGTCCAGCTCCTGAACCGGGAAGCCGACGGGATTCGCTCACGCCTTGCGGAGTAACGACACGCATGGATTCGACGAAATCATCGATATGCGTGTTGACGGTGGCATAGTGGCCGCCCGCCCTTGTGGCTAACCAGCCGCCCAATGTGGAGAACTCAAAGGATTGCGGAAAGTGGCGTAAAGTTAACCCGCTGGACCGGAGTTGAGCTTCAAGGCTTGGTCCGTAGACGCCACTTTGGATCCGCGCTGCTCTGCTCGTTTTATCGATCTCAACGACGCGATCAAGTAACTCCAAATCGATGCTCACCACAGGTTGGTCGTGCTCGAAACGAGCCTCAACTCCACCAACAACGGAACTGCCACCGCCGTAGGGGATTGCGGCAATATCTTCGTCCGCGCACCAGTCGAGAATGCGAGTGATGTCAGCTTCATTGTGCGGACGCATCACTAGATCCGGAGCTGACTTGACATGTCCCCGTAAGTTGCGCACGACGTCACGGAAAGCCTTCCCGCGAGTGTGTCCTGCGCGGCCAGCATCATTGCTTGAAGCAAGGGCTGCCAAGGAGTCCGGTGCTTGGATTCGGGGAATACGAAGGTGAAGTTGATCTAGATGTGGGGGAGTGTGCTCGACTAGCTCAATGCCATCGAGAAATTGGGTCACTCGGGTGAGCAAGGTGTCGCGCTCAGCGCCTGAGACTTGCTTGTCGACGGTGCCCCAACCCCACCAAGAACGGGTAGCCATGATTCATTGTGAGCGGTGAGGGGTGCTACTCGCAGTAAATCGTCAAGAAAAGCCACATTGCTGGACCTTCCGGGTGTGCATTTTGGGCATTAGGGTTAGCCTATTTCCATGGCATTTCGACATCGCCCAGCATATGACCAAGATGTACCGGACAGACTGCTTCGTGCCCGTGAGAAGTACGACCAGCAGATGGCGGAGCACCAATCGAAGGTGGCGAAGACTCGTGAGGCATGGTCCGCGGAATTGGCAGCTGCTGTGGAGTCTGGCATGTCTTATGACGAGATCGTAAAACTCGTTAGTGTTTCACACAGTTCGGTTGCCCGGGCTATACGAGAGCATCGTAAAAGCGGACCCGCTTAAATGAGATTTTGCATAACTGCATAAACTGCAGTTATGCAAAAAGCGTTGGACCTTCGGGCTACCCGTCTGCGTCAAACTTGGCGGGACATTCACGAGATAGCCGCGAAACAATGTCTTGAGGAGGGTCCTGAGGCAGTCAATACGACAAAGATTGCTGAAGCGGCCGGAGTTTCACCACGGACGTTTTTCAACTATTTCGCGACTAAAGAGGACGCAATTCTTGGCCTCGGACGTCCTGAGTTGCTGCCAGACCACATCGAATCGTTCATCAACGACACAGAACATCCACCACTTTTGCGAGTGTGTCTTCTTACTGTGGCAGTTGTTGCGACGGCCTTGGGGCCAGAGGTGGACCATGAACGCCGTCATGTTCTAGTCGAAAAATACCCCGAACTGCGCAATCGAATGACGAACACCGTCTTGCTGTCGCGAGATCAGGTTTTGCGTGAACTTGTGCTCGATGCTGACGAGCTGTGGCTCGGCGTTAGCGGTATGCCCAGTGATGTTGAGGAAGCGCATGCTCTGGTTATTTTGGCTTTCAGCGTGGTGGCTTACTCTTGGCGCCTTGATCCGACCCATTTGGCTGTTTCTGCGGTTGAAGCCTTGAGCCATTCAATCGACACTGTGGTGTCAGT
Source organism: Aeromicrobium sp. (assembly GCA_040394025.1). Lineage (GTDB taxonomy): Bacteria > Actinomycetota > Actinomycetes > Propionibacteriales > Nocardioidaceae > Aeromicrobium. The sequence goes on from JBEBSZ010000012.1 coordinate 11,102, forward strand.
ATTAGGAAAATCTTTGTGAAAAACGATCTGACATCAGGCAACTCTGTATCACTCACCACCGAGAATCCAGTGACCGATAAACGCACCATGTGGTTTATTTTTTCGGCACTCATGCTGGTGATGCTCTTGGCTTCCTTGAGCCAAACCGTGCTGTCGACGGCATTGCCAACAATCGTGGGCGCACTTGATGGAGCGGACCACATCATGTGGGTCATCACCGCGTATTTGTTGTCCTCGACCATCATGATGCCGATTCTCGGTCGTCTGAGTGATCAGCTTGGTCGAAAGTTCGTGCTGCTTGCAGCAATTTTTGTATTTACTGCAGGTTCACTTTTGGGAGCCGTCGCTTGGGATATGAATGTCCTGATAGTTTCTCGGGTAATCCAAGGCCTCGGCGGTGGTGGCCTGATGGTGCTTTCGCAAGCCGCAATTGCCGATGTTGTGCCGGTGCGAGATCGCGGCAAGTACATGGGTTTTCTCGGTGCGGCCTTCGCGTTCTCATCGGTCGTTGGACCCTTGCTCGGCGGCTGGTTTACTGAGGGTCCAGGTTGGCGTTGGACTTTCTGGATCAACGTTCCTTTGGGCGCATTAGCGTTTATCGTGACCGCAATCATGCTCACTAACCCACCGAAAAACAAAGAAAAATCGACACAGGATTATCTCGGCATGGCTTTGCTTGCCGGTACCACGACGGCCATCGTCTTAATGTGCACCTGGGGTGGCCATCAGTATGACTGGTTGAGCCCCCAGATCATCGGGCTCGGTGTCCTCTCGTTGTTGGGTGCGGCTGCATTTGTGCTGGCTGAACGTCGCGCCGTCGAACCGATTATTCCGATGAGCCTGTTCAAGGACCGGAACTTCAATTTGACGACCATCGGTGCAATTGTGCTTGGTATCGCTATGTTCGGTTCGATCAGTTATATGCCGACCTACCTGCAAATGTCGATGGGCGTGAGTGCCACTTCGGCCGGGTTGATGATGATTTCAATGATGGGTGGACTTTTAGTCACCTCCATCGGGACCGGAATTATTATCAGTCGCACTGGGCGTTACCGGATTTACCCCATTGTTGGTGCCATTCTGATGATGGCAGGCTTGTTTTTGCTATCCACCCTCGAGGTTGAGTCGCCCCGACCCCTCGTCGAGTTTTACTTAGCTATCTTGGGTATCGGCGTTGGATTAGGTATGCAAGTGCTAACGCTCATCGTGCAAAACTCTTTCCCGCACGCTCTTGTGGGTACGGCAACCGCAGCGAATAACTATTTCCGACAAGTCGGTGCCACCCTAGGGTCAGCAGTCGTTGGTAGCGTGTTCACGTCGAGGCTCATTGCCTCACTGACATCGAATCTTCCGGAATCGTCTGGAACGGGGTTCAATACCAACGCTTTACAGCCTGAGATGCTGGATCAGGTTCCGGAATTTGTTCGCGACATTATCGTGCAGTCCTATAACGAGGCTTTGATGCCGATTTTCCTTGGACTTGTCCCGCTACTCCTCATCTCGGTGGTCGCCTTGTGCTTCATCAAGGAAGTTCCATTGGCGAGAACGTTGGAAGTGCAGTCAACCGGTGAGGAACCGGCTTTTGTCGAGGTGCCAGCGAAGTAAGCCCACGAATTGTGCCGATCCTTGTCGGTAAAGGATGCCGGGTGTTCTACAGTCGAAGCTATGAATCGCTACCTGCGAATGTCTAAAACGGGCAGGTCAATAACGCTGGCGTTGCGCCGTGCCTGAGGTCATTGTCATTGGCTCGGGGCCAAACGGACTGGTTGCTGCGAATTACCTAGCCGATGCGGGATATCAGGTCTTGGTTTTAGAAGCGCAAGAAACCATCGGTGGTGCTGTCGCGAGTGATCGCGGAGTTCATCCAGATTTCATTCATGACCTTGCGAGCACTTTTCAACCTCTGGCGGCAGCATCGCCGGTCATTGCGGCGCTAGACCTTGCCGACTACGGTCTCGTACGGAGTAAAGCACCAGCAGTTCTTGGTCATCCCCACGTGGATGATGGCTGGTATTTGCAATTGGAGGACGTTGAGGCAACGGCGGCGCTTTTGGACGAACAAGCGCAAGGTGACGGAGCAGTGCTTTTCGATATGTGGGAACACTGGCAGAAGGTGGGCCCAGACTTGGTGCGGGCACTAATACTTCCGTTTCCACCGATTGACTCTGCCAAGTCTCTCGGTACCTCGTGGCGCAACTTTGGTTTCATCCTCTCGATGGCATTACCACTCAACCGATTGGTCTCACGCTTTTCCGGACCGGCGTTTCCCATGCTTTTGGCGGGCAATGCAGGACATAGCGATATGTCGAATCGTTTGCCTGGCTCGGGTTTGATGGCAATGGTCCTCACAATGTTGGGACATGATGTCGGTTTTGTTTCGCCGGGAGGTGGCACTCAGCAGTTATCGGATTCAATGGCGCGGCGCTTGCATGAGCGCGGTGGTGAGATTCGTACCAATGCTGAGGTAGTGCGTATCGAAACCTCCAGAAGCTCCGTAGTGGGCGTCGAGTTGAGTTCTGGTGAACGCATCGCGGCAGCGAGCGTCATTGCCTGTGTGTCGGCGCCAGCTCTCTACAAGACGATGTTGTCTCCGGAGGTCGTGCCCGCGAGAGTTCGTCTGGGAATGAGGCGATTTGAGTGGGATCCAGGTACATTTCGGGTCGATTGGGCGCTTGCAAGTGACGTTCCTTGGCGTGACCGGCCGATACAAGCACCTGGCACGGTTCATCTGGCTGACAGTAGAGAGCAGATTGCTCAGAATCTAGATTTGATTCGGCGTGGTGTTGTTCCGGCTAAACCCTTTATCGTTGGCGGGCAAATGACAACAACGGATTCGATGCGTTCACCCGTCGGAACTGAAGCGGTTGCCGCCTATACGCGAATTCCTCAAACATTTGTTTCTGATCAGCTCAGCCGCTTGCGTGGTGACTGGAAAGACGCTGATTGTGAAATATTTGCTGACCGTATGCAACAACGTTTTGAAGACCACGCGCCTGGGTTTTCTGATCGTGTCATTGCTCGTCGAATTTTGGGCCCGCACGAGTTGGAAGCACGAAATGCAAATCTTGTTAATGGCGCCATCGGCGGCGGCACTCAACGCTTGAGAAATCAACTCATTTTCCGTCCCACCTTGGGCAAGGGCGGTGCTGAAACCGGTGTTTCGGGCCTGTATTTGGGTTCTGCCTCGGCCCATCCCGGTGGCGGCGTTCATGGTGGTCCCGGGCATGCGGCAGCTCAAGCGTCAATCGCATACTTACATGCGCGCAGTAAATGAGTCATCGCATAGATAGTTCTCTGGGAAAGTAAGGTAGCCCAAGATGACGATTGTGTCTGCAGATAATTGTGGCAAGAATCACGTCATAACTAAGTACTCTCCCCGTCTCATATGTATGAAAGGTCGTCAGCGCATGCTCAGTCAGAATCAGGAGCGCCCGTCGCTTCGTCTGATTCACGGCGAAGCAACTGAAGACTCCGAGGCGAACGAAGCAATTCTTGACGTAGATCCGATCGACATCGTGACTGATGCGATCACTCAAGCGTGTGGCGAGAAGGCACTGCTTTTGGTCGAGCATCAGCCTTGGGGGCACACTCATCCTATTCCTCTTATCGCAGTAGTTGCCTCAGGCGTGTATCTTATTGACCCGCTGTTGTATCCAGATGCAAAAGTTCGGGTCCATGGCGACGGCTTAGATCTCATGGTCGATGGAGTTCTGAAGCCTCGCATTGCGATGGATATGGATGCCAATTGCGATGCACTGTTGGCAACAATTGAGACTGGCCCGATGCCTGAAGTGAATATGACAGCCGTTTATTGTCTTTTGCAATCACGTTTTGGCTTCTCGCCAATGGCTGTTGACGGTGTCGACATTGCGAGTTTGCGTGGTTTGATCCGGATGCTGAAGCGAAAGGGTGATCTGGACGAGCATGCGCGTGAACGGCTTCATCTTGATTTGGCGAGGCGTTTAACGCGAGTGTCGGCGCAGCGCGAACCGCGCTAACGAGTCCGAGGCTTCGCACCTTGGCAAGGTGCTGGTCATTGGATTTGCCTGGGGTGGCTTTTTTGGGAACTCAGCTGCTAAAACCACACTTCACCTAGGTTTTGGGATTCGTGCGTACCTATTAGGTACGCTTCAGTCGCACTTCCGACGGTCTCGTGGGAATTGGGAGGAGAAACGAAACCCCGCGCCCAACATTGAGCTGGTTCCTGAACGTTGGATCTGCCTAGATTTCTTTGTGACGGATCTGCCTGCCTAGTTCGCTCGGCACTCAGGTGACTAGTCGAACCACCCGAAGGAGTGATACTAAGGAAATTCCTGCGCCGGTAGGTTATTGGTGGGGTACAAATGGCATAACTACGAGTGCCTCGGCCAGCTCGAATCGATAGTGAAAATTGAGGAAGGTGATGAGCATGTTGCGCAGTTATATTGCGAAATGTGCATACCGCTCATTGCCCGGTACCATCCTCGAAGGACACAAGCGAAGGGGAGCGGTGTGAGGGTCGACCGTATCTGGTGGAACGAGATAACACCAGAAGATTTTTACAATATGGAGAAAGTCCCGCGTATGGGGCTCAAGGGTAAAACCAACCTCGAAGTTTCTCGGGTGCCTGAGCTCCTAGATTTTTTCGGTTACGGAGCCAATCTCCCGGTCGATCGTTGGAGTGATGTCACCCTCGATGCTCGCGTTATTGGAAACACCAATCTTCAAGCGCCGATCCAGTTCAAAGCACATAAACGCCACGGAACCTACGAGGTCGCTAATCAAAACCGTCACGATGATCGCAATATGCGTCACCCTGGCTGGACGCCAGAATATGGTTGGCCACTGAACACAGACGTTCCTACGAGCGTCGATGATGCCAAACGAATCCTCGAACTTGTCGGTGGCATTCACATCTATCTTGTGCGTAGTCAGGATGGCAGCTACTTCACCGGTACAACCTACGGTAGACACCTGCCCGTCAATTGGCCCGATACGTTGCGCCCGCTCTATGACGGTGTCGATTCTGGTGTTATCAAAGTTGGAACCGGATCGGTTTCGCAACTGACTCCACTGGCTCGCAAAATCCTCATGGCCTTTCAAGATCGTAAGAGTGTTTTGGTTTACGGTCCGCCTGGTACCGGTAAAACCCACGCAGTAGCGCAGGTTCGGCAAATGTTAGACAAAGAATGGTCAGGCGGTGAATCGCTTGAATTTGATCCGAATAATGCTGATCGCCCCTTCATCTCCGGCTTCGAAGAGTCACCACTGGCATCACCGATCCTTACCGACTGGGTGACCTTCCATCAGGATTACGGCTACGAAGACTTCATTATCGGTCTGCGCCCCACCGGCGAAGGCATTCGTTTGGCCCCGTTTGCCGGGCGGCTGCTTGATCTGGCGGTACGCCTAGAACGTCAAGGACGAGGTTCAGCTTTGCTCGTGATTGACGAGATCAACCGTGGCAACGTTCCCAAAATATTGGGTGACTTCATGACATTCATGGATACCAATTACCGCCGAGGAAAGAACGGGGAAGATAACCCCTCAGCCATCCCGGTGAACCTGCCAAAAGTTCAGCGCAGCCCAACAGGCGACTCGCTCACTGAGCCAATCTGGATGCTCTCTGGCGACTCGACCATGTTGAATTTGCCGTGGTACTTTCCGCACGATGTTCACCTGCTAGCAACAATGAACTCCGTCGACCGCGCGGTTGCTCCATTGGACTCGGCCATCGGCCGCCGATTTGAACGCATTGACGCTTATGCAGATGTTGAGTTTTTGGCTGAACATCTTGGCGTCAGTTTGCTCGCAGTTGGGGAAATGATGGAAGCTCCGCAAGTTGATGTTGAACAGTGGACACCACAGCTTGCAGCTGTATCGATGCTTGTGTATCTCAACGATCAAATCACTGAGCGTCTTGGTCAAGACTATGAACTTGGTCATCTGTATTTCTGGAAAGTTAAAACGTGGGCTGATTTACAACGTGTATGGGATCACGATGTGTGGCCTCAATTGCGAGACAGATTTGGTGCGCGCCCAGACCAATTAGCAGACCTATTGCGAGTGAACTCGCATAGCGCACCAGCGTCCTATCCATTCCGTCTGCGAACGCTCACGGGCCGTGCTATCAACGTTTTGCCGTTGATGGGCATGTCCGATGCGCAAACCGCAGAGACCGTAGATTTCTTGGTGCGAGGATGATTACTGACATTACTCTGGTCGAACACGGCCCAGCGCAACACTTTACTGGCACGGATGCGGACTTAGCCGAGTTAGCACTACGTTCCACCGAACTGGTCACGCGGTTGAATCTCCCTGGCGAACCCTTCGAGATTGACATCCAAGCTCGTACGGTCGCAGCACGCCATGTGGCTGGTTATATCCCTCTTGGTGACTCAACTATCGAGATTTTGCCACACGTTTTGCGACACGATCCGGGTTGGCGGATGTCGATGCTGACAATGCTCACCTCAATTAATCGACTTGAATGGACCCCGGTAGCCGATCGATCTACCCGACATGCGAATTTGCCTAGCCTTCTCGGCCTTATCGTGGCCGGAGCAATGGGCCGTGCGGTTGGCGAAGGTGTGCCTCGAAATTACGTTGAAGGTTCGGGCCGCACTGCGACAATACGTGGTCAGATCGATCCGTCGAAAGCTTGGCGTCGAGTTATCGACCCCTACGTTGTCGATTGCCGATTCTCTGATTTCGTTGCCAACCACCCGGTTGCCGCGGCTCTGAAATGGGCCTGCGGCGAACTTGCCGGTGCTGTGAAAGAAGAGTGGCTTCAGGCAGAACTTATCAACTACACCGAATTGTTCCCAGAAGCCGGTCGTGATCTGCCGCCACCAGCAGTTCTCGACAGTATGCAGTTGACTCCGCAGTTTGGTTTCCTCCAAGACGCGCTCGATGTCGCCCGGGTCTTGTCGATGGGACCACAAGGGGGTACCTCTGCTCGTCCAGGAGCGCCAGGTCGGGCCTTTTTGTGGAACACCAAAGATTTATTCCAAGAGTTCACCAATGTAGTTATCGAGACAGCGGCAAAAGCCGCGGGTGGAACCTCGTACCGCGAACAAAAGCCAGTTTCGGCATTCCGTTCATCGCGCGTGAGTGAGCAAGCCTATGCCGATGCTGTGGTTCAGGTGGGTGACGAAGTCGTAGCCATCCGAATTTCGACTGAGGAATTCGATGACGAACAATTCGATGAACTTGCGAGCTCCGTGGTTGAGGCTGGAAGGCGTTTAGGCAGCAACGATGTTGCAGTAGTTTTCCCTGCAAGCATGAATCTGCGTCCAGGCACGCAATGGAAACTTAATGCCCCAGACGGCCCGCGCATGCTGCATGCCGTGACTCTCGACCCTTCGGGTGTCGGCGAAATGGGCGGCAAGGAACGCATCCAAGAAGAACTTGGTATGGATTTGGGCGCGGTGGTCAGCATTTCGCGACGCCGAGGTTCGAGCCTGATGACCAACCGCTTTGCTGTCAATAGTTGATTTCCGCCGAGTTGGTTGTAAGCACGTCGCGATTCAGCGCTGACGCAGGGTGACGATCGACGCTAGTTGTTCGTCGGTCAGTTCGGTGAGTTGAAGTTCTGCACTGTTCACGACAGCATCAGCGACAGCACGTTTGTTCTCCATGAGTTCAGCGATTGCTTCCTCGACCGTGCCTTCAGACATGAGTCGATGAACATGCACTTTGTGTTTTTGGCCAATCCGATGTGCCCGGTCTGTTGCCTGGTCTTCAACTGCGGGATTCCACCAACGATCAAAATGGATGACGTGTTCGGCTTTGGTCAGGTTGAGCCCTGTGCCAGCTGCTTTTAGTGATAGTACGAATACCGGGAATACGCCAGCTTGGAAGTCGGCCATCATCGCATCTCGCCCGGTAACGGTCGTGCCACCGTGTAGGAAGCGGTAGTCATGGCCAAGGTTTGCTAAATGTTGACCTAAAAGGCGGCCCATGTGCGCATATTGAGTGAAGATCAAAAGCGACTGCCCTTCATCGACAATCTCTTCGACAAGGTCTTCCAATACCTGTAATTTTCCTGAACGTTTAGTCAGGTTTGGTGACTCTTCGCGCAAATAATGTGCCGGATGGTTGCAAATCTGTTTGAGCATCGTGATCAAACGAATGATGAGTCCACGCCGTTGGATTCCGCTGGCTGCCGCGATCTGTTCCATGGTTGAGGTAACGACAGAGTCATAGAGAGCGATCTGTTCTTTACTTAGCGGCACAATGTGATCGGACTCAATCTTTTCTGGCAACTCCGGTGCGATCCCGGGGTCATGCTTACGACGTCGTAGTACGAAGGGACGGATCAACTGAGCCAGTTCAGTTGCCCGATCGGCGTCGTGTTCATGCTCAATGGGGCGGGCCCAATCTCGCCGGAAACGTTCGGCCGTGCCCAACAAACCAGGCGTGGTCCAATCTAAAATGGACCAGAGTTCACCCAAATGGTTTTCTACTGGAGTTCCGGTCAAAGCCATCCGAATATCGGTATCGAGCGCACGCAAAGCCTTGGCAGCAGCGCTCCGTGGATTCTTGACGTTCTGTGCCTCATCTGCGACGACCATGGCCCAATGCGTATCACTGAGTGTGGCAATGCTCGAACGCAAAGTGGCGTAGGTCGTGATGACGAAGCCTTCTTTGACATCCGTGAGGTGACGGCCAGGCCCGTGAAAGCGATGTACAGGCACATCTGGTGCAAAAGTGGTGATCTCGCGTTCCCAGGTTGACATCATCGAGGCGGGGCACACCACAAGGGTCGGTTCGCTGGCATCTAGATGCAGGTGGAGCGAGATGAGCGTGATCGTCTTGCCCAAACCCATATCGTCGGCCAAGATCCCGCCAAGGCCAAGCTCAGCCAGTTGTGAAAGCCACGTCAAGCCTTGGCGCTGGTATTCACGCAGCGTGCCTTTGAGTGCCTCTGGCTGTTCGTGAGCTAACAGGGAACGATCGTGAGTCATTAGGCGGCGACGAACGTCGTCGAGCCAACCTTCGGTATCGATCTCTAGGGATCGCCCTGAGACGTCCAGTGTGCCCGTCACACTTGCTCGAAGTGCTGTGATTGGATCAAGAGAGCGATCCGCTTCTGAACTCATGAGTTCTTGCGTCTCACGGCTGGTTAAGATCCACCCCTGAGACAAACGGACCAGCCCGCTTGTGCTGGCTTTGATGGCGTCCAACTCTTCATCGCTGAGGCGTTCGCCATCAACCGTGATTCGCCAGTCGAATGTGAAGAGATTTTCTGGACTGAAGGCGCGTGGACGAGCTGGATCAATCGCCGAAAAATCATGGTTCCGTGGGGTAGTTCTGCGAAGCACGGGAGTGACAGTGAGCGGGCGATGCATATCGTCTGGCCACGCGATCGAGATGCGATTGGCAAGTAAACTCGTCCGTAACTGCGAACTTAACAATGCGTCAAGATTGACATGATCGATGTAGATCGATTCTTGATTCTCGAACTCGCGGGCAGGTTTCCATACCTCGCCAAAGCGCTGCAACATGGTGTGGACTGCTTTTCGGGCAGCCGAACCAAAGTGATGATTCTCTTGGCTCAGTACGTCCCAAGCCGAGGTTTCGGCACGTGTCGCATCGACAGCGTTCATACGTAGAGAAAGCTGTGCGACTTTGCCTCTAACCTCATCGCTGAAGGTTACGAGAAGACGATAAGAAAACGTCTGTGGCTCGCGTATTCGCGGCGCGTAGGACGTGACGGAATGTTTTCGTTGCGGGGTTGTTGCGGCGGCGGGCGCCTCATGTTTGAGCGCCTCAAGAAAGTCTCTGACCAGCTGTTGTCCTTCAAGTGGTGTCTCGCCAAGTTTGCGACCGGCCTCTAGAATTTCCGACATTGCAGACTTATCTGGGTTGGCGAGGTCTCCACTTGCCATGAGTCGTAGTGCCAAGATCGCTGGCGTTGCCCAAGCGCGGGTACGTGGATGTGCAGACATTGCCCGAATACCCTGGCTGAGAGGACCGACTGCTTCAAGAGCAGTTGCTTCGATTGCGCCTTGTGGTGAGTCGAACACGAATCGTGATTCGGCGGGAGAGTTGCGTTGCTCAAATTCGACTTCATACCGAAGAGCGACTTGCAATTCTCGTGACGTAGCCATCCTTCTATTCTCTCTCATGAACTCAAACGTTGATCACTGGCTCCTTGACGTTTTCTGTGCCTGAACGTGTAGCGTCACTTGTGGCACCACAAGGACGCCGACGGCATTCAAATTGAGAAGGAAAATAGCGATGGGATTTCGTTCCCTTGACACCCTAGTCGATGCGCATCAGTCCGTTACGACCAAAGTTTTCGTTGACGGTGAACGGGTGTATGAGAATCTCAGCACCAGTGCTGATCGTCCTTGGCGGGTGTATTCCATTACGAAGTCTGTCGTGTCTTTGCTGATCGGAATCGCTGAAGGTGAGGGACTTTTGTCGTTGGACGATCCGGTCGCGAAGTATGTGCCGGCGTGGCGTGCGGGACCATCGGCGGAAGTCACGATCCGGCATCTGATCACGATGACCTCGGGCAGGGAATGGTCAATGGAGCTCGACGACGAAATGGTGTCGATTGCATCAGACCAAACTGCTTTTGCTCTGGGACTCGGGCAATCGGACTCGCCGGGCACTGTGTGGCGCTATGACAACCTTGCCGCTCAAGTTCTTGAACCTGTGTTGACCGGGGCCTGTGGGGATCTTCTCAAGTTTGCGCAAAGCCGTTTATTTCACCCGATCGCTTGCAGTGACATCATGTGGCAGCGTGATGGGGCCGGGAACCTTCTGACATACGCAGGGCTCACGGCTACTGCAGAACAACTTGGAGCGATAGGTCAACTCATGATCAATCGCGGTAAGTACGGTGACGTTCAAGTGGTTCCGGCAGAGTATGTTGCTCAAGCAACTAGCCGAGGGAGTGCAGCCAACTCTGCCTATGGTTACCTGTGGTGGTCTAACTCAAGCGGAAACTTCCTTGATGGCGGTGTGGCAGTAGGTAATGCACCAGAAGACTCTGCCAAGGTCGGACGATTGGCTCCAAGCGTCCCAGCAGACGCCTTTTGGGCCCTTGGTTGGGGAAGTCAATTAATGGCAGTTGTGCCGTCGAAGAAACTTGTTGCGGTTCGACTAGGTCGACGGCCGCGGTATCCCGATGATTTCACCATCGAAAAGTTCACCGCGACCGTCCTAGACTGCGTTAATTGGTGATTAGGCTTCCGCTTGGTCGGCTGCTTCGGCCTCGTTGATTTCTTTGCGGACTTGGTCCATGTCTAAGTTTCGTACCTGGGTGATGATTTCTTCGAGCGCATCAGCTGGAAGTGCACCTGGCTGCGCGTACAACAGAATGCCGTCCCGGAAGGCCATTAGTGTCGGGATCGATGTGATCTGAACAGCCGCTGCAAGAGCTTGCTCGGCCTCGGTGTCGATTTTGGCAAAGGTGATATCGGTGTGCTTCTCAGCAGCGGCTTCGAAAATTGGAGCAAAGTTCTTGCACGGGCCACACCAGGCTGCCCACCAGTCAATAAGCAAGATTCCTTCTCGGTTGATGGTGTCCTCGAAGACGTCTTCGGTCAGGTCGATGGTGCTCATATTGGCCTCTCAGTCGTTATCACTTGGTGTAACGAACTCGGTGATGATGGTATTCCTTTAGGGCGAAGTCTTCGGCGTTCTTATGTGACTACCCAAGACATGGTTTTTAAAAACACTGTGGCTCCCACCGCAATGCGAGGGAGCCACAGTGTTGTGTTGTGGGACCTAGAGAGGTCTCAGAACATCAGAGGGGACGGATGTTAGCGGCCTGGAGGCCCTTCTGTCCCTGCTCGATGTCGAACTCGACCTTCTGGTTTTCGTTCAGGCTGCGGTATCCAGAGGACTGGATAGCGCTGAAGTGGGCAAAGACGTCTTCACTGCCATCGTCTGGTGCGATGAAGCCAAAGCCCTTATCGGCGTTGAACCACTTGACGGTTCCGGTTGCCATGGTGTTCTCCTCATATTTCTCAGCGAGAGCCGTCCGCGAGTTTCACGAACAGCGGTCGCGACGTACATCTAACCGCGAGAAGAGAAACCCTAACGGGAACCACAATCTACTGGTCTAACGTCGTGCAACTGTCCACAAGCCTAGGCTACTTAGCCGCATTCGTATGCAGAGGCACTAAATTGGTTCAAATAATTTTTAGAAAAAGTCCCAGAATGAACCAAATACGTGGATTTTGTTATGACTTAGTTGAGGACAGCATGAGAGTTAGACATCGTATTCAACGATGAGTGGTGCGTGATCAGACCAACGCGTGTCGTAGCTTGGTGCCCGATCGACGTGAGCGGTTTGCGCGAGGGCTGCAAAGTCTGGCGTTGCCACGTGGTAATCAATGCGCCAACCGGTGTCGTTGTCGAAGGCTTGTCCACGCATAGACCACCAGGTGTACGGGCCATCGACGTCACCAGCTAGCGTGCGGTGAACATCAATCCAGCCGAGTTCACCAAAGAAACGGTCGAAATAGGCGCGCTCTTCGGGCAAAAATCCTGCTTTCTTGACATTGCCCTTCCAGTTCTTGATGTCGCGTTCAGTGTGCCCGACATTGAGATCACCAGTGACCAAGCCATGGTTCTTGCTAGCAGACAGCTCATTGAGCCGCAGGATCATGCGGTCGAGGAAGCGATATTTGTCGACTTGTCGGGGAGTGCCAACCTCGCCAGAATGCACATAGACAGACGCAACCGTAAGCGTCGAACCATCAGATAACGGAATATCTGTTTCAATCCAACGTCCGGAATCATCGAAGTACTCTTCACCGTTTCCGATGCGGACTGCGGTGGGTTCAATGCGGCTGAGAATCGCTACGCCTGCGCGGCCTTTCGCTGCTGCTTCGGTGTGTGCCACGTGATAGCCGCTATCGCTCAGCAGGTCGTGCACGATCTCATCTGGGGCTCGCACTTCTTGCAAAGTCACGATGTCGAGATTGCTGGCTGCAAGCCAATCTCCCATGCCCTTGCGGTAGGCGGCTCGGATTCCGTTGACGTTCACTGTGGCAATTCGAAGCATGTTGCGAGAATATGCCGGAGGGTTCTCGTCATGCCCAAGGGGTCACAGATCGCGAGCTAAAGCACGACCTGCTGCGCGGCCGCTGAAGATACAACCGCCGAGGAAAGTGCCTTCGAGCGAGTTGTAGCCGTGAACACCGCCGCCGCCAAAACCAGCCACTTCACCAGCTGCGTACAGACCAACAAGTGGTGTTCCGGCTGGTGTCAGCACTTGTGAATCGAGATTTGTTTGTAACCCGCCAAGCGATTTGCGCGTCAATACATGCAAGCGCACCGCAATAAGTGGGCCCTTCGTTGGATCCAGGATTTTGTGTGGGCTGGCTACGCGAACAAATTTGTCACCAAGGTAGGAGCGGGTTTGACGCATGGCCATCACCTGAATGTCTTTGGTGAACTTGTTATCAATCTCGCGGTCACGGGCTTCAACTTCATAGCGCACTTGGGCTATATCGAGTAAGCCCTCACCACCCAGCGTGTTCATTTCGGTGACGAGTTCCTCAAGAGTGTCAGCCACGATGAAGTCTTCGCCTTGTTGCTTGAAGGCTTCGACCGGACCGGTTGCTCCCTTGGCGAGACGTTGTTTAAGGAGTTCGCGGATGCTCTTGCCGGTAAGATCCGGGTTCTGTTCCTGGCCTGACAGTGCGAACTCTTTCTCGATGATCGATTGAGTCAGGATGAACCAACTGTGGTCATAGCCGCGTTCACGCAGGACTTTCAAGGTCGAGAGAGTATCGAAACCTGGCAATGCGGGGGTGGGCAGACGCTTGCCGGTAGCGTCCAACCAGAGAGATGACGGTCCGGGCAGAATCCGGATGCCGTGCTTGGGCCAAATAGGATCAAAGCCTTTGATTCCTTCGACGTAATGCCACATCCGGTCGCGGTTCGTATGGCTGGCACCTGCGGATTCGGCGATCGCGAGCATTCGTCCGTCGACATGTGCAGGAACGCCGGAAATCATGTGTTCTGGGGGAGTGCCGAGGCGTTCAGGCCACACTGAGCGAACTAGATCGTGATTGCCGCCGATACCGCCACTCGTGACGATGACGGCTTGAGCACGGTACTCGAACTCGCCAATGACTGTGCGCGATGTTGCCGCTGCACGAGGCAGGTCAGTGGGTTCGAGAACGCTACCGCTTACACCAGTGACGGCTCCGTTTTCCACGATGAGCTCATCGACCTGATGACGGAAGGCAAAGGTGAGTAAGCCGCGTTCTGCTGCTTCAACAACTGTTTTGGCGAAGATCTCCACGAGAGCAGGACCGGTACCCCAGGTGATGTGGAAGCGCGGCACAGAGTTTCCATGTCCGGTGGCGAAACTACCGCCGCGTTCGGCCCAGCCGACGACAGGAAATACTTGATGCCCCCGATTCTTGAGGTAAGCCTGCTTTTCACCAGCAGCAAAGTTGACGTACGCTTCGGCCCACCGGCGCGCCCATACGTCCTCATCTCGATCGAATTGCGCGCTGCCCATCCAGTCTTGCATTGCCAGTTCCACAGAGTCTTTAATGCCCATGCGACGCTGCTGACGCGAGTTAACAAAGAAAAGTCCACCAAACGACCAGAAAGCTTGGCCACCGAGACCTTGTTTGCCTTCTTGATCCACCAGAAGAACCTTTTTGCCGACTTCAATGAGTTCAGTAGCTGCGACAAGGCCGGAGAGTCCGGCGCCGACAACGATGACGTCTGCGTCCATGCGCAAAATTGTCGCAAACCTGTCAATCAGGCGTGTCGTCAGGTGTAACTTTCAGTTGCAGTTCAGGTTTTTCACGCGCTAAATGGCGGGCGATCGTCAAGCCGAATTGAACGTCGACCGGCCCACTTCCAGATTCTCGCAGTGACGTCTTGATCTTCTTCTGTCACCAGATTTCCCATGACGCGCAAGGCAAAGGTCATGAGCAGATGAGAACGCATGCCGATTGGGCCAAGTGTTGACAGTAGCTTGGGGACAGTGATCAAACCGGAGAGCCGACGCGCAATTGAAAAGGCATTTCCGTAGTGCTCGGTAAGAATCGTAGGCCAGCGTTCTTCGATACTGTCGTTACTCGCCAACAGTTCGGCGGCGAGGCGGCCAGTTTCAAGACCGTAGTCGATTCCTTCACCATTGAGCGGGTTTACACAGGCAGCGGCATCGCCGATCAACATCCAGTTCGGGCCAGCAACTCCAGAAACAGCACCGCCCATCGGCAGCATCGCTGAGGTCGGCATCCGCAGTTCGGGGCCCAGCTCCCACGAGTCACGTTGTAGACCAGCGTAGTACTCCATCATGGGCCGAATCTGAATACTGGCGGGACGCTTTGCTGTCGCAAGTGCGCCGACACCTAGATTGATTTCACCGTCTCCCAAGGGGAAGATCCAGCCGTAGCCCGGCAGTAACTCGCCTTCCTCACCTCGCAATTCAAGGTGGGATGAAATCCAAGGGTCGTCGGTGCGAGCAGACTTCACATAGCTGCGTCCGGCCACGGCATACACGGTGTCGCGATGCCATTCGCGGCCTAGCATCCGGCCCAACGGTGAACGAACGCCGTCGGCCACGACAAGCCGTTTGCATGCGATCGTATGCTGAGTTTTGTCTTTGCCCTTGCCGCGTTCGAACATGACGGCGGTAACTGCGCCGGTAGCATCTCGTTCAACATCGACTGCGCGTAATCCGTCAGCGCAGTGCGCACCGGCTTCGATCGCGGCTAGGCGGATCTTGTTATCGAGATCAGTGCGGGGGACCGCTGAACCGTGATCCGGTAGTGAACCACCAGGCCATGGCAGCAAAAGTTCTTGACCAAAGCCAGCGGCGCGCAGACCTCGGTTCATGGTGTGGCTGCGTACCCAATCTCCCAAGCCCAGTTGGTCGAGTTCTGCGATTGCTCGAGGCGTCAAACCATCGCCACAGGTCTTGTCGCGGGGAAACACTTGAGCATCGGTCAGGAGCGTATCGAGACCGGCGCGAGCGGACCATGCTGCAGCGGCAGAACCGGCAGGCCCTGCGCCCACTACGAGTACGTCAGTCGAGACCGGGAGATTCATAATTTCCATTCTCCCATCGGGCCCGTTCAGTTCACATGGGAGGATGAACCTCATGGCTAGCACTGATCCCAACAGTCCTACTCTCGTTCGTTTTGCACCCCGAGGTAGTCGATATTTTGATCTAATCGTTGCGTATTTCTGTGTTGTCGTCGTGTTGTCAAATATCGTGGCGGTGAAACCGCTACAAGTGGGAAGCACAGAAATCACGCTCGGTTGGGTTCAGATTTCGCCACTCATTCTTGACGGTGGAGCCATCCTTTTCCCGATCGCATACGTGTTGGGAGATGTGCTGAGCGAGGTCTATGGTTTTGCGGCAGCCAGACGGGCAACGTTTGCTGCTTTTGGTGCTTCGATCATGGCAGTCGTGACATTCTGGCTCGTTCAGAAAGCCCCCGGTGCCTATTTCTATGACCATCAAGACGCTTATGAGGCAGTTTTAGGTCCGGTAGGCCAGATCGTCTTCGCCAGCGTTGTCGCTTATGTGACGGGCCAGCTATTGAACGCTAAAGTTCTCGTCGCAATGAAGCAGCGCACGGCAGAAAAAGGCCTTGTGGCACGTCTGATGGCTTCCACCTTGGCTGGACAAATGATCGATACGTTGATCTTTTGTTCGATCGCGGCTACTGCGATCGGCATTTCTTCGCTGGGGCAGTTTGTTAACTACTTTGTTGTTGGCGTCGTTTTGAAAGTCTCGGTCGAGTTTTTGCTGCTACCGATCACGGTCCGAGTCATCGCGTTCATCAAGAAAAATGAAGCCGGTTATTGGGCCTGAAAACCATGAGAGCCGCTCGTTTAACTGAGATAACGACCCAAGAAATCTGTCTTGAATTCGCGGAATTCACCCGCATCGATCGATATTCTCATCTGATCCACTAACGAAACGAAGAATCGTTCGTTGTGGATCGTGCACAGGGTGGCTGCAAGCATCTCGTTTGCCTTAAACAGGTGTCGCAGATAAGCGCGCGTGTAGTTGGCGCAGGTGTAACAATCACATTCCTCGCTAATCGGTTCAAATGCGCGCGTCGAGGCAGCAACGTTGATATTGAATCGACCCTCGGGTGTATAAACACGAGAGGAGCGTGCCACCCGCGAGGGCGTGACACAGTCGAAGGTATCGCAGCCGTGTTCGACACCTTCAAAAAGATCTTCGGGCTCGCCAATGCCGAGCAAGTGCCGTGGCTTGTTGTCGGGAAGCTCCTCATTAACCCACGTGCAGATGGCGCCGAGGTTCTCTTTTTCGATTGCGCCGCCTAAACCGAATCCGTCAAAGTCGAGGGCAGACAAATCGCGAGCTGCCTTTCGGCGCAGATCTTCATGCTGTGCGCCCTGAACAACGCCGTAGAGCGCCTGACGTGGCTTATCCGGCCGAGCCTCGGTCAAGTGCTGGTGTTCGATGAGACAGCGTTCTGCCCATCGCTGTGTACGGGCGAGTGACTTTTCTTGATACGCCCGAGAGTTCATTAACGTGGTGAGCTCATCGAAAGCAAAAATTATGTCAGCGCCAATGCCATGCTGAATCTGCATCGATATTTCAGGTGTGAAGCGGTGGGTGCTGCCATCGAGATGGCTCTTGAAGGTCACACCATCGTCATCCACGTGAGCGAGGCGGTCTTTCCCTGGCGCAATCACATCGTCGGCTTCAACGCCAACTGACTCCATTGACAAGGTTTTCTTAAAGCCTGCACCCAGACTCAAGACTTGAAAGCCACCAGAGTCAGTGAACGTAGGCCCGTGCCAGTTCATGAACTTTCCCAGCCCGCCTGCCTCATCAATGAGTTCGTGACCAGGCTGCAAATACAAGTGGTAGGCGTTCGAGAGGACGGCTTGCGCACCGAGATCCTTGAGGTCTTCGGGCAAGACTGACTTCACGGTCGCTTTCGTGCCGACTGGAATGAACGCCGGAGTCTTTATATCTCCGTGCGGGGTGCTGATGACTCCAGAACGTCCAAGCGCGCCGTCAATTGTGGTTCCGACAGTAAACACAGGTCCCATCCAATCAGCCTGACAATGTGTCTCGAACAGCTGTACCTGTCGTTTCTGCTTGAGCCTTCATTTGTTATCCCTACGGTGCTGGTGTCGGCTCCGTCTCACCCGGTCCGTCTGGAGTGACAGGACTCGTCGGAATCGGCTCCGTTGGGACTGGTGTTACGTCTTGAGTTGGTTCGGGTGTTGGCTCGGTCGGAGTTGTGGGGCTCTCGGTTGGGTCGGGAGTTTCCTCGGTGGGTGAAGGTGTTGTTGCTGTGGGTGCGGGTTGCCAAGGCCGACCGATTGCAGGTCGTTCAGCTTGGCCGAAGGGGTTCCCGCTGATGAACTCGAAGGCGCCGATTGAGAGGAGTGCAATCGCTAAGGCAACGACTGTACCGATGACGATCTGACGGTTACGAGTCGAATCCATTCCGCTGGTCTGGGCTGTCACCGGGTCCGCATCCTGCAGATCGGTGATAGATTCTGCCTCTTCGCCATCATGTATCACCACGGTGGACTCTGGGTCATCGGTTTGAGTCACGACAGAGCCAGCGCGGCTTTGCGTGATCGGTCGTCGGACCAACTCCTGTCCGCGCGAAAGGCTCTGGAAATACAATGCCGTAGCTATGGATGCGCTCAAACTGCCGACGGCGGCACCAATGATCGTTCCGCTCACGCCGAACGCGGACGCAATCCACGCCGATGTCATGGCTGCTAGCGATCCCGCGATCAACTGCAGCCACGATAGCCCGAGGAAACTTTCCCGTTTGGTTTCAGCCATGTGTGTCAGCGTAGTAACCAGAACCAACGATGTGTTGGAGTAGCGCTAGGAAACTACTGAGATTCCAGTGCTTGCTCAAGGTCAGCAATAAGATCCTCAACATCTTCAATGCCGACCGAAAGGCGTACTAGATTGTCGGGAACTTCGAGTTGCGAACCGGCAGTGGATGCGTGTGTCATAGCTCCCGGATGCTCGATGAGTGATTCAATACCACCCAGACTCTCAGCTAAGGTAAAGACTTTTGTCTTGGCACACAGGTCGAGCGCAGCCTCGCGGCCACCGGCCATCTGGATCGACACCATGCCACCGAAACGCCGCATCTGCTTTGCCGCATTTTCGTGGCTTGGATGTTCAGCAAGACCGGGGTAGTACACCCGAGTGATTTCAGGCCGGGTGCAAAGCCAATCGACGATCTTTTCGGCGTTGTCGCAGTGGCGTTCCATTCGAACTGCCAGAGTTTTAATGCCCCGCATTGTGAGATAGACATCGAAAGGCCCGGGTACTGCTCCCGCACCATTCTGGAGAAAAGCAAACTGTGCGTCGAGTTCCGGATCATTCGTGATCAGCGCGCCACCGACGGTGTCAGAGTGGCCGCCGAGATACTTCGTGGTCGAATGCAATACGACATCAGCGCCGAGGGTGAGTGGCTGCTGTAAATAGGGTGAAGCAAAGGTGTTATCGACGACAAAAGCTAGCCCATATTCCTCAGCAAGATCTGCAATTGCTGCGATATCGCCAACGTTCAGCAGAGGATTGGTGGGTGTCTCAATCCAGATGACTTTGGTCTTCTCATGGATTGCTGAGCGGATGGCATCAACTTTGTTAATAGCAGCCGGAGTATGTGAAATACCCCAGTGAGAGAAGACCTTGTCAATCAAACGGAAGGTTCCGCCGTAAGCGTCATCGGGAATCACAATGTGATCGCCGGGTTTGAGTAGGGTGCGCAGAGCCGTATCGGTCGCGGCCATGCCAGAGGCAAATGCCCGGCCATAGGCGCCGGCTTCAAGGGAAGCAAGGTTCGCTTCCAAAGCTCGTCGAGTTGGATTCCCGGTGCGCGCGTATTCAAAACCTCCGCGCATGCCACCAACTCCGTCTTGGGCGAAAGTGGAACTGGCATAAATCGGTACGTTGACTGCGCCAGTTAACGGATCTGGTTCATAACCGGCGTGAATCGCTCGGGTGGAAAAACCGTGCTCCTTGCTCATTCGTGAACTCCAAGTAGGTCGTGGCGGGTGAGAACGCCGAGGGGTTTGCCAGCATCGACAACCATGATTGCGTCGCTTTCACTCAACGCTTTCAGTACGTCGTCGAGAGTTTCGCCAATACCGATCAGCGGTAGGCGCGGTTCCATGTGGCTGCTCACTGGATCAGTCAATTGTGCGCGACTCTCGAAAACAGCGCTCAAGAGTTCGCGCTCACTAACACTGCCAGCAACTTCGCCAATGAGGACCGGCGGTTCTGGCCCAACGACAGGCATCTGAGAAACATTGTATTCGCGCAAGATGTTAATCGCGTCGCGCACTGTTTCTGAAGGATGCGTGTGTACGAGATCGGGGATAGCACCTGATTTGCGTCTGAGAATATCGCCTACCGAGAGGGCGTGTTTCTTGCCGTCGAGAGGAGTGCGCAGGAAACCATAGGAACTCATCCAGTCGTCATTAAATATCTTGGAGAGGTAACCACGACCGCCATCTGGCAGTAAGACCACGATTAAATCGTCTGGTTTTGCCTTCTTTGCGACCTGTAGTGCAGCGACGACTGCCATACCGCACGAGCCGCCCACGAGCAGGCCTTCTTCGCGGGCCAAGCGACGTGTCATTTCAAAAGAGTCTGCGTCACTCACAGCGACAATCTCGTTGGGAACTGCCGGATCATAAGCCAAGGGCCAAAAGTCTTCGCCGACACCTTCGACAAGATATGGGCGTCCGGTGCCACCTGAATAGACCGATCCCACTGGATCAGCACCGATGACCTGAATATCTGGGTTCATTTCTTTGAGATAGCGTCCGGTGCCGGTAATTGTGCCGCCCGTGCCTACGCCCGCAACAAAGTGAGTAATTTTGCCGTCTGTGTCTCGCCAGATTTCCGGGCCAGTGCTTTCATAATGGCTGGCTGGACCCGCTTGATTGGAGTATTGATCAGGTTTCCAAGCGCCAGGCACATTGCGCACGAGTGCATCTGAAACCGAATAGTAAGAGTCAGGATGCTCTGGAGGAACTGCCGTGGGACAGACGACCACATCGGCGCCATAGGCCTTGAGGGTGTCTTGCTTATCGATGCTCACTTTGTCTGGAACAACGAAAATGCACTTGTAACCACGTTGCTGAGCAACGAGTGCAAGTCCAATTCCCGTATTTCCTGACGTTGGCTCCACTATCGTCCCACCAGGCCTGAGCGCGCCCGAAGCTTCAGCTTCATCGACCATCTTGATTGCGATTCGGTCTTTAGAACTGCCACCCGGATTGAGATACTCGAGCTTGACTGCGATCGTTGGGCCACCTTCGGGCACGACCGAGTTCAGTCGAACTAACGGGGTATTACCAATGAGCTCAGTGACATGATTCGCAATGGCCATGCGTTCATTGTCTCATTGAACGAAGTCCGTGAGTATCGTGCTCGATGAGGTCGAGAAATTGCCTCGAAAGCCGCGATAACGACACGAAAGCCGCTGCGCACTTGTCTCTGTTCTGCGATGGAGCAAGCTCTTAACGAAGAGGTAAACCCTTCTCGTCTCGGGGTTGACCCACGAGAATCAAAATCCCGTCAATGAACGGCCACAGCGCTCCGACACCGCAGGTGACAAGTGTGACGAGGAGTTGAGCAATACCCACTCCCACGTGTCCCATATACATTCGTCCGATTCCCAAGGGGATGAGAATCTGTAGCAGCCCTGCGATCAATTTGCTCTTGTCTGAGAAGGGCAAACCGCTCATCGGATCGACTCCAAATGGGGCACCAGCGCTCGGCACGCCACCGCCCCAACCTCCACCGACTGGAGGAGGTGGCGGTGGCGGCTGACCGACGTTGTATGGGGTCTGCTGAGGATTGTTTTCTGGGTTCTGTTCAGACACGAGAACGTTCTTTCTGCTTATGAAATTGGTCCGGCTTCGCGGCCGTCTCCAACATGGGCATAGGGATCGACAGCCTTCTTTGACTTTTTGTGAAGAGTCAGGGGCCAACGTTCTTCAAGAAGGACAGCCAAGGAAGAGGCCGTAAAGATTGTTGACAAGATGCCGATCGCTAGGCCGAAGATCAAAGCGAGTGAGAAGTCGCGTAGCGAATCACCACCGAGAACGGCCAACGCCGCCAAGATCAGAATGGCTCCCAAACCTGTGTTGATTGTTCTGGGGAGTGTCGACAAGATTGCTTCGTTCACCATACCTCGCAAATTGTCGCGAGAAGTGTCGTGCAATTGTTCACGGATACGGTCAAATACCACGATCGTGTCGTTGACTGCCAGACCAATAATCGAAAGGATCGCAGCCAAGAACACGCCATCAATTGGCTTGTCCCACCAGGCCCAAATGCCGACGACAGCCAAAACTACCGAAGACATAGACACGATTGCCGACAGCGCCCAGGTCCAGCGGAAACGCCAAGCCAAGTACAGCATTTGCGCACCGATAGCGATAGCAAAGGCGAGCAAGGCCTTATTACGAAGTTCTTTACCGAGAGTGGGGTCGATGGAGTCAGAAGACAAGAGATCGGCGCCGCCGGTGACCGATGCCACGGCTGCCTTGATTTCATTCGCTTCAGATTCTGAGATTTGTCCGGTGCGGACAGTAATGTTCTCGTTGATGCCGTCACCTGATGATGTTTGAACGACAGCAGTCGGGAAACCCGCATCACTGACAGCAACTCGAACATCTTCAGGGTCGACCTGTTGAGTGGTCGTATATTCCATGATGCGACCACCGGTGAACTCGACACCCATATTGACACCCGTGAAGATGCCGACCAAGGAAAGCACAGCGACGCCGGCCGTGATCATGACCCACACTTGGGCACGCTTGATGAGGTTCGGACCTTTTTCATTGAGATAGGTACGGATCCGGTTCTTGCCTGCGATACCTGACAGGCTCGGTCGGTTCTTGAAGAATTTCCGTCCGACGGCCCATTCGGCGATGACGCGAGCCACGACAAGGGCTGAGAACATCGACGCGATGGTACCGATTGTCAGGGTGACACCGAATCCTTTAACCGGTCCGGTAGCCAAAAAGAACAACAGCAAAGCTGCTAGGACCGTCGTGACGTTGGAGTCCAAAATCGCTGACCACGCCTTGTTGAAGCCCGTCTTTAGGGCTGGGCCGAGACCTGCTTGAGGCATCTCGGCGTACTCTTCTTTGGCTCTTTCGAAAACCAAGACGTTCGCGTCAATTGCTAAGCCGATGGCTAGTACGAAACCCGCCAAGCCCGGCAAGGTAAGTGTCGCGCCGATCCAGACCAGCAAACCATAGGAAATCAGCGCGTAGCTTGCTAAACCGATGGTGGCGACCACACCAACGAGACGGTATGCAAAAGCGATGAACAGTCCAGTCAAGACCAGACCAATGATTGAAGCCTTGATCGATGCATCAATTGCGGCAGCACCCAAGGTCGGGCCAATCGTGCTTTGGTTGACGATGGTGACGGGCACCGGGAGTGCGCCGCCTTTGATCAAGATAGCGAGTTCATTGGCGGAGTCGTATGAGAAATCACCGGTGATGCTCGTCGAGTTTCCGCCGCCCGTGGCGCACATTTCAGGAACGATGTGCGGACTCGAAATGATCGTTTGGTCTAGCACAATGGCGATGCGGTTGTTTGCATTGGGGTTTTGACAGGCGCTAGCTACGAGGTCTTTCCAAGGCTGGCGGCCATCACGACTGAAGTCGACGTTCACAACCCACTGTCCCAAACTATCTTGTGGCATTTCGGCGCGCGCATCGTTAATTCCGTCACCATCGACTTGCACCGTGCCGAGCAAGAGTTGCTGGCCCGATTCGTCGGCTGCAACAATCTGGCCTTCGCCTGGCTCGGTGGACTCGTCTGCCAGCTGCAAAACCTCACGGAACTCCAGCACGGCTGTCTGGCCGATGACTTCAATCGCTTTCTCGGGATCTTGTACGTCTGGGAGTTCGACAATAATTCGATTTTCTCCTGAGCGAGCCAAGGTCGGTTCAGACACGCCTAAAGCGTCGACGCGGCCACGGAGGACTTCAAGGGCGCGGTCGGTCGCCTCAGCATCGGCAACTTGACGTTCAGTGTCTTGCGTCTCCAAGATCATTTGGGTTCCGCCCCGAAGGTCGATACCGAAGCTTGGTTCTTTGAAATAGGTGAAGCCAGCGGCTAGACCAATCACCAAGATGGTGGAAATAAGGCGCCAAATGGCTGGAGTGATTTTCATGGGGTTCCTAGAGCAGAGAGAAAACGATGAGCGGACAGGATGGCTAGGGCATTACATGTCCGCTGGTGGACCCCGCTGGCTGGCTTCACCATGCGTAGCTGGAATCAAGCGTGTCGCGGTATCGCGAGTCAGTGATATTCGAGCGAGTACGGGATCGACTGGTTCTGAAATCAGACCGAAGAATTGTGGGACTGCGGTATTAGCTGTGTTTTCTTCGTCGTCTACGACGGAAATCTCGGACACGTTGTGATGAGCATCTGTTAACGAGGCAAATGCTGCCGTGTCTACGCGATCTGCGCGTGAGGTCTGAAGTGAGGCGAAACCGATGGCACCCCAGACGACCGCTAAAGCAGCGACCAGAGTCGCTGCCAAAGATCGCATGTGGGTATTGAACGGCACTCAGGCAGTGTATCGGCAGCAGGTGACGTGTGGGCAGAGCGAAGGAAAAATGACGCCTAAGGGTTCCTCGGATTCTGGCGGGACGGCCGTCCTTCGGGGCAACTTTCTCACTAGGCACTCCCGCCCCACAATTCCCACGAGACCGTCGGAAGTTGGAGTCAAAAACAGCAATTAGGTAGGCGTGAACCCAAAAAGCTGGGCGAAGTTAGGTTTTGGGCGGATTCGACGAAGCAGTTTAAGGCGTCGGGCCAGGTGAAGCGCCTCACGGCGCGTGGCCGCTCGTAGCGGCTAATTTTGGGACCCGGGGCTACTCCTGACCCGACGTAGAAACATCGTACTCCCGCACTGGTTATGGTGCGAATATGACGGTCAAGAAAGCTTTTGGGCGCGTTCTAACCGGGCGGAATTTCGCAGGTGTTTGGCAGTTTCCATAAGTTTTGCTGCACTGTGAGTGTCAGCTGAGAGCGAAGAAAAGTCGTCGAAATCTCTGTCTGGGGCGAGGTGGGCTCGACCGACCGCGACGATATGGGCGAAGGCAGCTGCCCGGTCAAACGCTACATCGACGTCGGATCTGAGAACACCACGAATGACGTCATCGGCCAGCGCACAGACTTCCTCCGGCCCAGGCGGATCTGGAACTCCAGCTAGAACCTCATCGACAGGAACCCATTTTCGCCCTGCGGCAAACTCACGCGCCGCCCGTTGGGGTTCATTGTGGACCCAGGTACGTAGTAGGTAGAGCCGCCATAGCGCACCAGCGAGGGAATCGGGTAAGGCAGTAGCCCACAGTTCGGCGATAGAACAGAGGCCTTCACGATCAGCGAGCGTCAACACGCGTTCGATCAGTGCATCGTCGCCCGACACCTGAGGGCCCCGCACGAGCAGATGCGCGATACGGTTACCTGCCGCAGTTGCTTCTGCAGGATCGACGCCGCCATCAATGGTGTCGAAATACTCAGGACCAATCACAAGTGGCTTGGCGAATTCACCCACGGTTACTCCTGTCTGCACGTGTCTGAGGAACGTTTTCTAGATTCGAGGGTAGTCCTAGCCGCAAGATCAATGCTGGCGCAGACTCAAAACATAGAAGAATTGCGTCTCAGGAATCGATTGCTTCGCTGAGTGCCGTTGCCGTGAGGGAAATTTGCCATGGTCGAGCACCCATATCCTTCAGTGCCGTGGCAACCTTTTCTGCGGTGAGTTCAAACGGTGGCTCCCAAGCGAGCGCGCGAACGATCGCGGGACTCAGTAAGTTCTCTTGTGGTACATCCACGTCTTCGGCGATCTGAAGAATTCTCTCACGCGCCGTGACCAGTCGGGCTGCCGCTTCAGGAGACTTATCGGCCCATGCTCGTGGCGGTGGCGGCCCTTCGTGGCGCAGGCTGCTAGGTGGCAATTCAGAGTCATTGATTAGTTCGGCGATGTGAAGTGCTTCAGTCCAGTCTTCGAGGTGTTTGCGGGCGCGGCTGTTGCGCATGGAGTCATGACGTTTTATTGCGGCTGATCCGGTCGGATGGTCAAGTGCGAGCGACAGCAAAGCCGGGTCACGCAGGAGGCGACCTGGTGACACGTCAAGGTCTTGGGCCAATCGATCTCGTGCAATCCAGAGTTCGCGAACGCGAGCAAGGGTTCGGCGGTCACGGACTTTGTGAATACCAGAGGTGCGGCGCCACGGATCAATACGAGGTGCCGGTCCGGTGAAGTCAAGTAGAGACTCGAACTCTTCTTGTGCCCAGGTGAGTTTGTTTGACTTCTCAAGATCAGCAATAACTGCTTGGCGTAGTTCGGATAAAACTTCAACATCAAGTGCCGCATATTCCAGCCAGGACTCGGGCAGCGGACGAGTCGACCAGTCAGCAGCTGAATGTTCTTTAGCCATGGATAGGCCGAGGTAGTGCTCGACGAGCGAAGCGAGACCGACCTTGGGTAAATTCAGCAGGCGGCCAGCAAGTTCGGTATCGAAAAGCTGGCTTGGTCTCAGCCCCTCGTCACGCAAACAGGGAAGATCTTGAGTAGCGGCATGAAGGATCCACTCTTGGGAACCCAGAACCTCGTTTAAGTCGCCTAATCCGTCGAAGCGTGTGGGGTCAATAAGGAATGTGCCCGAACCATGTCTGCGAACTTGGATTAAATAGGCGCGTTGTGAGTAGCGATACCCCGATGCACGTTCGGCATCTAATCCGATCGGTCCTTCGCCGAGAGAGAGTTCGGCGTAAACGCGAGCAAGACCATCGTCAGTATCGATGACGTTCCCGAGCGGCTCCCGAAGTCCGAGTCGTGGGAGGGGTTCAGGAGTCTCTGCTTCGGTTTCTTCACTCAACGAGAAGCTCGCTTATGTTCTAAGGAAACGACGCCAGGAGCTACGGGGGGAAGGCCAGAGATCTGCGCGAGCAGTTGGGCCCACGCTTCCACGTGAGCGCTAAAATGGTCGGTTGGGGTCCATGAGGCTCGGATCTCGATTTGTGCTGTGGCTGGGTCTTCTGCCATGTCTCCGAAACCATCGGATCTGACCACTGTCACGCTGCCTGCTGGGCGGATGAAATCTGCACCGTTGTGGTTTAGTGAGTCGATCAACCACGACCAGCCGACACCCGTGAGCATTGGGTCGCTGGCCATGTCCTGATCAATATCCGCTTTGGCGAAGGTGACACAACGGAATGTGCCACTCCATGCTTCGTGGCCAGCTGGATCATGGAGGAGGACGAATCGGCCTGTGCCGACTTCCTCGTCACTGGCGTAAACGTCTCCGGTAATGGCGTGGGCGAAGGGGGCAATGTTTCGCGGCGCAGGCATATCCGAGATCTCCAGTTCAGGGCGAACCTGTAATCGACTGATCTCAGTTACTGCCTGAGCGAAAACTTCAGGCATATCGGCGAGTTGCTTGCTGGCGCTCACATCGCGATCTTAGGCAGGATTTCCTCTCATAGCCTTTCGACACACCGAGTGAAGTGTCTGTTGGCTATAGCGTGATGAGGTAAGCGCGTTAATGTTCGCTTGGTTCGCGCGGTTCCAAAGACAGTGCAACTCCATTAATGCAGTAGCGCAAATCGGTCGGGGTACTAAAACCTTCCCCTTTGAAAACATGGCCTAGGTGGGAACCACAGTTTGTGCAACGAACTTCCGTTCGCGTCATACCTAAGGAGTTGTCTTCGATGTACTGCACGCGGTCTTCAGCGAGTGGTTCATAGAATGAAGGCCATCCGCATTGTGCATCGAACTTCGTGCTGCTGCGGAATAATTCCGCATGACAGGCGCGACAGCGGTACACACCCTCGGTGTCGTCGTGTTCGTAGGGGCTGCTGAAGGGGCGTTCGGTTCCGGCTTCGCGCAGCACGTGATATTCCAAAGAGCTGAGTTCTGAGCGCCATTCGGCGTCGCTCTTCGTGATCTGTGGCTCGCTCATATGTCTGCCTGCTGACTGAAGGTGTAATTCTCTAGGAGATGAAGAGTGGGCACGTTGAGTTGACGACGAGCGCGAGAAGCCCAATCGACATGAAGGAATTCGCGTACGATGTGTGGCTCAGTCAACACGATAACTTCATTGCAGTCGTATTGCTTGACTAAGTCACGGAGCTCGTCGAGGGGGTCACCTTCAGCGAGCGCAGCGGTGGCATTGAGACCACGGGCACGGAACAACTCAAGTGACGTGTTCAAACCGCGTTCGCCACGTAACCGTTCCTCGTTCTCGAGAGTTTCTAGGACCTCAAGATCAAGATCGGGTGCAATGACACCGTCGCCGAGAGCAGCCATTGACGTGCGAACTGCTAATCGTGATTCTGTTACGGGAAGCAGGAGGTGATAGGTGACGTCTTCGTCTACGCCTTCGTGGAGTGAAGCGATCTGATCAGCATCCAGATCAATGAGCTGTCGTTCAAAAAGAATCGCGACGTTATACATATCTTCAGCCTAGTTGCTCTGGGGCAAGACGTCACTTGGCTGTGATATTTCGATCGCGAATCCAGCGAGTCGCAAGCAGATCGCTTCCGGTGATGGTGTCGACTAAGCGCATGGCGCGACTTGGAGCAATGGGTCCGATCGCAATTCGGCGTGATTCGCCTCCGGTCAATACGGTCGCGACGCTGAGGCACAACTCATCAACCTGATCAGCTGCGATGAGGTCACCGTGGAGATGTGGTCCGCCTTCGCAGAGGACACGATATAAGCCACGCTGGGCGAGTTCGGTAGCAGTGGCAGGCCAATCGATTTCTTTATGGCCGGTCACAATGACATCCACCGTTTCAGCGAGCTCGGCACGCTTATTAGGATCGGAATCGCCACACGTGATGACGATTTGTCCTGGAGCAATGAGTGAGTCAGGGATGTCGAGTTGTCGGCTGACAATCGCGATCGGTGGGACTGCCGTATCGGTGAATTGTGAGCGGATCTCGGCATGTATTTCACTTGGACGGACTGGCGCATAGCCTTCTGTACGTGCGGTTCCGGCGCCGACGATAATTACGTCAGCTAGGGAACGTAAAACGGCGAAGATAGCCGTGTCATCAGGCCCGCCCAAGCCCCCTGAAAGCCCAGAAGCGTCTTGCGCGGCACCATCGATACTCGAGACAAAATTCATCCGAAACCATGGTGACTCAAGGCGCGGGGGATAGGCATACCGTTCGGCGATTTCCGCTGATGAAAGCATGTTTCATTCTAAGGACAAATGTGCTTCGCGCGAGTGTCGGCAGCAGAAAGATAACGGTGTCCGCATGAGTGGCGTTCGCGGCAACCTAGGAGCCCGAACGCCACTCATACTTGTTCATAATCATCGTCACAGGTCGGCGAACATGGCTTCCAAGGGAACGAGGTCTACGGCACCGACGGCGTAGCGGGCGAGAAGTACTTCGGCGACCTCTTGTGCTGCACCCATAGGTTCGGCAACCGCGATAGCACCTGCTTCGAGAGCCAATTCGCGGACACGATCCGGGAGCAGGCCCGGAGCAAGGAAAAGCATGCCGACAGCGATGTGCCGACGACCATCCTGGCGGTGTGCTCGGACAGCTTCGCTGGCCGCAGGTGGGGCTGTTGCAGCAAAAGCCGCAATGGTGGGGAGTTTGTGTCGAGCACCCCAGACCCGTGCTGCGCGTGCGACAACTGCATTCGCCAAAGGATCAGAAGAACCAGCTCCGGCCAAGACCAGTGCGTCAACCTCACGCACGCGATTGACCCGCAGTGCTTCACGAAGGCGACGATCTAACACGTTGAAGAAAGCGGTTTCGAGTCCAAGTACCTTGGTGATTTGAATCCGCACATTGTGTTGTTTGCGGGCCGCTTCTACGACCTCGGGCACATCTACTTTCGCGTGGAATGCTTCCACCAAAAGCAATGGAACCACAACGATTTCTTCGTGACCGTCGCGTACCAATTTTTCGACAACTTCGTCGAGTGTAGGTCCGCAAAGATCGAGGAATGCAGCTTCGATTCGGAGGTCAGGACGCATGCATGCGACCACCTCCGTGAGGGCGTGAATTGTTTCGGCAGAACGTGGGTCACGACTGCCGTGCGCCAGAGCAATGAGTGCTGGTGCGGTCATAGTGCTGTCCTCCTTTCCGAGGCGTGTGTTGGTGTGAGTTGTCCGATGAGTTTGAGTTGGAATGCCCGCATACAGCTGCGACATTCCCATTCACCTGGTGTCGCGCTGTGGGGACGCAAATTTTCGTCACTGCAGTAGGGGCAGTGGAAAGGTACGGCGCGCTCGCTCATCGCAGGTCACCTTCTTCTGCGCGGGTAACCCATGAGGCGAAGGATTCGCCATCGGTGCGCTGATCCAGGTAGGTGGTGGTCAGTTTTTCTACATAGTGAGGCAGGTCCTGCGCGGTAACCTTGTGAGCGCGAAGCTTTCGACCGAAACCAGCTTCGAACCCGAGCGATCCGCCAAGGTGCACTTGGAAGCCTTCGACTTGTTCACCAGCCTCGTTCAGCACGAGTTGACCCTTGAGCCCGATGTCGCCGGTCTGGATTCGGGCGCAACTGTTGGGGCAGCCATTGACGTTCACCGTTATCGGTGTGTCGATCGTGGGGAAGGCGTTGTCGAGATGTTCGCTGAGTTCGATAGCTCGGTTTTTTGTGTCGACGATGGCAAGCTTGCAAAACTCAATCCCGGTGCAGGCCATTGTGTTGCGTCGCCACTGATTCGGTCGCGCATACAGGCCAATATTCGCGAGCTCGGCCACGAGCGATTCGACTCGATCCTTTTCGAGATCCAGTACGAGCAGTTTCTGCATGGGAGTCGTGCGGATACGGTTGCTGCCGTGAGCCTCGACAATGTCTGCGAGTTGCTTGAGTTTGGTGCCAGAAACACGGCCAACATCAGTTGACAAACCAACAAACCATTTACCGTCAGTCTGCTGGTGAATGCCAACGTGATCGACGGGTGTTTCCGGAGCGCCCGGATTGTCCAGATCGAGGAGTTTTCGGTCGAGGTATTCAGTCTGGAGTACCTCGCGGAACTTTTCGACTCCCCAATCGGCAACGAGGAACTTGAGGCGTGCCCGTGAACGGAGTCGGCGGTAACCGTAATCGCGGAAGATGCTGGTGATGCCCACCCACACGTCCGGCACTTCGTTGAGCGGAACCCACACGCCCAGTCGTTGAGCGAGGATCGGATTGGTTGAGAGTCCGCCGCCGACCCATACGTCGAAACCGGGGCCGAACTCCGGGTGGATAGCGCCGATAAAAGCAACGTCATTGATTTGGGGAACGACGTCGTGCCCCGGATGGCCGCTGATGGCTGTCTTGTATTTGCGCGGCAGATTCGAGAAGGAAGGATCACCGATGTAACGGTCACGGATTTCTTCGAGGGCTGGTGTGGGATTAATGATTTCATCTGCGGAAATCCCGGCGACGGGCGAGCCCAGAATGACGCGAGGGCAATCGCCGCATGCCTCTTGGGTTGAAAGCCCCACAGCTTCCAGTCGGTTCCAGATATCTGGCACGTCGACCACGTCAATCCAGTGGTACTGAATATTCTGGCGATCAGTGAGATCCGCGGTGTCGCGCCCGTACTCGATTGAGAGGTCTGCGATGGTGCGCAACTGTGTGAGATCGAGTTGTCCGCCATCGATCCGGACTCGCATCATGAAATAGCGGTCGTCCAGTTCTTCGGGAGCCAAGGTTGCGGTCTTGCCCCCATCGATGCCTTGACGGCGTTGAGTGTAAAGCCCCCACCAGCGGAATCGTCCGCGCAGGTCTCCTGGGTCAATCGAGTCGAACCCGCGCTTGGCGTAAATGTTTTCGATGCGGGCTCGAACGTTGAGAGCATCATCGTCTTTTTTCATCTGCTCATTGGCGTTGAGCGGCTCGCGGTAGCCCAATGCCCACTGTCCGTCGCCTTTGCGGGCGCGTCGTGGAGCGGTAGCAGAAATAGTCATGAAGAGTGTCCTAGCTGAATGCGAAGAGGTGGCAGCACAGCAAGTGCGGCTGGGGAATTTCAACTAGCGACACATATGAGAGCAGGCACGGCAAAGGTCTACGTGGAGTCGTTCCACGAGCCAAATGTGATGTGCCTGCTGCATAGTGAACAGTTTGCTCAGATTGGTGGTCAAAGAGCAAACTTTTGTCTTGTTATTTAAGATGCTCGTCCGACTAATGAGATAGCCTCAAGGTGGAGTGTTGGAATTCCGGGGAATTATTTAACTTAATGTGACGGGCGTCGCACGGTTGATTAACGCCCTAAAGTCTGTGCCCGCAGGTAGCGTGCCGAATGTTCCGTCCCAATCTCCCGCCAAACGTGAAGCGCAAAACGCATCAGCCAGGGCTGGATCGCTGTACTTAATCAACTGCACACCTTGGAGCACGGCGGCCATCCGTGACGTGATTCTGCGGGCCTTAGCTTCCGCATTGCTCATATCGGACATCTCGTTCATGACACTCTTCGCAGCGGCATCGAGACGGGCATCCTCACCACTTACCGACCCCACCTCGTTGATCCAAGCAGCGAGTGTTTCTGGATTTCGGTCAATTGCACGCAAGACGTCAAGTGCATTGACGTTTCCACTGCCTTCCCATACCGAATTCACGGGGGATTCGCGATAGAGCAAGGGCATGCCGGACTCTTCGATATAGCCATTGCCGCCGAGACACTCCAGAGCTTCGGCGGTCATCATTGGGGTGCGTTTACATACCCAATATTTCTCCATGGCAAGACCAATGCGTCGTAATGCTTGTTCGTGCTCGTCATTTGGCTTATCTGTCGTCGTTGCAAGTCGCATTGCAACCAGAGTGGCCGCCTCAGATTCAATAGCGAGATCAGCCAGTACATTTTGCATCGCCGGCTTCTCCGCCAGTACCGCACCGAAGGCAGAGCGGTGCTTGGTGTGCCAAAGAGCTTCATTGAAAGCTTTACGCATGATGGCGGCTGAACCTAAAATGCAGTCCAAACGGGTGGCGGACACCATTTCAATGATGGTGCGAATACCGCGACCTTCCTCACCTAACCGGTAGCCAATGGTGTCGTGGAATTCTAACTCGCTGGAGGCATTTGAACGATTCCCCAGCTTGTCCTTGAGCCGAGAGATGAGGAAGGAATTACGGCTTCCGTCGGGCAGAATTCGAGGTACCACAAAACACGTGATACCAGCATCTGTTCTGGCTAAAAGAAGGAACACGTCATTCATCGGTGCCGAAGTAAACCATTTGTGGCCGTTAATGAAGTATGTGGTTCCGTTGCCGCTATCGCGGGCCGTAGAGGTATTGGTGCGTAGATCAGAACCGCCTTGCTTCTCCGTCATGCCCATGCCAGCCAACAAGCCTTGTTTCTGACTGGGTACTCGCAGCCCGAAGTCATAACTGGTGGAAGCGAGGCCTGGTGCCCACTCTTGATACAAATCTTGGTCAGCCATGAGCGCCGGTACAGCCGCATTCGTCATCGTGATTGGACACATGTGTCCTTGTTCGACCTGACCCCAAGAAAAGAAACCGGCAGCACGGCGCAAATGCGCATGCGGGTCATCAGAGAACCAGGGCGTTCCAGTGAGTCCAAAACCCACGCCGTGCTTCATCAACCAATGCCACGAGGGATCGAACTCGACCTCGTCGATTCTATTGCCATAGCGATCGGTTGAGGTGAAAACCGGGGGGTGTTCATTTGCTCGATGCCAATGCTCCCGAGCTTCAGGCGATCCAGCAATATCGCCAAGTTCGCGTAGAGAATCGATGATTCCGGTGGAGTGCTCACCAGCGAAGGCGGTCAATGCGTCGGTCAGCGCTCGATCACTCGTGACCACGTTATGGCCTTCGAAAGGTGGAGCTTGGTTTTCTGGGCTGCGGCCGTAGACGTCCATACGCCCACCTTATGCGGAATTGGGGTCTTCGTTGCCCTGCAAAACCGATAGGGTTCGGGTATCTGATCGCAGCTCCTCGCGAGCCAAAGGAAAGACTCGACATGGCGGATAAATTGGAATTCACCCCACAATGGCGCAACGAACCGGCACGCGAAGGTACGTATCGCGAAGCGTTGATGTTCACGGCTGATGCGCACAGTCACCCGAGCGATGCGTGGGTTTCGATGTTCCTCGATGAATTTGGGATCGCTGAGGCCGATTTTGTGCCTAATTTTCCTGATGGTGACCGGCTCATCGAAAATGTGCCACCAACTGAAATGTCCGAAAAACACCGCAAGGCGCTGGCGGACATTGTTGGGCTTGAGAACATTTCTGATACTGACCGCGACCGGGTCAAGTTTGGCCATGGCAAGTCGATTGATGAAGACATCGCCTTGCGATTGGGTGAGACAGAAAAGCTGCCAGATCTGATTGTGCACCCGCGCGATAAGCAGGACGTGTCTGAGATCGTCGCCTACTGTCACGAACATCGAATCCCTGTCGTTCCCTTCGGTGCAGGTTCGAGCGTTGTCATTGGTACTCGGGCCGACTTCGGTGGCGTGATTCTTGTGCTGCGTACGCACATGAATAAACTCATTGAGATCAATGAAGAAGATCAAGTCGCGGTTGTTCAGCCCGGAATGATGGGCCCGGATTACGAGATCGCGCTTAACACTAAGGCACGTGAATACGGGGCTAACGGCTCGTGGACCGGTGGCCACTTTCCGCAATCGTTTGAAATTGCGACGGTTGGTGGCTGGGTAACGGCTTTGGGATCTGGTCAAGCCTCAACCTATTACGGTGATGCCTACGATCTTGTCGTCGCACAGGAATACGTCACGCCGATTGGAACACTTAAGACCCATGCTTATGCTGCCACTGCAAATGGGCCAAAACTCAATGACATTTTGAAAGGCAGTGAAGGCGCGTTTGGGATTTTGGTGGAAGTCACCTTAAAGATTTTCCCGCATCGACCGCAAAACACGTCTCGGTTTGCGATGATGTTGCCCAGTTGGGAGGCGGCCGTAAATACGGCCCGCGAGATTGTTCAAGGTGAGTTTGGAAAACCAGCGGTATTGCGTATCTCGGATCCAGAAGAAACCGAGCGAGGTCTCGCTCTCAAGGGCTTTGACTCGGGTGTTGCCGCCAAGTATCTGGCGGCCCGAGGTATGAAATCAGGTTCACGATGCCTCCTCATTGGCACAGCCGAGGGGCATCGCAAAGCGACAGCGCTTATTGCGAACGAGTCACTCAAAATCGGCTGCAATTACGGGGGTATCTCTCTCACGAGTTTTGCCACCAAGAAGTGGGAGGCCGGTCGTTATTCCGATGTTCACGTCCGTAACGACATCATGGACTTTGGCATGGTGATCGATACTCTCGAAACCTCCGTGACGTGGTCGAATCTGCATCACGTGCACCAATCTGTGAGGTCAGTTATTGAAGCTCGGGGCGGAACTATGTGTATGTCTCACGCCTCGCACTTTTATGAGCAAGGCACAAACTTGTATTTCATTATGATTCTGAAACCTGAATCAACCGATGAGTTCTTTGAGTTCCGCACAAGAGTCATTGAAGCGATCTTGGCAGCGGGTGGCTCGCCTAGCCACCACCACGGTATTGGTCGACTATTCCGCGACCATTTGCCTGAGCATCTTGGTGAGGTGTCAACGGGAGTATTGCGTGCGCTCAAAACACATTTCGATCCGCGCAACATTATGAATCCAGGTGTTTTACTCGACAATATCGAGCAAACGAGGAATTGAATTATGGCTGGCGATCTTATCGTTGCCATCGACGCTGGCACGCAATCGATCCGCGCTGCGTTTGTCGATGCAAAGGGCGAGATTCTCGGTTTCCATCAGATTCGGATTGAGCCCTATGTCATGCCGGAGCCCGGTTGGGCTGAACAGGATCCGGAATACCTATGGCACTCACTATGTGAGTCTGTGGCCGGTCTGATGGCGGAGCATCCTGCTCTAGTGGCTCGAATTGCGGCTGTGACCTTAGCGGTTCAGCGCCTCACCATGGTTAATGTCGATTCTGACGGTACGCCGCTTCGCCCGGCAATCATTTGGGCTGACAATCGTCGCGCAGACGCGAAAAAGGTCCTTGGCGCGCCTTTACTCACACTAGGGAAATTGGCTGGGATTGGGGGTCTACTTGAGTTTTCAGCGGGTTACTCGCGATCAAACTGGATCCGACAGCACCAAGCAGAACTTTGGGAGAAAACCCACAAATACCTGTTCCTTTCGGGGTTTTTCACCCATCGACTGACCGGTGAGTTTGCGGATTCGAAGGCAAATATTCTCGGGACGGTTCCGTTTGAAACCAAAACCGGCAGCTGGGCAAAACCTAGATCAATTAAATCGACGATGTTTCCCATTGAGGCAGAAAAGTTGCCAGACATCGTGGATCCGGGCGAACGTTTAGGACAGATCACAGCATCAGCTGCAGCAGCTACGGGTATTCCGGTCGGAACTCCCATGATTGCTGCGGCTAGTGATAAAGCGTGTGACGTTTTGGGAGCTGGGTGCCTCACTTCTGACCAAGGCAGTATCAGCTTCGGAACCACAGCAACATTCAATGTGCCGCTCATGAGGTATCTGGAACTTGAACGGTTCTTGCCGCCATACCCCGCTGCTCTTCCAGGTCAATTTCATACGGAAGTAGCAGTCTTACGTGGGCTGTGGTTAGTTTCTTGGTTCAAGCAGGAGTTTGGTTTGGCTGAGCGGCTTGCTGCCGAAAGTGCCGGTCGATCTCCTGAGGAACTGCTTGATGAGCTCATTCGCGACATTCCTGCGGGCTCGATGGGATTGATGACGCTACCTACGTGGATGCCCGGGCCGCATGGAGACCCTTATGGCAAGGGTGCGGTATTTGGCTTTGGCGACGTTCACACCCGAGCTCATCTTTACCGTTCGATTCTCGAAGGTATCGTCTTTGCCTTGTATGCCGGCGCTGTTCACACCACGAGAAAGACGAAAACTGCGCTATCTGTGGTGAGAGCCTCTGGTGGCGGATCGGGAAGTGATGTACTGATGCAAATCACCGCTGACATTTTTGGCGTGAACGCTGAACGTCCCCACACGCCCCAGACCTCAGTTGTAGGTGCCGCCATAACGACGGCGATTGGTTTGGATTGGTTTTCGGATGCAGACTCAGCAGTAGCCGCGATGACCAGACAAGGTCGAGTGTTTGAGCCAATCGCTGAAAACACCGGCATGTACCGTTCACTTTTTGAGCGGGTGTATGTGCCTTCGGAACAACGACTGGCTCCGTTATATCAACAGATTGGACGCATCACCGGCTACCCCGATCTGCGGGGCTAGACCGACTATTCAGGCAGCTTGCTCACGCTGACCCAGCCGCGAGCCTGTGAGAATTCGAGCAACTCATCGCAGGTCAACTTGATCGCCGAATTTGTGCTGCCAGCAGCGGGATAAACGTGATCAAAACGCAACAGTGATGAATCGAGCCATACTTCGGCACTGTCCGGGTTAGCAAAGGGGCACACTCCGCCGACCGGATGTCCGGTAAGGCGCTCGACATCGTCTGCCTTCACCATGGATGCTTTGTGACCAAACCGCGCCTTGAAGAGGGCATTGTCTGTTCGGGCATCTCCAGCCATGACCACCAATAGACACGTGTCACCTTCTCCGCGAAAGGACAGAGTCTTTGCGATCCATTCCGGCTTGATTCCAAATGCCTCTGCAGCTTCAGCGACAGTAGCGCTGGATGCTTCGCTGATCATGATGTCATCGCCGCGACCAAATTTTTCAAGATGGCTGCGGGCACTCTCTACCGACATTGAATGAGTGATTCCTCGATTTAGGCGGTTTCTGGCCAGATGGTGTGTGCGCAGGTGCAGCGTGAAACTTCTGGTAGATCGCGCATGACGTCGCCGACGTGCTCTCCGCAGCCTGCCCAACCAAACTTTCCGCAAGACTGACACAGGTCTGGACTACACATGTATTTCCTCCAAGAGTTCTCAACGAGAGATTACTGCACCTTACTCGGCGCTAGTCCGCTGAACCAAGAGCACAGCGTCCAACAGGTCGACCGGGTTTCCGTCCGGATCAGTCGCCTCGCGTCTTTGATCAGCGCACATGAGGATGTCCCAAGAGTCGCTCGGTAGATCAAGGAAGTTGAGGGTATCAGCCGCGCTTGGTAACAGCTCATATTCGTGATCATGTGCTGTTGCCTTTGCCCATGGTGGCCACTCAGCATGGCTCACGATGAAGAACAAGCCGCGAGGCGCGACATTCTTGGTGAGAGATTTCAGGATTTCTTCACGCGGAAAGTCGATCCGAGATTGCAGGAAAATTGCTGAAACGAGATCGAAGGTTCCTTGGGGGCGTTCTTCTGTCAAATCTAGCTGTAGCCAGTCAATTTGCTGTGCGACGCCTTTATTTTCAGCCGCCTGTTGGGCGCGGGCTAAGGCCGTCGTTGAAACATCGATTGCTGTGACCGTCCAACCTCGTTCGGCCAACCAAATCGAGTCAGCGCCCTCACCGCAACCAACGTCAAGGGCTGTGCCGGGTGCGTGCTGTGAAAGTGCATTGACTAAGGCAGCGTTGGCTCGACCACTCCAACGTTGATCTTTTTCTTCGTAGACCTGGTTCCAGTGCTCTATCGCTGAAACAGCCGAATCAGGTCCGGAATGTTGTTGATTCACGAGTTCAGGCTAATGAGAGGAAAAGTTTTTCCATGGTGGCCACGTCCATGCCTTCATCATCGGGATTTGTCATGCACTGCCGCATGCCCTGCGCGACGGTAGCGAAACCAGCACGGTCAATGGCTTTTGAGACCGCAGCCATTTGGGTGACGACGTCTTTGCAATCGCGACCCTCTTCGATCATGGCGATGATTCCACCGATTTGACCTTGTGCTCGTTTGAGTCGTCGAATGACGTTATCCATCTGATCAATTTCAAGTTGCATGTCTTCTCCTCAGGCTTGAGGTAACAATACCTGCCCACGTATAAGAAATCGATCTGGCGTGCACCGATTAGGTGCTTTCTCAGTTGCAATGCAAAAGCCATGATGACTAGCACAGGTGGCACAATGTTCGAGTGTTCGGAGTCATTGATTTGCCTACCTTTGTTGCCGGAGTGGTGGTCATTATTTTGCTGCCCGGACCGAACTCAATGTATATCCTCTCGGTCGCGGCACGCCGGGGCGTCCGTGCTGCCTATACGGGCGTCGCGGGCGTGTTTCTTGGCGACACCGTACTCATGGTTTTATCGGCTGCCGGTGTTGCTTCACTGCTCAACACGCATCCGACTCTGTACACGATTGTCCGCTGGGCCGGAGCCCTGTACTTGCTGTACCTGGCGTTGGGGATCTTGCGCGGTGCGGTTACCTTGTGGCGTCGGAGGCACGAGAGTGCGGAAGTCATCGCGAACGTCGTTTCCGAACCTGCAATTGAGCGACCATTTCGCCGGGCACTCGTTGTCAGCCTGCTAAACCCGAAAGCGATTTTATTTTTTATTGCTTTCTTTGTTCAATTCGTTGATCCGCATTATGAATATCCGGTGGTGTCGTTCTTGATCCTCGGTGCGATCGCGCAGATCGCTTCGATGATGTATTTGAGCATTTTGATTTTCACCGGTACGCGACTGGCGAGGATGTTTCGAGAACGTAAGTCATTGAGTGTTGGTGCGAATATGACAGTCGGGCTGGCGTTCCTCGTATTCGCAGTGAAGATGACTGTGGCTGTCTAGATACGCGTTTTCGCGTGGGCCGCACGTGTAGTTGACCGCATCGTGCTCCAGCGCAAGACTGGGCTCGTGGAAATCTGGATAAATCCGGCGTGTAGTAAGTGTCGTAGTGCGAAAGCTGCCCTTGATGAGGCAGGAATCGAATATGTCGAAAAGCGTTACCTTGAGGATCCGCCAAGTCAAACCGAACTGGCCGATGTTTTGGACCGACTTGGTTTGGAGCCATGGGAGATCGTACGTCTCAACGAGAAAATTGCGAAAGAACTTGGCATGAGTTCGTGGGATCGAGATGCCGAAAGTCGCGTGCGGTGGATTGAAGCTATGGCAGATCACCCGAAACTCATTCAACGCCCCATCATTACGGCTTCGGACGCCACCACGCTCATTGCTCGCGATGACGATTCGCTTCAGGCCGCGATAGCGATTGAACAGGGACACGTGGTTTAAAAACGTTCCCGCGGGGTAAAGAGGATGGCAAGACTATCTCGAACTCAGGAGGAACGATGACTGCACCACCGTTGGAACCTGTTGAGCCATTAGCGCCGATTCACACAGATCCCGAAGACCCCGATCGGGAGCCCTCGCCAGACGATCCGGTTACGCCAGATAATCCCGGCGGTTGGCCGCTTAAGCCCGACGATCGGATTCGAGCCGATCGGATTCGTGCAAGGTTCTATCGGCTAGTTGATTTCTACTGACCTTAGTGAAGCGGGGACACAGGGATTTCGCATCCCTGTGTCCCCGCGGTCTTGTGTTTAATGATTTCGGAGCATGGCGATGAGTTCTGATTTCCGTTTGTCGGAGTACCCCGACAAACCTAGATTCTTTGCGCGGGTGCGTAATTCTTTAACTGTCCAATCGTCGTATGAGCCAGCTTTACCACCACGGCGGCCGACAGCGCTGCGACTATCGCGAGCGGCCGCATTTGATACTCGGGCAGCTTTTTCTTCCGAAGCCCCATCTTCACGTAGGGAGTCATAGAGTTCGGGATCTTTCAATTGGGGTGTTTTCTTCGTTGGCATGGTAAACAAATTCTCCTTAACCGAAGGTGATTTCCTTGTTCGTCAACGTTGCTTGCCGATATTCGTTGTCCAACTGCTTGAGTACCGGAACGTGAAGTTCAGGCTTCTCTGAAGCGATTGCATCGCCAGCAAGCACAACGTCAAAGTCGCGCGCGTACGCTTCGGCAGCGGTCACGGCAACACAACTATGAGTCGATACTCCCGCTAGAACGAGCCGAGATACGCCCGCTTGAGTGAGCACTTGGGCAAGGTCAGTCTGATGGAATGCATTGTCACGAGTTTTAATGATCTGCACAGATGCCCAGGTGGGAAGTTCGGGCAATAGAAACGCGTCCTGATCACCAGCAAAGGCAAAGCCTTGGTTGTCTTGGCGCATATTGCGCGTCCACGTGCTGCCATCTCGCTGGTGTTGTGTTCGAACCAATAGGACTGGTACCAGTGCCTCGTGGGCTTGTGAGATCAGTTCGACGCAGTTCCGTACTAGTTCATCCCGCCGTGCTGCAAGTGCGGGAGATTCGAAAAAACACTCCTGCATGTCGATAACAACGAGCGCCGTGGATTGGGGCTGCAGTGAGGCGTTCATCCCGGATAGACGGGATCATATTCAGAGATCGTTGTGGGTTGTCCTTCCATGCCGTGTTCGACGCAATGATCGCAACAAAAAGAGGTGCCTAGCGCATAGGTGGGATGACCGATAATCTTGCATCCGCAATGGCCACAAACTGGCGCAATCGCATGGATTGCGCATTCAAAACTATCGAAAACTCCGGTCTTTTCACGTCGCTTGATCTCAATCGGCTGATCGGAATTGTTTCCGCAAACATCGCACATAACCATGTCGAGTCCTTTCGGGCAGAATACTGAGTTCTGCTGTCTTTGGTTACTGTTTCTGTGACGTTCAGTACCCGTTGGGTCATGAACAAAACAGGATGTACTGTGGTCATTCCTCGCTGTTCGGGGTGGTGGCTTTGCGGTAGAAGGAAAAATTTCCGTCAACTTCTAAGACACACACATCGACATCTGCCAATGTCACAAAGCCATTCTGGCGT
Organism: Aeromicrobium sp.; assembly: GCA_040394025.1. Lineage (GTDB taxonomy): Bacteria > Actinomycetota > Actinomycetes > Propionibacteriales > Nocardioidaceae > Aeromicrobium. The sequence goes on from JBEBSZ010000012.1 coordinate 52,766, forward strand.
GCTGCTTCATCGAGTTCCGCTCGAGTCAATCGTTCCGCCCTCATTGCAGTGTGATCAATTTTTCCTTGCAGGATCATGGCACGAGGTCGGTCATTGATGAAGGGTTGGAGAGCTGGGACGAGAAATGCCAATCGTGCCACCAGCATGCTGGCCATAGCTATGGTCGACACAGCGATGATCGCGGCAGTGAGGGAATAGTCCTCCTGCACAATTGCTTGAGCGACAAGATCGCCGATCACAACGAGCAACACCATGTCGAAGGCATTCAGTTGTGCAATCTCTCGTTTACCTGAAAGGCGAATGAGTGCCCATACGGCAATAAAGATGATGAGAGAGCGTAGAACAACGTCCATCAGGGCAACCTCCATGTCGTAAATGTGAATGTGAAGCTCAGCTGACCGGTTTCGACGGTGGCTTTGCAAGTGGCAGGTGTGAGTCCGGCTTCGGGCGCTGCTCTGGCATCGAGAGCGATGACGAGAGTCCGCGTCTGAGGTGGATCAAACTCGTAGCTCACCTTGCCCTTCGAGCGCGTCTCAGATGACGGGTTAGGGTACCAATTCTGGAAGTCGAGGCGATCAAAGTACGAGCCACATAACTCAACGGTGACGGGCTTGGTTATCGGTGTTGTGGAGTTCAAACGAAACGTGAGCGGAGTCGCCTGGCCAGCGCGTGTCACTCGGGGATAGATGAGTTCGAGATCACCTTGCTGTGCCGAAGAGGTCACGCTGGCGGTGCGGACATCGAACACTCCCAGAATGGCGAGCACCGGCACAATGATCAAGAGACTTCGGCTCAGGCCGACGAGCCACTGTCGGCGTTTCTTATCACTGTGGCCTAGTCCGCTGACATTACGGAATGTCGAGAGATCATCTGCGTCACTTTGGCGTGCGGGCATGAGTCCTCCTCAGATGAGAAGTACCCCTACCTAAGCGGCGGCAAACCGTACGTATTTTGGCTGCACTCAGTCGGCCGATTGGAGGCAGCGAATGGTGTAGTTTATATCGTCGTTCTTCGTGTTAATCGAGGTTTTCCACGTCCACGCGAATGATCCGATCGTCTCCGTCTTGCGGATCTCCGCGACCGTCGGTGTTATTGGTCAGGATCCAGAGTGAACCGTCGGGTGCTTTGACCACGTCGCGGATGCGTCCGTGCTTGGAAGTGAATGCTTCGCGCGAGTCCGATGGATCGCTGGTTGGGGCTATCCACAAGCGTTGGCCGCGCAGATTGGCGATGAAGATACGATCGCCGATTATCGCCATTCCACTCGGGCTTGCTTCTGACGGTGACCATTGTTGTACGGGCGCGACGAGCCCATCTCGGTTTTCGATGCCTTCCACGATGGGCCAGCCGTAGTTGCCACCCGCTTCAATGATGTTGAGTTCGTCCCACGTGTTCTGGCCGAATTCGCTTGCAAAGAGTGTTCCCGCTGAGTCCCAAGCGATTCCTTGCGGGTTTCGATGACCGTAACTGTAAACGAGCGACCCTTCGAAAGGGTTGTCATCTGGGACAGAACCGTCGGGTTCCATGCGTAAAATTTTGCCCGCGAGTGATGAGCGATTTTGTGAATTGCTGGTCTTGGCCGCATCGCCGGTGGTGGCATACAGTTTCTTGTCGGGGCCGAATGCAATTCGTCCGCCATTGTGGTTGCTGGCTTTTGGTATCCCGTTGAGCACTGACTCGGCTCGGCCCAGTGACAAAGATCCTGGGTTGCCACGGATGGTGAAGCGTTCAATTCGATTGTCATTGCTGCTGGTGAAGTATGCGTAGAGGGTATTGTCTAGAACGGTGAGCCCGAGCAAGCCGCCCTCGCCTCCGGCATCAACTTCGTCGAGTCGTGCCATGACGCGAGCGGAGTAGTGTCCGTCAGAATCATGAACGAGTTCGAGAATTTTCCCACTGTCACGTTCACTGACGAGCGGAGTGTCCTTGTAGAAGGTGATTGACCAAGGCGCGTCGAGGCCTTGGACAATGTCACCGAAAGTGGCGGGAACTGGTGCACCGTTGGATGGCGTTGTTGCGACGGTTTCATTCACAGGTGATCCGGTGTTGTTGTTGCTGCAAGCCGCGATCACACAAAGAACGAGTACTGCGGACGCAAACGCGACGGCGCGCTTCCTCACGTATCGTGGCATGTTGGCCTCATCTCGGTGGCTGATAATTCAACCCTAGATGTCTCGACAGCGCCATGCAGGGTTCGAAACCGACGACCGGGCGTTAACTTAATCAGCCGCGAATTTTTGACGCTGATTGGATGAAACTGTGTAAGACTAAAAATCCGGCTGAGGCACGATGTTTCTGGGATAGCAGCACGAAAGCAGAGGACTGTTGTGAAAATTCGCGGAGCTGTTCTGGATCGGATTGGCGATCCATCACCATTTGAGGCATCTCGGCCGATCAGAGTGACGGAACTTGAGCTAGCTGAACCCTCGGCCACGGAGCTTTTGGTTGAAATCGAAGCTGCTGGCGTCTGTCATTCGGACCTTTCAGTGGTGGATGGAAACCGTCCTCGCCCTGTCCCGATGTTGTTAGGACATGAGGCTGCGGGCCGAATCATCAGTGTTGGCAGCGATGTTCCGGGTCTGATTCTTGGGCAACGTGTGATCATGACGTTTCTACCTCGTTGTGGCGAGTGTGGCGGATGTCGTACTGACGGCCTAGCTCCTTGCCAGCCTGGGTCGGTTGCGAATGGGGCCGGGGTGCTGCTGGCCGGTGGTAGTCGTTTGCACGATGGTCAGACCCAGGTGGCTCACCACCTTGGTGTTTCGGGATTCGCCACACATGCTGTCGTCGATTATCGCTCTGTAGTTCCGGTCGATGACGACGTTCCGGCTCAGGTCGCAGCCGTCTTAGGCTGCGCAGTTTTGACCGGTGGGGGAGCCGTAGTGAATGTGGCGAAGCCAAAGCCTGGTTCGAGTGTTGCGGTGGTTGGCCTCGGGGGAGTTGGTCTAGCAGCGGCAATGACAGCACTGGCCCATGATGGCGTTCAGGTTATTGGTATCGACATGCTGGAGCACAAGCTAGAAGCAGCTCGGGATTTAGGTGTTCACGAAACGTATACCCCTGTTGAGGCTGCCGAGAAGGGCATCAAAGCTGACGCGGTAATCGAAGCAGTTGGCAGGGGAGCCGTGTTTGCTGCTGCGATGGAACTCACCGCTCCCGGTGGCCGTACGATCACGGTTGGTTTGCCTACTCCGAGCGAAACCGTGGAAGTATCACCATTGGCGCTTGTGGCGGAGGGCCGCTCTCTTATCGGCAGTTATTTGGGCTCGGCAGTTCCTTCGCGTGATATTCCGAAGTTTGTGGATATGTGGCGTGCTGGGCGACTTCCTGTCGAGAAACTTGTGAGTTCGGCTATTGCGCTTGACGACATCAACAAGGCGATGGATTTGCTGGCTAACGGTGCGGAACTGCGGCAGATCATCGATTTTGACACAAAATGACGAGAGTCTGATATCCAAAAACGAACATCCTCTGATTTCATTCTTTCGCTGGGATCAGAGGGGCTCTTCGGGTTGCGGGGCGGCTTTCTCTCTGGTCACTTTCCCCTCCTAATTCCCACGAGACCGTCAGAATTGTGAGTCAAGAACACCTATTAGGTACGCGTCCCTCTTTGCCAGGCTGGTTGTGAGTCATTGATGATCAGGAAGCGGGGATG
>JBEBSZ010000013.1:0-44662 GCA_040394025.1 Aeromicrobium sp.
GCGAAAGCACTCGAATCAACGCCTTGGATATAGGCAAGGCGAAGCCCAAATACGACAAAGAGCGCCGCAAAAATGACGGCAAGAAACCGCAGGCGACCCCGAGAAAAGTCACTTTGCATGGTTAATTCACCCCTCGCACATTCGTTTTGGCTTCAGCGGGAACCGGCTTACCGATGACTCGGCCGTCCTGCAAGCGCAGAAATACCGGATTCGTATTGGGAACCATGCCCTCATCCAGCGCTCGTTTGGCGATTGACGACGGGCTTTGCAGGTCGTTGACGGTGGTGCTTAGTTCTGCCCGCTGCGCCTCCAGCATCGCCACTTCTCCGTTCAATTCATAAATCGCAAACGATTGCTTTTGCATAACGGTGCTGAACCAGCCGAGTCCAGCAAAGCCGAGCGCCAACAGGGTCATCACCACGACGATGAATGGTGCCTTCTTGGCTTGCTTTTGGACCGGCCCCACCAAACGCAGGCCAACATCACGGGCCTGTCCCCCGCGATATCGAACCTGAGCTGACCATGAGACAGCCGTCGTGGTGAGTGCGCGCTGACTCATGCGGCCACCCGCTCAATCGCCCGGAGACGTACTGAGGTGGCCCGCGGATTGGCGTCAATCTCTTCGGCCGAAGCCTTTTCGGCACCACGCACAACTAAACGAAATTTCGGCTGCATATGATCTGGAACAATCGGCAAGTCGCGTGGTACGTCGAGCGTGCTCAATTCAGCAAAGCGCCGCTTGGCAATACGATCTTCTAGTGAGTGGTAGGCCAAAACGATCACTCGTCCACCCACATTCAGGAGCGCTAGCGCGTCATTCAGGGCTCGCGAGAAAACGCCCAGTTCATCGTTAATCGCGATTCGCAATGCTTGGAAGGTTCGCTTCGCCGGATTACCACCGGTACGGCGTGCAGCAGCCGGAATACTGCGCCGCACTAGGTCCACAAGTTCCGACGTTCGGGAGAACGGGGTGTTGCTTCGTTGCGCGATGACTGCTGCTGCGATGCGTCGCGCAAACTTCTCTTCGCCAAACTCCCGCAGAATTCGGGTGATGTCATCTTCGGAATAGGTGTTGAGTACCTCTGCTGCGGTGAGTTCATCGCTTTCGTTCATCCGCATGTCGAGTGGCCCATCTTGTGCATAGGCGAAACCGCGATCAGCAAAATCCAGTTGCATTGACGAAACTCCGAGATCGAAAAAGACGACATCGATCGTGTCGAAGCCTTGCTCATGAACAATGTCGATTATCTCGTCGTCAACGCCATGAACCACTCGAACTCGCGTACCAAACCGTGCAAGCCGCTCTTGGGCACGCGCAATTGCTTGGACATCACGGTCGACTCCAATGACGGTGACGTGCTCAAATCGCTCAAGAATTGCTTCGGTATGACCGCCTAGGCCCAGCGTCATATCGACAACAATCGGGTTTTCGACATCGACGATGGCTGCCTCGATGAGCTCCAACACTCGGTCAGCCATCACCGGGATGTGAGTAGCGTTCGTCATCGCCCACCACCTTGGTCTCGAACGGCGACATGTGTGGTGTAGTCCGATCCCCGCCCGCGCGACTCTGGCACCGGGGAAGTGGCGCCAGTCGTCGTCGGGCGGGCATCGCACCGCACCATCAGAAAAGTCCCGGCATGATCTCGCTCGACATGTCGGAGAATGCTTCTTCTTGTTCCGAGGCAAATTCGTTCCAGCGTTCGGAGTTCCAGATTTCGATACGATCCATCGCGCCCACGACTGTGCACTCGCGTTCGAGCCCAGCCCATTCGCGCAACACCGGTGGAATGGAAATGCGCCCTTGTTTGTCTGGCACCTCCGAAACCGCGCCGGAGTACAGCATTCGCAGGAAGTTGCGAGCTTCCTTGTTTGTAAACGGCATTTGCCGAGCTTTTTCGTTGAACATTTGAAAACTCTCCGGCGTCCAACCAAAGATGCTGTGATCCTGACCGCGGGTAAGCACGATTCCTTGTTCGAGACGTGGACGAAACTTGGCTGGCAGAAAAAGCCGCCCCTTGTCGTCTAAGCGAGGCGTGTGGGTACCGAAGAAGTGCGCGATATCTGGACTCAACGCAAGCCTCCTTCTGTAGTGCCACAGTTACTCCTTGGGACGATTTTCCTCCATTTCGCCCCACTGTACTCCACAATCCTCCACTAAGACCGAAGGGGACGTCAAGAATGTGGCGTGTCGCACATGAAAAAACCCCACGATTTCAAGGAAAAGAAACCAGTGGGGTGAAGTGGAGCAAAAAAAGGCCCCGCTCAAAGGCGGGGCATCTCACACGTAACTGTTAATAGGGACCTTGATCTTTTCGATCCTGCCAGCGCTGTTCCATCCTCTGCATGAAATTTTCACGCTTTGGCCGCGGTGCTTTAGGAACCGATTCAGACTGACCAGGCAAGACACCCATCCGCCAAGGCTGCAACAACCCGTAACACCCGGCAACCATGCCAAGGAAACCTAAGGCACCCAGCCATGTCATCGAATTCATTGCGCCAACAAGTAACAACGCGATACCAATGACACAACCCAACGCCGAGATCGCTGCAACACGACGATAGTGACCAGCGATCTTTGAGCCACGTAACGCCGAAGCGAATTCAGGGTCCTCAGCAGACAAGGACCGCTCTAATTGCTCGAGTAGTCGGGCCTCTTCATCTGAAAGTGGCACGCTGCCTCCTTTGGTGTTCCGGCCATATCAGTCTAGTCTGCCCAAAGCCTGCAGACCAGCCGATCCAGCAGCAAACTCTCGATCGGACTTAAGCCTTTGCTCCAATTCAAGCAGAACCTCAAAACGGTCAGGGTCATCGTCGGTCACATCTGCCGCCACCGAGTCCCCAAAAACGCGCACACCGCGCAGGCCCACGACCGAGAAACCGGCGGCCGCTACGAGATCGCCGAGCTCATCCCAGCGATATCGCCTTGGCCCCAGAGTCTCCACATCCCAGGTCGACACATCCGCTTCATAGAGAGCACGAGCTAAGTCGAGGTCTCCTAGGGAAACGCGGTGTTTTACCGCAGCAATCAGACCCGGTACCTGCACACTGATGAGGCCTCCCGGTTTCAAGACTGAGGCAATCGATTTCAGCAAAATAAGTGGCTGAGCAACCGTCTCGATAACTCCATGACACAGCGCGACATCAAAAGCGCTAGTAAACATGGTCGGCTGAAGGGACTCCCCATCGCCTTGAATTGCACGAATCTCGACCTGTGCTTCCCGAGCACGTTGTTGTAGTGCAGCTAATGCGTCAGAACTCTGGTCCACAACAGTTACCTCGTGCGACTCACGTGCAACCCGTACGGCATCGACTCCAGCGCCGCCACCAATGTCTAAGACGCGCAGTGAATCATTTCCGAGTGCCGCTGCGGTTGCGAGCGCTTCGGATACTGACAACCATGAAACATGGGACCGTATCGATGCCATGTCTTCACCATGCCACACCATGAGGCCCGATACGGTCGTTCCCATGAGACGTTTTTGTCCGATTAGTGACGACCAAACGGAGAACATATGAGTTCAATCGCCGTCGTTGGTGCCGGTTTTGCCGGAATGTCCGCAGCTGCGCGGTTAGCAAAACTGGGACACGACGTCATCGTGTTTGATTCCGCCGCGCAAGCTGGCGGGCGTCTCAACGGAATCTCAATTGACGGTGTGGTGTGGCAGCCATCGGCCATGACGGTGACATTGCCTGGAGTTTTCCGCGATCTATTCCGAAAATCCGGCCGCGTAATGACGGCAGCTCTCGATATTTTTCCTGCGGAACCGCGACGCCACATCTTTCTGGGTTCACGTACACCACTCACATTTGCGTTGCCAACAGGAACCCGCAGCGCCCAACACGACGTCATGGCCGAAGTGTTCGGGCGAGACCCGTGGTCGGGGTGGCTAGATTCCTTCGACAATGAGTGGGATATTGCGCGGCGATTCATTTACGAGGTACTCACCACCGAAGATGACATCGTGGCCCTCGAAGGTCGGCTGCAGCTTGACAAGTCCGCATACCGGCTGGCGCATAAAGCGCTCAAGCATCGACAGCTTGAAGCCTTAGCTCTCGACCGCTGGCGTCTTCATGGCTTCGACCCGAAAAAAGTTCCTGGCACCTGGCATATGTGGCATTACGTCGAACGCAACTTCGGTCTTTGGCGGTTTGACGGCGATATGGACGGACTGGCACAAGCGCTCATCAAACGACTTGCAGAGCGCAAAGTGGAGATCCGCACCAGCACTCCCGTCCTTGGAGTACACATGAAGTTTGGTCGAGTTATCGGCATCCAAACTGAAGATGAGGTGTGGGAAAGCGACTTTGTCGTGTGGGCCAGCGGGCATCAACTCCCCGGTCTATTCGACGAAAACCCACAACGCACGACCCGGGTCTATACCGGGATCGAACTGGACGGTTACGACCTCGGACAAAGCCTCTTCGTCCACGGCAATCATCTGATGCAAGTGTGGGATTCGGGCCCACAACGCTGGGTTGCGCAGACGCATAAAGGCACTGACGTTGGTCGCTTGCTTAAGAAAATTGGCGTGCCAAACGAATCGCTTGTCTCGATTGATCGCTTGCCGCCGCTCGAACGCGAACAACAGCCCGCCGTCATTTCGGGTTCGGGATTAAATCTCGATTTGAAGTCCAAGTCACGTGGCAACAGCGCGTCTTTTGCCGATCTCATTGCTCGACCCGCGTTTTCACCCGCACCCGGTTTGTACGTCGTCGGAGGTTCGGCCGTTGCCGATTCGAGCCTCGAACTCACGGGCATGGGCACAGCAGCCGTTGCCGAAGAAATCGGTGCGGTACCAAGGCAAGTGTCTTTAGGCTAAAACCTCGGAAGCGCTGAACTACATCAAGCCTTCACTTCGCAAAGTGTCAAAAATTTCACGACTAGCTTTTGAACGGTTCAAGGTAATGAAGTGCAACCCCGGGGCGCCTGCAGCCAAAAGTTCGCGGCACAGTTGAGTCGCCAACACGATTCCGCGCCGCCTCACTTCAGCCGGATCATCCGCAACCGGCTCGATGTAATCCAGTACCTCAGCCGGCAGGGCCGCGCCTGATAGTTCAGCCATCCGCGCCACCTGCCGGAAATTCAAGATAGGCATAATTCCCGGGATTATCGGCAGGTCGCAGTCACGAGCTCGCACCCGCTCAATCAAGTCGACATAGTCAGCACAGCGAAAAAACAACTGCGTAATGGCGAACTCCGCTCCCGCACGTGCTTTGGCTACGAGCACATCGGCATCGCTTTCCAAGTCGGGTGCATCTGGGTGACCTTCCGGAAATGCTGCAACCCCTACCGTCAAGTCACCCTGAGATTTAGCTAATTCAACCAATTCAATGGCGTGAGTCATGCCACCCGGGTGGGTTTCCCATGGTGCGCGTGGCCCACCCTTCGGATCCCCACGCAAAGCCAAAACGTGATTCACACCAGCCGCCGAATACTGCTTTAGCACTAACTCGACCTCATCCTGAGACTGACCAACGAGGGTCAAATGGCCAATCGGGACCAAAGTGGATTCGCGAGCGATCCGTTCAGTCACCCGCACGGTTCGTTCTTGGCTCGTGCCTCCGGCACCGTAGGTAACAGAAACAAAGGTCGGTTTCAAATTTTCCAGTTCAGAAATCGTTTGCCATAAGAGTTCCTCGCCTTGGTCATCTGCAGGCGGAAAAAACTCGAAGGAAAACGTCGGCTTCCGATCGGCTAAAGCATTGCCAATAAAACCAGCGTCAGTGCGCACGACTTCGGAACTCATGATGTCAAAGGTATCCTCAATAGCGTGATTACCCCTGTCGATGATTCCAGATTTCGGACAGGCATAGCTTCCTCGCTCAAAGATTTCGCCGACCGGCAACGCAATTTGCTCGCAGAAATCGATGAAAAAGCTGCTGAACTAGCTGACGCGGCCTATGCCTTTGCCGAAGGCGGCAAGCTCTTGCGACCGATGTTTTGCCATGCCGGTTGGCTCATCGCGGGTGGCGAACACAATGCGCTCCGCTTGCAGCAGACCGCCGCCGCTTTTGAATGGTTGCAAGCCAGTGCGCTTGTACACGACGACCTCATGGATGAATCTGATACTCGTCGAGGGCGCCCCAGCGTACACCGCGAGCACGAACAGTGGCATCGTGAAAACGATCTCATCGGCGACCCAGCTCAGCATGGCGAACGCGTCGCAATTTTGCTTGGCGACCTGCTCCTCTCGTGGGCAGACGAGGCGTTCGGTGAGTCCGAGCCCGATACACGTACCGCTCAATTGTGGGCCCGCTGCAAGAACGAGGTCATCTCGGGGCAATACCTCGACGTGCTGGCTCAGACCCAAGACCGATTGACGGTCGAGGACGCGCTCAAAGTTGTTGAATTTAAAACCGCCAAGTACACGGTCGAACGTCCACTGCATGTTGGGGCGAGCCTCGCTGGTGCTGACGCAGAACTGTTAGCCAAATTGAGCGATGTCGCGCTCCCGCTCGGAGCCGCATTCCAATTGCGCGATGATTTGCTTGGAGTATTCGGGGATCCAGACGAAACCGGAAAACCTACCGGCGATGATCTTCGCGAGGGAAAACGAACTGTCTTACTCGCTCACGCCACCGCACTTGGCGATCCGGACTTAATCTATTCACTACTCGGTACCGAAGCGGGGGCTCAGCAACTTGGCAGCCTGTTCGAAGAATGGGGCGCTGTGGCCGCCGTTGAAGCCGATATCGACAGACTCGTTGAGGAAACAGAATCAGCAATTGACCGGCTCGGAAGCACCGGCCGGGAGGTTCTTGGGCCACTCGTTAGGTTGACGATTCACCGCAATCGCTAGGAGACACCGCGTTCAAGACCACTCGGGTTAGTGCTGGGCACATAGAATCACCTCAGCCACTAAGGAAAGGAAACCATCGCCGTGTTGGATGACCAGTCACTGATCGGGCATAAGCTCGACCAGAGATATGTCATTCACGAATTAATCGCAAAAGGCGGAATGGCGAGTGTTTTCCGTGCCACCGACGATCGCCTAGAGCGGGTTGTTGCTGTCAAAATTATGCACCCGAATGGTGCACACACGGCTGACCCAGACCAGTTCACCCGCGAAGCCAAACTCGCCGCCCGACTCAACCACCGGGGCATTGTGTCGGTTTACGACCAAGGCACAGACGGAAACCTGACTTATCTGGTCATGGAGTACGTCCCTGGCAAGACCCTGCGTGACGTCATGCGCGAGGAAGCACCAATGTCGCCTAGGCGAGCACTGGCATACCTCGAACCCATCTTGATTGCCTTGTCTGAAGCGCATGCCTCAGGATTGATTCACCGAGACATGAAACCTGAAAACGTGCTCATCAGCACGACCGGCGAAGTGAAAGTGGCAGACTTCGGATTGGCTCGGGCGGCGACTGTCGATCAGCGCACCACTTCAGTGCTTATCGGTACGGTCTCCTATTTGGCTCCAGAAGTCATTGCACATCAGGCTGTCGATCCGCGGGCCGACATCTACGCATGTGGTGCGATCTTGTTTGAAATGCTGACGGGCCGCAAACCCCATATCGCAGATACGCCGATCGCGATCGCACATAAGCACATAGCCGAAGACGTCAAGCCACCCTCGGAGTTGATCGCCAATATTCCGCCGTACGTAGACGCGCTTACCCTGCGTGCCCTAGCGCGCGATCGCGCTCAGCGCTCCCCTGATGCGCGTACGTTCTTATACCAAGTCCGAATGGTGCAGCGTGCACTTGCAGACGGTCTTACGGACGATCCAGAACTCACGAACGACTTAATGCCGGGTGTCGGTCCAACACCGGCTGCTCCCCCACAATTGCCCGGACGATATTCCGATAGTGAAGCAACAGCGCCCGTCGCCTATGCGAATCGAGACTTCGAAGCGACAGCCGCCGTTTCGCTTGACAACCAACCCGAGCACACCGTTGCTTGGACTGAGGCCGCTGGTATGCCAAACAACGGCGGAGTCGATCAGAACGACCAGAAAGTTGGACAGCGGCGTAAGCATGGCAAGGGCCTGTTGTGGTTAGCAATCATCGCGCTCATTTTGGCTGGTGTTTTTGGTTGGTGGTTAAGCTTCGGACGATTTACCGACACTCCCGACGTCATCAATATGACGAGCGATGAGGCAGTCAAAACCTTAGAAGCCGCAGGATTCAGCACTGATTTCGCACCCGAAACCTATTCCGAAGACATCGACAAGGGTTCCGTCGTTGCGACCGGCCCTGGCCCAGGCGAACGAATTTTACCTGGCAGCACGATCGTGATGACGCTGTCAAAAGGCAAAGAACGATACAAAATTCCTAACGTCCAAGGCAAGACCTTGAACGAAACACAAACCATTTTAGGCTCGCTTAATTTGCAAACTGGCAATATTTCACGCGAGTATCACGACACGATTAAAGACGGGAGTGTCATTCGATCTTCAAGTCACAAAGTTGATCAACTGGTGAAGCGTGATACCGCCGTCGATCTTGTTTTGAGTCGCGGGCCTGCTCCCGTCGATATCCCTAATCACACTGGGAAAAGCGCTGCTTCGGCCGAAAAAGCATTGAAAGATCTAGGCCTCAAGGTTACGAAAAAAGAAGCATTCAGCGACACAGTCCCGAAGGGAAATGTCATCAAGCAGTCGCCCAAATCTGGATCCGGACATCGCGGCGACACCATCACTCTGACCGTGTCTAAAGGCCCTGAACTTTTCAATGCGCCCAATCTCGACGATATGACGGAAACCGAAGCGCGCGAAAAGGTTGAGTCTATGGGCTTAAAACTCAACGCAACACGTAATCCTTTTGCTGGATCACGGGCCCGCGTGCAGTATCAGTCTCCTTCAGCTGGCACAAAAGTGAAACGTGGCGACACCATCACGGTGTTCTTGAATTAGCCGTTCTTCACTATTGATCTTGTGGAGCGATTGGTCCGGCGTTAAATCCGTCCAAAACTTAGCTTCACCCACGTTTTTGGGTTCACGCGTACCTAATAGGTGTTCTTGACTCACAATTCTGACGGTCTCGTGGGAATCAGGAGGCGGGAGTTGGCACAGAGATCGCCGCTAAGTGCGCCAGGTGCCGTACGTGCGAGGTTCAGGTGCGGCCGGCCAACATTTCGGCAACAAGGAAGGCCAATTCCAGTGATTGTGCTCGGTTCAAGCGCGGATCACAGAGAGTCTCGTAACGGTGCTCTAAATCGGCTGCAGAAAGTCGCATTCCACCACCCAAGCACTCAGTGACATCGTCACCCGTCAGTTCGACATGCAAACCGCCAGGCCACGTGCCAAGCGAGCGGTGAACTTCAAAGAAGCCACGCACTTCGTCAATGACATCGTCAAACTCGCGAGTCTTGTAACCGTTATCGGTCGAAAACGTATTGCCATGCATCGGATCAGTCACCCAAGCAACCTCGACACCTGCACCCGTCACCTTTTCAATAAGCGGTGGAAGCAAGTCACGAATTTTGTCAGCACCAAACCGCGTGATGAACGTGACCTTGCCCGGGACGCGGTTGGGGTTCAACTTCTCGTATAAGGCAACCGCATCGTCTGCCGTAGAGGTAGGTCCGAGCTTGACGCCAATTGGGTTGGCAATCTTGCTCAACAATTCCACGTGAGCACCGTCGAGTTGGCGAGTACGCTCGCCAATCCACACGAAGTGGCCTGAGACGTCGTACGGCTCTTGTGTCCGCGAATCAATTCTGGTCATCGCATGCTCGTATTCGAGCACAAGCGCTTCATGCGAAGAGTAGAAGTCAACAGAATGCAATTCCTGCGGATCGGCACCAATAGCGTCCATGAACGCCAGCGCCCGGTCAATCTCATCACCAATGCGGGCGTAACGCTCTCCAACCGGACTTTCACGAACGAAGTCGGTATTCCACTGATGCATTTGCCGCAGATCAGCGTAACCACCCGTAGTGAAGGCGCGCGTTAAATTCAAGGTTGCGCTCGATGCATGGTAGACCTCAAGTAAACGCTGAGGATCATGCGCACGCGACTCAGGGGTAAAATCAAAACCATTAACCGCATCACCACGGTATGCCGGCAATGTCACACCTTCACGAGTTTCAAAATCGCTCGAGCGCGGTTTAGCGTATTGACCGGCAAGGCGGCCCACTTTAACCACTGGCACGCTTGCGGCATATGTCAGAACAACGGCCATCGACAGTAAAACGCGCAACTTGTTTCGCACGTTCTCTGCTGTGACCCCTTCGAAGGTTTCAGCGCAGTCTCCGCCTTGAAGCAGGAAAGCTTTACCTTCGGTGACAGCAGCCATTTTCTCGCGTAAAGAATCAACCTCACCGGCAAACACCAACGGCGGCATGCTGCGGAGTTTGTCGACGACGTCATCTTTGGCGGCTTGATCTTCATACGTCGGTTGCTGGACAGCACCGATGGAATGAAGGTCCGCAAGGCTTGGAATGGTCACGTCTTCAGGATACGCGAGGGGGCAATGGCGCTAGCCACCACTCTGAACCGCCTCAGGACACCTATTCGGAAATCTCGTCCCAAACTTCGTCGGTCTCGGCTTTGGCCTGCTTCTTGGCCCGTTCGCGTTCTAATTCTTTATCGCGCTTCTTCGCGTCCTGCGCGTAAAGATCAACGTATTCTTGGCCCGATAAATTCATGATTTCGTACAAGATCTCATCAGTAATCGCACGCAGAATATACCGGTCATCCTGCATACCTTCATAGCGCGAGAAATCGAGGGGTTCACCAAAACGAACACCCGGACGAGCAAACGTGCCGAAGACTTTGCCTGGCGGCGCAACCACGTCCGTGTTGATCACAGCTACCGGAATGACCTTGGCTTTGGCTTCAAGTGCGAGGCGCGCTACACCCGTGCGACCGCGATACAGCTTGCCGTCATGAGAGCGTGTTCCTTCTGGGTAAATCCCACAGACTTCCCCTTCAGACAACAAACGAAGTTGGGTACGGATTGCGCCAGCAGCCGCGCTGCCGCTGGAGCGATCAATCGGCACTTGTCCGGAACCGGAAAAGAACTTCTTTTGGAGCCAACCCTTGATTCCGCTGCCCTCAAAATACTCAGCTTTTGCCACAAACGTCACGCGTCGAGGAATGACTAGCGGCATAAACAGCCAATCGGCATAAGACAGGTGGTTACTCGCCAAAATAACCGGGCCTTCTTTAGGCACGTTTTCGGTACCCTCAGCCCAGGGTCGAAAGATCAGCTTGAGCACGGGCCCAATAGCGAAGAACTTCAAGAACCAATAGAACACGCCAAGACATTACCCCGAACTCATAGCCGTTGACGACACCATACGCGATGATGGAGCAATGAGTTCACCTTCTGTCGTCATTCCCGAAGCTCAGCCATGGCACCACAAGGGCGGTTCAGTGGGGGTTTTGTTGAGTCATGGTTTCACCGGATCACCGGCCTCCATGATTCCTTGGGGCAAAGATTTAGCTGAACGTGGCTACACGGTTTCGGTACCTCGTTTACCGGGCCATGGCACGACTTGGCGCGACATGAACAAGACGACTTGGCGCGACTGGTACGGAACTCTCGACCAAGAGCTCAACATGCTCAAAGAACAATGCGAAACTGTGTTTGTTTTCGGACTCTCAATGGGTGGCTCACTCGCCTTACGACTCGCGCAACAACGCCCTACTGATGTTGCCGGTTTGGTCTTAGTGAATCCGGCAGTTGCGCTGGCTCGCCCCGAACTCAAACTTATTCCATTCCTGTCGGCATTCGTGCCAGCAATCCCAGGCATCGGAAATGACATCGCCAAGCCAGGCATGGACGAATACGGCTACGACCGAACCCCACTCAAGGCACTCGCTTCTCAACTGGAACTATGGTCCGATGTCCGAAGCAACTTGCCGAAGGTGACAGCACCAATCTTGCTCTTCCACTCAATGGATGATCACGTAGTCGACTCGTCATCAAGCACAATCATTGCCGACGGCGTATCGTCTGCAATCTACGAACACATCGACTTGACGCGCAGCTACCATGTGGCAACCTTGGATTGGGATGCACCATTCATCATGGAATCGACAGCCCAATTCCTCAGCGATCGGCTTGCCGAACGCTCCTAGTCAATCGAAGCGACATGTCTGAACGTGAACCCGACGAATTCGACCGCATCGTCGAAGGTCTCGAACTCGCGACCCCCGACGACGAAGAGTTTCGCGCACTTGAGGACGCCGAAACCGTAGAATTCGAACCATCTGACGGTGATTTAGATCTTGTCGATCTGCCGAGCGAAGACTTGCCCGACTTCATCGAAGTGACGTACCGCGAAGCTCCTCCAGCTGCGCAAAGTGGCAACCCCTGGCGGCTGCGTGGGTGGATCGCCCTCGCAATGTATCCCTTCTTACTCATGATATTTTCGGCTGCAGGTGTGTACCTAGCGCCCAGTTTCATCGGCCTGACAGTCGTCGCTGCCGTCGCCCTACTTGGTTACTTGCTGTGGACTAATCCCAGTCGTCGCTCCAATGATTATCCCCGCGACGACGGGTCAAGTATCTAAAGCACCGCTAGATCTGCGGCACCAATCAAAGCAGCATCAGCTCCGAGCTCTGCAGACACAATTCTCGGCCACTCGCGGTAGGCGGCAGCGAAGAAATGGGATTCAAATGACTCTCGGGTGGGTGCGAAAAGTAATTCGCCGAGTTCTACGAGGCCTCCCCCGATGACAAAGAGTTCAGGATCCACGATGGACGCCAGACTTGCCATTCCGGCACCTAAATGCTGACCAAGCTGTGCCACAACATCGATGGCTTGCGGCACACCTGCTCGCGCCAAATCTGAAACGGATTTTCCCGTCACGGCATCTGGCGACCCAGCCTGCTCGATGAGTTGCCCGGCGAACGGTGTGGCCTCGATAAGTTGTTCGGCGACCCAGCGGTCGAGTACGCGCCCGCTGGCGTACTGCTCCCAACATCCGCGCAAGCCGCAACCACACAGTCGACCGTCTGGAACGAGCCGCAGATGACCAATTTCGCCAGCCATCCCGTTATAGCCACGCTGCAGTTCGCCGTGAGACACGATGCCACCGCCAATTCCGGTGCCAACCGAAACCATAATGCTGTCGCTTGTGCCACGCGCCGCGCCGCGTTTCCATTCACCCCACATCGCAGCAGTCGCATCGTTATCGATCGTGACGCCATGCCCGGTGGCATGACTGAGCATGTGGGTGAACGGCACATTTCGAAGCGGCAGATGGGTGGCGAATGGAACATTATCGTGCCGTTTGTCAGTCAACGCTGCCACAGCAACACCGATCCCACGATAGGGATGCTGTTCTGCCATTAGCGCAGCACCAGTCGCAATTTCGGCGACGAGTTTCTCAGCCGACTCTTTTGGCGTCGGGATGACCATGCGGTCAAGAATGTTCCCAGACGGATCTACAACTCCTAGCGCCGTCTTGGTACCACCAATGTCAACGCCGAGGCTAGCTCGCCTACTCATGGCTCATATCCGGATGTATCGCTTTGATGAGCTCCATCAGGCCGGCAGTGACTTTCATCAACGCCTCGCCAGCATCGTCCATGAGCTCCGGTGAACTCTGCACATATTCAACGAGTCGACAGACCGGACACCAGCCATGCGGACACTGTCCGACTTCTTCAGGATTACCAGCGCCAAGCGCAGACAAAAGCTTGAGCATCTCTTCACCGAGCGAACCAACATCTTCGTTGTCTGTCATCTGGCACGGCCCTCGGCATAGGTTTTTAGCCCTTTGAGCGCGGTATCGACAATGATCCGCTCCGCTTTACGCTTGAGCATCCCCAATAACGGGATCTTCAAATCGACGTAAAGCTGGTAGGTGACTCGCGTTTGTTCGGCAGTGATGGGATCAAGCGTGTACGTGCCGTCCATTTCTTTGAGGATGGTGGCTTCATCAGTGGCTAAACACCACACCAAGCGATTGTCATCGCGATAGTCATATCGCAAAACAAAGGTGTCGCGGATCGGCGGTGAATCGAGCACAAAGCGAACCTCATGTGCACGACCCGCGTCGTCATATGAGACGACATCGCTTGCTGTCATGCCAGTAGCCCACATCGGATAGTTCTCAAAATCAGTGATGACCTGCATGATGTGCGCGGCTGGAGCATCGACGACGATATCGCTGACCGTACGCGCCATGAACATCTCCTAGATTCTCGATCTGGACTAAAGACTATCCAGTTCGCCGAGTCCGAGGGTAAAGACGAGTACCGTTCTCTTGTGAGCACTAACACGAATACACCCAACGACTGGGGAAACCTCAGTCTGGACATCCTCGATCGACGTCAAAACAACGCCAACGAAGTTGCCCTCATGCAGTTTAGCGAGGGCGAATGGCAAGAGGTCACCGTCGCTGAGTTTCACGATTCGGTGCTTGCAGCGGCCAAAGGGCTTATTGCTGATGGCGTGACGCCTAGTACCTCAGTCGCCGTGATGGCCAAGACCCGCTATGAATGGACCGTCATCGACTACGCCATCTGGTGGATTGGCGCGATTACCGTACCTATCTATGAAACCTCGTCGGCTAGCCAAATTGCTTGGATTCTAAGCGATTCTCAGGTCAGTCACCTGTTTTACGAGAGCCAAGAGCATCTAGCACGGGTAAACGATATCCGTGCTGATCTGCCCTCATTAACCTCGCTTCGGCCGATCACAAGTGTGCTCGATGAACTCCCAGTATTGGGCGCGGAGGTAAGTGACGAAACTCTCGAAAATTATCGCTCTAATCTCAACAGCGAGACTGTCGCCACAACGATCTACACCTCCGGAACGACGGGCCAACCCAAAGGATGCCTGCTCACGCACGGAAACTTCCGTGCCGAACTCGCCGGCGCAAAGGAAATGTTCCCCGAATTTTTCGACCGTGACGACGCCTCAACTATGTTGTTCCTCCCACTCGCCCATGTTTTTGCCCGCATCATCCAAGTCGGTGCAATTCGTTGGGGCGCGGTTCTCAGTCACTCGGCCGACATTCGAGACCTCAGCCAAAACTTGAAGGCAGTCCAGCCCACGTTCCTTTTGGCTGTGCCGCGCATCTACGAAGAAATTTTCAACAGCGCTAGTAATCGGGCTTGGGCTGATGGCAATGGACGGGCGTTCGATCGAGCAGCCCGTACAGCTATCGAGTGGAGCCGAGTAATCGAAGACGGTAAGAAACCTTCCGCTGCCTTACGCGCTCGACATGCACTGCATTCTCGGACTGTTTATTCAAAGATCCGCGAGAGCCTAGGCGGAAACCTCGTTGCCGCGATTTCCGGTGGTGCTCCGCTCGGCGAACGCCTCGGCCACTTTTATCGTGGTATTGGGATCAACGTTTTGGAGGGCTACGGACTGACAGAAACTACCGCTGCTTTAACGGTGAACACAGTCATCAGCCAAAAAATCGGTACTGTCGGAAAACCCTTACCTGACACAGAAGTTCGGGTGAATAGTGACGGTGAACTCGAGTTCCGCGGACCACAAGTATTCACCGGTTACCTCAACAATCCCACGTCAACAGCCGAGGTTCTTTCAGACGACGGCTGGTTCTCTACCGGTGATCTTGGCGAGATTGACGAAGATGGATTTGTACGGGTCTCTGGCCGCAAGAAAGAGATTATTGTGACCGCAGGTGGCAAGAATGTCTCGCCAGGAATGCTGGAAGACCGCATCCGCGCCAACAAACTCATCAGCCAGTGTCTTGTCGTGGGTGAAGGTAGACCATTCGTTGCAGCGCTCATCACCATCAACACCGAACTCTGGGACGGCAGTTTGGCAGACCCGGAACTGATTGCAGCTGTTCAAGAAGTCGTCGACGAAGCCAATTCGCATGTGTCGCAGGCTGAGAGCATCCGAAAGTTCGTCATCATGTCCGAAGACTGGACCGAAGCGAGTGGCTATCTGACCCCCTCCTTCAAGCTGCGCCGCCAAGTACTGATCCAAGACCTTCACGACACAATCGAAGCCCTGTACATTCGCTGACCATTGCGCTTTTTGGACTCAAGGTGAACCACTCAATGTTCATAAAAGACAGAAGAGGGTGACCCACTCGGGTCACCCTCTTCTGAAGTCTTGAACTGGTCAGCCACCGACACGGGTGAAAATGCTGTATCCGTTCAGGCCCATAATCTCCACACGCTTACCTGGGCGAGGAGCATGGATGACCTTGCCGTCGCCAAGATAAATGCCAATATGTGACAAGCTGCCGTAAGCCACGAGATCGCCAGGGCGAAGCTCTGCCTTGGAAATGCGGCGAGTGGCTCCCACCTGAGCACGCGCCGTACGCGGCAACGAAACTCCAGCGGAACCATAAGCGCGAAGCACTAAACCAGAGCAGTCCCATGCGTTCATACCGGTAGCACCGTACTTGTACGGATCACCAAGTTGCGCCATGGCAAAGGCGATCGCCTGCTTAGCGGCGCCACTACCTGCATTGGCAACAGCCGTGTAGTCGCCAGCGTTCATTGCGTTCTGCACCGAAGGGTTCAAACGCTCGAAATCTGCCTGAGCTTTGCGGTATTCCGCTTGCATCTTTGCGTACTCTTTGTCGGCCGCTTTTTTGGTCTTCTTCAGTTCTTCGCGATGTTCTGCGAGCTGTTCGCGCCGCTTTTCCAAAGAAATGCGGGTGACATCGAACGACTGAAGTGCATCCGCACGGTTAGTGTTAAGCGCGTCAATCGCGCTCAATCCTTGAATAAATGTTGCCGAGTCAGTGCTAGTCAGAAGGCTCACGGTGGGGCCCAAAGGCTGTTCAAGGTGCTGTTGCACGATGGCTGAGCCAAGTTCATCACGCTGGATTTCGTATTGTTTCGTCAGGTCGGCGATTTCGGCCTTCGCCTCTTTCAATCGGCGCTCAATGCGCGCCTGATCGTCTTTAAGCCCGTTGACCTTCTCATTTGCGACTTCAGCGCGATGGTAAGCGGCCTCGACATCCTTGCGGGTGACTTCAGGCTCAGCGCTCACCGGCGATACGACCAATAGGCTTGCCGCGACGGCAATACTGGTGCCAGCAATAGCAATAACTCGGGTTGATACGGCGTTGGTACGCAGCACGCAACTCTCCTGTTTTCCTCGACGCTTACCAGGTGAGCTGACGGATTCGGGCCGAGAATGCCCTACGGCCGTAGTACGGCCGATTCACCCCAAAGTTCTGGTTCCCCGGGTTGCTTAGCCTTCCGGCTTTGCAATTCAGCGGTATTCACCCGATCGTTCTGGTGGAACGATTCACCAAGTGAACACAAGAGTCGATATTACTGTGTACGAGGGGCGAGTTCAAACAACATCCGAAAAATCATTACTTCGTGTCATATCTCGCTCTCCTAATTCTGGTGAATCCGTAGCAACAACAAGTCGCAACGGAGGAACGAGACCCGCATCGGCGAGGGCTTCAATTGCCTTGACCTCGTCTGCAGCAAACTCTTGTTCTTGACTTGGCGCTCCGAGTAAAACCGTGACGAAGCAGTCTTGACACGCTGCGGTGCTGCGAATGACGCATTGCCCGCAATCAACAACCAACGATTCCGAATTGTTCATAACAGCAACCTAGGAGCGCCCGCTGACATTTTTTCACTCTTACTACAGCCGCCCATGCACAGAAGCTGTCAGTGAGACGGCCTACCGTGTAATTCATGTCCAGTACGCAGTTGTCATTCGACGACATGGGTGTCCCGCTTAGCGAAGTCACCTTTTGCGTCGTCGACCTTGAGACAACAGGCGGATCGCCATTAAAAGGTGCGCAGATCACAGAGTTCGGCGCAGTCAAGGTTCGCGGGGGCGCTGTCCTCGGCGAGTTTCAAACCTTGGTTAATCCTGGCGTGCCAATTCCCGGCTTCATTTCAGTATTGACCGGAATAACCGACCAGATGGTGCAAGGCGCTCCCACTATCGATGCGGTTCTACCGACATTTCTAGAGTTTGCGGCCGGTACGGTACTCGTGGCCCATAACGCACCTTTCGATCTTGGCTTCCTCAAGCACTTTGCACGCGACCTCGACATTCCTTGGCCAGACCTTGACGTTGTCGATACCGCGACCCTAGCCCGCAAGACCTTTACCCGCGACGAATTTCCCAATGTCAAGCTGGCGACCCTCGCCGCCAAACTCTCCGGTGTTTCGCCTGATCACAGAGCACTCACCGACGCACGCGCGACCGTAGACGTCCTCCACGTCATTTTTGAACGACTGGGCAGGATGGGCGTGTCGACCTTCGAAGACTTGGCCACCTTCAACTCGAAAGTTTCTGCACAACAGCGGAAGAAGAAATACCTCGCTGACAATATTCCAAGCGCCCCGGGCGTCTACCTTTTTCGCGACGCACAAGACGAAGTCCTCTACATCGGTACCTCAAAAAACTTACGCACACGGGTTCGTTCCTATTTCACCTCGGCCGAAACCCGATCAAAGATGAGCCGAATGATTTCGCTGGCTACGCGAGTAGAAAGCATTGTCTGCGCCACACCTACCGAAGCAGCAGTGCGTGAACTGCGACTCATTACTCAACATCGGCCGGTCTTCAACCAACGTTCCAAAAATGCACACAAACTCAATTGGTTGAAACTTACCAACGAGCCATGGCCTCGATTATCGATCGTCAAGCAGGTGACCGACGACGATGCCGTCTACGTGGGCCCCTTCGGATCTCACCGCGCCGCTGAATCTGCCCGAGATGCCTTGCACGATTCGTCCAAGATTCGTCAATGTGTCAAGCGTCTTGCCGTTACTCCCAAAGACAATCCCTGCATTCTCGCCGAGATTGATCGCTGCCTCTCCCCATGCGATGGTTCGGTATCACATGAGCTTTATGGCATGGAAATCAGCCACTTACGCAAGGTTCTGACCCTCGATCCCACATTGTTAATCGAGCACCAGCAACAACGCATGAGTGACTTTGCGCTGATGGAAAGGTTTGAGGATGCGGCGCTCATCCGTGATCAGACACATTCCTTACTACGAGCCATTAGTCGCACCCAACGGTTACGCGCGATAACGAGTGAAACTGAAATCATTGCTGCTGAGCGCATCACCTCAGGCTGGAATGTACACATCATGCGTTATGGCCGGTTAGCCGCAGCTGGGATGCTGCCAGACGGCATCGATACAAGCACCTGGTTGGGCCAGCTTCAATCACTAGCCGAGACAGTCAACCCAGGTTTTGGTCCAAATCCGGCAGCACTCGTTGAAGAAAGCGAAATCTTGGCACGTTGGCTCGAAGGCGACGACGTGCGTTTGATCCGTGGTTCGTGGGCTTGGCCAGCCACGATGGCAATTCAACACATCGAACGCTTCAGTTGGGACCAACACCTCGCTAGTCTTAATGCGTGATCACTGCGATTGTTTTTATCCAAACCGAAGTTGCTCAGATTTCTGACGCAGCAACTGCCATTGCTGACATCACGGGCGTGAGCGAGGTGTATTCGGTGACGGGCGACCACGATTTGATTGCCATGGTCCGTGTTCGCAGCCACGAGGAGATTGCAGTAGTCGTTGCCGATTCCATCAATAAAGTGCCAGGTGTCGTCGCAACGACCACCCAAATCGCCTTCCGTGCCTACAGCAGCCACGATCTTGAGGGTGCTTTCAGCATTGGACTCGACTGAACAAAACCCTGACAACGCGGTGGCCCGGCACCGCATCGGACTGATCTGAGATTGGCTACCTCAGAAACTGTTGGTTTTCTCGACCCATCGATCCAACACCGCTTTCGCAGCACCGCTGTCAATCGATTCTGCGGCTTTAGCAATCCCTGTTTGCCATTGCGCGTGAATATCGCCTGGCTCGTTGGCGAACGCGGCTAGGGCGGCTCCAGCATTCATCACCACGGCATCACGGATCGCTGAGGTTTCGCCCGCCAAGACCTGTTCCACTACACCAGCGTTGTGGCGCGCATCGCCACCACGAAGAGCCTCAATCGGTGAAAACTCAAAGCCCACTTTGCGTGGATCAAGCTGCACTTCTTGGGTCGCCTCATTTTCGCTGAGCCACAGCGTCGATGTCGTCGTCGTAGTGATTTCGTCGAGCCCATCGTCGCCTCTAAATACCCAAGCATCAACACCTTGACGCGCAAGTACACCCGACATCAGCGGAGCCATCCGAGCATCAGCACAGCCAACCGCAGTCGCGGCCGGACGGGCCGGATTCGTTAAAGGGCCCAAAAAGTTGAAAACTGTCGCGATACCTAACTCGCGACGCGGCGCACCCACGTGACGGAAAGAGGAGTGAAACATTGGCGCGAAACAGAATGTGATTCCGACATCGTCGACTACGAGAGGCAAGTAGTCAATCGCCAAATCTAGCTTCACACCCAGAGCTTCCAACACATCTGCAGATCCAGAAGCACTCGAAGCAGCCCGATTTCCATGTTTAACGACTGGAACGCCAGCGCCCGCAATCACAATTGCAGACATCGTAGAAATATTGACCGTATTGGAACGGTCGCCTCCGGTGCCAACAATGTCGACAACGCGCTTGTCGATCGTCAGCGGAACAGCAAACTCACGCATAACGTCAGCAATGCCTTGGACTTCGGTGAGAGATTCACCCTTGGCACGCAAACCGACAGCAAAGCCAGCAATCTGCGCTGGCGTGGCATTGCCGGAAAGCATCTCCTCAGCAACCCAACGCGCGGCCTCGTGGGTGAGGTCGTCGCCCTTGACCAAGGTGCTGAGCACATCAGGCCAGGTATGACTCATTAGCTCGTTTGCAAGGTCGACTTGGCTAGATCGATGAAAACGTCTGCCAGACGGAAAGGATCAAGCGGGTGCGGCACGATGGCTTCGGCTCGTGACCAAGTGGCCAGCCAAGCGTCTTGCGGCCGCGCAGTGAGTAACAAGACTGGAGGCGAGTTGTATATCTCGTCTTTAAGTTGACGAGCGATACCCATTCCACCAGCGGGAGTTGCTTCCCCGTCAAGAATCGCGACGTCGATATCTCCAGCATCCAATGTCTGCCAAACAACCGGTTCGGTAGCGCATTCAATAAATTCAATTGCTGGTAAGTCGGGATGAGGCCGCTTTCCTAGCGATGTTTTCACTGATTTGCGCACTTCGGAATCATCGCTATAAAGCAAGACACGAAGGGTGTTGTGTTCTCTCACACTTGAATCGTACATAATGGCCACGTGGCGACTACTTCTGCGATCCCTGCATCCCGGCTCCATGGTGTTGAAGGCCGTCCTTCCTATGTGACGGTTGGCACCATCGTCTGGCTATCAAGCGAACTCATGTTCTTTGCGACTCTTTTTGCTTCGTATTTCACGGTGCGAAGCGTTGTCCCCGACTTGTGGGAACAAGAAACGCAGCTGTTGAACTTCCCGTTCGCCTTCGGCAACACGATGATCTTGGTTTTGTCTTCGGTTACGTGTCAGCTTGGCGTTAACGCAGCGGCCCGTGGCGACGTTCAACGTCTGCGCATGTGGTACATCATCAGTTTTGTGATGGGCGCTGTCTTTGTTGGCGGTCAGGCTTTTGAATACGCCGAACTTGTTCAGCACGGACTGACGCTTCAGAGCTCGGTCTACGGCAGCCTTTTCTACTTGGCAACCGGCATTCACGGTATTCACGTGATCGGCGGCCTCATAGCCTTCCTTGTGGTGATTGGTCGTACCTATGCGGCACGGCGATTCACCCACGAACAGGCTGTGACGTCGATTGTCGTGTCGTACTACTGGCACTTTGTTGATGTGGTCTGGATCGCGCTGTTTGCGGCGATTTACATCATTCAATGAGTCCACGACACTTCCAAACTAAAAAGTTTTCAGCGTAATTTCTCGTTACGCTACAAGCAGATCTTATTGAGGAACGAGGTTCATCCGTGCGGAAACTGTCGACCAAGCGCCGACATCCCATTGCGGGACTGTTGGTTTTGGCTATGGGGCTGGTGCTCACCGGCGCCCTGTACTCGGTGATTGCCCCCGAGCCTGCAACTGCCGAATCAGCTTCGGCGAGCGAAATCGAAGCAGGTCGCGAACTGTTTTTAGTCGGCTGTGCGAGCTGCCATGGCATTAACGCCCAAGGCATCGAAACCAAGGTCGAGCACGACGGTAAGCCCGGCAACTACGGCCCGTCATTGATCGGTGTGGGCGCAGCTGCAGTCGGCTTCCAGATGGAAACCGGTCGTATGCCTATGGCTAAGACAGCTCCGCAAGCTCCGGTCAAGCCAGCCAACTACTCTCAAAAAGAGATCGACCAGATCGCCGCTTACATCGCATCCTTGGCACCTGGCCCAGCCCGTCCCTCCGAGGAGTACCTCGATTGGGAAAGTGTTGATAAAGAAGGCGTGGCAAAAGGTGGCGAGTTCTTCCGCACGAACTGCACCGCATGCCACAACTCCACCGGTCAAGGTGGCGCACTGCCAGAAGGCCGCTACGCACCCTCACTCGTAGGTGTCGAGCCAATTCATATCTACGAAGCCATGCTCACAGGCCCGCAGCAGATGCCCGTGTTCTCCGAGGCCGTACTGACACCTGAAGACAAGCTCCAGGTCATCGCTTACATCAAGCGGGTTCAAGAACAGCCAACGCACGGTGGCACCGGCGGCGGTGGCTACGGCCCAGTCGTGGATGGCATGTTTGTTTGGATCATCGGAATCGGCGGCCTGTGCGGCTTCGCTGTTTGGATTGGTATGCACGGAACGAGAGTTAAGAAGCAATGACTGACGAACTAGACATTAAGTCGCACGAACCGATTCCGGATCCGGGCCTGCCAGAGCACCAGTTCCGCCCGCAAGATATAGATCCTGCTCAGGAAAAGCGCACTGAACGACACATAGCGTTCATGTTTGTCGCGGCCATGGTGCTCTTCGTTGGCTTCTGCGTCGCCTATTTCGCCATCCCGATTGATGCGGTGATCTTTAAGACGGCAAACACTGTGGGTTGGAACGCACAGAACTTCACCTTCGGTATGACCTTGGGTGGCGGCCTCTTACTCATCGGTGTCGCAATCATCCAGTGGGCCAAGAAGCTCATGGGCGACCACGAGATGATCGAACTTCGGCATCCCACTGGTTCCTCCAAGGACGACATCGCTGACGTCCTCGACGACATCAACGCAGGCATCGACGAATCGGGCATCACGCGTCGCCCACTAATCCTCGGTAGCCTCCTTGGCGCCATGGCATTCCTCGGATTGCCTGCGATTGTCTTGTTACGCGATATGGGTCCTCTCCCACACGGTCACACCAACACCGTCTGGAAGAAGGGCATGCGAGTCGTCAATGACGTATCTGGCAAACCAATGAAACCTTCGGATCTTGAAGTTGGCCAACTGGTCAACGCTCAGCCTGCTGCTTTCTTTGAAACTGACGAGCACGGCGAGCCATTGATTCATGGCCACGACTTGCATGCAGCGAAAGCAAAAGCTGCAGCCATCGTGGTCCGGATGCGCCCAGAAGACATCACGCCAAGTGAAGGTCGCGAGAACTGGGGAATCGACGGCATCCTCTGTTACTCAAAGATCTGCACCCACGTTGGCTGTCCGATCAGCCTCTGGGAACAGCAGACTCACCACGTACTGTGCCCATGCCACCAGTCGACCTTCGACTTGGCAGATAACGGCAAGGTCATCTTCGGTCCAGCGGGCCGTCCACTTCCACAATTACCTTTGGGCGTCGACGACGAGGGATACATCATCGCAATGAGCGACTTCCCTGAAATCGTCACCCCGAGCTACCCAGAGCTCGCTCGTGATCAGAAGAAGCTCGACAAGAAGTTTGGGGGTAGCAACTGATGTCTAGCACCTTTACTCGCATTGAAGACTCGGCCACAGGCGCAAAGCTTGCCGGACCGGTCGGTTGGCTCGATGACCGTCTCGGACTTGCCGGAGCAGGTAAGAAAAACCTCCGCAAGGTATTTCCTGAGCACTGGTCATTCATGCTCGGCGAAATCGCTCTCTGGAGTTTTGTTGTCCTCTTGCTCACTGGTGTTTTCTTGACGCTCTGGTTTGTCCCCAGCATGGGCGAAACCGTTTACCGCGGGTCTTATGCTCCGCTGTACGGAATCCACATGTCTGAGGCCTATGCATCAACCCTGAATATTTCCTTCGATATTCGCGGTGGTTTGCTGCTTCGCCAGATTCATCACTGGGCTGCCGCAATGTTTGTTGCCGCAATGATGGCGCATATGCTTCGCGTGTTTTTCACCGGTGCATACCGCAAGCCTCGTGAAGTGAACTGGCTGATTGGTGTTGGCCTACTCGCGCTCGGCACCATCGCAGGTTTCACTGGCTACTCGCTGCCCGATGATCTGTTGTCGGGCACCGGCCTTCGCTTTGTCAACGGCCTCGTTCGTTCGATCCCACTGGTTGGCTCGTACATCGAATTCTTCGTCTTTGGCGGCGAGTTCCCTGGCACAATGATCATTCCGCGCTTGTACATGGCACATATCCTGCTGGTGCCCGCCATCTTGCTCGGTCTGATTGGCGCCCACATGTTGTTGCTCGTTTACCACAAGCACACACAGTGGCCTGGCCCTGGACGTACAAACGAAAACGTCGTTGGCTACCCCATGCTTCCTGTCTACATGGCTAAAGCTGGCGGATTCTTCTTCGTCGTCTTCGGTTTCCTCGCACTCATGGGCGCCTTGCTCCAAATCAACCCTGTGTGGGTCTTTGGCCCATACAATCCGGCAGAAGTCACCGCTGGTTCGCAGCCTGACTGGTACATGGGATGGGTTGAAGGCGCAGTTCGGGTTATGCCTGCGCTAGAGACAACCTTCCTCAACCGCACCTGGTCATGGGCGGTCTTCATTCCTGGCGTGCTGCTCATGGGCTTGCTGTTCACCGCCCTTGGTGTCTGGCCGTTCATTGAGCGCTGGATCACCGGTGACACCCGCGAGCACCACCTGCTCGAGCGTCCACGTAACGCTCCAGTTCGCACTGCTCTTGGTGTTGCAGCTATGACCGTGTACGGCATGTTCTGGATCGGTGGCGGTAACGACATCATCGCCATCAAATTCGATTTGAACTTGAACGCGATTACGTGGTTTGTCCGGATTGGCATCTTCGTCGGCCCGGTGATTGCCTTCATTGTCACCAAGAGAATCTGTATCGCCTTGCAGCGCAAAGACAATGCAGATCTGACTCACGGCTTCGAAACTGGTGTTATTGATCGCTCGCCCGATGGTGGCTACGCAGAGCGCCATGCTCCCCTTCCGGTCGGCGATCAGTTCGCACTCACCAATGCGCGTGAACGCTTGCCAGTACTTGAGGCAGAAAAGCCAGAAGCAGATGACGCTGACGGTGTACGCAATCCGAAGTTCCGTTGGCAGAACCTGCGCCACAAGGCTCGCGAGTTCTACTTTGATGGTTCGGTCGACAAGCCGACCACTGACGAGATGGAACACGCGGCTGAGCATCTCGACGGTGCCGACGAGCACCCGACTGATCGTGGCCAAGATTTCAAGGGCATTTCCCACTGGGGCGTCCCTGGAGATCACGAGTAATCACCAGTCAAAAAGTGGGTCACAGTTTTTGGACTGTGACCCACTTTTTCGTGCCTGGTGATCATCCACTGTCGAAGTAGCTCTTCAGTTTCTGGCGGCGTGTGGGAATGCGGGTGTAACTGCTTGACCCGGGTTGCGGTGTTCAGCGTGTGTTCGCGAAGCCCAGCCCAGCCTCCTCCCACCCACCCCACCTACCCCCTTACCTTCACTCCCACCTCACAATTCCCACGAGACCGTCAGAAGTTGGAGTCAAGAACACCTATTAGGTACGCGTAACCCCAAAAACGTGGGTGAAGCTTGATTTTGGACCGACTCGAACTATTCCCCCGAGGACCCCACCCAAATCCGAAGAGCCGCCAACGTTCTTCGATACCGACTGATGATTTTCATGTCACCAGTCGCGCACACCAATCAGCTGCACCCGCGGGCGCACGGTCGGCTCGCAAAATAGGCGAATGCGATGTGCTCCACCAACGAGTGTCGATTGCTGCTCCCCCACTACGCCATGCGTGCATTGCTTCGCCGGTGAGCCAGTAGGGGGCGACTTCATCGAATCGGGACGCCTCAATCCTCATCGGCAACTGCTGCGGAAATGTCAATCGTGCGACCTCGTTTTGACGAAAGGACGCGAACAATCGATCTTTAACTTCAGCACCGTCCGTACCCAAGATCTTGCTTGGCGCAATGGCACCCCAAGAGTCAGATGCGCACAATTCATTAAGGCTACGCTCGCTCAGATGCCCCCAGATAGCTCGTGCAGGCTCGCTAAGACCATTTCTGTTAAGAAGTCGAGTCAAGTCCGGGTCTACAGTGGCAGCGCCTGAGAGCATCAATGCGATGAGCGGAGACAGCACCGCAAAGCCCGGCAGCACAACCGGCAAGCGAAGCGAGAATCCGATGGTCCGTTCCATGCGGGTCACAGGCGTAAACGCACAAACGCCGACAAGTTTGAGACCCTCGGCACCCGGATCATGTTCGGCAATCGAGGCCGCCCAAAGCGCCGCCATGGCACCCTCAGAATGGCCGGTGCTGAGCCACTGGCTCGACAAGGCGTATTCAGCTCGGGCAGCTTGCACCAGATCAATCGCTGATCGCGCTAACGACGGACCAATCAAATAGGGATGCGGGCCGACTGAACCGATCCCCTCGTAGTCGGGGCGCACGACGGCTATTCCACGCTCCAAGAGGCGCTCAACAAAGGCATCTCCTTGAGTCATCCTCCGTAGTTCCGGATGATCCGCAGTAGCCAAACTAGGAGCCGAGCGGTCGGATCCTCCCGTCGTCATATGTCCAAAGCTCGCAACTGGCCAGCCTGCTTTAGGCGTATGACCGTGTGGCACATGAACGAGACCCGTTTCAATATTCTGTTCGCCCAGAACGTTGCGAGATTCAAAGTGAACTCGCACACTGCGCGAGGCTGCCGCGAGCACGGCGGCTCCCTGCGCCTCTTCGCTATCGACAATCACCAATTCCCCCGGGGCAATAGTTCTCGCAGTCGCCTTGGCAACAATCCAAGCCGGTCGGCAGGGCTAGCATCTGCTGCCTCAATGAGATCACAAAATGCGCGCGCGACCGGTTCTAATTGTTCTTGATCGATCTGTTCAAGCCCGTCTGTGTTCGCGTACAAGTAGAGAGGCCCGGAGATCAGACTAATGATGGGCACACCTGCCACCAGCATGAATGAAGCGTCCGTGGGAATCCCCATTCGGGAAAACTCAAATAGCGATGCATGCAACATCGTCGTGGCACCTAGTCTTCGTCGCCGAATCGTTTGCGCAAGCTTAAATTTGAGTCGCGGCGACACCGTTTCAAAGAACGCGCGTGGTTCGCTTTGGTTCAGGGTACGCAAACTTCCGTCTGGTGCTTTCACTGCCCGCAATCCAATGTGTTCGACAGTCAGATTAAGCGCAATCCGATACCGAGATGAGGAGTTAAGTACATAGTCTCGCGCGAACTTCTGATGGGCCTCATAGCCTGTGAAATGAGTGTCGAAGGTGACAAACATCAAAGTTTTTTCGCGGCGACCGACAATGCGGGAGCGCTCAGCTTCATGTTCAGCAATCGCGATGACTTCTGCCGTGCCACTGGCGTCTTCGACCGCTCCCGAGCCGACTGAATCGTGGTGTGACTGGACCATGATTGTTTCGGTTGAAGCACCGGCCAAGACTCCCACCACACTGCGCGCCATCACACGTTCCCGATTAGCCACGAGGGTCAGGGTCGCTCGCGGGTCGCTGCACAAAGCCGTTCGCAGTTTTAGCGAGTTCCGTTCGGAAATCCAGAGTCCAGGAAGACTCAATAGCGAACGACGATAGTACTCATTGTGGTAGCCGATGTCTTCGGGATAATCACGCAAGACACCGATAACCGCCACGGCACCGCCCTCAGCAGCCTCACGCATAACCTTGGTCAACGTGGTCACATAAGGATTGCGAGCACCTAGTACATCGCGGCGTAAGAGTTCTCGGTCCGGGTCATGTAGATAAAGGGTGAAGGGCAGCAAGCTCCAGGCGGTCATCGTGAAGCGCAAATCAAACAAGACGATGGCACCATTCACATCGTGTTTCGAGGGCTTGTCTGTGCCGACATCGACCACACGCGCCCGCACACCGTCAATTCCAGTACCAAGCTCTCCACTCGCATCATGCTGTGGCAGGGCACTATGCAGGATCGGAGCTACCGGAAACTCGTCGAGGCCGACATGCAAGGATTGTTTCTCAGCGACCCAGCGGAAAGACTCTGTTTCTTCAAACCACACCTTGTCTAGTCCTGCAGCATGAAAACGATCATGCACATACTGCGCAGCCGCGGTACCCCCGGCGGTGCCAGTGGCGCGCGGCGACATCGCCACGAGATCGGTGATTGTTGCCATCATGCTTTCGGTCGAAATCCCAGACATAGTTCACTAGGCTAAAAGAACCGACAGGATCTAGCTCATTTCCAATGAATCACGCCACTTTGGCTCCTGAGTTTGAAGAAATAAGTCTATTATGAATCCATGTTTGATGAGAAGCATCAGTTGCCCATCGTGAGCGAAGAGGACTTGACCCTCATTCACGCACTACAAATTGCGCCAAGAGCTCCATGGAGTCACATCGGCCAAGTAATCGGCATGGACGCGGGAACTGCGGCACGTCGATGGACCCGACTACGAGACGAGCGCCTCGTCTGGTTCACCGCTCACGCCAGCGCCAACCTGATGACTCCTGAGGCTGACGCGGCATTAGTTGAACTCAGTTGCCGACCCGATCACGCGCTAGAGGTGGCCCAAGCAGTCGCTGCACACGCCGATATCATCGCCGTTGATCTTGTTTCCGGCACTCATCAGATTGTTTTACTCGTGGTCGGTCCGAACCTTGAATCCACGCGATTACGAATCGCCCAGATCGTGGCCCCACTGGCGCAGGTCACAGACGTTAACCTGACCTTTATTGCCCGCGTACATCGAGAAGATGCACAGTGGCAACTGCGAGTTTTGTCCACACGGCAAAAGCGCGCACTTGCAGTTGTGCATGCTGACAGTCCAGCCTCGGTCACGCCTGCTCTTGTTAACGAACTCTTGCAGGCGCTGGGAGATGACGCTCGCATGAGTTTCGGTAGTTTAGCTAACCGTTTGAACACATCGGAGGCTACCGCGCGTCGCATGATGTCAAAGATTATGCGTACTGAGGCGGTCCGTCTAAGCTGCGATGTGGCGGCCGGAGCTGTCGGACAGGGCAGGGCCGTGATGTTGGAGGCTGAGGTGCTCGATCCGGAACAAGCCGGTACCGAAATCTCTCAATTGCCTCAAGTCGTCCGCTGTGCTGAGGTCGTTAGCCTTGGCAACCTTTACATCATGGCGCGGTTCTCCACCCTCGCGCAGATAGCGCGTTTCGAGACCGAAGCTCGGGAGCGTGCCGCTGGTTGGCGTATCGTGCGTCGCAACACGGTGACCCGAGCGGTTAAACGTCAAGGGCGATTGCTGGACGCCGCTGGGCGGGTAGTGTCCTTGAGTTCATCATCCAAGCGATAGCGCTTGATCAGCATCACACTCATGATGACAAGCACTGCGGGAATGACAGACATTCCCATCACGATGGCAAACTCGGCGCTAGGCGGTTGCTGACCGCCACCCGAAGCATAACCGCCGAGTGAAAGAACAAGACCGAAAATAGCCGGGCCAAGCGCGAAACCAAATAACTCCAGTCCGGCCCAAACGCCCGAATACACGCCAATCCGGTTTCTGCCACTTGTTTGCGCATCATAAGCGGCAACATCCGGCAGCATTGCGAGCGGAAACATTTGAATCCCTGAATAGCCAATTCCGATAATGATGCTCGCAAGAATGGCAGGTGCAAGGTTGCCGCTCAACACGAAAGTGTTAGCCAAAAGTCCGATGGCAAGAAAGGCCGAAGCGTAAACATAACCCGCTCGTTTACCAATTCTTTTGGCTTTTGCACCCCACCATGCCGAAGCGATGACTGCCGGCCCCATAAATGCGACAAACAGCACTGAGGCGAGGGAAGCGTCTTTCAAGACATGCCGCGCGGCGTAAGCAACGCCTGCGAGCAGCATCGTCGTTGCCACCGCCTGCAATACAAATGCTCCGACCACGGGCCTCGCATGGCGATTACCCAACACAATTCGAAACTGTTCGAGAAGTTTGCCACCGGCTTCTTCACTTCGCGTCATGGGTGCATGTCGCGTTCCCCACCACACAGAAAGTGAGCCGATGACGATGAGGACACCCATCACCAGTGCCATCAGGCGGTATCCACTGGCTCCCCCGGCGATATCCACCAAAGCCGGCGCTCCCCCACCTGCGATCATGATGGCGATGGTAATGACAATGACGCGCCACATCATCAGCGCTGACCGCTCGTCATAATCATCGGTGATCTCAGCCGACATGGCTAAATAGGGAACTTGAAAGAAGGCGTAAGCCGTGGCGGCGAGCAGAAAAGCGATGAGCACCCAACTCGCGGCCAAGACCGGTGGCTGGGTCGGCCCCATGAACATCAAAACAAACCCGATGCCCATAAGTGGGCCTGCGACCAATAGGAACGGTCGGCGCCGGTCAGAGCCTTTGACACGGTCACTCACGCGACCCGCGATCGGATTCAGAATCATGTCCCAGGCTTTGGGGAGGAACACAATCAGACCTGCTACTGCGGCAGCGAT
Organism: Aeromicrobium sp.; assembly: GCA_040394025.1. Taxonomy (GTDB): domain Bacteria; phylum Actinomycetota; class Actinomycetes; order Propionibacteriales; family Nocardioidaceae; genus Aeromicrobium. The sequence goes on from JBEBSZ010000013.1 coordinate 30,526, forward strand.
TGCGAGAACGTCCGTCAGGTAGGGCATGAGCAACATACCTGGGACAGTTCCAAATGTTCCGGTTGCAATTCCTCCCAATGCATAGCGACGGCGCAAACGACCAGCGTCAGAACTCATGGGCGAGACGTTAGCCTGCCTTGTCACTTTCTGTGCCCAGAACTCGAGATTCGTCGAGAGTCATACAGTTTTGAACCGAATCCGTCAGGTGGACGGCAAAAAATAACTGTGGCCCGCCTCATCACAGAGGCGAGCCACAGTCGACATTTTCATACTCAGTGGGCGTGACGTCCCCGATAGAACTCGAAGGTCCAACCGATCATGGCGAGAGCTGCGATCGGCAGTCCCATCATGAACATCCACCAACCAACGGCAATTCCCGAAACAGTCACCGAGACTGCGAGAGCGGCAGCGAGCGGCCACCAGCTGTAAGGAGGAAAGAAACCCAACTCACCAGCGCCGTCAGCGATTTCGCCATCGTTGCGGTCTTCTGGGCGCGGTGGGATTTCTCGACCGACGAACCACAGGTAGAACGACACCATGAAGAACAACAGTGCCGTCATACCGAATGGCACGGCGCCACTGATTTCGTGTGGCGAAACCACCCAGTAAATCGGAGCGACAATGGCAAAGAAAATTCCACAGCACAAGAAAATCCAGAACTCTTTACGCATTCTTTAGACTCCGTCCTTCTTGGCGGGTTCGATGGTTTCGTGCGATTCTGCGCCCAACTTCTCGAAGGCATCGCTCTGAGCTTCGATTGATGCTGCTTCTGGGTGGTACAGATCGAAAGCAGGGCTTTCGGAACGAACCCGTGGCAGCGATTCAAAGTTGTGACGTGGTGGTGGGCACGAAGTCGCCCATTCGAGCGTACGTCCCCAGCCCCATGGATCGTTCTGGTTCACCATGGGAGCCTTTCGGGTCTTCCAGACGTTGTAGATAAACGGCAGGGTCGATGCGCCAAGCAAGAATGCGCCCACAGTCGAGAACTGGTTCATCCACGTGAAACCATCTGAAGGCAGATAGTCGGCATAACGACGTGCCATGCCCGACAGGCCCAACCAGTGCTGGATCAAGAAGGTCATGTGGAAACCAATGAACAGCAACCAGAAGTGGATCTTGCCAAGCTTCTCGTCGAGCATCCGACCTGTGATCTTTGGCCACCAGTAGTAGTAGCCCGCAAACATCGCGAACACGACCGTTCCGAACACGACGTAATGGAAGTGAGCCACGACGAAGTACGTGTCAGAGACGTGGAAGTCCAACGGCGGCGAAGCCAAGATGATGCCGGTCAGACCACCAAAGAGGAAGGTGGTCAAGAAGCCGAGGGCAAACATCATGGGCGAGTCGAAAGACACAGATCCGCCCCACATCGTGCCAATCCAGTTGAAGAACTTCACACCGGTTGGCACGCCGATTAACAGCGTCATAAAGGAGAAGAAGGCGAGGTTCACGGCCCCCGTTACGAACATGTGGTGAGCCCAAACCGACACCGAGAGCACAGCAATCGCGAGGGTCGCGCCGACAAGTCCGATATAACCGAAGACAGGCTTACGACTAAATACCGAGAGAACTTCAGTGATGATGCCGAAGAACGGCAAAGCAATGATGTACACCTCTGGGTGACCGAAGAACCAGAACAAGTGCTGGTACATGATCGGGCCACCGCTGGCGGCGTCAAAGACGTGAGTGCCGAGTATTCGGTCTGCAGCTAGCACCAAGAGCGCGGCGCCGAAGACAGGGAACACAATGACGATCAGCATGCTGGTCACCAAGGTGTTCCAAACAAAGATCGGCATCCGGAACATCGTCATGCCGGGTGCACGCATTGTAAAGATCGTCGTGATGAAGTTAACGCCACCGAGGATCGTACCGAGACCTGAAAGGTAGAGGCCAAGAACCCAGAAGTCTCCGCCTAGGCCTGGGGAGTGAATGGAGTCAGAAAGCGGCGGATAACCGAACCAACCGAAACTCGCTGCACCATCACGTGTGAGGAAGCCCGAGCAAGCAATAAGCGAACCAAAAAGGAACAGCCAGTAACTAAACATATTGAGTCGCGGGAATGCGACGTCTGGTGAACCAATTTGCAACGGCACAATCATGTTCGCAAATGCAAAGAACAGTGGCGTCGCGAACATGAGCAACATGACCGTGCCATGCATCGTAAACAACTGGTTAAAGGTTTCATCCGTGACCAGCTGGTTGCCTGGCAGTACGAGTTCGGCACGAATAATCAGTGCCATCAAACCACCAAACAAGAAGAACGCAAAGGTGGTGAAGGCATACATCTGACCGATGACCTTGTGGTCAGTCGTGGTCATGTAGTGGAAGGCCATTTGGCCCAAGGAACGCTCACGAGGCTTAACTGCTACCTCGCCCGCCTGCACATCAAAATTGGCGGTTGCCATCACTGATCAGCTCCATCCGACTTCAAGCCAGCAACCGTCATGGCGTCATTGCCACCTTGCGGACGACCAACCTGACCTGTTGCTTGCAATTCCTTCATGTGTGCGTCATATTCGGCGCGATCAACAACGTGAACCTCGAACATCATGCGCGAGTGGTAAACACCGCACAATTCGGCGCAACGACCCGTGAAGGTGCCGGTACGATTCGGGGTCATAGTGAAATGGTTTGGCCCCTCTTTACCGGGAATATTCCCAGGCACCACGTCAAGCTTGTAGTAAAACTCTGGAATCCAGAAAGAGTGGATGACGTCAGGTGAAATAAGTTCGAAACGAACGCTTTCGTTCACTGGCAGGTACAGCTTTGGGAGTGCCTCTGGCGTGCCCTGATCGAAGACGCCTTCGCCCTGAGTTGCTTCTGGCTCAAGGTAGTTGAACGTCCACTGCCACTTCGAAGCAATGACTTCTACCGTGTGATCTGGGTTCTCGATGTCACGGGTAACGGCATCTTGAGTTTGAACCGTGTGGAAGAAGAAAACAGCGACCATAATCACTGGCGCAATCGTGTAGAGCGCTTCGAGTGGAAGATTATAGCGAATCTGCGGTGGCGCAGGAGCATCCGTTTCCTTGCGGCGGTAACGAATTGGCGCGTACATGATCATGGCGAAAACGACGACAAAAACGACGAGAACGGCAATCCAAACACCGAGCCACAAATACCACATCGTGTGGGCTTCTTCAGAGCCCGCAGCTGGCATCGCCAAACGGTTAGCGCTTGACTCGTCCAAGGGTGAACAACCGACTAAAACCGCGGCTGTCAAAGCGGCCATCACCGCTAATTTCATCCGACCCACAGGATGCCTTCCTTCACAATTCCAATATCACAAAACAGGGTTCTTTCACGACTCTAACCTAGGACTACCGGCTGAGGCAGGTTAGGTCCAACAGAGTCGCACAATTTACGAGCTATTTAACCGTGCGGATTGAAAGCGCACCCAGTGCTTCTACACGTGCTTCCGTGCCATAGTTTGCCTCGAAACGAGAGGCAAAGTGTCCTTCATCGAGAACATATTCTTGTGTGCCCTTAGTTTCTACCACCGAGGCAGCGATCGTACAGCCGACCTGAGCCGAACGTTCAAGGTTAAGTCCAGCAGCAATCCCGGCGAGGAATCCGGCCCTAAAGCTGTCTCCCACTCCTGTCGGGTCTACCGCAGTCAAACCGGCGATGGCTGGGACCTCCCAGGCAAGGCCATTTTCGTCATGCACAATGGCGCCTTCCTTGCCGTGCGTCACGACTCGAATTCCGACACGTTCAGCAATATCGATCTGACTCCACCCAGTTTTCTTGGCGATCAATGCTGCTTCATATTCATTGCTGAACAAGTAGGCGGCACCTTCAATAAGTTTGGCGATGAGTTCACCGTCGGCAAAAGCGAGTTGTTGCGAGGGGTCTGCTGCAAACGGAATCTTAAGGCGACGTGCCGTTTCTGTGTGACGCAGCATGGCTTGCGGATCGTCTGGTCCGATGAGCAGTAAATCGATCGGACGGCGCTTGTGTAGCTCCTCAATATCGATTTCGCGTGCTTCGGCCATCGCGCCCGGAAAAAAGGTCACGATTTGTGCTTGAGTTTGGTCGGTTGTGATTGTGCCGAGCGCCGTTTGTCTCGATGCCGAGACACGTACTTCGCTACAGTCAACGCCTGCGGCTTCGAGCCACGATTGATAGCCCTGCTGCACGAAATCTTGGCCAACAGAGGCTACGAGCGTGGGGTTGTGACCGAGTGCAGCTAAACCAAAGGAGATGTTCGCAGCACATCCGCCTCGCCGGGCTTCAAGCTCATCGACGAGAAACGATACGGACAGGCTCTGTAATTGCTCTTGGACAAGTGAGTCCGAGAACTTGCCGCCAAAGGTCTGAAGGTGATCGGTTGCGACCGATCCCGCGATTGCGAGGTGCACGGGGTTCAGAATAGGCGGTCGCGTCTTCAGTTACGCGACCACCTATCTGTCGACCTCAGTGGAAGGAGTCGCCGCAGGCACAAGAGCCCGTGGCTACTGGGTTGTCAATCGTGAAGCCTTGCTTCTCGATACTGTCGACGAAATCGATCGTCGCACCATCAAGATATGGCAAGCTCATGCGATCAACCACGACGTTAACATCGTTGTATTGGAAAATCTGGTCTCCATCGAGCGAACGCTCATCAAAGAAAAGCTGGTAGCGCAGACCAGAACAGCCGCCTGGCTGCACGGCAATACGCAAAGAGAGGTCAGTACGACCTTCTTGCTCTAAAAGGCTCTTAACCTTCGAAGCGGCCCCATTGGTCAAGTTGACTCCGCCGGTGGTTTCGGCTGTGGTCTGATCAGTCGCAGTCATTGGTACTCCTCGCACCGGTTGTTGGTTCTTCGTACTAGAACGTCGAAGCTCGGGTCACAATTCCCATAGTACGTGTTAGGTGGCTAATGTCGACCACCCGCCACACTCGGGAATATTCACGGTTTCCTCGACCAGGTTCGTGCAGCTCGGGCAGCAACGTCCGCTAAGTATCTAGCGGGTTCTGCCATCGCTTTTTCACGGTCGACTGTGTCAGTAATGCCATAAGCCGACTCGATACCGATCGCCCGCATTTCTCGTGACCCGACATCGACGCTACCCGCCACGACGATGCACGGCCGAGCCACACTGGTGGCAACCTGAGCGATACCGTGCACGACTTTTCCGGTGCGGGATGAGAAGTCAAACGCTCCCTCCCCCGTCACCACAAGTTCGCTTTGAGCAATACGACGTTTAATCTGAGTAGCTTCAGCGACGATCTCGATTCCCGAAACCACCTCAGCACCCAGTGCCATGAGCGCGAACCCAATACCTCCAGCTGCGCCGGCACCTTTTTCGTCTGCAACAGCTCGCTGAGCAGGTGTCGGCCCGCACAGCACGTTGACATAGTTATCGAGGATGCCGTCAACTTCGATGATCTCGTGATCAGTCAGACCTTTTTGGGGTCCGAAGGTTTTGGAAGCCCCGAACATGCCTAAGAGCGGCACCTGCACATCAGCCGCCACAGAAATCTTCACACCATCAAGTCGCTGGCGCACAGGTTCAACATCGATATGTGTCATTCCAGCGAGCGCAAACGGGCCTTCGTGTAGCGGTACATCGGCGCTCGCCCCAAGCGCCGCGAGCACTCCCGCTCCCCCGTCGTTCGTGGCGGTCCCGCCAAGTCCAAGAACGATTTCTTTGGCTCCACATTCAATCGAATCGGCAATCGCCGCACCGACACCGAAACTCGTGGCAATGGAAGGTTCACGCCGGTCAGTTAGGGCCAACCCGCAGGCTTGCGCGGATTCGATATAAGCCGTGTCGTTAACGAGCAAGACGGTGACGGCTGTCGGTTCGCCGTATGGGCCGGGAACCGAGATGAGGCGAGTTTCACCGCCGAGAGCCGCGTGCAGCACGTCAACGAAGCCAGGTCCACCATCAGACATGGGAGCTAAATGCAGCAGGTCGTCTGGTGCAGCCCGATGCCATCCCACGGCAATCGCTTTAGCGGCTTCACGAGCCGAAAGTGTGCCGGCAAATTTGTCGGGTGCGATAACGACCCTCATGTCACTTCAGTGCCTTCTCAGCGGCAGCCAAAAGCACGCAGGTGGCGAGCGCTTCAATCGCGGCCTCAAGTTCGGACAAGGTTGGAAACGATGGCGCAATGCGAATGTTGCGGTCGCGTGGGTCCTTTCCGTAGGGGAAGGATGCGCCGGCTGGAGTTAACGCGATTCCGGCGTCTTTCGCGAGCGAGACGACGCGCGCCGCAGTTCCGTCGACGACGTCGAGACTAATGAAGTAGCCGCCGTTCGGTTTCGTCCACGTAGCAACGCCGTGTTCTGCCAGACGGTTGTCCAGAATGGTCAAGACGGCGTCGAACTTGGGCGCCAAGATCTCGCGGTGCTGATCCATGAGCGCGAGCACTCCATCTGCATCGCCGAAAAACTCGGCATGACGCAAGTGGTTGACCTTGTCTGGACCGATCGTCTGGATTGCTGTGTGTTTAAGGAACCAGGCGACGTTCTCAGGCGAACTGCCGAAGAAACTCACACCTGCGCCTGCGAACGTGATCTTCGAGGTCGAAGCGAACACCATTGGACGGTTGGGATGGCCACTGGCCGAACACAGGCCAATGATGTCGGCGCTCTTCGTACGTTCGTCGGTCAAATGGTGGACTGCGTAGGCGTTGTCCCAATAGATACGAAAGTCAGCGGCTGCGGTTTCGAGCGCCGCAAGTTCAGCTGCAACGTCTTCTGTGATCGTGACGCCCGTGGGGTTGGAGTACGTCGGGACTAGCCACATACCTTTGACCGCGGGGTCTTTAACCGCTTCGCGAACGGCTGCCATGTCAGGGCCGTTGTCGAGCATGTCGATTCCGATCAGTTCGATGCCAAGGTGCTCGCAGATCGCGAAGTGACGGTCATAACCGGGCGCCGGTGCAAGGAACTTGATTGGCGAGGCCGACCATGGTGCAGCCGAGTCAGGCATGCCGTGCAGCAAGGCAAACACGATCGAATCGTGCATCAGAGTGAGGCTGGCGTTATTGGCTGCGATGAGCTGATCGACCGGGATACCAAGCAGATCCGCAAATATCTCGCGCAGTTGCAACAGGCCGGTTCCGCCGCCATAGTTGCGGGTATCGGTACCGTCTGTAGCGATACCACTGGCAGGTTTTGTCAACATGTCATTCGACAAATCGAGTTGTGCCGGGGCGGGCTTGCCGCGAGTGATATCAAGCTTCAGCCCAGCGGACTTCAGCTCCTCGTAGGCACGCAATTGTTCGGCGTGGAAAGTTTCGAGTTGTTCGCGAGTCAGATTGTCGATCGTCACGGGCTCTAATCTATCGCGGCTTCCCCAAGTGGCGCCTGATGGCTGCCCGGCTTTGACGGCTCTTCGGATTCTGGCGGGGCATGGGAATGCGGGTGTAACTGCTTCACCCTGGTTGCGGTGTTCAGCGTGTGTTCGCGAAGCCCAGCTCAGCCTCCTCCCCACGCACCCCACCTACCCCCTTACCTTCACTCCCACCTCCCAATTCCCACGAGACCGTCGAAATTGTGAGTCAAGAACACCTATTAGGTACGCGTGAACCCAAAGACGTGGGTGAAGTTAGGTTATGGGACCGGCTCGACCTATTCCCGCGAGAGCCTTGCCCAAATCCGAAGAGCCGCTTTGACCAAGGTCACCCCTAGCAGATTTCCGCCAAGACAGAACCCTACGAATCCGGTGGGCTCTTCAGGCTTTAGCGGTGTGCCGGTAGGCTCCCCTACGTGACAGACGAGCAGAAATCAGGCAAAGGCGGCCCTACGCGAAGCCGCAAAGAAGCTGAAGCCGCGCGCCGGGCCCAAATGAAGCGTCCAAAAACTCGCCGTGAGCAGATGCAGCAACAACGCAAGTTACGTGCTGCGCAACAAGACCGGCAGCAGGCCGCCATGCGCGGTACTGGATCCGAAGCAGACTTACCACTGCGCGACCGCGGGCCGGTACGGGCGCTCGTTCGTGACTACGTGGATCGTCGTCGCACAATTGCCGAGTTCATGCTTCCGCTGCTTTTGGTCATCTTGGTCTTGAGTTTCTTCAAAGATCCGACGATTACGTCGATCGTGTTCACGACGTGGATCGCCTTAATTTTCGCGATTGCCATTGACGAGTTTTTCTTGGTATTTTTCCTCAAGCGCGAACTCAAAAAACGTTTCAAATCAAATGAAACCCGAGGTGCTGCGTTCTACGCCATTTTGCGCAGCACTCAAATTCGACGTTTGCGCCTGCCGGTCCCGGCAATCAACTTGGGCGAAAACCTCCGCGACCGCTATTGAGCCGATAAAAAGTCGTCGGCCGAACTGACACTCTCGTCAAGGATGTCAAGGATGCAGTGACATGGGACCGAAGATTTCATTATCGTCTTCGAACAGTCGAACTTGATCGACTCGTTCATCAAGCAAATTCGGGTATTCAACGCCGATCCACGTTTCGGCATCCGACCGCGATTCGAATCGCTCGGAGTGGCCTAGGCGCTCACCCTCCGCAGATTCATAAACCCAGTGAAAGGTCATGAGGACTCCTTTGTTGAAGATTGGATAAACGGTGTCGCTACCACCTCGAAGTCGAGATTCTTTCCTCGCACTTCGACCGTGACTACCTCTCCTATCGCGACGCTACGGTCCAACAGGGCAAGCCCGATACCTTCGCGCAGTGTTGGCGAGAAAGTACCTGAGGTCACTGAACCAATGGTGTCACCTGTTGCGTTGGAGACCGTCATACCAGGACGCGGGATACCGCGTTTGACAGCTTTGATGCCACGAAGTAGGCGCGTAGATTTAGTTTCTTTTTGTTCGCTCAGTGCCGCCTTGCCCCAGAACTCAGGCTTGTTCCAGCCCACCGCCCAAGCAGCCCGCGCCATCACAGGCGAGATGTCTGGTGACAGATCGTTACCGTGTAGCGGGTAGCCCATTTCGGTGCGCAGGGTGTCGCGCGCGCCAAGTCCACAGGCTTGCACACCGAGCGTTTCGCCGACAGCCATAACCCGATCCCATACCGCCAGAGCATCCGCAACCGGAATGACGAGTTCGTAGCCGCGCTCCCCTGTGTAACCCGTACGGCAAACGGTGAGGTGAACACCAGCTAGCTCTTCGGAGACAAATGACATGTATTCGTGGTCGACGGCGAGCCCAAGAGCCGTCAGTAGTTCATCACTCTTGGCCCCCTGCACGGCAATCACCGCGAAATCTTGATGCTGGTTAATAATGTCTATGCCAGCTGGAGCTGCTGCCTCAAGCAAGCTGACCACCGTTGCCGAGTTTGCCGCGTTTGGAATCAAGAAAACGTCATCATCTGCATTGAGATATGCAATGAGATCATCAATCGTGCCGCCATCTTCAGCACATGCAAGCGTGTATTGCGCTTTGCCAGGCCCAATTTTGGTGAGGTCGTTCGTGAAACAACGGTTGATGAACTCTGCTGCACCAGGCCCGCGCACTGTCACTTTGCCCAAATGGCTCACATCAAAGACACCCACACCTTGACGAACGGCTTGATGCTCGGCCAAGATTCCAGCGTTTGCGTATTCCAATGGCATTGACCAACCGCCGAACTCAGCGAACTTGGCACCCAGTTCTTCGTGACGCTCGTGCAGTGGTGACAGCAACAGATTCATGGTGCCCAAACTACCGCCGATAGGCTGGCCATATGGTTACGGTCCAGTTGAGTTCATCACGTCCTTCCGTCGATGCCCTGATTGTGGCGCTTATTGCTGACAGCGACTTGCCTGCCGACGTACCTTTGGAAGCCCTTGGTTTCAAGAACGAAAAGGGTTCGGTAGCGAAAGTTCCTCCAGCAGCCGAAGATAAGTCGAAGGTCACTATCTATGTCGGTGTCGAAGCAGATGCCGACGCTGAAGCACAACGTCGCGCCGTTGCGGCCGGATTGCGTGCAGCCAGTTCCTCAACCAAGGTGGCCATTGACTTTGGTGCGCTCCAGAGTGCAGATCTTGGCGCAATTGCGGGCGCTGCTGTTCTCACCACCTACCGTTTCGACGCATACCGCAAGAAGTCAGCAAAGAAGGGCTCTGAACTCGGCCCCCAGAAGATCACCATTATTTCCACTGACGCGCGTAAGGCAGCCGCAAAAGAGGCGGTCGCCGATGCAGTGATCATCGCCGAGTCCGTCAACACGGCTCGCGATTGGGTGAACACTCCCCCTGGCGATTTGCGCCCTCCGGCCTTCGCTGAAGCGATCAAATCTTCGCTTGCCGAAGGAATCAAAGTCACGATCTGGGATGAGAAGCGTCTCGCGAAAGAAAACTGCGGTGGCATTTTAGGCGTGGGCCGCGGCTCGCAGGAACCCCCACGACTCGTGAAACTCACTTACAACCCGAAGGGCGCGAAGAAACATCTTGCGCTCGTAGGCAAGGGCATTACCTTCGATTCGGGCGGCTTATCGATCAAGCCAGGTGCGTCCATGATGACGATGAAGTGCGATATGGGCGGCGCGGCGGCCGTCGTAGCGGCGATGAACGCCATTGCTCAGCTGGGCTTGAATATTCACGTCACCGGCTTTGCTTGCCTCGCAGAGAATATGCCGAGCGGTTCGGCCACCCGTCCTGGTGATGTGTTGACAATGCGCAATGGTGCGACGGTTGAAATTCACAACACAGACGCTGAAGGCCGCTTGGTATTGGGCGACGGTTTGGCACTAGCCAGCGAACTCAAGCCGGATCACATCATCAATGTCGCGACCTTGACGGGCGCAGCCATGGTGGCACTCGGAACACAAACAACCGCCGTTTTAGGTAACGACGCAGATCTGGAAAACCTCGTACTTTCGGCCGCTGCAGTCGCGGGCGAATCCATGTGGCGCTTACCAATTACCGAAGAAATGAAGGCAGCTGTAGATTCATCAACAATCGCCGACATCAAACAGCATAATCCGAAACCCTATGGCGGAACCCTATTTGCTGCGGCTTTCCTCCGCGAGTTCGTCGACGACCATTCTTGGGCACATCTCGATATTGCTGGTCCGGCGTTCAACGACAACTCGGCGCAGCATTACACGCCTACGGGTGGCACCGGGGCTGGCGTGCGGACACTTGTGGAAGTGGCGCGCGAACTCGCCTGAATGAGGTCACGCCTCGCACTGCGGTCTCAATGCGACTCATCAGATTCTGACGGAGCCTACGAACACGGCCGTAGCCATTTTCCGCGACTTGCTGCGTTGAGTGCGCGTTTATGCTGTCGGAGTCAGGCTCCTCTTGCCTACCCCGTTACGTTCACTCCCGCCTCCCGATTCCCACGAGACCGCCGGAAGTTGGAGTCAAGAACAGCTATTAGGTACGCATGAACCCAAAAACGTGGGTGAAGCTTGATTTTGGACGGATTCGAACGAACTCGCGCCGGATTAGATAGTGACTTCGGGCGTGGGGCAACCGGACTAAAAGTGCTAACGCACACTTCCCTGCCATTCCGCTTCCTGCTTATTCCGCCCTGCGAACCCCACTGAAATCCAACGACGTCTTAATGCAAATCGACAAGCCGAGCAATCCTGTCAATCCGGTCCCAAGCTGACCGGTCTCCGCCATTGCGATCCGGATGTGCTTGAGCCCGCGCAGTTCTAATCAGCCGCAGAAGCGACTCTTCATCGAGGTTGCCGTCAGTAATAGGTACTTCAGCGATGAACTGCAGTTCCTTGATGGCCTTGAGTTGTTCTGGCGTCCAGCGCAATTCGCCATGCCCTGACACGGAAGGTTTCGGTGTGCTGGGAGTCGCGCGAGTTTTGGCTTTAGTGGCTTGACGCGTGTTGTAATCGCGCATGCGTTGCGGGTAGCCGACCTTGTTCGTGTCGTAAATCGGCAATCGATGTTTGCGTGCGAAATCAGCAGCTGCCTTGGGCGTATCGAATGGTTTACGCATCCATTCACCGTCATGCGCAATGAAGACGACCGTCGTTTGAGTAACCGATGTTTGTGGTTCAACGTAAGCCTCAACACCCCGGCGAGAGTCGATGAATTCAATGATCGCCGCTTGGTCGACACCTCGCGCTTTTCGGCTACTACTACGTTTCTTAAACAAACCCACGGTCATAGTGTGCCTTATGGCACCAGCCCCGATAGGCAAGATGACCACTCAGGTGACAAGATGGCGTTAGACCACCTACCCGGAGGAAACCGTGACTCAGGACGCCACAAATTCGTTCGACATCGTCATCCTCGGAGCCGGCAGCGGCGGTTACGCCTGCGCCCTCCGTGCCGCACAATTGGGCAAGAGTGTTGCCCTGATTGAAAAAGCGAAGGTTGGTGGAACCTGCCTTCACAACGGCTGCATTCCAACCAAGGCCCTTTTGCATGCCGCTGAGGTAGCTGACACCGCCCGCACCGGCTCATCAATTGGTGTTGACACGTCATTCAACGGTGTCGACATGGTGGCAGTGAATTCTTATAAGCAAGGCGTTATCGATCGCCTGTATAAAGGATTGACAGGGCTAGTTAAAGCCAGCGGCAGCATCACCAGTGTTGAAGGCAATGGCGTCGTCGTTGACGCGAACACAGTCGAGGTTGATGGCGTGAAATACCGGGGCACAAATCTTGTGCTCGCAACCGGTTCAATTCCCCGCACTTTAGGCGTTGAGATTGGTGGCCGTGTCGTGACAAGCGACGAAGCACTCGAACTCACCGATGTTCCCAAGCGTGCAGTCATCATCGGTGGCAGCGTGATTGGGGTCGAGTTCGCTTCGGTATGGAACTCGTTTGGCTCCGACGTCACCATCATCGAGGGCCTGCCTTCACTCGTGCCGCTCGAAGATCCTGTTCTTTCTAAGGGACTCGAGCGGGCATTCCGTAAACGCAAGATTGCTTTCAAGACGGGTGTGAAGTTCCAGAGCGTGACTCAGACCGATAGCAGTGCGACCGTCACCCTCGAAAACGGCGAAACGATCGAGACCGATCTGGTGCTTGTGGCTGTGGGACGTGGTCCTAACAGCGAAGGCATGGGCTTTGACAATGCGGGCGTTACCGTTGATCGCGGTTGGGTCCCCACCGACGAGAACCTGCGCACGAATGTCGACGGCGTCTATGCCCTGGGTGACTTGGTTCCCGGTTTGCAACTGGCACACCGTGGATTCGCACACGGTATTTTCGTGGCTGAGCATATCGCTGGTCTCAATCCTGAACCAATTCGCGATTCGGGTATTCCTCGCGTCACCTACTGTGAACCCGAAGTGGCCTCCGTTGGTCTTACCGAAGCGCAAGCTCGCGACGAATACGGCGAGGTTGAAACCTATGAATACAACTTGGGCGGCAACGGTAAGAGCCAGATTTTGGGTACTGCTGGCCTCGTGAAACTGGTGCGTCAGAAGGACGGCCCGATCGTGGGTGTCCACATGCTCGGCGCACGTATGGGCGAGCAGATCGGTGAGGCCTCTGTCATCGTGAACTGGGAGGCATACCCTGAGGATGTGGCTCAGTTCATCCACGCACACCCAACTCAAAACGAATCTCTTGGCGAGGCTGCACTGGCTCTCGCTGGTAAGCCCCTCCACTCACACGCCTGATCGGACTAAGGACAAGCATGGCAACGAATGTCACTCTTCCCGCTCTCGGAGAATCTGTCACCGAGGGCACAGTCACCATGTGGCTCAAGAACGTCGGCGACACTGTCGAGATCGACGAGCCATTACTCGAAATCTCCACCGACAAGGTCGACACCGAGATCCCATCGCCAGTCGCTGGCGTGCTGCTGGAGATCCGTGCTGACGTGGACGACACCATTGAAGTCGGCGCTGTACTAGCCGTTGTCGGCGAGGCTGGCGAAGGTGGCGGTGCCGCCGAGGCCGCACCTGCTGCTCAGGCTGCACCAGAACCTGAGCCTGGTCCCGAACCAACTCCTGAACCAGCTCCGGAGTCTGCTGCCGAGTCGCAAGAGCAAGTGCCTGACCCAGTGTCTGAACCTGTTGCTGCGCCGGAGCCGACTGCTCCAGCAGCCGAAGCATCACCGGCCGCTAGTGGCGGCGCCACAACTGAAGTGACACTGCCTGCCCTGGGCGAGTCCGTCACTGAAGGCACAGTCACCATGTGGCTCAAGAATGTTGGTGACACCGTCGAGGTGGATGAACCGCTCTTGGAAATCTCCACGGACAAGGTCGATACCGAGATCCCGTCGCCAGTTGCTGGAACATTGGTAGAAATCAAAGCGGAAGTCGACGAGACGATTGAAGT
>JBEBSZ010000014.1:0-44057 GCA_040394025.1 Aeromicrobium sp.
CCCGCATCCCCGCTTCCTGATCATCAATGACTCACAACCAGCCTGGCAAAGAGGGGTGAACCCAAAAACGTGGGTGAAGCTTGGCTTGGGGCGGATCCGAACGAACCCGGACGGCGTTAGATAGTGACATCAGTCTGATGAAACGAGGGTCACTGCGACATCTTCGCCAGCAAAAGCTGCAACGCCAGGAAAGCGGCCCCGGGCCACCCCACCGGAATCCGATAGCTAACGAACTTGTGAGGCATGGTTGAACGATGTCCTGAAACCAGACACCGCTCTCCCTACTACCTCAAGATTCTCATGTGGCTGTTGTGACTAGACTCACGACAGTGACCTCTGACGCCAATCCTTCCAGCCAGAATCGAAAAACCATCGGGTTTTCGACGGCAATGTTGATCGCACTCATGCTTCCGGCGTTCAACCTGAGACCTGGCATCACCGGTGTCGGGCCGGTCCTTGCGGAAATCAACGAAAGCCTTTCACTCGGGCCTGTTGGCGCAGGCCTGTTGACTGCAATGCCGGTCCTAACGTTCGGTGTATTTGCACTCGCCTCACCAACGTTTGTCTCGTGGTTCGGTCTGCATCGCTTAGCGCTCATTTCGATTACCGTGACGAGCATCGGCATGACGGTTCGTCCCTGGACCGATAATTCGGTGGTCTTCCTCACCCTCACGAGCCTCGGATTGAGCGGAATCGCCGTCCTGAATGTCATCCTGCCGTCCTTGGTGAAGCGCCATTTCGCCGATCGCGTGGGATTTGCGACAGCCGTCTACACGGGTGTCATGGGCGTCGGCCTCACACTCGGTGCATTCCTCACGCAACCGATTGCCATGATGTTTGCGAACGAAGGTTGGCGGTTTGGCATCTCCGTATGGGGCATTACCTCAGTGATCTGTATTCCAGTGTGGGTGATTGTGGCGATCAAGTTTCCGCGCACCAAGGAAGCCAATGCCCAACAATCGCGAATCTCGATGGCCCAAGTGGCCAAGACTCGTCTGGGTTGGTTCATGGCCATCTTCTTTGGCTTACAAAGCCTGCAGGCTTACGCCATGTTTGGCTGGTTCGCCCAACTGAATCGTGATGCGGGATTCTCTGCAAGTACGGCCAGCATATTGCTCACGGGACTGACATTCGCGAGCGTCCCGGCAGGTTTTATCGCAGCATGGTTGGCTGGTCGAGAGAACCTGCGTAAGCCCATCGTTCTGGGCATGACGACCCTCTATTTTATTGCTTACGCCGGTCTCATTTTGCTGCCGACAATGCCATGGATTTGGGTGTGGACCTTCGTCTTGGGCATCGGCCTCGGCGTATTCCCTGTTGCGCTTGCGTTCATCGGATTCAAAGCAGAAACGGTAGCCGGAACCGCAGCGCTCTCGGCGTTCACGCAATCCATTGGCTACGCCATCGCATTCTTCGGTCCCTTCGGAATGGGCGTCATCCACAGTTGGACGGGCGGTTGGACTGTTCCGCTCATCGTTTTGTTTGTGCTTGCGATCTTCCAATTTGTCGCCGGTTGGGGACTCGTGCGCCAACCGCATCTTGAACAAGCTCTTCGTGACGCAACGTAAGCCCAATGATTGTTACTCAGGCTAACGAGTCCACCTAACAATCTTGTTATTTTGGCTTAATTAGGTAAGAATATGAGCAGAATCTCTCGAGGACGCTGGGGAAGGCGCAACTAGGGAGGTTCTCATGAATACGGTGCCTGCGAACGCCCCGCTTACGAGGGGTGTACTTTTTGTGCATTCTGCACCCTCTGCTTTGTGCGCCCATATTGAGTGGGCTGCAGCTAACGTTTTGGGCTCCAAAGTCGATATGGCATGGACGCCACAGCCCGCCGAACCCGGCACTTATCGCGCCGAACTCTCATGGCAAGGTCGGGTCGGGAATGCAGCTGCCATAGCGTCTAGTCTGCGTGGTTGGGACCTCGTTCGCTTTGAGGTGACCGAAGAGCCTACCTCCGGTAGCGAAGGTGCCCGCTACTCTTTCACTCCCTCGCTAGGCGTTTTCCACGCCGTAACGGGTGTTCACGGCGACATCCTAATTCCTGAAGATCGCATCAAGGCCTTTCAGGTTAAAGCAATGCTCGGTGAAATTACGATGGAACAGGCAATCGACGGTCTTCTGGGCGTGCGATGGGATGAAGAACTTGAACCCTTCCGGCATGCCGGTGAAGGGGCTCCCGTTCGCTGGCTGCATCAAGTAATTTGAGGCTGTGGCTTGTTAGCCAATTTTGATCTTTAGCTCTGGCGTCGCTTTTCCGGACGCTTTATCAATAATTCGGAAGGTTCGTTCACCCGTACGGGTGGTGTAGAGCTCGGTCGCGAATGAGCCTTCACCATCACGAACAGCCGGGGCTACAGGAAAATCTGTCCAGGGCCCTTTGCCGTCTTTCACTTGGACCTGTAGCACTGTGCCCGCCTTCAAGCCAGGAATCTTACCGGTCAGGTCAAAACGCGTTCCGGGCTCGACTTTAGTGGCCGTTGTCGTCAACGTTGGTTGCGGCGCGGTTGACTTCGGTGAGGGCGTAGGCGTAGCCGTCGCAATTGGTGTGGGTGCCAACGGCTGCTCTTGGGTGGGCAGCGGAGGTAGGTTCGCTGAGGTAAGTCCGGCGACAGAAAACAGCCCGGCAAGCACTATTCCGCCGAAAATTCCGACGGCCGCACCGATGATGGCCAACCAGCCGGCCGCGGCTGTTGGACGTACTCGGTTGGTCTTCACGTCGGTCATAACTAGATTCTACGGTCCGATGTGATGGTCTTTTAGTAGTCCCACTAACCAATGTCATCTAGGTCACACCTTATCGCCTACCATGACAACTATGACCGCCACTCGGGAGCAACAATTAGGGGACGAGGTCAAATATGTCGTCGTCCACGGTTACCGCCGCGCTTACCGAATGAAGGGCAGCGGCCCAGTTTTGCTGTTATTGCACGGGATGGCGTGTGATTCGACAACGTGGTCTCCGGTCATGGACGAATTGGCTGAGCATTTCACGGTGCTTGCTCCAGATCTCCTCGGTCACGGCGAATCAGACAAACCCAACGCAGACTATTCGCTCGGTGGTTTTGCTAACGGAATGCGCGATTTGCTCACAGTTCTGGGTATCGATCGTGTCACCGTGGTCGGCCACAGTTTCGGTGGAGGAATTGCTATGCAATTTGCCTACCAATTCCCTGAGCGCACTGAACGTATTGTTTTGGTGTCAACGGGCGGCCTCGGACCAGAAGTAACTCCACTGATCCGGATGATGACCCTGCCAGGTGCAGGCGTCGTGACTCGGGTGGCTACGGCAAAGCCATGGAGGCCGCTTGTAGCGATGAGCTTGCGCTCGCTGTCCCAACTGCCGTTGATGGCCGTCCGGGACCTCAATGAGGCAGCAGACGTCTATGAGAAGCTCGCTGAGCCAGCTCAATCCTTAGCGATTCGCCGGGTCGCTAGGACCGTCTTGGACTGGCAAGGTCAGTTCGTCACAATGCGCGATCGTGCCTATTTGACCAAACTTATGCCTGTCATGGTCATTTGGGGACACGAAGATTTGGTCCTTCCCGTTGACCATTCCCAGAACTTGCCGACCATGTCGACATCAGAGGTCCATATTTTTGATCGCTCTGGGCATTTCCCGCACAAGGACCATCCGGAAATGTTCACCAAACTTTTGGTCAATTTCTGCGAAGAGAAGGCGCCAGCACCGTATCACCGAGGCAAGTGGCGTGCATTGCTGCGCCGCGGCGACGAACCCATCGAAATCGACGACCTAGTTCGTCAGAAGCGAACACGTCTTAAGACATCGAATCACGATGCCGTAGCTGACTCCGAATCCTCATCTTCAGCTGTCAGCTGAAGTTTGTGGTGCTTTTGATGTAGGAAGCCATTTCCGGTAGCCCAACCGGCAATGGCGACCGAAACCCAACCGATTGCCGCTCCACCCAATACGTCGGCAAAATAATGCCAACCGAAGTAAATCGTAGCCATTCCAGTGAGAACCATGTAGGTCCAAGCAATCGTTTGTAGAGTCTTGGGCTGGTCGGTGCGACGCAAAAACAAACACGCAGTCAAAACGACAGACACGTGCAAGGAAGCAAAACCTGCAATTCCATAAATTGCTGGTCCTGTTGGATCCTCGTAGAAATTCGTCGCATTCCGCGCTAGATAGTTTTGCAGACTTGTGACACCGGATTCTGGCAAGAGCTGGAATCGTGCAGGCTCATAAAAAGCCGGGCCGAGCGAAGGAATTGCGAAATAACTGACGACGCCCAGAATCCAGTTCAGGCTCAACGCCGTGGCATACCAAGCTCCGAGCGAGGCATCGCGGTTCAGAACCAAGAAGGCCCCGAGGGTCAGTGGCACCACCATCAAATAACTGACATACACCAACGAAAGTACCTGAGCGGCGATTCCCGTTCCAAGAATCGTATGCAGAACTTGTTCGGGCGGATGGCCGAGCATAAGCCAGTAATCGAGTTCGAACAGGAAACGATCATGTCGAGTATCACCTAAGAGCGTCGGAAGGAAGCTCTTGAGATTGCGATAACTGACGTAGCAGACATAAAAAATCGTTAACCCTGTTGCAATGTGAATGACTCGAGCCCACGACCACTCTTCACGAATGATTCGTGCAATTCCCCGATGCAGACCCTTGAAACCGGCTCGACGAACCGCCATCGGTAAGACGCCAATGGCGAAAAACGCTAATGCGATCAACGGCAAGCGTACATATGCCGGGCCCAAGAAGCCTTCAGGATCCTTAAGAGCAATACCGAGCTGCTGAGAAAGACCGATGGTGAATACGCCGACGAAAAGAGAAAGCGCAACCCCAAATGTGTAGGGCCATTCGCGCAGCGTTCGCCACCATTCAGACAACATGGGCTTAATTCTAGGGGAGCCCCGTTCAAGCCTTGACACACCGAGTTGCCGTGTAACTCACACGACAACGCGCCTACGACGGTTTTGCTGCCGTCGCGGCCGGATCATCGACGTGTAGATCTTTGAAGGCCTGAGCTGCGATACTACGGTGAATGACGCCCTTGCTCGCCAATTCGTTGAGCACGCTGACGACGATCGACTCGGCATCGATTTGGAAATAACGGCGAGCTGCTTCACGTGTATCTGCGAAGCCGAAACCGTCCGCGCCTAACGACTGCCAAGAGCCAGGCACCCAACGTGAAATTTGGTCCGGTACCGCGCGCATGAAGTCGCTGACACCTACCGTCACTCCATCGAAGCCCTCAAGGCGTTCACTGATCCACGGCTTACGTGGCTGTTCAGCCAAATTATTGAAGTTCCAGCGTTCTACTTCTTCAGCTTCACGAGCAATTTCATTCCAGGAAGTTACTGACCACACTTCACTTGTAAAACCGTAGCGTTCGTGCAGAATGTCTTGGGCTTTTAGCGCCCAAGGGACAGCAACACCCGACGCCATGATGCGGGCTGCGGGGGTCTCATTGTCTGCCTTCGAAATAACGTGAGCACCTCGAAGAATTCCTTCTGCGTCCACGTTTTCTGGCTCGACTGGTTGCACCATTGGCTCGTTGTACACGGTCAGGTAGAAAATCACATTCTCACCTTGAGGATGCTCAGGCGTCACGCCATACATTCGGTGGAGGCCGCTTTCGACGATATGGCTGATCTCATAGGCATAAGCCGGGTCGTAATGGACCACCGCGGGATTAGTGCGGGCGAGCAAAGGTGAATGGCCGTCAGCGTGCTGCAAGCCTTCGCCCGTTAACGTGGTGCGGCCAGCTGTTGCGCCGACGAGGAATCCCCGTGACATCTGGTCGGCCATGGCCCAAAGACCGTCGCCCGTGCGCTGGAACCCAAACATCGAATAGAAAATGTAGACCGGGATCATCGCGATACCGTGTGTTGCATATGCGCTGCCCACGGCGGTGGCCGAAGCAACCGCGCCAGCCTCACTTATCCCTTCGTGTAGGAGCTGTCCTTCTTTCGATTCTTTGTATGCCAACAACAATTGCCTGTCGACCGACTCATAGGTCTGTCCGTGCGGACTGTAAATCTTGGCCGTCGGAAACATTGAGTCCATGCCGAACGTTCGGTACTCATCGGGCGCGATCGGCACCAGCCGCCAGCCGATCTCCTTGTCCTTCATCAGGTCTTTCAGTAAGCGAACGAAAGCCATAGTGCTGGCGATAGCCTGCTTGCCAGAACCCGCCTTGAGCTCATCGAACATCGAACTGGGTGGCAACACAGGCGCCTTTGCGCGGATCTGACGCTTCGGTAGAGAACCGCCGAGTGCCTCGCGGCGTTCGAGCATGTACCGGATATGTTCATGGTCTGCACCCGGGTGATAGAACGGGGCGGCAGCGCTGTCTTCGATCTGTTCGTCAGAAATTGGGATCCGTAAACGATCACGGAAGTTCTTCAGATCGTCTGTCGTCAACTTCTTCATTTGGTGGGTCGCGTTGCGAGCCTGGAACGATTCCAGCAGCCAGCCCTTGATCGTGTGAGCCAAAATCACGGTCGGCTGTCCGGTGTGTTTCACGGCAGAATCGAACGCTGCATAAACCTTGCGATAGTCGTGACCACCGCGTGGCAGACGCTCAATGTCTTCGTCGCTCAGGTCTTCAACAATCTTCGACAAGCGTGGATTGGCTCCAAAGAAATGCTCACGGTTGTAGGCGCCCGATTCGATCGACAGGGTTTGAAATTCTCCGTCGGGTGTAGCGTTCATCTGGTTGACGAGGACACCTTCATCGTCCTTAGCCAGCAAATCGTCCCACTGGCGACCCCAGACGACCTTGATGACGTTCCAACCGGCCCCCAAGAAATACGACTCGAGTTCTTGAATGATCTTGCCGTTGCCGCGAACCGGTCCGTCGAGTTGCTGAAGGTTGCAGTTGATCACAAAGGTGAGGTTGTCGAGTTGTTCACGAGCTGCCAAACCGATCGCGCCGAGCGATTCAACTTCGCCCATTTCACCGTCGCCCAAGAAAGCCCACACACGTTGTTCGCTCGTGTCTTTGATGCCACGGTTTGTCATGTACTTGTTGAATCGAGCTTGATAGATCGCGTTAAGCGCACCAAGACCCATTGAAACTGTGGGGAACTCCCAGTAATCGGGCATGATGTGCGGGTGCGGATATGACGTGATTCCAGCGCCCGAACCTTGCGAATGATCTTGACGGAAGTTTATGAGCTGCTGTTCTGTGAGCCGCCCCTCAAGGAATGATCGCGCGTAAATACCGGGGGAGGCGTGCCCTTGGTAGAAGATTTGGTCTCCGCCGCCGGGGTGATTCTTGCCGCGGAAGAAGTGGTTGAAGCCAACTTCGTAGAGGCTTGCGGCGCTCTGGTAAGTAGCGATGTGTCCGCCGACGCCAAGTTCAGGACGGTTCGCCCGCGACACCATGACGGCAGCGTTCCAACGAATATACGCACGAATCCGACGTTCGATTTCTTCATCGCCGGGGAAGTCCGGTTCGCGCTCTGGTGGAATCGTGTTGATGAAGTCGGTGCTACGAAGGGCAGGAATTCCAACGGCTTGTTCGCGAGATCGTTCCAACAGCCGCATCATGACGTAACGAGCGCGATCACGTCCTCGCTCCGAAACCATCTGATCTAGTGAGTTAAGCCAGTCGTGCGTTTCATCAGGGTCGATGTCAGGCAATTGAGTGGGCATGCCGCCGTGAATGATGGGCGGACGTTCGTTAGCGGATTGCGCCATGGTGAACCTCCAAAGTTGTCGGGTGTGACTTAATTCATTCCCTTTGTTCTGAGTCTAGGGGGTCGCCCAGCGCAGTAGCCTCGGCAACTTTTTACATGACCAGTTAGTGGGACTCGCCAAAAGGAACAAGCCTTGGCGGCTGAATTTCGCTAGTGTGTCTTTGAAAAGAGCCGCAAAGTTCGCGCTAGCTGGCGAGCGGGCCACGGTTTAGACGACAGGAGGACCGCGTGAATGCGGGCAAATTGGGTTTCGAACCTGACACGGTGATTCAAGAACTGGGTTGGGATGAAGATGTCGACGACGCGATTCGCGAAGCGATCGAAGCCCACACAGGACATGAACTTGTAGATGGAGACGTCGGTCTCGTGGTTGATGGCGTCATCCTTTGGTGGCGTGATGGCGACGGTGACCTTACCGATGACGTGATGGACGCACTCCAAGATCTGGCCGATGGTGGGTTCATCTGGCTACTTACTCCCAAAGTTGGGCTGGACGGCCACGTCACGGGAGCTGATATTGGTGAGGCTGCGCCAATTGCAGGCGTCTCCATCACCACAACCACGGTTGCCGGCGATTGGGTTGTCACCAAACTTTCGACACAAAGGCGATAACAATGGCGATTTTCGTAGGCGAACGCATTCCAGAGTTTTCTTCGAAAAACCAGCACGGTGAAGAAGTCAGCTCAGAGAGCATTGCTGGTAAGCCGGCGCTGCTTGTTTTCTTCCCCTTCGCGTTCAGCGGTGTTTGCACGGGCGAACTGTGTGAGATCCGCGACAATTTTTCAGATTTCAATGATTTGGGCGTTCGGGTCATTGGCGTTTCTTGTGATCCGTCGTTCTCCTTGGCGGCTTGGGCGCAAGTTGAGGGTTACGAATTTGACGTTGTGAGCGACTTTTGGCCGCACGGCAAGATTTCTAAGAAATTCGGTGTGTTCCATGAGGGAATTGGTGCTGCAGAACGCGGGAGTTTCTTAATAGATAGCGATGGAGTAGTCCGTTGGACCGTCAAAAATGAGCTCGGTCAGGGCCGGTCAATTGAGGAGTACAAGGCAGCAATCGCCGAGTTAACATAAAATACTTAGGATTTCCTAAAAGTTTCTCAACCAGTTGTGCATTTGCACAGTTCATCTGGTTAGACTAGTGACTACCGCGCCGCTAGAGACCCGAGACTCTAGCGGCGCGGACTTTTTGTTCTTTCGGGCACTAGTGCCACTCATTTTGGCCGTTAAGTTCTGCAGGTAAGTCAGGTGAGGATCAAGCTATGACTCGGATTGAAAACCCCGCTTTACGTGAGCGAGTCACGTCGGCTGACGACGCTGCACAATACATTAATCATTTAGACAACGTCGGCATGAGCGGTTTCACCGGAGCAGGTGGCCCAAAGCTGGTGCCGACTGCGTTGGCTGCCCGGGCTGAGGCATTTCATTCGCGTGGTGAAGACTTCCGAATCGGCCTATGGACGGGCGCTTCGACTGCTCCAGACTTGGACGGTGTGCTGGCGCGAGCCCACGTGATTGCGAAACGGTTGCCTTACAACTCGGACCCGGATCTACGTCAACAAATCAATATGGGCGAGGTCGATTACATCGAGCCGCACTTGAGTCATTCAGCTCAACAGATGCGCTTTGGGTTCTATGGAGATTTAGACATCGCCGTGGTTGAGGTCACCGCCATCTTGCCTGACGGTCGGCTCGTACCGAGTAGTTCCGTAGGCAATAACAAGGCTTGGCTGGATGAGGCTAAGAAAGTCATTCTCGAAGTTAATTCATGGCAACCGCGTGAGCTCGAGGGTTTCCACGATATTTACCAGTCGATGGGGTTGCCGCCGGACAGACAACCGATCGAACTTACCGAGCCTATGCAACGTTTGGGTGAGCCTTACTTGCGCGTCGATCTCGACAAGGTCGTTGCCGTGGTCGAAACACATCACCCAGACACGGGCACTGCTTTTACAGCGCCTGATGCCGTTTCGGAGGCGATCGCTCGGCACGTCTTGGGCTTCTTGGCTGCGGAGGTCGCCGTGGGACGAATGCCATCTGATTTGCTTCCGATCCAATCTGGCGTTGGTAATGTCGCGAATGCTGTGCTGTACGGGCTTCGCACGAGCGGCTACCAGGGGCTTACGGCTTATAGCGAAGTGCTCCAAGACGGCATGTTAGATCTGCTTGATGCGGGTGTGCTGGCGGCTGCATCGTCTGTTTCGTTCAGTTTGTCGCCAGCGGGATATGAACGTTTCCGAGACAATATTGACGACTATCGCGGCCGTATCGTTTTGCGGAGCGAGAGCATTACGAACCATCCGGAAATTATTCGCAGGCTCGGAATCATCTCGATGAACAGCATGATCGAAGCTGATATTTACGGGAATGTGAACTCGACGCATGTCATGGGCAGTTCCGTCGTGAACGGAATAGGCGGTAGTGGCGATTTCGCGCGGAACTCTTATCTGAACTTCTTTTTGTCGCCTTCAACGGCCAAGGGCGGTGCAATTTCGACGATTGTGCCTATGGTGAGTCACACTGACCATACGGAACACGATGTGCATGTGATTGTGACGGAACATGGACTAGCGGACTTGCGGGGACTGTCGCCGCAATCGCGGGCGATCAAAGTGATTGAGAACTGCGCACATCCGGACTTCCGGGAGCCGCTCCGTGACTATGTGGAACGAGCCAAGCGGGCTCGGCCGTATGCGGTGCATACCCCTCATATTTTGAGCGAGGCCTTGTCGTGGCATCAGCGTTTCTTAGAAACGGGCCAGATGTGAGCGGATGGTTATCAGGCGCTTTGGGTATTAAAACCATGACTGCCTGCCGCTTGTAAACCTGAGTGAGGTAGCGTTTCCTTTCGCGGGCGAATAGCTCAGTTGGTTAGAGCATCCGGTTTACACCCGGAAGGTCGGGGGTTCGAGTCCCTCTTCGCCCACCATCGTGATGAGTCGCAATATAGGCGACAAAACCCAACATTTGGTCGGTTTGACCCCTAGACCCGGATTTCAGGGGTCAAACCGACCAAATGTTGTGCTAGGAGGTCTTGCTGACTCCGTAGTTGATTGTCACCGTAGAGCTACCAAAATCGTTGTGGGTGATTGACACTGTGTATCCATTTCCCCGTGCCGTCAGTTGATAGCCGCCCGCGAACTCGTTATCAGAGACAATGGTCCAGCCGTTCTCGCTGTAGGCCTGTCGGATACTGGTATCCACATCGGTCAGATCGTCAGTTGTCGTGATCGTGACATTCCATTCGGGTTGTTCTGTGATCTCACTCATCTGGCCGAGGCTCTTTTCAACCTCGCCGTCGTAGAGCGGAATTTCGGCCGGGAAACTAGTGACGAGAGCACCGTCGAGTTCCTCGTCTTTGACTTTCTCATTGGACGATTCGTTATTCGGGGAACTGGTGCTGCTTTGGCTATCTGAACTATTGGCTGCACCGCCAGAGCCACACGCTGCTGACATGAACATTAGTGGAGCCGCTACTGCAGCTAACAATCTCAGGCCGAACGGTGACTTCATTGCGTAACTCCGTGGTTATTAGTTGGACCTACATAGGAAAAATTTCTCTAGCGGTAGCGTAAAAATCTATCTGTGAGAATTATGAAAATTTCCACGTCATGCCGACCCCATTGGGGCTTAACAGATCGAAATGTCAGTACCGCACCCTAGGCTCTTATCGATTCGGAGGAGGAATCGAGCATGGAGTCAATAATCATCGTCTTGCTGGTCGTAAATCTTGCGATTCTTGGGCTGGTCTTAGTGAGAACAAGCCCAACCTCTGCCGGCAACTCTGTCGCCGCCGTACGCGCGGAGCTGCAGCGTGTGAGTGAACAGAATCGAATTGAGTTTGCGAATCAACGTTCGGAGATTCGCGAGTTTCAACAGGGCTTTGATCGTCAAGTCGAGTCGCTTCGCCGCGAGTCTGCTGACCGTCTCGACACGATGATTTCGCGTTTGCAGTCACTGTCAGAGCGCAACATCGAAAGTCATGCAGAGTTGAAAAAGACTTTGCGCCAAGAGGTTGACACTATGCGCCGAAGCAACGAAGAGAAGCTCGATAAGATGCGTGAAGTCGTTGATGAAAAGTTGCAGGGCACACTTGAGAAGCGACTCGGTGAGTCTTTTGCGTTAGTCAGTGAGCGTCTTGAAAGGGTGCAAAAAGGGCTGGGCGAAATGCAGACCCTGGCCTCTGATGTGGGTGGACTTAAACGTGTGCTTACGAACGTCAAAAGTCGCGGCACATGGGGTGAAGTCCAACTGGAGCGTCAACTCGAAGACATCCTCAGTCATGGGCAATACGAACGTAACGTCGTGATCAAGACCGGTACTCGCGAAAGCGTCGAATTTGCGATTCGCCTACCGGGTGCTGTCGATGGCGAAACCGTCTATTTGCCCATTGACTCCAAGTTTCCGCAAGAAGATTATGAGCGCCTACTCGATGCGCAAGATGCCGGAGATAAAGACCTAGTTGTGGTTGCTATGAAGAATCTGGAACGTGCCGTGTTGGCGCAAGCAAAGTTGATTTCAGAGAAATACATCAACCCACCGGCTAGTACCGATTTTGCGATTATGTATTTGCCGACAGAAGGACTCTTCGCAGAGGTTATTCGGATTCCTGGTTTCGTGAGTGTGCTGCAAAATCAGTATCGTGTCATCGTCAGTGGCCCGACCTTGTTCGCCACATTATTGAATAGTTTGCAGATGGGCTTCCGGACGCTTGCGATTGAAAAGCGCAGTTCGGAAGTGTGGCAAGTCTTGAGTGCGGCAAAGGCCGAGTTCAAGAAATATGGTGAAGTTTGGGACAAGCTCGGCCGACAACTTGAAACGGCACAGAACACCGTCAAAGAAGCAGGGGTCCGCACGCGGGCGGTTGAACGTCAGTTGAAAGGCGTCGAGTCATTCGATTCTGCGGATGCCATTACGGCGACGGTGTTTGACGACTTCGTTGAGACGACGGCGACGGGGCAAGAACCTGATGTTGACGGCTGAGGACTCAGCCGCGCGTGTGGTTCACTGTGGCACCGGTGTCGGCCCAGGTGTTGCTCGTCATTGTGGGCACTGAGCCATTGGGTGCAATAACCGCGCAACCGAGATGTTGAGTCTGGTTGCGTTGAAAGACGTTGCCCGCCACGACGTTACCGTTGCTTCCCATCGCTCCAAAATCCTTGGGGGAGATGTTGATAGAACAAGCGCCGCCGCCAATGATGTTGCTCTCGATTTTGAGGTTCTTAATAGGGGCTTTATTCTGACCAACCATGATGGCAGCGTTCTTCGCTCCTTCGATCCGACTGGATTTCACGGTGATGTTGTTTCCACCAATGAGTTGAATATTGTCATCGTGGCTCGGGCCACCACCCCAGTTAGGGTCATTGGTGAAATGCGTGTTGGAGTGCAACCAAGAATGCAGAATCTGGGCGTTTCCGAGTTCCGTGACATGGACTTGATCAACCACGTGATGGATGTTGACGCGCTCTAATGTGAAGTTCGCGCCCATGATGCCGTTGGTGTCGGGGTGCGGTTTCTCGTTATAGATTTCGCTGTCGACTACTTTAAGACCAGTCTTACCTGGCGACACATTAATCAATCCGATCTTGACTGATCCTTGACCTCGAACGCGCGTGTTCTTTACCGTCACGTTATTGGCTTCGACCTTGATCGAGCCTTTGATGTCGAGGCCATCGATGACGGTCCCATCCTTCGTGATCTTGAGTACGCCGTTGTATGCCGTGAGTGGTGTTCCTGACGGCACGCCTGTGGTGGAGGCATTGATCTGACTGGCTGGCACATTTGGCCGTGGGATCGGTGCTGATGTATCGACTTGAGTCGTTACCGTCACCGGTGGGGTTGTCTGAGAAAGATGGTTTCCAGGAACCTCCGCTGCCACGGCTACGAGGTGCTGGTGGCCGCTTCGTAGGCCATTCAAGGTGTGGCGTGTCGAGTTGACGAATTCGGATCGACGACTGTGATCCTTCGTGTCTTCCCAGGTCACTTTGTATCGAGTGGCTTCTTCCACACTGTTCCATCGCAGGGTTGCTGAGTCTGTCGTAGTTTTCTCTACAGTGACATTTGTTGGTTGCGGGACGGCTGTCGTTGTAGCTGTCACAAGTTCAGTGCGAAGAGACGCGGCTTTTCCGGGCGCCAGTGCGGCGACTCCGTATACGTGAGCACGTTCCGGACGGAGTCCACCGAGCGTGTGATTCGTCCCGGCAACCGTCAGACTACGGCCGGATTTTTCATCAGCTGCGCGCCAGGTGATGCGGTACTCAGTGGCACCCGGCACAGCATTCCATGAGAAGTTCGCACTCGTGGCGTTCGTTTTCACGACTGTGACGTTCTTGGGCGTGTCGAGGCTAGTCGTGTAGAACGTGGTCAGCGGTGTGCGCAGTGAATCGGCTCGGCCGGACGCTAGCGCCGTAACGCCGTAAACGTGAGTCTTCCCGGGTTCAAGGTTGGTGAGTGTGTTGCTGTTTTCCGTAACGACAAAACTGCGGCCAGCTTTTGCGTCACTGGGGCGCCAAGTCACCCGGTATTGCTTTGCACCCGAAACCTGATCCCAAACCAATGTTGCCGACGTCTCGGTCGTTTTGGCGATCGTGAGGTTCTTAGGTGTCGCGAGACTTGTGGTGCGGAAGGTTTCCAGCGGCGTGCGTGCTGAGTAGTGGCCACTAGGCAATTGAGCTGTCACGCCGACAACATGGTCTTGGCGTGGGGCTAGTCCCGAGATGGAGGCCTTCGTTCCAGTCACCCAAAAGTGTTTGCCGACTTTGGAGTTCGTCGGACGCCACGTCACTCGATACTGTTGAGCCCCAGGGACAGCATCCCATGAAATCTCGCCAGCTGAATCGCTCGTCTTTGTCACGGCGAAACCGGTGGGCATGCGGAACGTCTTGGTGCTGAAGGTGAGGAGCGGACTACGAAGCGAGAGGTTCTTTTTCGCGTCTTCAGCAGTGATACCGACAACATATGATTCGTTCGGTACGAGATTCTTTAGCGTGAAACTGGCACTGCTATTGGTCCAGATCGACTTTGCAGACTTTTCAGTTGTCGTTCGGTATGTCACGCGGTAACGTTTCGCACCGGCAGTGGGTTCCCATGCGACTGTCACATCGGTGTGATTTGTTGCGGTTATGCGCACGTTTTGTGGTGTTGTTACGGCCTGCGCTGGGCTCGGAATGAGCACGAGTGACGCGAGAAGCGTTATTGCCGCCGAGATAATTGCACGTCGATAAGTTCCGGCGTTCCTTGTCACGACGGTTTCCTCCCCTTGCATGGCTGCACCGTCAGATGCTGGTTTGAGCTTGTTTTCTTGGTTCAAACTCTCTTTCGACGCTAGTTACGTCACTTTGTTCACTCAAGCCTCAGAGTTAACTTTGATCACAAAGAACCACGAGAAGGGTGCCAAAGAACCGTGAATTAATACCTCGCGGTGTACTTGGCCGGATGCTGACAGCAACAACTAGGCTGTAGATATGCCAAGCCTCAAAGATGTGGTTGCCGTTCTCGACAGTCTTTACGACCCGCATTGGGCCGATAGTTGGGATGCGGTCGGAACGGTCATTGGAGATCCCGATGCCGAAGTCACGTCCATACTTTTTGCTGTTGATCCAGTTCAGAAAGTCGCCGATGAGGCGGTCGCACGTGGGGTGGATCTGGTCGTCACTCATCACCCGCTCTTCCTTAAACCGGTGACCAGCGTTGCTGCGACGACTCCGAAGGGTCGTGTCGTGCACACGCTCGCCAGCAACGGTATCGCTTTGCATACCTGCCATACCAACGCCGATAGTCCGGCGTTTGGCGTCAGCGAATCGATGGCCCTCCATCTCGGGCTGACCGATGTAACTCCGCTTCGGCACGATCTTGAGAGCACCCTGGATGCTTGGGCCATCTACGTACCCCACGAGAGCGCCGACCGGGTTGCAGCAGCGATGCACGAAGCAGGTGCCGGACAGTTAGGTGACTACGACCGTGCGCAGTTCCGTTCGCGTGGTGACGGCTCTTTCCGACCGCTCGCCGGAGCGAATCCAGCCATTGGTGAAGTGGGAGAGATCGAGTGGGTTCCTGAAACAAAACTTGAACTTATCGCACCGTCGCGTTTAAGAGAGAGCATTCGCCGCGCGATGATCGCCGCCCACCCTTATGAGGAAGTGGCTCACACAGTCACAGAACATGCTCCAGCTCATGCCGATCGTGGTTCAGGACGCATCGGTAAACTTCCGCACCCTATGTCGCTGGCAGAATTCGCACATCACGTACAACATCGTCTGCCTAACCATGCAAGCGCTACACGTGTCGCTGGCGATCTGACGCGCCGGATCGAAACAGTGGCTGTTTGCGGCGGCTCAGGAGACTTTATGCTCGCAGATGCCACGGCTGCGGGGGCCGACGTTTACGTCACTTCGGACTTACGCCATCACCCCGTGAGCGAACATCAAGAATCAGCAGATGCTTGTGCCTTGGTCGACGTGCCGCATTGGGCTGCCGAGTCCACGTGGTTAGCCGTTGTGGCCAGCGAACTGAATTCCCGCTTGGGCGGTACGGTGAACACACACGTTTCTGAACTCGTGACCGATCCGTGGTCACTTGCGTTGACCCAAGGAGCACACGCGTGAAAGCTGAACGTTCTGTCCAACTGGCGCTACTGGATTTACAGGGGCTGGATATGGAACTCGCGCAACTTGCCCACCGACAGAAGTCATTACCAGAGCACGCCAGCATTGAGTTGCTTGATGAGCAGCTGGCCGAGTTGAATGCCCGTCGTGTGCAATCCGAGACCCAACTGAGTGATCTTGAGCGTGACTTGCGTAAACAGGAGCAAGAAGTTGAGCTCGTCCAAACTCGTCGTACGCGCGATGAAGATCGTTTGAACTCCGGTGTCGTTACGAATCCCAAAGACTTGACCAGCCTACAAAACGAAATTGCTGCCTTGGATCGTCGAATTGCCACACTCGAAGATGACGAGCTTGAACTCATGGAGACGCTTGAAGCAGCACAAGGTGCTGCGAACGAAGTTGCTGACCTTATTAGGAAGGCAGAAGCAGACCGCGATGAATTCATCGCATCACGGGATCAGCAGATTGCTGAGTTCGATACCAAACGGGCGACGATCAACGCTGATCGTGAAGGCTTGATCCCGCGTATTACTGACGAGGTTGCAGCGCTGTATCAGAAACTTGCAGCACAATATGGGGGCTTGGCGGTGGCAGCACTAGATCGTGGCCGCTGTGGTGCTTGCCGACTCGAACTCAACCCCGCAGATGTGCGCGAGGTGCTCGCCAAGCCGGCCGATGACATTGTGCGTTGCCCAGAATGCAGTCGGATTCTTGTACGAACTCTGGATTCTGATTCATGATCAGCCGAGCGATTATTGAGGCGGACGGTGGTTCGCGAGGCAATCCGGGGCCGGCAAGTTTCGGCAGCGTTCTGATTAACGCAGGCACAGGCGAAGTGGTCGCGGAGCTCGGAGAAACAATTGGGGTCGCCACCAACAATGTTGCGGAATATCGGGGTCTTATCGGTGGCCTTACACTCGCGACAGAACATGCACCCGGTGCTGTGCTCGACGTGCGGATGGACTCTAAACTCGTCATTGAGCAAATGGCAGGGCGCTGGAAAATTAAACACCCCGACATGAAGCCGTTGGCGCTCGAAGCACAAGCACTCGTACGTCAGTTTCCGAGCGTAACTTGGACGTGGGTGCCACGCGAAGAAAATAGGCGAGCTGATGCCCTCGTCAATGCCGCGCTTGATTCTGACCCTGTTGCGGAAGTGACCTATGTCAAAGATCCCGAACCGCGTGTTGAAGAGTTGAGCCTTTTTGATCAGGCGCAAGACGAACCCACAGCTGAAGGGTTAGAGAAACGAGAGAACCCGGCACAAGGTTGGCGTTTCTCAGATCGCCAACCGACAACACTGCTCATGGTTCGTCATGGTGTCACCGAGATGACAGAGCGCAAGGCTTTCAGCGGTACCGGTGGCGTAGATCCCGCACTCACAGAACGTGGTGTCGCGCAGGCTCAGCGCGCAGCAGATTATCTGAAGAACCTTGAGCCAGTAGATGTGGTCATAGCTTCACCGCTCTTGCGCACCCGCCAAACTGCTGAAAACATTGCGCGTGCCGTGGGCGCCGACATTGAAATTGAAGAGGGATTCGCCGAGGCAAGTTTTGGTGAATGGGACGGCTATACATTCAAGGAAATTATGGATAGGTGGCCGGACCATCTCCAAGAATGGCTTTCAGCCACACATATTGCGCCGCCAGGTGGCGAGAGCTTTGATCAAGTACGTCAACGTGTTGAGACTGCTAGACAAAAGGTACTACGCGCGTATGAAGGTAAACGCATCGTGATTGCCACACATGTCACACCCATCAAATTAGTTGTGCGCGAAGCCATCGATGCTCCGATGTCCGTGCTTTATACGCTTGATGTGGCACCCGCCTCGATCACCACAACCTCGTGGTGGCCAGGCGGCGACAAGTCCCTAAGTAATTTCTCGGTTCAACCCGGACCGTTCTAAAGCCACAGCACCACGAGTCACACTTCGGTGACAATGACGTCAATCCGGTTCTGGTCAATTTCGAGTTGGTAACCCAAATCGCGAAGCGCATCAGCAAAGTCGGCAACCGTTTTTGCTTCAACATCTTCGTCTACTAGTCTTCGGACAATTCGACCTTTAGTGGTCTTATTGAAATGGCTGACGACAGTGCGTTTGCCGTGTTGTTCGTGTAACACGCGGATCGTGGTCGACTCTACGTGTTTTTCTGGTTTACCGAGTGCGACATAGGTGCCAGACCGTAGATCTACGACTAGGCCACCGCTAGCCATATGTGAGATCGTTTGGGGGACGACCGGCTTCCATCTGCTAGAAACTGTGCCGAGCCGGGGGAGCGTGACAGTGCCGGACAGCCGATACGCCGAAATCTGGTCTCCTGGGCGGACCAGACCGAAAAGTGCAGAGGCGATGGCTACGCGCTCATCCAGGCGTTTTCTGGATGCGTCGCTCAACGTTGCTGGGCTGAGTTCTGTGAACAATACTCCCGTGTAGATCTCATCAGCTCTAGCCGTAGGAGCTGTTTCGATTTGCTGGTTGTATTCGATGTCAGCACCCTGTTTTGGACCCAGCCCTAAAACTTCGGCCGCCCTCTTTGAACAGGAAACTTTGACTAATGAGCGCAAGAGTTGCCTGCGAGTCGGATTTAACTCTGGGCTGGAGAGCTGATCGATGCTAAGCGGAGGACCAGTATCTGGCCGAGTCTTGCCTTCGGAGGGCGGCAACAAAATGAGCACGGTATTGACTTTAGTGATTGTGGCACCAAAGCACAGGTAGTCTTCGACTGTGGCGCCAAGATTGACATTCACAGATGAGTTTGAGCGTGCGTTAGCGATCCTGAACACCGGCGATAATCTATTTCTCACCGGCAAGGCAGGAACGGGTAAGTCAACCTTGATCCGTCATTATGTGGCAAACAGTTACCGTAAACTCGTCGTTGCCGCGCCGACAGGCATTGCCGCGCTCAATGTCGATGGATACACCCTGCATCGTTTATTCAGTTTCAGCACCACCACAACTGTGGAAGATATTGCTCACGGACACTGGAGGCCGGGTCGCTTCGCCGAAGTCTTGGCAACCCTAGAAACCCTTGTCATTGATGAAGCGTCCATGGTGCGGGCCGACTTATTTGACATGATTGCCGCGGCACTGACCAAGCATGGGCCCAAAAGGGGGCAACCGTTTGGTGGCGTTCAGATTGTTCTGGTTGGTGATCTGCTGCAATTGCCTCCGGTTGTTCCGACCATGCTGATGGAACATTTCACCCAGCGATATCAGACGCCCTA
This sequence comes from Aeromicrobium sp., assembly GCA_040394025.1. Taxonomy (GTDB): domain Bacteria; phylum Actinomycetota; class Actinomycetes; order Propionibacteriales; family Nocardioidaceae; genus Aeromicrobium. The sequence continues at coordinate 19,508 of JBEBSZ010000014.1, forward strand.
TTTCTTTTCCGCAGATAGCTTCCACGCCGAGGAATTTCCGACAGTGGCGCTTACCCGCGTGTTTCGACAGGAAGGTGACCAGCAACTGACGTCGTTACTCAATGCGGTTCGTGAAGGAACTCTTTTGGAGCGGGCGAGAAACGTGCTGAATACACGTGTTAACCCGGATTTTGAGATTCCTCAGGATGATTTTTGGCTTACCTTGGCAACCACAAACCGAATTGTGAATGCTCGTAATCGTCAGCAACTTGAGCGTTTGCCCGGTCCAGAATATGAATCAAAAGCAGAAGAATCAGGAGATCTGCGCGGATTCGACCCGCCGACAGAACGCATGTTGAGGTTCAAGGTTGGGGCACAAATCATGATGCTCAATAACGATCCGTCCGAAAGGTGGGTAAACGGTACGCTTGGGCGGATTGAAGCTATTAACGAGGACCCAGAATATCCTGAGGACGATACGCTCCAGATCGTGTTTCGTGATGGATCTCGGGCTGTGGTAGGTCGCCACACGTGGGAAATTACTCGGCCAACGGCAGTCGGAGGACGTCTGGATCACGAGTTGATTGGGTCCTTTCGACAATTCCCGTTTGCTTTGGCCTGGGCAATCACTATCCACAAGAGTCAAGGTCAAACGCTTGAACGACTCGTCGTTGACCTAAGCGGTGGCACCTTCGATCATGGGCAAACGTATGTGGCTCTGAGCCGAGTCACCTCATTGGCGGGACTTGTTCTCACTCGCCCCGTGTTGCCGAAAGACCTGAAGACAGATCGTCGAGTACAGCGCTTTCTGCATGAATCAACATTGCGTCATGCGGGTGCTTCACATTGTGCTGTGGCCGCTCTGTTCGTCGGAGACGAAGGCACACGATCTCGACCGCGACCCGTCGAGATTGCCATTGCTTTCGAGGATGGCACTGCGCTGAGCACGCTTGTCAATCCAGAACGCGATCTTGCCGATGCTCGTTCGCGTTTTGGGGTGGGAGCAGATGATGTCTTGCTTGCTCCTCGACTCGATGAAGTGTGGTCATTGTGGGCACCGCTGTTGGAGGGGCGGATCCCAGTGGGCATAGATGTCGATGACACGCTGGCGAAGATCGATTTTGAATTGAAACGCCGAGGTCTGGTGACTGCAGTGCCTCTTGGCGCAGAGCTACCCATGCTGAACATAGGGGAGGAAGACTACAGCGAACTCGCCGCCCCACGTGCCCTCACACGGGCGCGAGCAATGATGCGATTGTGGCAACGACATGGGGCCGAAACGCCAGGGACCCCCTTCGGTTTTGAGGAACCTCTCGAAGATGATGCGGCTTACCAGTTGTCTCGTGATACCGATCTGGACCTGCCTGTGACAGCGGCGTTACCAACAGTTTCAGCGATGGTGGCGTTTAGCCATCGGCTTAGTCGGAGTCTGCTCAGCCTTCCGGGTCCAGATGAGCATGCTGGTCATGTTGAGGATGAGGCCTTGATGGCGGTTTTGAGGGAGGTGCTCGCCGAGAGGCTAACTGCTGTCGTTGCTCGTTTGAGTCGGCTGACCCCGCTAGTCCAAGAACGTTTGGAATTGGTTGAAAAAGATTTCGGTATTCGCATGATGGATGCGGTGGCCGACATGTTCGGTGTTGCTGAGACTGCCGAACAGGTGCTGGCGGCTGGCGTGCGTGTTTGCTTCACTGGGACGGTCATTGGGCCAGATGGCTATGAGATGGATCGTGAAGATATGCACGATCTGGCGCGTCTGCATAGATTGCAGCCGGTCGACAACGTGACGAAAACGCGGTGCGATGTGTTGGTTGTTGCGGAGCTGAGTAGTCAATCTGGAAAATCGCGAAAGGCGAGGGCCTACGGTAAGCCGGTATTGAGTGCTGACGAGTTTTTCACTTGGACCTCCCGCGGCCAATAGCACCCAAGATTTGGGCGATTTGCACCTTGAAATCAGTGATTTCGGGGTGCAAATCGCCCAAATCTTGGGTGTGGGGTTAGGACAGTAGCATCCAGATACCGAGGATGGCGAAGAGTGTGCCCGCGACGATGTGCACAATCCGAACGGGTACCACCTTAAGTATCAGTTTGCCGATCCACACGGCAAGCGCCACATTGGCGATCATGCCGAGGCTGCTGCCAATCCAAATCCAATACCATTCATAGCGGGTGGCGAGAGCCATCGCAGCAAGCATGGTTTTGTCACCGAGTTCTGCAAGGCTAAAAGCGAGGAAAACGGAAATAACCGCAGCTTTGCCATGCGTTCTGATGGGGGATTCTTCTGTCTCGGGCTCATGTTTCCAAGCGGCCCACAGGGTTGTGACAGCAAAGAAGAGGAACAACAGCCCGGCTGCAATCTTCACCCACGATTCGGGCAAAAGATTACCGAGGAAGTCTCCCGCGAGGGTGGCAAAGAGATTGAGCACGAGAACTGCGAGTGCCGAGCCGAGCAGCACGCTACGGGCTCGATATCGGGTCGTGAGAGTTACTGTGAGCAGTTGACTCTTGTCGCCTAGTTCCGCGACGAAAACAAGTCCAGCGCTCAGCGCTATTGCTTCCCACATTGATTGCTCCTCATCTTGTCGGACGAGGATTTTGGGAGGACCTCGACCGACTTGTCTATAGACAAACGGTCGAAAGTCTCGTCCGCCAGAAAAACTGGCCCGCAGCGCCGGAGCCGAAGCTCAGTATGTCGACGAAGCGATTGGGGACTACTCCCTTTCGATGAAGCCACCATAGCCCATCTAGGATTGAGAATGCGAATGAGTTGGCCGGGCGGCCGCGGCAGTTGTTAGATTGTCGAGGAAAGTCCGGACTCCACAGAGCACGGTGGTGGCTAACGGCCACCCACGGTGACGTGCGGGACAGTGCCACAGAAAACAAACCGCCAGCGGCCCTTCGGGGTGCGGGTAAGGGTGAAACGGTGAGGTAAGAGCTCACCAGCGCAACCGGTGACGGTTGCGGCTAGGTAAACCCCACCGGGAGCAAGACCAAGAGGGCGTTTCGACGCCTGTGCTGACGGGCTGCTCGTCTTATCAGCAGGTAGGTTGCACCGAGGTGTTCAGCGATGGGCATCCCAGATGGATGGTCGCCAATCCTTTCGAGGAGAACAGAATCCGGCTTATAGGTCAACTCATTCGCCCCTTAGGTTGATTGCCTGATTCTGACAGCAGAAGCTGTAACAGCCGCGCTTGAGTTTGCTGTGATAGTGGTCTCCGAACTATCCCGCTGAATCTCATGCCAAGAGAATGCTCACCTAAAAGGGACTCGCCGTTGATGACACAATGACGGCCCAGAGCTCGAACAGAGACATTACGATGAAGCAAAAGGACATGACAATCTGATCGTGGCCGAGGGCACGAAAGCGTGGGATGAAGACCTTACGTGGAATGATGAAGAATCTCCCGAGCAAGACCGCGCGAGTGACTGACTCACAAAAAGTGCTGTGGCGCTGGTCCATTACCCTGATTTCGATATTGGCGATCTGGACAGGTGTCGCGGTCGTTCGCGGGTTCATTCCTTTCGGTGACTTCGGATTAGCGGCGCTCGCAATCGGAGACGTTTTCACCGTCCATACGCCCACGGTCGGTATGCCTTCTACGGCTTGGGGGACGCTGCCCGGTTCAGATCTACGGCACCCGGGGCCGCTGCATTTTCAGTTGCTAGCGCCGGTTTATCTCTTGACGGGACGAAGCGCTTGGGGCTTGTTGCTCTCCGGGTTCATGATTTCGTCGATGCTTCTCGTCATTACCCTAGTGTTGGCGCATCGCATTGCTGGATCTTTTGGCGTGCGACTGGTTGGATTCGGTTCGCTTTGGTGCTTCCTAGGTGGCGCGACCATGGTCACCCCGTGGAACCCGGTCGCAGCAATACTCGGAACCGGTCTCGTATTAGTTTCGTCATGGGGAGTTCTTTCGCGCCAGCGTGGGATGTGGCCATGGTTGGTGTTCAGCCTGAGCTTGGTCGTCCAGTCGCACTTGGGTGTTATTGGTGTGATGGCTGTGGTCGCCCTATTTGTTGTCGGGTCAGCGGCTCGTAGTGTCAGAGCTTTTGGCAATCCCTGGTCGGGAAGAGAAATTCTCCTCGCTTTGGCAGTCGGCTTTGCAAGCTGGGCGGCTCCTGTTTGGGGAATTGTTTCTGCGCAACGCACTAATGTGACTGAGTTGTTTGATTGGCTGGCGGCTGTCAGTCAAAATGACGGATCAGGCATTCCCTTGACCTCCGATGACATTAGATTTACGCTCAAGGTCGTTCTAGTCGCGCTCGTGGTTCTGTGGACGAGAGTGACCCTGAAAAAGTATGACGGCGAAACATCTGTACGACTCAAAATCTTGATGAGCGTGTACGCGGCTGCCTTGGTTGGAGTCGTCATTACGCTCGTGGTTTCAGGTTTGGAACCCGCTCGATTTTTAAATTACGCGAATCCTATTTTCCTTTTTCCGATAGTTACGGCCGGTTTCGTTTTTGGTATGAAGCGGGGAGTGTTGTCAAAAGATGTTCGTGCCCCCGCGGTTCTCGTGGCCCTTGTCGTTGGTGTTCAACTTGTGCCTGGGATGGTTAATTACCCGGATTCTTGGCTCAAGGCAGCCAGTTACGCAGAGCATGTCCGTCTCGCGGTGGAGCAGGTCGCTGAGATTGAAGGAGTCCCTCATCGACCTGTGGTGGTGAGTTATCCGAACGACAGATGGAATCAAGTGGCTCCCGCAATCGCGGCAGAACTTGCGGCGAATGGTTTCGATGCGCGTATTCCGAACAGGGAAGAACCAATTCGCCCAGATCCGCTTTGGTGGCGCGAGACCCCCGTCGATGGTCCGCACCTAGTTGTTCGAGTGCGCACTGGGTCCGACATCGGCAGTCCGGCTACATCCACGGAAAATCGTCGCTTACGTTGGGTAGGCACACACTTTTCCGGGGAAATTCAGGGGTCTCCCGAAGGCTTCGATCTCGTGATTATTGAGGTACTTGAATAACGATCTTGCGGATTGTAGCCTGCCCGGGAACCAGCGAAGATCCCGTTCGTTAGCAAGAATTAGCGCGCCGAGCAGCAGAGTAGTAGAGGATCGCCTGAGTTGCCGGTCATCTCATTGCGGGTAATCCAAAAACGTTAGTTGCGTCGCTGGAGCAGATATGTTGAACCATCCTGATGGTTCGTCCACAGCATGACATCGTCACTCCAAGCAAATGGCGTGAAACCGGGTGCCGCGCCAGGTGCAATTTTGTCGCCATCCCAAGCGAAATCGGCGACGCTGTCCATCTTATCTGTGATGCCAGGTACATCTTGGCAGTAGCGCAGTCGCTCACTCGAAGGAAAGACATAACGAATGTCCTTATTCTCAATGGCTTCCCAGCCACTACCTGCATTGAAATGGGTGTGTTGCCACGAGCCGATGACAGCATCGTGAAGACCTGCTTCACCTCTGTCCTCGGGTAGCGAAGAAGGAACAGCCGCAGTTAGCGTGGGTGATTCCCATTCGCAATCATCGATCTGCGTGCGGGCTTCCGGACTCACAGTTTCGCTTGCTTCGGATTCTGTCGGGGTTGCGACGGCGGTCTCGGCTGGACTTTCTGCTTCAGCGTTATCGGTGCTCGAATTGTTCCCGCAGGCGACAAGGACAAAAAGCAGCGGTAGCGTGATGCCCCAAACTGCGAGGCGATTCATGCGCAGTTAGCGTGCAGAGTGCCGTGCACGCCCTCGGTCGCTTGGGGGGTAAGGAACATTCCGTCAACTGTGATCTTGGCTCCGTCGTAGGTGATGGAGTAATCAGTTGCGGCCCACGTAGTGAACTGGCGATGATCGTCCATTGATTGCATGGCTTGTGTCGTGCCGAGGTCGATCCGGGCGTCGCCTTGGGTCTCGGCACCCTCGCGGGTCATGTCAATAGAAAGAAAAGCAGTATTGCTACTGACTGCCTCGCGGCCCGGGCCTTCGATAAGCACATCTGAGTCGTCGATTGTGCACAAACCGAGTGTGAATGAAAAGAGTTCATCACCGATTTCTGCGCTCGCTGAACCCTGTGAGTTGGCCGAGTTGCTATTGGATCCTGTACTTGAGTTGTTATCGCTCGTTGCTATTTTTTCAGTATCTTTGGTGCTCTTATTGGACTCATTCTGGTCAGAAGAACAAGCAGATACTGCAAAGAACAAGGCAAAGGCCGATAGCGTGCCTAACCGCACGCGCCATACTCGATTCATGCTGAGATATTACGGATGAATCTGTCAGTAAAGTGAAAATTTTGTTGCACGGCTCTGATTCAGAATGGTTCTGCACTGAAGTATCCCTTTCGAAACGGGTCTAGTCTTAATAAATGGCTAAGATCATTCTTTTTGGTGGACATGGCCGAGTGGCGCTTCTCTTAGCGCCGCTGCTGGTGGAGCGCGGCGATGAGGTTACAGCAGTCATCCGTAACCCAGACCACGTCACTGACGTCGAGTCGACCGGAGCTAGAGCATGTGTGGCTGATGTGGAAACTCTGGGCGTTCCAGACCTAGCGCACCTCATCGATGGCCACGATGCGGTGGTGTGGTCGGCAGGGGCTGGCGGTGGAAATCCTGCTCGAACGCGCGCTGTCGATCAAGAGGCAGCCATCCGGACGATGCAAGCCGCCGAGCAGGTGGGTGTGAAGCGCTATGTCATGGTTTCCTATTTCAACTCGTCTCCGGCACATGGCGTGCCGCCAGAAGAACCTTTCTTTCACTATGCGGAGGCGAAAGCGGCAGCTGACGGATTCTTACGGTCTAGCAACGTGGACTGGACAATTCTTGGGCCGAGCGGACTTACGCTAGAACCAGCAAGCGGCACGATTGACACCCGAGCGTCAACGTCAGGTCTTGTGTCGCGGGGCAACGTTGCGCTGACAGTTGCCGCAGTGCTGAACGACAACACCACAGTTCACCGAACCATCAACTTTAATGACGGAACCGTTCCCATTGCCGAAGCGATAGGCGCGTAGTTTCGCGGGTCTTCGGATCTGAGCGGGGTGGCCGTCCTTTGGGGCAGCTTTCTTTGTGTTGCAGGTTTTAGGGCTCCACGGGTTTCGGCAGGTTCTCAAAGGAACGTGGCGAAAAGCGTGTCAACTCTTTTAGCGCAGCTTCACCCACGTTTTTGGGTTCATGCCTACCTAATAGCTGTTCTTGACTCACAATTTCGACGGTCTCGTGGGAATTGTGAGACGGGAGGGAACACGAGGGGAAAGTAGTTAGGACGCTTACTCAGGCAACATGAGCTCACACTCCATACCGCAACCCAAGAAAGGCTGCCGCACCTTCATTCGCCAAACCCCACCAGAATCCGAAGAGGCATTTTCGCTTGACAAAAGTGTGGCATGACACAGCACGGGCCTAGCAAGCATTAAGCGTTCCCGCTACACTTCAAAACTAAGCGCTTGCTTAGTCGATGTTGTTTTGGAGGTCTTCCCCGTGTCTAATCTGCTGTCTCGCCGTGATCTGGAGTTCTTGCTGTTTGATTGGTTGGCCGCAGATGCGCTCACTGAACACGAGAAATTTAGTGAGCATTCTCGTGAGACGTTTGAAGCAGTTCTGGAACTTGCTGAGACTATCGCCACGGAAAAGTTTGAACCGATCAACCGGATTCTCGATGCGAATGAACCGGTTGTCGGCAAAGACGGAAAAGTCGTTTTGCCTAAGGAGCTTATTCCCGCACTCGATGCTTTCCGCGATTCAGGATTACCGTTGGCAACCTTTCCTGAAGAATATGGCGGAATGCGTTTACCGACGCTCGTCGGGCAAGCCGCCTTTGCTTGGTTCCAAGCCGCCAGCGCCGCCGCCTCTTCTTATGCCTTCTTGTCGACCGGTAACGCCAACCTCCTTGTGGCTCACGGCTCTCAGGAACAGATCGAAACGTTTGCCCAACCCGTGATTGAAGGCCGCTGGTTCGGAACGATGTGTCTATCCGAACCACAAGCAGGTTCCTCACTTGGAGACATCACTACAAAGGCCGTCAAACAAGACGACGGCAATTACCGGCTGTTCGGCACCAAAATGTGGATCTCGGGTGGCGACCATGAACTCACCGAAAACATCGTCCACTTGGTGCTAGCTAAGACTCCGGACGGCCCGCCTGGTGTTAAGGGAATTTCGCTGTTCATTGTGCCGAAGTTTCTCGTTAACGAGGATGGTTCGCTTGGTGAACGCAATGATGTGGCGCTTGTCGGCCTTAACCACAAAATGGGTTGGCGTGGCACCACGAATACCCTACTGAATTTCGGTGAAGGATTCGTGACTCCCGAGGGGAAAAAGGGAGCCGTGGGCTACCTTGTGGGAGAAGAGGGTCAGGGTCTCGCACAGATGTTTCACATGATGAATGAGGCCCGCATTTCCGTGGGTATGGGTGCCGTGGCTCTTGGTTACACGGGTTATTTGCACTCGCTGGCCTACGCTCGCGAACGCACTCAGGGGCGTCCGATTACCGATAAAGACCCCATGACACCGATGGTCCCGCTGACGGAACACCCAGATGTCCGCCGGATGCTATTGGCACAAAAGTCCTACGTTGAGGGCGGTCTCGCACTGCTGCTGCGTTGTGCCCGGCTCGTCGATGAAGTCGCGACTGCCTCGGACGAGGAGGAGCGCCAACGAGCGCACACCCTGCTCGAAGTTCTCACCCCAATAGCCAAATCTTGGCCCTCACAATGGTGTTTAGAGGCAAACAGCTTAGCTATTCAAGTCCTAGGCGGCTCAGGCTACACCCGCGACTATCCGGTCGAACAGTTCTATCGTGACAACCGGCTCAACCCAATCCATGAAGGCACCCACGGAATTCAGAGCCTTGATCTTTTGGGGCGCAAGGTCATTGCTGGCGGCGGTCAAGGCTTAGCAACCTTGGCCGAATCAATGAAATCGGCCGTACGCCGCGCGGCAAGTCAAAATGCTGAGGTTGCCGTCTATGGTGCTCAACTAGATGCGCGAATAGACCGTCTCGTTGAGGTGACTGCCACGCTGTGGGCTGATGGGGATCCGGCGCTGGCACTTGCAAACTCCGCGCTCTATCTTGAAGCATCTGGACACATTGTGATGGCCTGGATCTGGTTGCAGCAACTGCTCGTTGTAGGTGACAAGAACGATAGTTTCTACGACGGAAAGCGGGCAGCAGCGCGATACTTTTTTGCCTTTGAGTTGCCGAAGGTCGATGCGCAATTGGATCTCTTGGCTTCACGGGATCGCACGACGCTCGACGTGGACCCGGCAGTTCTTTGATCTTGGTTCAGGGCAAGTATTTTCCGCCTGAAATCCGGGTTAAATGAGGGTTTCGCTGCACTTTGCGTTCGCGAACTCGGCTCAAGTGTGTTTGGCTCGAATGAGGGTGCAAACAAAGCACCGAGATCTAACCGAAGATGGAATTGAGGCGAAGACAATGGCATTTCTCTTGTGGATACTCGCGGCCATTTTGGTCATTGGTGGAATTGTGTCGATCGTCCGTGGCAGCATGCTGTGGGGAATCGTCCTTATCATCGTTGGTTTGGCAGTAGGACCAGGCGGAACCAGCATTTTCCTCTGATCTTGCCCGTGTTGTTTCCCGAACCGTGAATTAGGGCGTAGTCTGCATGGATGCGTCGTTTAATGATCGGCCTTCTCGGGGCTGTGCTGCTGATCGTGGCTGGAGCATTTGGTGTCACGGCCGTGCTCGATATGAGCAATCCTGTCGTGTTGGTGAGATACCTCACTACCCGGACTTCAGACTTGGGCAATGTGTTCGCGTCTCGTCCGTTGACGAAATCGAGCACTCCTCATCAGATCCCTTTCGCCAAACAGCCATTCCCCGACACGGTGACATGGAAAGGTCGACAGGCCAGTGTGTCTGATTTCCTCAAAGAAACGGAAACGAACTCCTTTGTGGTGATGTGCCGCGGAGTTCAAACTCATCGTTGGTATCGAACCAACGACGATCCTGACCGGACACAATCCTCCTGGTCTGTGGCGAAATCGTTCGTAGGACTTGTCATTGGCCAGCTCATTGACGGAGGAAAACTCACGGAGGACACACGCCTGATCGACGTATTGCCCGAATATGAGACCGCCACTGAGTTTGATGACATCACCGTGGGTGACCTGCTCGATATGAGTAGCGGGATCGACCTCAACGAGGATTATTCCTACTTCAAGCCTTTTTGGGGAGTAGGCGGCTTGCAGATCACGACGGATCTGCCAAGTTATGTGAAGAAGAACCGCGGCATGAGATTCGATCCCGGAGAGAAGTTTGACTATCGAAGTGTCGACACGCAATACCTCTCAATGATTGCAGCTCGCGTTGAAGACGACACCATGACGAACATCTTGCAGCGTCGGATTTGGGAACCGCTAGGGATGGAAAATGACGCGAAGTGGAATCTCGATCGTGAAGACGGCACCGAGAAAGGTTTCGCTGGAATCAACGCCACTCCACGCGACTTTGCAAAGATGGGTCTGCTCATCGCAAACAACGGCAAGGTTGGAGATCAGCAAGTGGTCTCAGAAGAGTGGATTTCCCGCATGACGACTCAGACGGTGGATGCTGGTGACGGTTGGGCCTATTCCGCGCAGTGGTGGCAGCCACCCGGGCACGAAGAGTTCAATGACTTGAGCGCTCTGGGTGTTTACGGACAGTATGTTTACGTCAACCCCGAAAAACAGACTGTGATTGTCAAACTGAGTGACTATGACACCGAACGCGATGAGGTAGCAACCTACAGCGTCTTTCGTGAATTCGCTGAGCAATGCCAGGAGAGTGCCTGATGAAGAATGATCCACGCGTGTACTTTTGGTGCACGAAACATAACGCGGTTGAAGGCCGTGAGGGATGCCGGGCGAGTCACCGGCTCGGGCCGTACCAGACCCGTGAAGAAGCCGAGAATGCGCTCGCGACTGCTGCAGAGCGCACAAGAGCGTGGGACGAAGACCCTGACTGGAATGACAATGAAGACACCACTGAAACCAGTGACGAGCCCTAGACTCAGCGGGTGACACAGTTTCGACAAACGTGGGTTTTTGCGTTCATATTGCTGAGTATTCCGCCAGTGGGGTGGACTCTTTTTGCTCTGGTGAATGGCTTCGCGCTTGAAGGCGACAATGCTTCGATAGCGGTGCGTACGCATGACCTGTTGAGTGGGAATCCACCGTTTTTAGGTATGCCGTCAACGTCGGCGAATGACGCTCCCGGCGTGATTGCTTTTCATCCCGGGCCCGTGCAGTTCACGATGATGGCACCGTTTTATGCGCTCAGCCAATGGCATACTTTCGGGATCATGCTTGGCGCACTTGTCGTCAATCTGGGGTTGGTCGCGATCGCGTTGCGAACCGCATGGCGCATCGGTTCGCCGTATGTCGTTCGCGCTGTTTTCACGGGTCTGGTGTTGACAATGCATCTGTACCAACAGGTGCTTTTTCGGCCTTGGAACACTTATCCGGTGTCGATCGGTGCAGTTCCATTGGTGGTCTTGGCGTGGGGCATAGCGGCCGGGAAACGCGGATTATGGCCTTGGTTTGTGTTGGTTGCCTCAATCGTCGCCCAAGGACATCTATTCGGTCTAGCTTTGCTTGGATTCGCGATCCTCGGTCTTATCGTGGCAGCGACGCGAACACGACGTGTGGCCAAACCATCGCCCCGTGAACTGCTGGTCACGCTTCTTATCTTCGCGTTTTCTTGGGCGCTGCCGCTCATGGATCTTGTTAGTCACTGGCCAGGAAACCTCGGTGAAATCTGGGCCTATGTCACTGCTGATCGAATTGCTGACGGCGTCCAGCACGATCTAACTAATTGGCTCATTTGGCTGGTGGCACTCAGTGCTGCCGGAATGATTGCAGCGTTTCGTGGACACAATGCGTTCAAGAGGCGCACGAATCTTTCCGAGAATGAATTTGTTTACAGCGTTGGCTACCTCATATTGGCGAGCATGGCACTTGGGCTGGTCGTATTCTCGCTGGTTGGCGGCATCGGCCGTCAGTATTACTTGTCAATGGCAGAGGGTGTTGGTTTCCTCGCTATCGTGAGCCTATGGGTGCGCAAGGACTATTGGTGGACTCGCTGGACAAAGCCAGCCATCGTCGTTGTGGCGATCTTTATTGTGACAGCAGCGTTGCAAGCGCCATCGGTTAAAGATCGCTTGCAGACTGAGGCTCAAGCAACACAGGTCGTTGAGGCGGCGAGGGAACTCCTTGATAACGAGTCATCATTGCCTGTCGTGTTAACGGAGAACGGGGAGCGGTCGTGGATCAGTTTGACCCAAGCAGTCCGGTTGGCGCTTATTCTCGATGGCGAAAATCTCTATTTTGATCACCCCGGTAGACCCGATGAATACGATGCACAACGACGAACAAGGAATATCGAAGGTCCTCATGTCATCCTGCGAATTGAGGACCAGGAGCAAGATGGCACTTGGCCGGTTCTGGATACAGAACAAGTCATTGGGCAAGAGGTCGTCGAGTTTGATGGGGACGAGGCACCAATTCGTTTGACCTTATTCCGTGGAGAACAGTCTTCGAGACGATAGTGTGCTTAACGTGACGTTGCGGGACTTTCGGCAATCGTGGTGTTGGCCATTCCTGCTGCTATCGATTCCTGCAGCCGTATGGTTTGTGATTGCCGTGTTTTCCGGCTACACGCTTGAAGGCGACCGTGCACATATTGCGATTCGTACTTTCGATGTTTTCAGTTCGAATCCGCCACTTTTAGGAATGCCAACTACTGCGGGTAATGAAGTGGAGGGTGTTGCAGTTTTCCACCCCGGTCCCATGCAATTCCTGCTTATGGCTCCGATTTACCTTTTGAGCGGTGGCCATGCTTGGGGGCTACTGTTAGGAGCATTAGTGGTCAGTTTGGGGTTACTGGCTCTTGCGTTGTGGACGGCGTGGCGTATCGGCAGCACTAGGGTAAAGGTTGCGACCGTGACCAGTTTTGCTCTCGTTATGATTCCTTTTCAGTTTCTAGCAGCTGATCCGTGGAACCCATTTCCGGCCGCAATTGGCTCTTTGACGCTTGTTGTCTTGATCTGGGGGATAGCAGTCGGCGAGCGCGGACTTTGGCCTTTTTCCGTCCTCGTAGCATCTCTGGTTGCCCAAACTCATGTAGTGGGAGTAGTCATTTCCTCGGTGATCTTGCTGGCACTAGGAGCGTTGACATGGCGTTTTGGGATAGTCATCAGGTCGACGGCCCGGGAAGTGATAGCGGCCGTACTTGTTTTCATCGTTGTGTGGGCTTTGCCGCTTTGGGATTTGTTAAGTAACTGGCCCGGAAATCTAGGTGAGCTCACCGCCTATCTTGTGGGTTCCCAAGGCCAACAAAGCGGTTCGGACGAAAACGTTGAACCGGTGTTGCTAAGTGTGAAGGTAGCGTTGATTTTCTGCTTCGCTTCAGTCTCACTGCTTGGCTTTCGCAAAGCACACCGACTACGTACTTCTGGAAACTTGAAAACATTGGCGTCCGACAAAGCCACACTTGCCGTTGGTCTGTTTGTGTGTTCCTTCGTCATCGCTAGCGGGGGGATCGTGATGGCCCTTAGGGATGTGTCTCGGGTTTTCTATATGGGATTGTTTTTCAGCATAGTGCCGCTCCTCGTCGTCCTATTATTTTCACCGCAGAGTATCTGGTGGGAGGAATGGACAAAAGGAACATTCGGTATTGCAACTGTTTTCGTTGTTGGCACACTTCTCGTTGCCCCCACGATCACAACCTTTGCCCGCAACGCAATTCAGAACCGGCCTCTCGTTGCGGAAGCTCAGCGAATTGTGGAGAACCTCGGTGACGTTCCGATCCTCATTGAGCAAAAAGGAGGTCACGTGTGGATATCCTCCGGAACGGCAGTTGTGGCGGATTTCATTACGAGTGGGCGAGAGGTGTATTTCGAGCATTTCGCCAGAGAACACGACTACGATGACTGGCGACGTACGGTCAATGCGCCGCGTGAGCATCTTGTGCTCCACATCGTCCAACAAGAAGTCGACGGAACGTGGCCAGATTCGGATGTAGGCATTGTTTTAGACCAAACAGACGTCACCCTTGAGTACTCAAAAGTGACAATTCGACTCATTTTGAGCGAACCACTTTCGATTGAATGACAAATCAATACGAGTTCGTCGAGCTTAGCAAGATATTTTGCATAGGATCAGTGAGTGCTTCCTGATCGAGTGACGCAAACATGGTGGTTTGCTTTCCTCGTCATTGCCTCTTTGCCCCTGTTCTGGACAGTGTGGATGCTCGCAAATGGCATGGTGTTGTCGGGCGATAATGCTTGGATCGCCTTGCGTACTTTCGACATCTTCAGCACGAATCCTCCTTTGACCGGAATGCCGTCGACGAGTGGCTTGGATGCGCCAGGCGTTTCGGCATATCACCCGGGGCCGATTCAGTTCATCGTGTTAGCCCCGGTCTATGCACTCGGCGGGTGGAGTCCGGCAGTCATGGCGATCGCTGCGCTTGGGCTCAATCTGCTGATGGTGGCAATCGGGCTGTGGGCTGCATGGCGGATCGAGATTCCCGCAGCCAAGTTTGCGGCTGTGACAGCAAGCTTCATCGTGGTAGTTGGGGAACAAACTCGGATGATGGTTCCGTGGAACCCGCGACCGGTGGAGTTGGGAATGGTGGCCTTGCTCGTCCTCATGTGGGCCATTCTTATCGGGCGAAAAGGCTGTTGGCCCTGGTTTGCCTTTGTGACGGCAGTACTGGCGCAAAGTCACCTATTGGGGCTGCCGCTCGTCGTATTTGCGGTTGGGGTTTTGGTCGTCCTTAATTGGCGTTTTGGCGCGATAGTTCGTCCAGATTTACGTGAACTTTGGGTGGCCGGGATCATACTCGTGTGTGCCTGGGTGTTACCGCTATGGGATGTCCTATCGAACTGGCCTGGAAATCTGGGTGAAATCGCCGCCTATATAACTGCAAGCCGCGATGCTGGTGTGGAGCCGGGCCCGTGGATTCGAGAAACCTTTATCGTTCGACTTGTGGCCTACGCGGCGATCGCATGGATTGCCATTCGTCGCGGCAGACGAACAATGGATTCAACAGGCGCCTCAATTGAGGAGAGGCGTTGGGGCGCGGGACTTATCGCAATTGGTGCATTCCATATCGGTATGTTCCTGCTGGTTTTTGCGGGTGGTATTGATCGAGTACCGTATCTCGACATTATTGCGGGTGCTTTCTGGTTACTATTTTTCTTGCTGATTCCAAACCCAGTTTTATGGTGGACGACGTGGAATCGTT
Organism: Aeromicrobium sp.; assembly: GCA_040394025.1. GTDB lineage: Bacteria > Actinomycetota > Actinomycetes > Propionibacteriales > Nocardioidaceae > Aeromicrobium. Next base: position 34,668 of record JBEBSZ010000014.1, read on the forward strand.
GGATCATCGTTGCCGTCGTGTTCGTAGGTTTTGCAGTGAAAAACGAAGCTCCGGCATTTGTTGATTCGCTTGCTGAGTGGCGAGACCATGCGGCTGTGATCAAGGCAGCACATGAACTGGTTGAGCAACGTGACGACTTGCCCATAGCGGTGAAGCATTACGGAGGGTATTCGTGGATAAATACCTACCCAGCAGTCATTCTTGAACTTGAGTTGGCTGGATTAGACGTCCATTACGATCCTTTGGGCAGACCGGATGAATATGATACGCAACGGCGTATTTCAGAGATATCAGGTGAACACTGGGTTCTCTTACTTGCTGATCAGCCTGAAGGAACGAAGGTGCAGAACTACGAAGGAATGCTCGTAGATGACGTGACTCTTGATCTTGATTCCTCGCCACATTCAGTCACGCTCACCCTCTGGCGAGTTGAATAGGGGATCCTCGGATTTGGATGGGATCTTTGAAGTGTACGAAAAACTTTGTGTGAACTTTTCTTGAGTCCAGTTTCACATAGCTGGTTTTGGGTTCTAAGCCTGTTCGAGACTGTGTGAGTCCGTCTAATAATCTAGGCTCACCCACTTAGTTTGATCCAAGAACACCTATTAGGTGTTCTTGGATCAAACTTTGGATGGTCTCGTGGGAATTTTGGGGCGGAAGTGAAGACACAGGACAGGCGAAGCGGACCCAACCTTGCTAACAACATTTGGTCGGTTTGACCCGCGGATTCTGCCAATCGAGGGGTTAAACTACCCAAATCTTGTGGACGTTGAGCAGGCCGTGGTCACAACAGCCCGGGGAACTACACTTAGGCTTCAAAGGTGTGTTCAGGGCCGGGGAATGTCCCCGCCGCGACGTCTTCGGCGTACTGGCGCACTGCTCCTGACACAACCGAGTGCAGATCAGCGTATTCCTTTACGAAACGCGGTTTACGGCCTTGACGTAATCCGAGCATGTCCTGCCACACGAGAACTTGCGCATCGCAGCCAGCGCCAGCACCAATACCGACCGTGGCTATGTCAAGTTTCTTGGTGACTTCGCTGGCAATGTCACCGGGCACCATTTCCATGACCACAGAAAATGCACCGGCCTCTTGAACTGCTAAAGCATCTTCAAGCAACTGGCTGGCGCCTTCGCCGCGGCCTTGAATCCGGTACCCGCCGAGATTATGTTCTGACTGTGGTGTGAAACCGATGTGCGCCATGACCGGAATCCCACCATCAACGATCTTCTTGATCTGGGGCACCATCTCAACTCCACCCTCAAGCTTTACAGCGTGTGCGCGGCCTTCTTTCATAAAGCGGACTGCCGTGTCGTACGCCTGCTCAGGATCGCGTTGATAGGAACCGAACGGTAAGTCCGCGACGACAAGTGCACGCTTGGCTGAGCGAGTTACGGCACGAACGAGCGGCAGCATTTCCTCGACCGTTATTGGTAATGAAGACTCGTAACCGTACACGTTATTGGCAGCTGAGTCTCCCACGAGTAAAACGGGCAAACCGACTTCGTCAAAGATTTGAGCCATGTATTGGTCGTAGGCCGTCAACATGGCCCAACGGTGGCCTTCACTCTTCCACTGCCGAATGTGTTGCGTGCGGACGCGTCGTACATCAGCATTCGTGGTTGGTCCCGTTCCGTATGGTGCGGTTTCTTCACTCATGCGGCCAGCCTAAAGGAACCTGAACATGAAGTGAATCCGAGACGGTCTGAATCGCGTTTTAACCCTCGTCGCGCCAACGGTGCGTAATCGGAACTCGGCGATCTCGGCCAAAATTACGGCGGCTGAGTTTCGGTCCAGGTGGGTACTGTCGACGCTTGTACTCTGCGCGATCCACGAGCGATGCGACCCGACGCACGAGTGGTTCATCGAAGCCTTCAGCAATCGTTTCAGTGATGGAAAAATCGCGCTCAACATAAGCGTCAATGATTGCGTCAAGAACGTCATATGGCGGGAGACTGTCACTGTCGCGTTGGCCCGGACGTAACTCCGCAGAGGGTTCTTTGTCGATGATCTGTTGCGGAATTGGGGGAGTCTCGTTACGAGATTCAGCAAGGCGATTTCGCCAGCGAGACAACTCCCATACTAAGGTTTTGGGTAGGTCCTTAATCGGTGCATAGCCGCCGACAGCATCGCCGTAGATCGTCGAATATCCGACAGCCAACTCTGACTTATTTCCGCATGCCAAGACGACATGGCCTTCCTGATTGGAAAGACCCATCCACACCACGGCACGGATACGAGCTTGGAGATTCTCTTCTGCCACGCCGTCGAGCGAGAGCGCGTCTTGATAGGCGTTAAAGATTGGCGCGATCGGGATCGTCCGCATTGAAATGCCCAATCGTTCAGCCTGCTCCTGGGCGTCGGTCTTGGAATGTTCAGTCGACCAAGCACTTGGATTCGAAACGCCAAAGACGCGGTTTGGACCAAGCGCATCAGTCGCGAGTGCTGCGACCAAGGTGGAATCGATACCGCCCGACATGCCAAAGAGGACGGAACGAAAACCGTTCTTCTCGACGTAGTCGCGCAAGCCCGTGACAATCGCCCAATAACGTTCGGCGTAATCGTCGAGAGGCTGGGCTGTACCGAGAGTGACGGGTAATGCCGGGCTGACCGGGGGTTTGGCCTTGAGATACAGCCGCTTCATACCGTGAACGTTTGTCGGTGTCATGACCGTGGGGAGGTCAAGATCCGCTAGTAACAACTGCTCTTGGAACTGGGCCGCGCGGGCAAGGACATCTCCAGCAGAATCGACGATGAGTGAATCGCCATCAAAGACAAGCTCATCCTGACCACCGACGAGGTTCACATAGGCCACATGCGCGTCTGCCTCGCGGGCACGTTTTTGGCACAGCTCCAAACGAACATCATCTTTCGCGGCCTCATAGGGCGAACCATTCAAGACAAGCAATAGGCTCGCGCCAGCGGCTTTCGCTACGGCTGAAGGTCCCTCCTGCCAGATATCTTCACAAATCGCGAGAGCAATGGGGATGTCATTGACATGCATGATGAGAGATTCGCGACCGGGAACAAAATGCCGGAATTCATCAAAGACACCGTAATTTGGTAAATGGTGTTTGTCGTAGCGGCCGTGGATCGTGCCGTGTTGAATGACCGAGGCTGTGTTGGTCGGATTATTACGCGGACGAGCGTCATTATGGTCGGCGGCTGCATCGTGATCCAAATGGCCGACAACGACAATTAATTCGCCCAAATTTTCGGCTTCGAGTCGCTCAGCCAAGGCGTGAACCGCGGCACGACTCGCGTCGATAAATGCCTTGCGATAGGACAAATCTTCTATTGGATACCCCACAAGAGCCATCTCGCCGGTAGCGAAGACGTGTGCGCCAGCAGCGACAGCTTCCTTTGCTTGAGACAAGATCAGGTCGAGGTTGTATTCAATGTCCCCAACTATTGGGTTGATTTGAGCCAGTGCAAGTCTTAACTGCGACACAAGATCAGCCTAGACTGAACGGCATGACAAAGCAGCAGGAGTTCGTCCTACGGTCCATCGAAGAACGCGATGTGCGATTCATCCGTTTATGGTTCACAGACGTGCTGGGCTCCTTGAAGTCGGTTGCGATTGCCCCGGCTGAACTTGAGGGTGCTTTTGCGGAAGGAATCGGCTTCGACGGTTCAGCTATTGAAGGTTTTGCGCGCGTGCACGAAGCCGACATGCTGGCAATTCCTGATGCCTCCACATTTCAGTTACTGCCGTGGCGGGGTGATTCGCCTTATTCAGCGCGGATGTTTTGTGATATCGCGATGCCGGATGGCAGCCCCTCGTTCGCGGACCCGCGTTTTGTGTTGAAACGTGCGATGGGACGCGCTGCCGATATGGGTTTCACGTTCTATACCCATCCCGAGATTGAGTTCTATCTTTTTAAGGGCAAGCCAGCACCAGGCACTCGGCCGGTGCCGGTAGACGACAGCGGTTATTTCGATCACACGGCTCAAGGTGGCGGTCAAGATTTCCGACGCGAAGTGATAACGATGCTCGAATCGATGGGAATCTCGGTCGAGTTCAGTCACCATGAGGGCGGCCCAGGCCAACAAGAGATCGATCTGCGTTATGCGGATGCACTCACCACCGCCGACAACATCATGACCTTCCGGACGATCGTCCGCGAGGTGGCTCTCGGCGCTGGCCAGTGGGCTTCGTTTATGCCCAAACCGTTCAGCGATCAGCCGGGTTCGGCGATGCACACGCACGTTTCGTTGTTCGAAGGTGACGAGAACGCTTTCTTCGAGAGTGGTGCGGAGTACCAGCTCAGTCGAGTGGGTCGTTCCTTCATCGCTGGAATTTTGCAGCACACGCCTGAAATAACGGCGGTCACAAACCAGTGGGTGAATTCCTACAAGAGGCTCGCATGGGGTGGGGAAGCGCCAAACCACATCAGTTGGGGGCACAATAACCGTTCTGCACTCGTCCGGCTGCCGCGTTATAAGCCCAGCAAGAGTGGCTCGACCCGCGTCGAACTTCGCGCAATTGATTCTGCATGTAATCCCTACTTGGCTTACGCACTGGCATTGGCTGCGGGGCTCAAGGGTGTCGAGAACGATTACCCGCTACCGCCAGAAGCGGAAGACGACGTGTGGGCATTGAGTGACAATGAACGTCGTGTCCTAGGAATCTCACCACTGCCACGAAACCTTGACGAAGCTATTCGAGTGATGGAAGAAAGTGAACTTGTCGCTGACACTCTCGGGGAACACGTTTTTGATTTCTTCTTGCGAAATAAACGAGCTGAATGGCAGGACTATCGCTCGCAGGTGACACAGTTCGAACTCGATCGTCTGCTGCCGATCCTGTAGGCAGGGGTGGTTACTTCGCGTTCAGGGAGTCGCGCTCGAGTGCAGTCCAGATTGGCGGCGTTCGGCGCAGACACACCTGCCATCGTGAGCGAGGTTGAACAGGCGGCTGATGTCAACGTTGCACTCGATGGATTGGAAGCGCTCGCGGATGCCAAACCCGGATTTCTGAGTGCAGCACACGACATTGTTTGGTTGCAGCGCCTTGTTGCTGCCTTGGGCGTGAGCCGAGCTGCCGCAGACTTTTGGTGTCGACACCCCGAATATCTGGACGACCTGGGAGAAAATTCCACGCTGCGTCAACATTGGGATGAGTCGGCTATCCGCGACTTTATGGCTCAAGCCCAAGACCCGAATGAGCTACGGATCCGGTATCAACGATTCGTTTCACTTGTTATGGCACTCGATGCCACCGGGGAGGTAATGTTTCGCGAAGTTTCGCAAGCCTTGTCTGATGTGGCAGTTGCCACGCTCGACGCGGCACTCAATATCGCGTGCAGGCAAGAACCGGATTCCCAGCATGTCCGCATGTCGATCATGGCGATGGGAAAAACGGGCGGTCACGAACTGAACTACATCAGCGATGTGGACGTGATTTTCGTCCACGAGGTGGCTGAGGGTTTTGATGATCACAAAGGCTTGCAGATCGCCAGCCGCCTCGCGACCGCCGTCATCACGATGTGCGGAGAACACACTGCGGAAGGGACAATTTGGGAGGTTGATCCGAACCTTCGCCCGGAAGGAAAAAACGGACCGCTCACGCGCACTCTGCCCAGTCATATCGCCTATTACGAACGTTGGGCGAGTACGTGGGAGTTCCAAGCTCTGCTCAAAGCGCGCTTCGCCGCGGGAGATCGAAGCCTTGCTGCTGATTATTTGTCTGCGCTACAACCGATGGTGTGGGAAGCCAGTCGCCGTGAAGACTTCGTTAAAGACGTTCGAGCCATGCGGGCGCGAGTGGTCGACAATATTCCGGCAGCCCAGCGTGGCCGACAACTCAAACTCGGTAGCGGCGGCCTGCGTGATGTGGAGTTTGCGGTGCAGTTGTTGCAACTCGTGCACGGTCGGGCTGATGAGGCTGTGCGCTCGCCTAACACGCTCGAAGCGCTCGAAGCATTGACTGCGGGGGGCTTCGTGGGGCGTGAAGACGGTGCAATGCTTGCAGACTCCTACGAGTTCTTGCGGACATTTGAACATCGCATCCAGATGTTTCGAATGCAACGCACCCATCTAGTTCCCGAAGGCGACGAGGACCTCAGGCGGATCGGCCGATCTATGGGGTTCATGAAAGATTCGGCGCACGCTTTGAGTGGAGCATGGCAGCAGCATCGACGCTCAGTGAGCCGACTGCATGAGAAGTTATTCTTCCGCCCCTTGCTTGAAGCAGTGGCAGCGATTCCGACCGACGGTCTAGTGCTTAGTGCTGAGGCCGCTGAGGAACGATTTCATGCCCTCGGTTTCGCCGACCCTAAGGGCGCAATGGCACATATCTCGTCACTTACTGCTGGTGTTTCACGTCGGGCTGCGATTCAGAAGTCATTGCTGCCAGCGATGCTTGAATGGTTCTCGGAATCGCCAAGTCCAGATGCGGGTTTGCTCGCATTCAGACGGATTTCAGATGAATTGGGTGATAGCCACTGGTATTTGCGCAGTTTGCGTGATGAGGGTTCGGGAGCTCAACAGTTGGCCCGTTTGTTGTCGTCGAGCGCGTATGTCACGGACTTGATTGTGCGGGCTCCGGACTCGGTTGCCATGCTCGGTGACGATGCCGAGTTTGCTCCCTTGCCTCGACCGGTATTGCTTTCCCGCATGAATGGCGTGGTAAAGCGGCATGGCTCATTTGAAGCTGCGATCAAGGCAGTCCGCCGTATTCGACGTCGTGAATTAGCTCGGATTTCGATGGCCGATGTTCTCGGAAAGATCACGCTTGAAGATGTGTGTGAGGGACTAACAGCTCTCACCACGGCGACGATTTCTGGTGCGTTAGCCGCTGCCGAAGCAGAGTGGACACGTAGTCGAGGCCCATTGCCAGTGCGTTTCGCCATCGTGTTCCTAGGTCGACTCGGTGGACACGAAACGGGATATGGCTCAGATGCAGACGTCATGTTTGTCTATGAGGCCTTGACAGATATCGAGAATCCCCAAAGCGTGGCTGGCTGTGCTCAATGGATCGCGCAGAAAGTGAGAGGCTCTCTCGCCGAACCGGGCCAAGATCCACCGTTGGAGCTTGATGCTGATTTGCGGCCGGAAGGAAAAAACGGGCCACTCGTTCGCAGCCTCGACTCCTATCGGGCGTATTACAGCAAATGGTCTGACACCTGGGAAGCGCAAGCGCTGCTGCGGGCGGAAGCCGTTGTGGGGGATCAAGAACTGTGCAACCAATTCACGGCGTTAATAGATCCTTTACGTTATCCCGACGACGGATTAACTGATCAGGAAGTTCGAGAGATCCGGCGAATAAAAGCGCGAGTCGAAACAGAACGGCTCCCTCGAGGTGCGGATCCTGCTACTCATCTGAAGTTGGGTCGTGGTGGACTTGCCGACGTCGAGTGGACGATTCAGCTCATGCAAATGCAGTACGCTCATGCGGTACCTGGATTGCGGACAACCCGCACGTTATTGGCTTTGGATGCGGCTGCAGGCGCTGAGGTCCTGAGCCAAGAAGATGTTGACGCACTTAAAGAAGCCTGGCTCACTGTGACACGGATCCGAAATGGAGCGCTGCTATGGCGCAATCGGGCTGCCGAATCAATGGTGACTGATCCGCAAGATCTGGTTGGCGTTGCCCATGTCCTCGGCTTGGGTCAAGAAAACTCAGGCGAAATGGTGAACGACTACTTGCGGGCTACCCGACGTGCTCGAAAAGTGGTTGAAAAAGTGTTTTACGGCTGACCTTGCACTAGCCGCAAGATCAGCCGTAAAACGGTCAATATTAAACTTCAGTGAGTTCGCGCTTGGCTTTCTGTGCTTCACGCTTCGCCCGGCGAATTGCTTTCGACTCAGGTGAATTGCCGCGCATATACGGATCATCTGGGCGTTTGCCAAGCAGAGCAAGTTTCTTCGCCACACTAGCCAGCTGCTTCGATAGGCGGCCGGTGTTATAGCGAATGCCGTACTTTTCGACCAGACGCTTGACATCTACGGACACCTCCCGGTAACGGCGAGCAGGGATATCAGGGAAGAGATGATGCTCAATTTGGTGGCTCAAGTTGCCGCTCATCACGTGAAATAACTTAGAACCGGAAATATTCGCCGAACCCAGAATCTGACGGTAGTACCACTGGCCGCGGCTTTCGTTCTGTGCGTCTTCTTCGCGGAAGGTTTCCGCGCCTGCTGGGAAGTGTCCGCAGAAGATGATCAGGAATGTCCAAATATTGCGGATCACATTAGCCACGATGTTTGCTACCAAGACGATAGCCGGTGCCCACCAAGTGGTGAACGGTGCGATAACGGCGAGCGCCAGACCAGGGAACAAAACATAGTCCTTGATTACTTGTCGGCCGATCTTGCGCATGGCGCGTTTCTTGCGAGCCTCAAACTCTTCTTTAGACAGATTGCCAGACAAATATTCGTCAAGCTCAACGCCGTGATACATCACGCCCCACTCGAAGAAGAGCATGAGCAGGAAGGCCAGCGGAAGATTAAAACGGTGGCTTGGATACCACGGCTGGTCTTCGTCGATACGGAACATGTTGTAGCCAATGTCGCGGTCCATGCCGTGCACATTGGTGTAGGTGTGATGGATGTAATTGTGGCCGTGCTTCCACTCTTGTGCAGGAGCTACGTTGTCCCATTCGTAGCGTGCACCTTCAACCAAGGGATCATTCATCCAGTCGTACTGGCCGTGCATTACGTTGTGGCCGATTTCCATGTTCTCGAGAATTTTCGATAATCCGAGGAGCAATACACCGAGTGCGACTGCTGGCCAGTAGAAAACACAGAAGATGAGTAGGCGACCGGAAACGTCGAATATGCGATGTAAACGGATGACGCGACGAATGTAATCGGCATCGGATTGTCCGAGGTCGTCGAGCACGCGCTGACGTACTGCGTCAAGCTCACGACCGAATTCGTCGAGCTGTTCGTAGGTCATGTTCTCCAGACCGATCGTCGACTTGCGATCTGGATCGTCTTCGGCAACCAGCGGAATCGGTGCTTGGTTATGGTTGCTGGCGCTGAAGGGCTCGATAGGAGCGTGCTTCTTGCGTTTGAACAGTGACATGGTTCTCCTACAGTTCGACTGAGACGTTGCCGACGGGGACTTGGACGCAAACCTTGATAGTTTCGTCAGTGTTTGCGCAGACTTCGCCACTAATGATGTGGCGAACTGCGCCGTGTAGCTTTTTGACCGCACACGTATTGCACACGCCCATGCGACAGCCATAGGCGGGCTTGAGGCCAGCGGCTTCGGCCTGTTCGAGGATGGTGGCACCAGAGTTTTCAGCTTCGGTACTGCTGGCATCAAACGTGAGAGTGCCGGTGGCATCAGCCGCATTCAGATCCACTGAAGGAACCTTGAAGTATTCGGCTGTTAGTTGTTCAGCGGCGCCGAGTTCGGCGTAAGTGTCGCGGACGGTGGC
>JBEBSZ010000015.1:0-42311 GCA_040394025.1 Aeromicrobium sp.
CCGAAATGAAAGATGATTTCGCTGCGTTAGACACGCGCATGGGCCGAATCGAGGACCGCATCAGCACACTCGATGACCGCGTCTACGGTCTCGCTGTAGGCCTCAAGCCCATCATCGACGAACGACAAACTGCGTAATTTCTCATACCCGCCCGGGCAGTCAACGCTTCCATCGTTGACCTCAGCCACGATGGAACGCTAGCAGGAAGCTGTCGTTTCTTACGATGATTCGAGCTGGCACCAGATCAGAATCTACAGAACTGTTCAGCTATCGCCGTGCCCACGCAAAATCGCAGAAAAGTCCTGCTCGCCAAAACCTAACTCCTTGGCAGTCCCAAGTGAGTCGAATGCGGCCGTCAACGCTGGCATCGGACGATCACCCGAAGCGATCATCAACGCCACATCCTTGAACAAGAGATTCGTCGAGAATTGCGTATCGGCGAAGCCTTCGCTCAACGTCATAGGCCCCTTCATGGCAGCGATCGGAGCCAACACAGTGTCACTCAACATGTCGACGACCTGCTCATTCGTAAACCCCACCGATTGACCCAAACGCAATGCTTCCGCCATGCCCTGAGCAGCCGTCGCAAGCGCAAGGTTCGCAATCAGCTTGCCACCTGCCGCACCAGCCGCTGTGTCGAACTCGCGCACCCGGCCACCGTCTGCCCACAGAGCCACCACCTCGCGGACAAGATCACGATGCTCAGCGGCACCACCGGCAAGCACCTTCAAAACACGGTTGCGCGCAGGCATGAGCGAACCCACCACGGGCGAATGCACATAGGCGATGTCTCGCTGCTTGGCCCATAATGCGAACTCATCAGCGTCGGCTGGCGAAATCGTTGTGATGTCAACCCACACACCGTCAAACGTCAAGCCCGGCTCGATCACCACGTCACGCACCGTTTCCGGACCAAAGAAAGCCGTGATCACCACGTCAACTCCAGCGACAGCATCTGCCGGACTACCTGCAACCGAGGCACCCACCGCGATGAACTCCTCCGCCCGCTCAGGCGAACGATTCCACACCGTCACGTCATGACCAGCATCCACAATATGGTGAGCCAAAATCCGGCCCATGCGTCCAAGACCTAGGAATGCAATCTTCATCCGATACTCCATTTCGTGCAGACGTGCGGGGAACCCCACCACCATATGTCGAGCCTTGCGGTGGCGATCAACGCAGCGCGACCAAGTCACTAAATCTCGCGAGAACCCGTCAAGCCAGATGTGCGCATCCGCCACACTGTCACAGCGAGATCCAACGATGTCAACCGTTCGTGCGAGGCCAAATCAATCCCACCCAAAACTTCGGCAATACGCTCAAGCCGGTGATACAAGGTTTGCCGACGAACACCCAAAACTTCGGCCGCAATGCTCTTCGACCGACCGGCCTCCAAATAGGCATTAAGAGTCTCCATCAGTCGATGTCCCGATCGCGCATCGGCCTGGAGCAACGGCCCCAACTGCTGCTCGACGAAAGACTCCAGCTCAACGTCCGGGACAACGCGGGTAAGCAAGTCATAAATACCCAAATCCCGTTCCGTGATGACGTCCTTACGAAGACCAAGTTTGCGAGCCAATCGAGCACCTTCATGTGCCCGGACCAGCGACTTCACCAAAAGCTGAATCGAATCAGCAATAGGCCCCGACACTATCCGCACGAGTTTGCCGGTACCGCCCTCACTAAGTTCCCGTTCGATACCTAAGGCAAGACCGTGTAGTTGTTCATCAACAGCCACATCTGGACGCAACTGCAACACCGCGTATATGTGCCCATCGAGCTCCGCCACCAAATTTGGGCCAAACTCACGCCGAGCAGCCTTCGTCACCACCGTCAGTCCATCGCGAGCAGAGCGAGTCAAATCAACCACCAAAGCCAGCGACCTGCGGCGAGGGTTCAGCACGAAACCCAGTGAGGATGCCCGCGACTCGATATCGACATCACCCAGATGGTTCCCGCTGATCATGTCTGAGAGAAGATCCGAAACCGCAAGCGCTCGGCTGGGACTACCTGTCGCCATCTGAGTCATTTTGAGCGCTACCATCGACGCCGCCAAATCCATCACATCTGCATCGATCGTCTCTTGCACAGGCGACACGAGATAGGCCCAATGCTCGGGCCCGACAGCAAGTTCCGTCAGAGTCTCGACGCTATAAAGTTCACGCACGTCGTCGCCCGCCAACAATTGACCACCGTGCGAATAGAGACCGACCGGATGATTAACGAGACCACGCACATGAGACAGCACCCCACCCAAATCATCACCCGCCAAGAGCCCATCAGTGAGCTGACGAAAGGCCAGACCTCGACGACGCAAAGTCATAACCTCGGCATCAATCAACAAGGGGTGCACGGCTTCAGTGATCTCCACAAACGGCACAACTTGGTGCATCGTGATGAGCGGCAAACCATACTTCGCGGCAGCGACCTCAAACTCAGCTGGCAGGTTGACGAAGGTGCGGCCCACTTCCATGATCAGCGCCGTGACATTTTGTCTCGCAAGCGATTCAACGTAGTTTGTGATCGCGCCGATCGGGGCACCGACGAGACCTAGGCCTGTCGTAAACAGCACTTCACCGCCCTTAAGTAGCGGCGATATTTCGAAGATTTCCGACGTGTGAACCCAACGCACTTCACGTTGGTCGAAGTCATTCCCAACCAAGATCTGTGGACGCGAAGACTTCAATAGTGGCAATTCCATCAGGTCCTGCAATGTGAAAACCATGCTCAGCACCAGCCTTTTGGAACCTATTGTCAAAAAAATGCATCAATAAATGGACGTTATGTCTCTTGTGTGATCCACGATACAGCGTTTGAATCAATTAATCGCCCATCCAGCAAGGAGTTCCTTTCATGAACAGAATGCGAAAGCCGCGAATTACTCGCGTCCTTGCCGTGCTCGGCACCACTTTCATGCTCGCCCTCACGGCAGCCTGCGGTGGTTCGACCGGCTCGGATTCAAATGACAACGCAGACGACGAATCGCTGCCACTTATCTACGGCGCCTTCGCCACTCCGCTCGAGGAGCCGTGGGACGGCGCAATTCACGCCGCTCTCGAAGAAGCCAAGAACGACGGCAAAATCCGTTACAAGCACGTCGACAATCTCAACACGGCCGACGGCATGGAACGCGCACTGCGTGACATCGCTGCCAACGAAAAGCCAGACGCCATCATCGGTGACGCATTTGCTGCCGAAGAAGCCGTGCGCAAGGTTGCTGCCGAGTTCCCCGAGATTCCGTTCGCGTTTGGTTCCGGTGAAAAGCCTGTCGCACCGAATATGAGCGTGTTCGACAACTGGCTCCAAGATCCCGCCTATCTTGCCGGGATGCTCGCCGGTGAACTCACTGAATCGAACATCATCGGTGTCGTTGGTGCCATGCCGATCCCTGAAGTAAACCGCATCGTCAATGCATTCGTTGCAGGTGCACAGTCGGTCAACCCGGACGTCACTGTCAAAGTCTCGTTCATCAACTCCTTCTTCAATCCTGCCGACGCAAAGCAGGCAGCAAACGCACACATCGCCGCCGGTGCTGATGTGATGTTCGCTGAACGTGAAGGCGTCATTGCCGCAGCCAAGGAAGCCAACATTCCTGTCATCGGCATGATGGTCGACCAGAAGGACGATGCACCAGAACATGTCGCAACTTCGCTGATCTGGAAGATGCGTCCCACTGTTGACGCGGTCATCGAGCAGGCTCTCAATGGCCCCGAATCGGTTGACTTGGGCGAGTTCTCGTTCATGATCAACGGCGGCAGTGAACTGGCTCCGCTCAACACCGGAATCGTTGGTGGAATCTCGCAAGACATCATCGATGATATTGAAGCCAAACAGGCAGCGATCCTCGATGGTTCCTTCGTCACTCCAGTAGACGAGTCCGCTCCAGCTGGCTCGACCACTGCAGGCAGCTGAACAACACAAAGTAGGTAATGAATATGACTTCCGGCGACCGTTCTCTCTTAGCTCTAGAGAACATCACAAAACGCTATGGCGATCTCGTCGCAAACGACGACGTCAATCTCGAAGTAGCACCAGGCGAAGTAGTGTCCATGCTCGGCGAGAACGGCGCCGGAAAGTCAACCCTGATGAAAATCACCTACGGACTCGTTCGTGCCGACAAAGGCACAGTGCGAGTCAACGGTGAAGAAATCGATCTTAAATCCCCCCGCGACGCAATGGCCGCCGGCATAGGCATGGTGACCCAAGAGTTCTCTCTCGTCGAAACCATGACCGTGGCAGAAAATATTGCCCTCTCGGGAGTCGGGCTCGGACGAGTTGACCCCGCAGATTTACGTGAACGCGTCCTCGAAGTAATGGACCGAGTCGGCGTGCATTTGCCGCCCGACCAAATCGTCGGCGCGCTCTCGATCGGTGAACGCCAGCGCGTCGAGATCATCAAAGCTCTCTTCCACGACTGTAAAGTGCTCATCCTCGACGAACCCACAGCGGTGCTCACTCCGCAAGACATCGAAGCACTCTTCAAGACAATCCGACGCCTCCGCGATGACAACCTCGGGGTACTTTTCGTGTCGCACAAACTGCGCGAAGTGGCTGAAATCTCAAACCGAGTCGTCGTCTTGCGTCACGGCCGGATGGTAGCCAACAAACCCATCGAAGAAACGACAGCGCAGTCACTAGCCGCTCTCATGATGGGCGTAACACCCGACACCACAACTGCAGGCGACACGCCACTCGCTGCCGTCGATCCGCGAGCTGTGAGTAAAACCGCCGAAGCGCGTCAGGAAGTCCAAACCGCCAAGTCACTGCTCACAATCAAAGATCTGAGCGTCGAAAAAGGTGGAATCAAAGCCCTCGACAGTATCAACCTGACCGTGCACGCCGGCCAAATCCTCGGACTCGCAGGAATCTCCGGCAACGGACAAAGCCAACTCGTCGACGTGCTATCAGGGACCCTACCCACCAGTGCCGGCCAGATCAGCGTCGAAAACGTGGACATTACCGACTCAAATGTTACCGAACGACTTCGCGCCGGACTCGGTCGACTTACCGAAGACCGGCGCGGCACCACCTTCGCCAAGATGAGTGTCGAACACAACCTTGTCGTCGAAGACCTACACAAGTTCCGGCGCACCGGCATGCTCGACCGCAAAGCCATTCGCCGCCATGCAAATGAACTGATCGAAAAGTTCGCCATCAAAGCCAAGCCAAGCGACGCTGTCGGCTCACTGTCCGGCGGCAACATCCAAAAGGTTCTGCTCGCACGCGCGCTGCACCGCGACCCAAAGGTACTCATTGCCGCACAACCCACACGCGGGCTTGACATCGGCACCACCGGATACGTGCACGAACAGCTGCGCGACCGGGCTGCTCAAGGTGCAGGCGTGCTGCTGATCTCCGAAGATCTCGACGAGCTACGTGCACTCGCCGATCGAATCGCCGTGATCTTCCGCGGCACCATCGTCGGCGAACTCGACGTCGCGGACGCTACCGCAGAACGTCTCGGAATCATGATGACTGGCGGGGAGGAAGCCGCATGAGACTCGTTGTTAGAGAAGAGATCCCCAAGTGGACCGGCCCGGCTGCCATCGCTGTTGCCGTGGCTATCACGGTCGCAATCACGGCGGTTCCGATCCGTATTGCCGGAGCCAACCCGGTGGCGGCCTTCGAGCGCTACCTCATCACCCCGTTGTCATCAATGTCGAGCATCTATGAAGTGATGCTCACTGCGACACCGCTCCTATTCACTGGTATGGCCGTCGCGATCGCATTTCGTGCTGGCTACTGGAACATCGGTGCAGAAGGCCAGTTCCTTGTGGGCGCAATCGGCGCAACTGCAGTCGGAATCAACCTGCCAAACCTGCCAGCAGCCGTCGCACTCCCCCTCGGTATGGCCATGGGTGCTGTTGGCGGGCTCATCTGGTCGGTCGTACCCGCATGGCTCAAACGCCACGGCGGAATCGACGAAGTTGTGACCACCCTATTGCTCAACCCCGTCGCACTTCTGCTCGTGCAAGGACTCCTCAACGGTCCATGGCGTAACCCCGAAACCGGCTTCACCGACTCCGCACGTATCGGCACAGGCTACGATCTGCCCGCGCTCATCCCCGGAACACGTGTCCACTGGGGCTTTGGTATCGCCATCATTATCATCATCATCTCGGGCATCGTCCTGACTCGAACCGCCACCGGAATGCGAATCAAAGCAGCCGGACAATCGCCCCACACGGCGGAGTTCAGTGGTATCAAGGTGGGCGTCCTGCAATGGCGGGCAGCCCTCATTTCAGGCGCAATCGCGGGCATGGGTGGCGCGAGCCAAGTCATGGGCGTACAACACCAACTTACCTTCGGTATCAGCACCAACTACGGCTATACCGGCGTCATCGTCGCTACGCTCGCTGGTCTTTCGGCCGTCGGCGTGGCACTTGTAGCCGGGTTGCTCGGCACCATCGGCGTGGGCGCACAAAACGTCTCTCTCGTCCTCCAAGTGCCCACCCAACTCGGTGCCATGTTCAGTGCCCTGTTGATGCTCGCCGTCTTGTCGATGGTGACGCTACGGAGATTCAAAGTCCGATGGAGGGCAGAACGATGACCATCAACATCCTCGCGCTGATCGGCGCCACACTCACGATCGCCACCCCACTGATTTGGGCGGCCGTCGGTGAGGTCATCATCGAAAAAACAGGCATTCTCAACCTCGGCATCGAGGGAACAATGTATGCCGGAGCTTTCGTCGGCTTCGTCGCCGCGCACCGCTCGGGCTCCGTCTGGGTTGGTCTCGGGGCCGCCATCATTGCCGGGATTATCGCCGGTCTCGCCATGGGGCTTTTCGCCGTCACGCTCGGACTCAACCAACACGTCTCTGGTCTGGGCATCACCCTGCTTCTCATCGCCGCCTGTGACTTCGTATTCCGCCTGCTCTATTCGGGCGAACGTCCCAGTTTGACCCGCAAGTTCGACGTCTGGTTCTCGGGTAACGACGTCTTCGGCCAACACTGGCTGACCTATGTTGCCTTCCTTGTCTTGGCACCACTTGCTTGGTGGCTTATGCGTTCCAGCGGGATGGGTTACCGCCTGCATGCTGTAGGTGAAAGCTTCGAAGCAGCCGAAGTTGCCGGTATTTCAGTCAACAGGACACGGTATGCCGCGCTCGCTGTTGGTGGCGCCATGATGGCAGTAGGCGGCGCGTTTATCACGCTCGCCATGCTCGGCACCTTTACCTTGCAAATCACGGGCGGCCGTGGCTGGGTCTGTATCGCGCTTGTCATTTTCGCCCGCTGGCGCATCTGGCCAGCTGTGGGTGGAGCGTTGTTATTTGCGGTCGTTAACGCCCTGCAGCTGCAGCTCGCCATTACGCCACTCTTCAGTGATATTCCACGCGAAATCATGCTGGCTCTGCCCTACCTCGCCGTGATTATCGCGCTGACCGTTTGGGGTCGAAAAGTTCGGTACCCCTCCACCTATCTACAGGCCTATCGCCGGGCCTAACCAGTCCCTTCCCGCCATGAAATGGAGAACAACATGAACGACATCGACATGCTGGCACCAGCTCTCGAACAAGCCCGCAAGAGTTTGGCCGAAGGCGGGGTCCCCATTGGTGCCGCACTGTTTGTTGATGACAAACTCATCGGCGTCGGACACAACCAACGTGTCCAAAAAGGCAGTCCCATACATCATGGTGAGACCGCCTGCTTGGAAAATATTGGACGTCTGCCAGCTACCGAATACGCAAAGGCAACCATGGTGACAACTTTGTCTCCGTGCGATATGTGTACGGGCGCGATCTTGCTGTACAAAATCCCCCGCCTCATCATTGCCGAAAACCAGAACTTCTACGGCGGCGAAGACTACCTTCGCGAACGCGGCGTCGAGGTCGTCGTACTTGATGATGCCGAATGTAAAGAAATGATGAGTGACTTCATTGCTGATAATCCTGAGTTATGGAATGAGGATATTGGCGTTTGAAGAGATAGGCCCTTAGCGGGCTTGTGATGGGCAATCGCCCGGCGAGAGGATCCTCCTTCGCCGGGCGATTGTCGTCAACAACGAGGGCCACGTAAACGCGCTCGCCGTAGGCCTCAGTGCACAGTTAGAAGAACGGCGACATCTAGCGTCCTGACGCCTGCCACAACAACCCACAACGCGGCGATATAACCAAGATAATAGCGAATTTGCTTCTCAGTCCACGGTCACTCGCTATGCGTCACGATGACACCGGGAGCTTTCCCCGCTAGCGTGAACGTATGACGCTAGGCGAAGAACTTTGCAAAGCAATCGACGGCAAATGGGCTCACGTTCGCGAGCAAGCACGAGAAACCATGCCAGCCATGGATCTGGCATTTGACCACGATCTGACGCTTTCAGAAGCTCGGACTCGCGTGCTTAAGCAGATGCGAGACCTCATCAACTCCGGGATTCCCGCTGCGGGCTTCGCTCAGGATCACGGTGGACTAGGTGATCCTGGCATGGCGGTCACAGGCATCGAAATGCTCGCCCAATACGACATGAGTCTCATGGTGAAAGCCGGTGTGCAGTGGGGACTATTCGGCGGCGCGATCGAAAACCTCGGAACCAAGCGACACCATGATGCCTACGTTAAAGACCTCATCAATCTCGACCTGCTCGGCTGTTTCGCCATGACCGAAACGGGACACGGCAGCGATGTACAAAGCCTCGAAACAACGGCAACGTTTGACCCTGAAACCGATGAGTTCATTATCCACTCCCCCACTGCCAGTGCTCGTAAAGATTACATCGGCGGGGCAGCCGAACACGCGCAATTGGCCGCCGTATTTGCCCAACTCATCACCGGCGACGAACGCCCCGGCGTGCACTGTTTTGTCGTACCAATCCGCGATGCCGAAGGCCATGACTTGCCGGGTGTGACCACGTCAGACTGCGGACATAAAGGTGGCCTTGGTGGTGTCGACAACGGCCGCATCATGTTCGATCATGTACGGATCCCGCGCGAGAATCTCTTAGATCGCTATGGGCAGGTCGCAGCAGACGGCAGCTATTCGTCACCAATCGAAAACCCAAACGCCCGCTTCTTCACCATGATCGGCACTCTCATTCGTGGCCGCGTCAGTGTGGGCGGTTCTGCCCGGGCTGCTGCCGAGGTGGCCTTGAGTATCGCTGGTCGTTACGCGCTGCAACGCACTCAGTTCGAGAATCCTGCTGGCGATGAGATCGTGCTCATGGATTACCTCCTACACCAGCGCCGCCTCTTGCCGCTCATAGCTCAGGCCTATGCCTATCGTTTCGCGCAAAACCAGTTGGTGGCGCGTATGCATCGACTCCAAACCGAAGCAGATCCCGATCCGATCGCTCAACGAGAACTCGAAGCGCGAGCTGCAGGCCTGAAGGCAGCCCAAACGCACTTCGCAACTCGTGCGATTCAGGAGTGCCGCGAAGCGTGCGGAGGCGCAGGCTATATGGCCGAGAATCGCTTGACGACGCTCAAAGGCGACTCCGACGTGTTCACCACGTTCGAGGGCGACAATATGGTGCTCTGGCAGTTAGTTGCGAAGGAGTTACTGACCTCGTACGCAAAGGAAGTGCGCGGGCTTGAACCGGCACAGATGGCCCAGTTCGTCGCCAGCACTATTGCCGATACCGTCAAAGAGCGCACCGCAGCGTCTCAACTTATCCAACGCCTCCTCGATGCACGCAGCAAGGACGATGAACACAATTTACTCAACCGTGGAACTCAGATCGATCTA
This sequence comes from Aeromicrobium sp., assembly GCA_040394025.1. Lineage (GTDB taxonomy): Bacteria > Actinomycetota > Actinomycetes > Propionibacteriales > Nocardioidaceae > Aeromicrobium. The sequence continues at coordinate 9,684 of JBEBSZ010000015.1, forward strand.
TTCGAGGGACGTGAACAGCACCTCATTGAAACTGCGGCACGTCGGCTCAGAAAGGCCGGAAAGGACGAAATAGCAGCATTTGCGGCGTTTAATGCAGCTCAAGACCATATTGTTTCGGCTGCGAAGGCACATATCGATCGTGTCACCTTGGAAGCCTTCACTGCCGGTATCGCGCGCTGTGAGAACGAGGAAGCGGCAGAAGTGTTGCGGCTTGTGTGTTCGCTTTATGCACTTAGCAATATTGAAGCTGACCGCGCCTGGTTTATGGAACACAATCGCCTCAGCGATGACCGAGGTAAAGCCGTGCAGCGCGAAGTGAATGGCCTTTTGGCTCGGCTACGTCCGCACACGCTAGCACTCATTGAAGGCTTAGGAGTCCCTGTCGAATCGCTGGGTACGGTGATCGTCTAGATCAACGGGCAGTTCTAGCAGTTCCTGACTGCAAGCCTTCAAACATACGCGGGTCATGGGCGTTGACAATTGTGACGTCTGCTTGTCGATTGAGTTGCCTCAGAATCTCTTGATTTTTTGCAAGTTCTTTGAGATCCGATGCTACAAATCGTTCAGCTAGGCGCGTGCGCTGTTGGACATCGAGTGGCTCACCCGTGATTGACGTTTCCGCAAAGTGGCTTGCGTCGAATGAGGCGTCACCCGCGTGAACGAGCAGGCCACGGTCTGCAGTTTCGACCACCACAGCTGCGTGACCGCGCGAGTGACCGCTTAGCGGTACGAGTGACACGCCCGGAACTACCTCGTGCCCACGTAAGCCTTTACGCCATTCATCACCCGGACCCTTGTGAAGGCGAAAGTTGGGATAGTGATCGAACTGAATCGAACGGTAACGCGATTTATCGCGACCGTGCGGATGAGTGATCGCGGCGCGATGTTCCTCGGTTGTCACGTGGACGTAGGCGTCAGGGAAATCAGCGAGGCCCCCGGCGTGATCAAGATCGAGATGTGTGAGCACAATGTGAGCAACTTCGTCCGCTTCGATGCCTCGGGCTTTGAGTTGATGTAATGCCGTATTTTTGAGGTCAAGCTGCGGGCGCAGAATATGGCGCATTATGCCGAGTCGTTGTCGGGGTGCAGCAATATCCTTCGTCCCAAAGCCCGTATCCACGAGGATCAGACCACTACCGTCTTCTGGATCGATAAGAAAGACGTGCGCCACAAGATTCTTTAGGACGGGCGGAGCCATGGGCCCGCAGTCCAGATGTTCAACCCGCATCCGCTTATTTTCACTGACATGTGGCTCATCATCAAATCACTCGTCACATCAGTCACTTCAGTGTTCAGAAATCAACTCATCTCTTACCAATTCACTCCCGCCTCCCAATTCCCACGAGACCGTCGGAAGTTGGGATCAACAACACCTAATAGGTATGCGTGAACCCAAAAAGGTGGGTGAAGCTAGGTTTCTTGATGACCCTAGACGGGATTGGACAGCGACATCACTCACAGATAGCTCAATCCGGATCGACACGCCACAACGTTGAGAGGATGTCTACATGGAGATGACTCGGTCAATCGTTTTATTCCTCGTTGCTGCGATAGCGGAGATAGGTGGCGCCTGGCTCGTCTGGCAAGGCATCCGCGAACATCGGGGGTGGATATTTATTGGATTGGGAGTCATCGCGTTAGGCCTGTACGGTTTTGTCGCCACACTGCAACCAGATCCAAACTTTGGTCGAATTCTCGCCGCCTACGGAGGGGTATTCGTCGCTGGTTCCCTCGCGTGGGGCATGGCTTTCGACGGCTTCAAACCGGACCGTTACGACATTACGGGAGCGCTGATCTGTCTTGTGGGCGTGGCAGTAATCATGTACGCCCCGCGTGCCACAGCATGAGCAACACAAGTTGCCCGAGATTTGGGCGATTTCCCCCTCGAATTTCGAGAATTCAGGGGGAAAACTACCCAAATCTCGAGTAGTGGAGCTGCCGGGAATCGAACCCGGGTCCTCTGGCGCTGACCCAGTACTTCTCCGGGTGCAGTTCGTCTCACGCTTTTCTTAGCTCCGGTGCTCTGACGAACACGTCACCGACAAGCTCAGCCGTGCAAAAGTCCCGTAATCACCTCACGACACGGCGATTACAGCAAGTTCCCTAAATAAGGCAGATTGTCCGGAGCGGGAACGCCCCCGGGTCTACCCTTCGCAAGTCGCCTCAGGCGGCGAGGGCGAAGTCAGTGCGCTTAGAGTCGGCACTTATTGGTTTCCAACGATCGTTAAAGAGATAACGTTGGCTCCTCTACCCGCTTCTCCTGGATTAAAACGTCCACAGTCGAAACCGATCAGCCCCTATGTAGTTTTCAACACCGGAATACCGGCTCTATAAGACTACAACGTCGAGCCGACAAAACCCATTCCCAGGGAACTATGGCAATCCTCAACTCAACGAACCAAACGAGGGAACAAAGCAGCCGGATTCTCCCACAACACAGCCCGCATCCAATCGTCACCGAGATTCAACCGCGCCAAGCCCTCCACCTGATGCGCAAACGGATACGGAATATTCGGAAAATCACTGCCAAAAAGAATCTTGTCTTGCAGTTCGATCAACGGCTCCACTGGAATCTCCAACAATTCCGCAGCAGAAAAGAAATCCACAAATGTCATCGTCGTATCAAGTCTGACCTGCGCAAACTCCCTCGCCAAGTCCATAAACTCCACATATTCGGGCATACCCAAATGCGCGATAATCAAACGTAAATCGGGCCAACGTTCAAGCACCCGCCGCACTGAAGCCGGGCCCGTATGCTCACCCGGCGCTGGACCCGAACCAGCATGCAAAACCAAAGGCACACCCGCAGACTCCAACTCGCCCCACACCGGATCAAGTAAGGGATCGTCAGCTGCGAAGTTCCCGACCTGCATATGCGCCTTAAAAACCTCAACCCCATCTTCGATTAAAGCTGGTACGTAGCGCGCCGCATCAGCTTCAGGAAAGAATGTTCCCGACCACAAGCTATCTGGATACAACTCCGCAAAACCACGGTTCCAGTCATTCATTACTGGCGCGATCCCCGGACGGTGGGCATACGACAATGCCGAGAATCCCTTCACCCCAAGTTCCCTAAGCACCGCCACACGTTCGGCGTCCGAGGTGCGATACCAAATCGGCCATTCACGCCCCAGCAACGGGCCAGCCGAATCGAAATACGCCCAAACTTTCTGCAAGATTCCGGGCTCCATGAAATGCACATGGACGTCAATAATGCCGGGAATTCCTAGTCGTTCAAAGTATGTTGGCAAGTCATGGTCAGCCCACACGTCATAGACCCTTCAGTCGGCGTCCGACCTCGCGCTCCGCGTCACGGCTAGCTTGCCGTTCAGCAATAGCATGACGTTTGTCGTGTTCCTTCTTGCCACGTGCCAAAGCTATCTCCACTTTGGCTCGACCATCTTTGAAATATAAGGCGAGCGGAACCACAGTCAGGCCCTTCGATTGGATCCGGTGCTCGATTCGATTGATCTCAACGCGATTCAATAAAAGTTTGCGCCGCCGCCGAGTCTCATGATTGGTCCACGTGCCGTTCAGATATTGCGGAATATGAACCTGCAAAAGCCAGGCTTCACCATTCTCGATATCCACGAAACCGTCAACAAGAGAAGCCCGTCCCATGCGTAACGACTTCACCTCGGTACCCATGAGCACCAAGCCTGCTTCATAGGTGTCTTCGATGTGATAGTCGTGTCGCGCCTTCTTGTTCTGCGCGATCATCTTGCGACCTGTCTCTTTGACCATAGAGGTATTCTCTCAGGCCCACTGAAATGAGATCAGAGCCAGTTCATCGGGTTGGTGTGATTGCCATTCACCAAAACCATGAAGTGCAAGTGGCAGCCGGTCGACATGCCCGTCGTGCCTACATAACCGATCACTTGCCCACGCGTGACCTTCTGGCCATTGCTGACGTTATAGCGAGACAAGTGGTTGTATGTGGTCATCACGTTCACACCACGCATAATTCCGTGGTTCACCACAATTCGGTTTCCGTAGCCACTGCTGTAATAGCGCTGAACGACAGTGCCGTTCGCAGCAGCCCAAATCGGAGTGCCACACGGTGCTGCAAAATCCGTACCATCGTGCATACGGTTATATCCCAAGATCGGATGACGACGCATGCCGTACTGCGAAGAAATGCGTCCCGTCACGGGGCGTGACAATGTGCTGCCGTTATTCGATGGTTTCGGGTCCTTACCCGCCTTGCGAAGCTCTTCGTCAATGATCTTCTGCAGACGGCGAGACAAATCGTCCCGTTCACGTTGGAAGGCCGCTTGTACTGCACGATCATCCTGTAAAGCAGCGTTTGCTTCCTTGCGCGCAGCAGAGTTCTCATCTACCAAAGACGCCACAGCACGCTGCTGGGATTCTGCTTGTGCCGTCAGATCAGCCATCAGGGCCACGTGTTCTTCAGCCTGGGCCTTCTGGCGAGCAACCTCATCGCGGAGTTCTTGGAACTTCGCACGCTCCACTTCAAGCAACACTCGCGACGCGTCCAGTCCCTGCATCCGCGCAATTTGAGCATCAGTGACCGAGGTGTGAGCCGAAACGCGATCAGTAAAAGTCGTCGGATCTTCGCCCTTTAATAATCCACCAAATGCTCGCAAACCAGAATCGCCTTGCATGACAGACTCAACCGTAAATCGCTCGACTTCACTCTGTGAGGCGTCTAGGTTCTTTTCTGCAGAATCGACATTCTTTTGAGCTGCGTCAAGTTTTGCTTCAGATGCATCCAATTCAGCACGCAAACGATCATTTTCGGCTTGAGCCACGACAAGCTGTCCACGAGTCGACTGCAACTTTGATTGGGCAGAGGCGAGACGCTGTTCCGATTCTTTAAGCTTCCGTGAAGCCGCGTCGAATCGTGCCTCAGACGCCTTAACGTCTTTCTTCGCGTCCTTGAGTTTTTTGTCAACAGCGCTCTGCTTCTTACGAATATCGTCTTTGCTTTCAGCAAATGTGGGCGCAGAAAGCCCTGCCATAAGGCCGACACAAAGTGTCAAAGCCAACAAAAGCTTCGCTGTCCTACGGCGAATACAACTCATACAGATGCTCGCGATCCGGGGAAGGTCCTTGCGGACGAATCGTCAGTGCCACATATGACTCTAATTCACATACGTCACAAATCTCTACACATCAAGATATTTGCGTGTCATAACCAGAGTCGGGATGAGTGCCAAGAGTAGCGCAAGCAAGGTCGTCCAGCCCATAACGATGAAGGCATCCTCCCAGCGCACCCAAGTAGTTATCCGCCCTAAGGTGTCTCGTAAATAACCGTAGACGACGAATGACATAAAGGCGCCGAGACCTACCGCGGCGATTAAGGCCGAGGCCAGCGCAGCTAACAAGGACTCCAACACGAACGGCATCTGAATGTGCCAACTCGAAGCACCAACCAAACGCATAATGCCAATCTCACGTCGCCGCGCATGCGCAGTCATTCGAATCGTGTTCGAAACCTGCAGGATAGCCGCGAAAATTAGCAGTACAGACGTGGCAATCGCAGCCCACTTGAGTTTGTCGAGCATTTCGAACAATGGGCCCAGCAAGTCACGCAGAGAGTTCACATTGCCAACGCCGTCCATGCCTGACACTTGGCTGACCACACCATCAAACTTCTGCGGATCCTTCAACGTGACGAAATACGACTCGGGGAAAGAGTCGGCACCCAGAGTCTCGAGCTGTTGACGTCCCGTTTCGGACTGACCCAACAACTCACTCGCCTGTGCATAGTTTTCTTGAGGACTGCGAACGGTGAACTCTTTGACCTCAGGGTTCTCCGACAGCGCCTGACGAACGGCACGTTTCTGATCATCACTGGCCGCACCACCAATACAGGTCTTGGCTGGAGAGTTCTTGGTGCATAGGTTGACCTGTAACTGGAGCCGGTCACCGAAATACTGTTCCGTACGTTCGGCTTGAGCGTTCAACAGCATGCCGAGTGAGGCGAGCATCAACGACACCGACATGGTGACGATGAGAGAAATCGTCATAGAGGTATTGCGAGTTAGGCTCGCACGAAGTTCACTAAAGATCGCTTGCATGATTCTCAGTTCTGATAGCCGTAGATACCGCGTGCTTCATCGCGGACAAGTCGACCCTCGCTCAACTCAATAACGCGCTTACGCATCTGGTCGACGACCGAGGAATCGTGGGTGGACATGAGGACTGTGGTGTCGGTTCGGTTAATTCGATCCAGCAATTTCATAATTCCGACCGATGTGGCCGGATCCAAGTTACCGGTAGGCTCATCAGCAATCAACACCATCGGCCGGTTCACGAATGCGCGTGCAATTGCTACCCGCTGCTGCTCGCCACCGGACAACTCTTCTGGATAACGATGGCCCTTGCCATCGAGGCCGACCATATCGAGCGTTTCTGGCACGAGTTCTTTGATCTCGTCTTTGCCACGACCAATGACCTCAAGTGCGAACGCTACGTTTTCGAAAACGGTCTTATTGGGCAGCAGCCGGAAATCTTGGAAAACGGTACCAATCTGGCGGCGCAACTTTGGCACTTTCCAGTTTGATAAGCGATTGATTTCTTTACCTGCAACAAACACTTGACCAGTAGTCGGCCGAATCTCACGAAGAATCAGCCTTAAGAACGTGGATTTGCCAGATCCAGAGGCCCCGACAAGAAAGACGAACTCTCCCTTGTCGATTTCTAGATCAATGCCATCAAGCGCAGCACGCTTTTGGCCAGGGTAGGTCTTGCTGACCTTGCTGAAACGAATCACTTAATTGAGTGTAGGCAACAAGAGGTAACGATCGCGGCAACTTGCACGGTCGGCCAGTTGCATTTTCTGGGTCGAGGCGTCGGCTCAGACGCTCTCGTGTCCGCGACGCCAACGGATGCCCGCCTCGATGAAATCATCGATTTCGCCGTCCAGCACCGACTGCGTGTTTCCAGTTTCCACTTCAGTACGCAAATCTTTCACCATTTGGTACGGGTTGAGGACGTAGTTGCGCATTTGGTCGCCCCACGAAGCCTGAACATCGCCACGAAGTTCATCAAGTTGGGCTCGCTCTTCGGCTTTCTTCACAGCCAACAACTTGGCTTTCAAGATCACCATGGCACTCGCCTTGTTTTGAATTTGCGACTTTTCATTCTGGCAGCTGACCACAATGCCGGTCGGAATATGGGTGAGGCGAACAGCTGAGTCAGTTGTATTCACGCTCTGGCCACCCGGTCCACTCGAGCGGTAGACATCAACCCGGACCTCTTCGTCGGGGATGTCAATGTCGTCTGTGGCTTCCAGCACCGGGACAACTTCAACGGCAGCAAACGACGTCTGCCGACGGCCTTGGTTATCGAACGGCGAGATACGCACAAGGCGGTGCGTGCCTGCTTCAACCGAAAGTGTGCCGTAAGCGTATGGGGCTTTGATCGCGAAGGTTGTGGACTTAATTCCGGCTTCTTCAGCGTACGAAGTGTCAAACACTTCGACCGGATAGCCGTGACGTTCCGCCCAGCGGATATACATGCGTTGCAACATTTCTGCGAAGTCAGCAGCATCAACACCGCCAGCACCGGAACGAATCGAAATGAGCGCTTCTCGTTCGTCGTACTCGCCTGACAGCAAAGTCCGGACTTCGAGACTGTCAATCTGGTCGGCAAGACGATCGACTTCACTTTGTGCTTCGCTCAAGGAATCGGGGTCGCCTTCCTCAGCTGCCAACTCGATGAGCACTTCGGTGTCGTCAAGACGATTACGAAGCCCCTCAACGCGTTCCAGTTGAGATTGAAGGACGGAAAGCCGACCTGTGACTCGCTGCGCATTGGCTTGGTCGTCCCACAGGTCCGGCGCACCGACCTGCTCTTGAAGTTCAGTGATTTCTGCTTCGATCTTGGGTAGATCCAACACCTTTTCGATTGAAGTCAGGGTCGCCGAAAGCGACTTGATAGTTTCGGAAAGTTCAGGTGTGGCCACCCTTCGAGATTACTTGGTTGTCCGTAGGAGTTCACCTTTGACCAGCATTTATGAACTTTCTCTCGTGCCACCTGAACCAACTAAGCAGGCTCGATCACTGTCAGTTGAGCTCGCGCCTCAGCCACAACTTGAGTGTGGGCGCTCCAACCAGGCACAATCCACAACGCCACCGGTCGTTCCAAACGAACCAGAACCTCATTACCGACAACATCGAACGTCATTCGCGTGTCAGCATCGACTCGTGTCTGTGCTTCGTTCAACGCCGCATCACGATCAATCGTGAGCTGATCGAGGTTGAGATGGGCCTGATAATACGTCTCATCAACGACGTCAGCGGCAGCCAGTGCGATCGCATCGGCTAGGTTGGCCAGTTTTCGGTGTTCGAGAAACACCGCCGAGGCATTCACAACAACCACAACAACCAGTCCCAGCACCATAAGAAAGCCGACGGTCATCACCGTAATATTACCCTCCTCTTTGTGGGGTTTCCGTAGGTTAATGTGCATCGGCTCGATACCGTCCATACGGTTCACGATGTCGCGATTCAACTCGAATACTGCCAAGGTTCTCCCCCAAAATTCGTGGTACCAGCGGCAAAGGTTGCTCTACCATCACGTAAACCTCAATCATTGAGCCGGAAACGAGGCACTGCGGTTGACACGACCGGCTCAGATGCGCACCCGTAACACCGTGATCTTTGAGAGTGAGTTCCGCCGCAGAACGCCACGCTTGCTCAGCATTGGCCAGATCACTGGCTTGGACAAAAGCACGAGTTGCTGCTTGGCTGGCCGCTGTCACGGCAAAAGACGCTCGCTGCACCTCAAAGACTGCCACGATCAGATAAAACAGTGGAACGATCACCATGAGCGTCAACATGACGAACTCGACAACGGCGCTACCTTCCTCTTGTCTTGTCTTTGGCGTCGCCATGATTAGGGCACGTCCTGCACAATCGCGTGCGCCACAACAACAATGGGCGTTCGAGGCCCGGCTATTCCCATGGCCGGAACTTCGGCTCGCACGGTCACTTGAATCATCGACACACCATCTTTCAAGACAGGTCGCGCGGAAACATCGCGCGGAAAGTGCCGAGCGATCGCTGTAGAAATGAGCGATTGAGTTCGTGCGACTGCATCGTCTGGGCTCGCTCCCCTCGCCGCACCGGACCGTGCCCCATCACTGGCTGCCGACGTCACCGTGTTGCGCACGTGCATGACCAAAGCCAAATGCACGATTCCGGCGACAAAAGGCATTAAGACGATGAGCACCAGCACGAACTCCGGTACGGCAGCACCGCGTTCACGACTCCGACGTTTCATCCGCCAACAGACGCCAAGGCACGATCCAACATTGCCGACAAACGCGGACTCGCGATTGCTGTCAGCGCCGTGACAATACCGGCAGACATTAAGGTGATCATCACCCAACCTGGCACGTCTCCACGTTCTTGTTGCCTGCGCCAAGCGAGATGCGCTCGAATCTTGTTAATCATTTCTTCCTCAACTTTCATGTGTATTTTCAGGAGCCACTGACAAAACTCAGAGCAACCAGACCCGGATAAAACGCAAAAATGATGACGGTGGGTAGTACGAGAAATACGACCGGCATCAGCATGAAGATTTCGCGTCGCCCAGCAGATTCGATCAACAGCCGTCTGGTGGATTCCCTTGCATCTGCGGCCTGCGCGTGCAGGACCGAAATCAGTGGCGTTCCACGTTCAATCGCAATAGACATCGTTGAGGCAAACCGCGAAACACTGAGCACACCGACACGTTGGGCGAGCGCTTCAAACGCTTCTGGAGTTGTACCGCCCGAACGAATCTGCGACATAAGTTTGGCGAGTTCGCGTGAGAGCGGCCCACTGCTCGCCTTCACGACCCGCTCGACCGCAGCTATCGGACTCTCTCCGGCAGCAACCGACAATGCCAGTAAGTCCGCAACTACCGGAAACTCGCGCGCCATCTCGGTTTCATATGACGTCACCGCAGCCGACAGACGCAGGTCTTGCCAGTACATTCCAGCAATCAGTCCTGCCACACTCAAGCCAACGATCCCAATCGGGGAAAAATGATTCATGCCCCACAGGACGAATCCCAGCAGCGCGGCAGCAGCGAACGTAATGACACCCGTAGACCATTGTCGGGCCCGAAAGTCTGCCACAGTTTGCGGTGAACCTGCGCGAATCAAACGTCTTTCCACCCCAGCCGTGCCACTGATGGCTTCAGAAACGGCACGCCGCAATGAATCCGTCTTAACCTTGACGTTGTCTGTGAATTCGCGGGAACGAATAATGCGATCTGACGGGATCGCCACATCACGCACGTACGGCAAAACACGCGACTCCAGCGATGGCGTGCGCACTGCCCGAAAACCCGTAAATACAAGGAGAAGACCGGCGCCAAATCCCGCGCTTAGCAAAATACCCAACACCATAGCGGTCATGACGTAAGCACTCGCGGTTCAACAGGCAGACGGCCCATGCGCATCATCAGGTAATAGGCGAAGGCGCAGACGAGTGCACCTGAAACAAGTACCAAGAAACCAACACTCGAGTTAAATGCCGCTAAACCTCCTGAGCTGCCCGACATCATCACCAGCACAATCCAGGGCGCGGCCACTGCAAGGCGAGCCCCGCTCACGGTCCAGGACTGACGAGCTTCGAGTTCTGCACGAGTTCGCATATCTTCACGTAAGAACACGGACAAGGTCCGCAGCACGTGTGCGATATCGCCGCCACCCACTTCACGTGCGATCCGAAGAGACTCGACGATCCGATCACCTACCGGATCAGATAATTGCACTTTCAAGCTAGACAAGGAGTCGGCGAAACGCCCCGTCGTTTGATAGTCCTGCGCAAAAACTGCGAATGATGGACGCAACGCTGGCGGGCCAGTCTCAGCAAGAGCTATCAATGACTCCGGCAACGAGAGGCCCGCACGAATTGCCGAATTCAGATTGTCGACGGCGTCTGGCCATGCTTCAGAGAACTCTTTTCGACGTCGGGTAATCCGGGCACGAACAAACCAAATAGGAACCCACAAACCGAAGATGGTGCCTAGCACCGCCAGAACCAACTGACCACTCAACAACAGGCCAAGCAAGCCGACGGCTAAGGCCGAGCTGAGACAGATCATCACCATGCGACGTGGCGGAATATCAGACATGCCTGCCTCATTGAGCTGACGTTGCAACCAAGACTGACGTACTTCTTTAACCTTGGGGGTCTTGGGCGGAAACACGAAACCATCAACAATCAGCCATACGCCCCAACCGAAGATGAGGGCAACTACCACGCCCATAGCAACTCCAGATCGATTCCTGCTGTCTCGAAAGCTTCGCGTCGCTGCGGGCGGCCTGGACCTTTAACGAGATCATCGCCAACGCGACTAAAGACTGTTTCTGCCTCGATGATCCCGCGCTCGCTTCGACCGGTAGGGGCAATAATCTCGCTCACGCGCCTGCGGCCGTGAGCATCGAGCGTTGCGTGGACTACAAGGTCAACAGAGCTAGCAACAGTTGGAACAACGAATGATGAGGAGACGTTTTCTCCGGCGAGGAGCGGCAAAGTACACAATTTCACCAATGCTTGTTTTCCGCCGTTGGCGTGAATTGATGCCATCCCGGGCAGTCCGGCATTGAGTGCAATAAGTAGGTCTAGGGACTCCTCGGCACGCACTTCACCCACAACGATACGGCTTGGTCTCATCCGCAATGTTTCCTTAACGAGATCACGTAACCCAATACCGCCGGTGCCCTCCAAACCAGCTTGACGCGTCTGCATGGCGACCCAATCAGGATGACGACACTGGAGTTCAAAAGTCTCTTCAACGGAAATCAGCCGCTGCGCTCCGGGTATCTCGTTCGTTAGACAGTTAAGGAGCGTGGTTTTCCCTGCCTGCGTCCCACCCGAGACAATGATGTTGAGCCCCGCTATCACGCTCGCGCGCAGAAATTCGGCTGCCTTTGGGTTCAGGGATCCTAGGCTCACCAGATCATCGAGCGTCGAGACAAGGGTACCAAATTTTCGGATGTTGATTGCGGTGAACCCGCGTGATATTCCCTCCAACACGACGTGCAGACGATGCCCACCGGGCAACATCGCGTCGACAAAGGGGTGACTAATATCAAGGCGCCGTCCAGTTCCCGACAGCATTCGTTCAATGAGCTCTGAAACTAGATCGCCGTCCAGCATTACGGAGGTCAGCTCGTGCTGACCATTTTTTGCCACCCAAACGCGGTCGGGTGCGTTCACCCAAATCTCTTCGATGTCTGGATCATCGAGCAGAGTTTGCAGCGGTCCTAAACCAGCAAACTCAGAAACAAGATCCAGAATCAGCCTTTCGGGATCTTCCAACACCGGAACGACGCCCGTCATGCTTCGTATCTCATGAGACTGGACCGTTTCACGAGCAGCCGCATGCACCGCGTCTGGATCACGGAACGGGTCCAAGCCCCGTTCTCGAATCAGTTCTCGGAATTCTTCTGCCAGAGTTTTCACAGAAGTCACGCCAACGCCCCCTCAACCTGAATGTCGAGGCCGATACTGCCGCGAATCTCAGATGAACATAAGGCGAATGATCAGATTGTGGAAAAGTTCACTACACACCTGAACCATAAGGCGCAGCAGTGCGCATCTGTCACAGAAAACCAGCGAAAACTTAAGTGAACTTTATGGTCACTTTCTTGCTGGACTTCTTGTAGTCCTTGCTTGCCTTGCTCACAAAGGTGAAGGTGTGCTTGCCCTTTTTTTGTTTCGGCAGTGAAAAGGTGACGTAGCCCTTGGCCGACTTCGAATACGTCACTGTCTTGATCTTGGTCTTGCCGCGATAAACCTCAAGGGTGCCGCCGGTTGCCACCCGCGCATTCCCGCTCTTGATCCAGACCTTCACCGCTGGCTTCTTGGTCTTCTTAATCGACTTGGGGGCGGTCACCACAACGTTCGAAGACGCCGGCTTCTTGACCGTCGTCGTGGGCGTGGGGCTCGGCTTGGCTGTAGGTGTCGCTGTCGGGCTCGGTGTCGGAGTCGGAGTTGGCGTCGGTTTTATTCCACCAAGAAAATGGATGAATTCGTTCGGATACCATTTGTCCGTTTTGTCCACTCGATAACGCTTGAATACTTTGGCTGAATAGCTCGAATCAGAAACAACAATGTAATTACTGCCGACTTCCTCGACATAACCAACATGGTTATTGGGCAGTGCCCATGCAGCAATCGCTCCTACAGCAGGGGTCTTATTGACGACATAACCCAAGGTGCGAGCATTCGCGGCCCACTCGTTACCGTTGCCCATCCGTATCTTCGGTGTCGGCACTCCCGCAATTGACATCCGGTAGGCGGCGTAATTCGTGCAATTATGGCCCGAATACGCACCCCAATAACTTTTATTCATACGAGTTGCAAAGTCTGAGGTGTCACAAGCAGCCACTTCAGCAGCCGTTTTCCCAGAGCAATACAAGGTGTAAGCCTGAGCCGGACTGGTCGCCACGAAAGCAAAAACCGTCACAAGAGAGAGCGTGACGACACCCACGACACCAGTCTTTTTCACCTTCGGAGCCTATGTCGGAACAGGCATCGTGAGGAATGGCCCAAAGTGGCTAACTGTGTGCTCGGCTTTCGGAAGAAAGCATTTGGCAGTAGTTTCGAATCACGGCTCGGGTGTTTTCCTCAACGAGAGCCCCGCATCCTCGCCGACTCACGCACCGAGGAGGGATCATGGTCCAGAAACAGTCAATCTATGGTCGGATGGCCCAACTCTCCATGACGAATCTAGATGCCATCATCGATCGATCTGCTGAACCTCTCTCGTGTATTCAAGAACTTATTTCATCATTCTCTGAAGTGATTTCGCAGGCGGAGACGCTTATCGAGCAACGCGTCGGCAGGCTTCGACTCAGTGAAGCCGATCACGCCGAAGACGTAGCTGCCTCGGTCGAGTGGGAACAAGAAGTTCGCCTGACGCGCGAGCTCGCGCAGAGAGCTCACTCCAGCGCAAACACGACTGAAGCGCAACAGCTAAAAGCGCTTTCCACCTACGCGGCAGGCAAGCAAGCGAGCTTCGAGGCGTGTGCGCGACAAGCCGCGCCACACATTGCGGCCCAGTCGGCACGAATCAAGGAACTCCGGGCCACACTCGCCAAACTCGAAAGTCAACGCGAGACTCTCACTACCCGACAACGTGAGGTCGAAGAACTCATGGTCACGATTGATTCCGCGAAAAGAACTACACAAACCACTACGATCAATGTGTTCGATCCAACGGCAGAACTTTCTCGGTTTCGCGAACGGGTGAACGAGATAGAGAGCAACATGGGATGAGCACTCATTCTTTAGCAGTAAACCCTTAAGGAGAACTACGGATGAAGATCACCAAGAGCTACGACTACCCAGCCGATGTCGAGCAGGTATTCGCACTCATCACTAACAAAGAGTTCCGTGAGGAATGCTGTGTATACCAAGAGAGCCCCGAATATTCGGTTGATGTCACAGATGAAGACGGGACGACTGTGGTTCGCATTGAGCGTAAAGAACGCAACGATCTTCCAGACTTCGTGAAGCGCTTAACGGGTGAATACGTGAGCGTCATTCAAGTCGAGAAGTGGGCTCCAGACGATGGTTCGGGCGTTCGCACGGCGCAAGTTTTCGTCGACATTGTGGGGCAACCTGCGCAAATGAAGGGCACGACGACCTTGAGCGGATCCGGTAGTTCTTCGGTGCTGGCCCTCGACGGTGAAGTCAAGGTAGCTATTCCCCTTATCGGCCGCAAAATTGAACCCGAAATCGTGAAAGCAGTTTCTGCTTCACTCGATAAGGATGTCGAACTCGGCACCACTAAACTCTGAACAAAATACACACTATCGAGGTAGCAAAGTCCCCGTCAGAACTCTCAAAAGTCTGGCGGGGACTTTCTTATATTGGGGTACTAGCCTTCGTCAGCGTTCAGAATCTCAATGACGTGAACGAGTTCTTGCCGCGCGAACCACGACAAGTCACCGCTGCCGTCGGTGTCCAAATGGAAGGAATCGACGTCTTTGAGCTCGATTCCAACACCTGCGACAGACACTTCCGCAGTCACCACAACGTGGCTCCGCTCGGCAGCTTGGAGCATCGCCTCGTACTCGTGTTCTTCGTCTTCAGACTCAGCTTCATTGACCTCAAACTCGACCCTCTCACCTGCAGCTAGCCGCAGGAGTTGGTCGAGATCGGCCGAGGCATACACACGAGTCACTTTGGACGCTTCCTTCCACGTGGGGCACGCGACGATTTTCGAGTCACGGTTTCGGTGAGCTCGTCGATAGCTTCGAGAATGCACTGCGCCAAAACCTCAACGTCCGGCACAGCTTCTCGATCAGCCACGATACCGAAATACACATGGCCGTTGTAGGAGGTGACTCCGATCGACAACGGCCGTTTACCGTTAAGCGGAAGCGCCGGGTAAACCTCAGCCACCCGCTGACCCGCCATGTAGACCGGTTCCTGAGGGCCCGGCACATTCGTAATGATCAAATGGAAACCACGATGCAATTGGGAGGCAGCAACACGCGCTCCGACAGCGTGGAAAGTGGAGGTCGCAAAACCTGGGAGGTCAGCCATCTTGTTAGCAGCTACCGCAGAACCAGTTTCGCGATGTCCCTTAAGCGCGTACGAGACCTGATGTAGCCGCACAACTGCATTGGATTCACCCACGGGAAGAGTCAGCAACATGCCCCGGACTTTAGGACCGAGCGAGGTGGGCAAGCCCTCATCACTGTCAGCGTCACGAGTCACAGACATTGGCACCATCGCCTTAAAACTCGTTTTCGCAGTGACGGGCTCCGCGCGCGTGAGCATCCAGCCACGCAATCCGCCAGCGATAGCCGCCAAAATGACGTCATTGACCGTGCCCGCATGCTCACCACGTACCTGACGCAGTCGCTCCAGCGGCACCTCAACCGTGGTAAAGCGCCGGTTTCGTGAAAGTTGCGCAGCTAAAGGTCCATGCTGGTTTACGTCCTGACTGAAACCGGAAATCCTCGTAGTGAAGCGCTCCAGATGAAACTCTCCTGCCGCCAAGAGCCCCTTCGGGTCTTTCATATGGGAAACCACTGAATCTGTCAGGACACCCAGTGAGCTCAATCGTGGCCTCGGGGACCACTCCTCATGCGGAATCTCACGAGCCTTAGTTGTTTCTTCGAGCAAGACTTGGGCCAAATCAACAGTGTGTGATCCATCAACAAGCGCCTGATGCGACTTGAACAGCAACGCCATTTGGTCGTTCTCGAGGCCCTCGATCAAGTACAACTCCCATAACGGACGATCGTGATCAAGCGGGCGCGCGATGAGTCGACTCACCAAATCGTGCAGCGCTTCTCTCGTTCCGGGCCTCGGTAGGGCCGAACGGCGGACGTGCAGACTGATATCGAAATGGTCATCGTCCATCCAGACCGGCAAGCCGAGGCCGCCAGGTATGTGACGAGGAATCTGACGATAGCGCGGCACCAGATCGATGCGTTCATTGATGACTTTGATGAGCGAGTCGTAGTCAAGGGGCGGTTCACCCGGATCAAGAATCACAAGGGAGGCAATGTGCCGAGGCGTCTCGGGCTCGTCACGATGAAGAAAGAGCGCATCGAGTGAACTGAGATATTGCATATTTATCGTGAACTTCCGGCCGAAGGAAACCTGCGATTATTGCCGAAACTACCACGATTTCCTCAGCTAGTAGTGGCAAGCGGCTCGACTGTGCTGCGAATCATGTCGGCAAGTTCTGTCAACTTCACAGCAAGTGCCGAATCAGGTGCAATCTCAGTAACCGGCTCACCTTTGAGTAATGCCCGATCGCAGACCTCCGCGTCGAATGGCAGGAAAGCAATCGGCCGCTCACCGGTGACGTGGAAAATCATGTCAGCAATTTGCTGTTCACCCCACGGTGTGCTTGACCGCATTCCATTCACCACAAACGCGCGTTCATTCACGAGCTCCGCGGTTTCCTGACTAGCTCGCAACATTCGCGCAATACTAATCGGATCTGGTCGTGCCACAAGAATCATCAGATCCGCTTCCGCCAAAACCCGACTCGCAAGATCACCAACCGCTGGCACAAGTGCGTCCTCGAAAGAAAACTCCATGCCACAATCGACCACGATCTGTTGATGCGTTTCTCTGGCCTGCGCCAATACACGAGAAAAGGAATTAGGTTTGACGTGATGCCACAAATCTGGCCGCGGGATACCCGTAAGCACGTCAAGATTCGGCAACACCCGCAAAAGATGCTCATCAATCCGTCGATTGCGGCCCAAATTAACGTCGCGGCACGTTGCCATCACTCCGCTGACGTCATCAAGAATGGCCAACATTTGGGCGAGCGCCGCGCTTCGGGTATCCGCGTCCACAAGCAAAGTGCTCTCACCACTTCGCCCATGGCAGGCAGCTAACGCCAGAGCCATCGTGCTGCGGCCGGGCGATCCGGTCGGACCCCAAATGGCGGTGACCGATCCGCGAACATCAGCTGTGTCTCGTGCCGGTCCAACGTCATCTGGATGCCCGTACTGCGTTGACATATGCGCTCGCGAATCAAGCAAACGCTGTTCGATCAACGTAACTTCCTCGCCAGAGATCTGAAACTCAAGTCCCAAACGTGCGCCGTCGCCACCAACAGCCCAGATTGTGAGCCCGTCCGCAGTTAAACGGTCAACGACATCGAGATCGAGTCCACGAATAGACGGATCGACGAGTGCAATATCAGCGTGATCGGTCGCGCTGGCGGCGAGTAAGTCCGCCACATCGATACAGCGTCGCACCAAAGTGAGGGAAGAAGACAATTCAAGACACGTGAGAAGTGGCACCTCCCACTCAGCACCCCCAGCGAGAACAAAGATCCGGAGTGGATTGCTCATCGCACAAACACCACCGTGACATAGCTTTCAGCAATCGCTGCAATCACTTCCGGTGTGGGCCCAGCAGGCCCAACGTCGACAAGTACGGTGCGTTCTGCGGCGCCGACGTCTTGACTGACGTGAACAACCTTAACGTCAGTGAGTATTTTGTGCGCTCGATTCGCACGTGAGTTTTGGCCAGGCCCAACCCAGACATTAACGATGTCACCGAACGTCAACTCAGACGGCATTGCTCCGATAGCAATCCGCAAAGGTAGCCGTTGGCCTCGCGTTTCTTCTTCACGAATTGCACTACGCGCCACTAGGTGTCCAGCGGCGTGGTCGTGCGCCCACACGCCCGTCGGCAATGCTCCACTGGCCGGTAGCAACGCGGTTTGAACGTCCTCGGGTGCAGACACTTCTACCCGGCGCACCTGTTGACCAGACAACGGTTCACCGGCTTTCACATCTTCAGTAAGGACCCAATAGGCTTCAGTCGCGGTGGTGGCGAGCCACATCCCGCCGCCGAGTACTGCAGATGAAAGCACGACTGCTATTCCGAGGAGAACTCGACGATCACGCCAAGGATTGTGCTCCATACGTTTGACTTTGGTGTTTTTAAGAGATTGTTCTTTAGTCATGGTGTGGCCATTTTGCGCCAGATTTTCAGTTTTTGAATCGGGTTTTCCACAGAACCTATGTTTGCTTGGCCACAGTTCTTGTAACACATGAAACAATGGGCTCATGACGTCACAAAAGCGTTTCCTTGCAGTCAATGACGTTGCCGAAATTCTCAGTGTGACGGTACGTCAAGTACGAACTCTGTTGCACTCCGGTGAACTCCGCGGCATTCAGGTCGGCGGGCGCGGAATCTGGCGTATTGAAGCTAGCGAACTCGAGGATTACATCGCCCGTCAGTACGATCGTGCCGCCACCGCAATAGCCGACGATCAGTTCACTGCCGAGTCTCCAAAAGCGTCACAGCACTAATACTTGTTTGCGGCACTAACACTTCGCGGCGATTCATGCCAATTGCGATCTGCAAGAAATCACCGCCAAGGTTGATGAGGAGTCCTTCGTAACTCACACCCGCGAAAGTCCAAACTCGGACACGCGAACCAAAGGCAGTAGTCAACTGGGTGCGCCAGTTTCCTTTGGCGAATTCAGTTCTTCGTCGACCTGCGATCGTCGCGCTCAACACACGTTGTGGGTTGACCCAGATTGTCCGGGTGCCATCGTTCAATTCCAATAATTCAGCCACTGATTGAACCTCGCCTCTAATCTGGCCGGCACCCTGAACCTCAAGTTCAATAAAACCGGCCGCGAGATCTAACCAAGAAGTTTGCCGCCAGGTTTCCGCGGCTAGGTCTTCCGCAAGCGCATCACGCTCGACGGCAGCAACATCGATTGCTTGTTGCTCGATTTCATCAAAAAGCCGGTTCCAACGCATGGCGACACGTTACGCCGAGTTTTGAGACCGGGAGGAAAGTTTGCTGAAATCATCGCCATTTTCGCCGCATCAGCCTCACCAGCAACTTGAGTCACAAGCAAGGAAACATTTTCTTTACTTCCGATTGACAAGTCGCGTTCCGAACAGTTTTATGGATTCAAACGGTCTCAAACGTCATCAAATTGTATTAAAAGGAATCAATGAGTATCTTTGCCTCATTTCTGCACATAGTTAACGAACAAAGTCCAGATGCTGTCCTTCTCGGGTTTCTCGTTAGTCTTTTAGCTCTCTTTGCGCTCTGGTGTACAACAACGTGGCTCGTGGCTCAGGTCAACATCCGGCTGGCAATCACCATCGCACCGCCACTCATGAAAGCAGCGCTCGCTGCCGGGCTCATCGTTTCCCTAGCCCCAACGGCACATGCAAACGAATCACAGGTCGAAGCCGTCAACGGTTTGGCTCTGCCAGAACGACCTCTCGTGGAGGAACCAACGACTCCACGAGGCATTGAGCCGCCAGCCAACGCCAATGTGGGTGCCACACGTGATCTCGAACTTCTAAATAGCAGCGAACAAGCAAATTCCACGTCATCGGATCAACCTGAGATTTCAGAAACGAGAAATCAAAAAGCAAAGCACTCTGACAGCACTCAAACAGACATAGGTGCCGCTTATGTGGTGCAGACCGGTGACTCGCTTTGGCGTATTGCCGCCAACCACTTAAAGCCAAACGCTACAAACAACGAGATCGCCAACGCCGTACGCGACTGGCATCAACTCAACTCAGACGTCATCGGAACCGACCCAAACCTCATCCATCCCGGACAACATCTCAAGGAGCCACAATCATGACCGCGTCCAACACCGTCACACCGCTTGCCCATCAGGTTCAACGCTCCAGTCGGCAGGCTGCACTGACGCCACCAGGCCAGATGCGGATTCGCAACTCCGTCGCCACCGTTTCACAACTTCCCTTTGGGCAACATCTTCGAACCAGTACGAGTGCTTACGCACCCGAACAAATGCCACTTCCCATTCCTGGGCCGCGCACATTGCTTCCCGCACCGGTGGAACGTGGAACCGTCGCAACCGGTGAGCTCCGCCATCGCAGTGCTCGCTTCATGCAAGCAATCGCCGAAGTGATTGCCGGTGTCCGACCATCACGGCAACTCACCCCGTGGCTCACCCGAGAAGTCCACGAAGAACTCAATAAGTATGTCCAACAAACACTTCAAAGCATGGCGGGCGCAAGCCGTCAACGCGCGCAAGTAGTTTCGGTACATGTGTTCATGGTGAACGAAAACGCAGCCGAAATCGCCGCACGAATGGTGTTGAAAGGTCGCTCGCATGCCATTGCCGCACGCTTACAGCACGTGACTGATCCACGCGAGCGCAGTATATGGCGCTGCACCGCCCTAGCTTGGGCGTAAGCCTCAGCGATTACGTTTACGAGACTGACGCTGCGCCTTAGATTTCGCTCTGGCTTTTGCCTTGTCTTTTGCCTGACGAGCTTTCGCACCCGGCTCATCGTCGTCCTCACCGGGAGCAGCTACCGCGACAGCCGAGCCGTCTTCGGCAGGAGCTGAGTAAGTCAAGCCAGTGTCGTCCGACTCCGATTCAAGACCCTTTGCACTCAGTACAATCTCGTCAGCGTTCTCGTCATCTACCGTTACTTCGACGTTGAGATTAAATAGATAGCCAACGGACTCTTCAGAAATACCCTCCATCATGGCGACGAAGAGGTCATAGCCCTCACTCTGATACTCAACCAGAGGATCACGCTGAGAATAAGCACGCAAGCCGATACCTTCGCGCAGGTAATCCATCTCGTAAAGATGCTCACGCCACTTGCGATCAACGACGCTCAACAAAACACGTCGTTCGAGTTCGCGAATGACCTCATCGCCAAGCTCCGCTTCTCGACGTTCATAAGAAGCTAAAGCATCAGCGACGAGTTCTTCGGAAAGTTTGCGCGGATCAACGTGTTCAGCTTTATCAGTCGGCTTTTCAAGTGTCACGGGATATAGCGTCGACAAAGCTGTCCACAGCTGATCAAAATCCCAGTCCGAAGGAGCACCAACGGTGGCGGCCTTCACATAGTCAGTCACGACATTCTCAATCATCGAGACGATGCGCTCACGCAGGTCAACACCTTCAAGAATCTGCCGACGGTCGCGATAAATCACCGTACGCTGGCTATTCATCACATCGTCATATTTGAGAATATTCTTACGCGATTCGAAGTTCTGCTCTTCAACCAGCGCTTGGGCTGAAGCAACCTGGTTCGTGACTCGCTTATCACTAATCGGCACGTCTTCTGGGATGCGCAAGTTCTCGAGAATCCACTTCACCCAATCGCCCTTGAACAAGCGCATGAGATCATCTTCGAGCGAGAGATAGAACTGAGATTCGCCAGGATCGCCCTGACGTCCCGAACGACCACGCAGCTGATTGTCGATACGACGAGACTCGTGCCGCTCAGTGCCGATGACCGCCAAGCCACCTGCGTCAATAACCTCTTGTTTTTCAGCAGCCACAGACTTCTCTGCCTCAGCTAATGCTGCTGGCCAAGCTGCCGTATATTCTTCAGCGTTCTCAATCGGATCGAGACCCTGTTTACGAAGTTGTTCATCGGCCAAAAACTCAACATTACCGCCGAGCATGATGTCAGTACCGCGTCCAGCCATATTGGTGGCCACCGTGACCGCGCCCTTGTGTCCAGCCATAGCCACAATTGCAGCTTCACGTTCGTGATGCTTAGCGTTCAACACTTGATGCGGAATACGATCCTTCTTTAAAGCCTTGGAGATGCGCTCCGACTTTTCCACGCTGGTAGTACCAACCAACACCGGTTGACCAGCCTGGTGACGTTCCACAATATCGGCGATAATCGCTTCGATCTTGACATCTTCGTTGCGGTAAATCAGATCAGGGCGATCCACACGCGCGACAGGGCGGTTCGTGCGGATAGGCACCACACCGAGTTCATAGATTTTGTCAAACTCAGCGGCCTCGGTGGCGGCCGTGCCCGTCATGCCCGAGAGCTTCTCGTAAAGCCGGAAGTAGTTCTGCAAGGTGATCGTCGCAAGAGTCTGATACTCCTCGCGGATCCGAACGCCCTCTTTAGCCTCAATTGCTTGATGAAGCCCTTCGTTATAACGACGTCCTTCAAGCAGTCGGCCGGTGTGTTCGTCGACGATGAGAACCTCTCCGTCAATAACGACGTAGTCCTTATCGCGCTTGAACAGTTCTTTCGCCTTAACAGCGTTATTCAGAAAGCTGATGAGCGGTGTATTCACGGTGTCGTACAAATTCTCGATGCCGAGCTGATCCTCAACAACATCAATTGCAGCATCGGTGACCGAAATCGTTCGCTTTTTCTCATCAACTTCGTAATGTTCGTCGATCTTCATCCCACCGACGATCCGCGCAAACTCGCCGTACCATTTCACTTCGTCTTCAGTCGGGCCCGAAATGATCAGCGGGGTACGAGCCTCATCGATCAAGATCGAGTCAACCTCATCGACAATGGCGAAATAATGACCGCGCTGAACACAGTTCTCGACATGGTCGGCCATATTGTCGCGTAGGTAGTCAAAACCAAACTCGTTGTTCGTGCCGTAGGTAATGTCTGCGGCATAGGCTTCGCGACGCTGTGCCGGCGTCTGACCGGCAACGACCACACCCACAGTGAGCCCAAGGAAGCCGTGAACACGGCCCATCATCTCCGACTGATATTTGGCAAGGTAATCGTTCACGGTCACAATATGAACGCCACGTCCGGTGAGTGCATTGAGGTAAGAAGGCAGTGTTGCCACCAAGGTTTTACCTTCACCAGTCTTCATTTCGGCAATATTGCCTAAGTGCAGTGCGGCTCCGCCTAGCAACTGGACGTCAAAGTGGCGTTGACCAAGGACACGCGTCGACGCTTCGCGCACTGTTGCGAACGCCTCAGGCAGCAAGTCGTCGAGGGTTTCACCATCGGCAAGACGCTCCTTGAACTCATCGGTCATCGCCCGCAGTTCCGCATCGGACATTGCCGCGAACTCATCGGACAATGCATTAACTTGGGCAGCAATCGCGTCTAGGCGCTTAAGGATCTTTCCTTCACCAGCGCGAAGGATCTTGTCGAGGAATTTCGGCACTTGACCATCTTAGACCCAACGCGAAGCCCAGCCTTCAAAGCAAGCCAGAACCGCAAGAAAATTGCATAGAAAACAAAAACCGCCGAGCAAAACGACGTTGCTCGGCGGTTTTCGAATTGCTTAGATGTCGTCGATCAGCTTGCTACGCACGGCATACATGGCAGCTTCCATGCGCGACTTCATCTGTAGTTTCTCCAAAATATTGCGGATGTGGTTCTTCACCGTGTTTTCACTAATGTACAACTCTTTCGCAATATCGCGGTTGCTCATGCCACGAGCCACGAGGCGCAAAACTTCAAGTTCGCGTGCCGTGAGCGAGGTGGACTGGACTGGATCACGAGACATTTGGACGAACTCGTCGAGCAACTTTGTTGCCATTGCCGGGCTGATCAAAGACTGACCGCCAGCAACAACACGGACGGCCTCCGCAACCTGGTCATACGTTGAGCCGTCCTTGAGGAGGTAGCCTGAAGCGCCCGCCCTGATCGACTCATACAGATCGGCTTCTTCGTCCGATGCCGTAAGCATGATAATGCCCGTCGTTGGAGCGATGGCCTTGATTTCAGCACACACCTCGACACCGCTACGGCCGGGCATCCGCACGTCCAACAGCACCACATCGAATGGATCAGCCGTCATACGTTCAATGGCTTGATCGCCATCATCAACATCTTCAATCTCGAAGTCACCATCGGCACCCAAGACCATCGTTACGCCTCGGCGAAACAGTTCCTGGTCGTCGACAAGTAGCACTCTCGTCAAATTACGTTCTTCTGTCACAGACTGATCATTACACGAATGTAGTTCTTTATGCCTAGTTATATCCAAGTCATTCAGTAATTTCTAAATGAATTACGCCATAGTCATAACCTTTACGGCGATAAACCACGCTTGGAAGCATCGAATCTTTTTCTACGAAGAGGAAAAAATCGTGTCCGACTAACTCCATCTCATAAAGCGCCTGATCCAAAGTCATTGCCTGAGACTGGTGAGTCTTCTCGCGAACGATCAGCGGACCATCACCCTCGACCTCAATCGAACTGATCTTGGTGATTTGCGACTCTTCGGCTGCTTCAGCAGTTTGCGAACCTGCGATCGTGAGCCCAGACGTCGCTTCTTCGAGCGTGCTCGGTGCGTGCTTTGCTTTATGCCTGCGCTGCCTATCAACCACGCGGCGGAGTCGCTCTTCGAGCTTGTCCATGACCGCATCGAGCGCCGAGTGTTGATCCGCTGAAGCCGACTCGACCCGAATCACCGGGCCGCGTGAAAACAGGGTGACCTCGACGGTCGCGGCAGTCTCTCGCTGCCGGGGATTCTTGGCATGCGTGACCTCGACATCAACACGATGAATTCGTTGACTTTCATCGAATTTGTTGATTCGTTCGAACTTTTCCGCAACATGCGTGCGGAAACTCTCGGTGATCTCGCTGTTACGACCAGTGACGACGATTTCCATCAGAACTCCTAAAGTCGTTGCGAATCTAAATGCCGAAAAACTGAGGTCAACTAGCTCTCAATCAATCGGTACTTCGACCCTATCGCCGAACTGAGTCGAAGCACCAGTCGAAACGCATGAGTTCTGTCTCCATTTGAGACATTTCCAGAACTTATTCGATTACGGGGCCGTGCCGAGTGCTTGCTGCCACCGAAACACATCCCACCACGTCGTGTCGGCTTTCGATGAATACCCGCCGCATCTCCGACATGGTAGATCCGGTCGTCACGATGTCGTCTGCCAGAATCACCGGTCGGCTCGGTGCCCGGGAAAGTGTCATCGCACCACGAACATTGCCTGACCGAGCTCGAGCAGAGAGCGCCGACTGGTCTTGAGTCTGGCGACACAACTTCACCAAGGGTTCAACCAGGACATCAACATCCACCTCAGTCAGCAAATCCGCGGCCTCTCGACAAATACTCAAAACCAGATGGCGGCCACGTTCACGTCGGCTGCGCCAGGTGGTGGGCACGGGAATAAGGAGACTCGATTCTGGCGGGTCTAACGCGATGACTGCTGCTGCGAGATGCCAGCCTAAGATTCGATCAAGATTCGTCGCTTGACCTAGCTTCCAAGCCAAAATGGCCGACCGTAATCTTCCGTCCCACCGGCCCGCCGCCCAAACATCAGTCATTACTTCAAACGGTTCAGGGATAACACGCTGCTCACATTCACGACACCACGAAATCCCAGGCGCGGCACAGCCAGCACATTGAACTCCCAAAATCAGATCTGCTACTCCTGCCTGCCACATGTTCATGACATTCAGGCTGCCTCAGAACACGGCCGCTCTTAAGCTTGGATCGTGGGGTTGTGGATAGTCACGACAAACCTGACACCTTGTCAATATCGACTAACTCCCACGTTGGCGCCTCCCAGAGCCAAACCCGCTTTTGCGAATCCATAATCGTTACGAGCGGTTCCTCGCTAGGGGAAATGAGCAGGCGCGACACCTTCACATCAGGTAACCAGCGACCCAAAGTAGACCATGACGTCACTGCACGCGTTCCGTCAATCCGTACTTCTCGAAGTTGTCGCGGCGCGTCCTTAGTGGTGAAAATCAGTGTCGTTGCAGTGAGCCATTGGACACTCTGAACATTGCTCGACTCCAGATCCAAGCTCTTCAACTCTTCGAGGTTCGTGACAAGCCGCCCCACCCGGATCACCTTCCCAACGAATACCTGACCGGATGTCGAACTGATTGCAAGACGCGCACCATCTGGGCTCACCGCAAACGAAGCGATGTCGAGGTCAGAAGGTATGTCGAGCGTATGCCGATAATCGTCCTGCACTACCCGCACCCGAGAACTCGAACCACGTGCGTCTACCAGCCAGGCAGCATCGAACACGTCCACGACCGGATCGAGAAACGCGCTGCCATCAAGTTTGACCACATCACTTCCATCAAGTGCTGAAACTTGGGCCCGATCTCGCCAAACGGCCGCTACTCGTTCTTGGTCCAAGGCAACGGCTCGCGCATTCTTCGCATCTTTCGCCAAGTAACTCGGTGCCTGTCGTGGTTGTAAGGAATCCGCTCGCCAGACTCGGTTGTCAGCAACGATGTGTGCGTGCCGTCGAGAATCATCAAGACTAAATTGGGCCCACCCCGGCATGCCCGAACTGGTTTCTGTTGTGTCAGCGATGAGCCCGTCTGATGAGGTGATTTGGACAGATTCAACTGCCGGAACTTGCGTCAATGTCTCAATGATTTGCGCTGCCATCCGGTCGTTATCAATATCGCTTCGATTGCCCAAATGAAAGTCAATGTCTACCTGGGCGCGACCGTCAAGTAACGGAACCGAGGACTGCACATACTCAATCGACGGTACATAACTGTGCTGCCACCCTGCTGCGCTTCCCGCCGGTCCGGCAGACAATGCATGCATCAGCGTTGTGGCAAGTTTTTCACCCACGATCGCATGAACTGGCTCGTAAATGATGCGCGTACCCGACTCATCAATAAACGCGAGATCAAAGGGTCGCATATGATCGGAAAAATAATCTTCCGAAATCAAAAGCCCCGCCGGTGCTTGATTAATTCGCCACTCGTCTTGGTGTCTAACCAAGGGAACCTCAAGGTTCTCGTGCTCTTCACGCTTCGTGTAACGACCCTGTGAATCAAGTTCGGCCACAATGTCAAGATTGATCTGCGCATCATCACCAGACGCCAGAATCGTTACACGAGCCCGTGAATACACCAAGGTGCCCGCTTGCGGGTCCCATTTCTTGATGCCCTCAGGAGTCAAAAACTGCTTCGCGATAGCCAGCGATTCTGGATAAGCGAGCATCGATTCAAGAAAACCGTGAATGATTTCAGATTGTGAAGCTCCAACTGGCGGGCCTGCCGGTTCAAATCTGGTTGAGGATTGACCCAGATCGTTATCCGACTCGGCCGCTTGTACCGGCCCATCGTTCGGAATCGCGATACACGAACTTAAAGCAAGCAAGGCCGCTAGCACAAACACGACGATCCTCGTCACGCTTCTGACTCCTGATCGAAAGTGGTCTGCTGCGATGCTCGCTGTTTACAAGGCAGTTTCAGCACAAACTCGGTTCCCTCTCCCTGAGTGGAACTCACTTCGAGCGAGCCACCGTGCAAAATTGCGTCTTCGCGAGCGATAGCCAAACCTAAGCCGGTACCACCCGCGCTGCGCGCCGGATCCGCCCGCCAAAAGCGATCAAAAATCCTTTCGAGTTGTCCTGACGTCAAACCGATACCGAAGTCTCGGACAGCAGTCTGCGCAATATCGTCCGTAGACTCTAGCTCTATTTCGATCCGATCAGACTCGCTATACTTCACCGCGTTCAGCAACAAGTTCCGGAAAATTCGATCAAGCCTCCGAGTATCGGCTTCGACGATGACGGGGACTTCGGTTCCAATCAACACCACATCACAATCTGCCACCGTGACTTCTTTTCGCTCAACAATCTCACGGAGCAACGTGGACATATCGAGCGGCTCAACTTCCAGTTCCTCGGCACCTGCATCAATCCTGCTGAGGTCCAACAAGTCAGACAAAAGCGCCTCAAAGCGTTCCAACTCGTTCGTCAAAAGTTCTGCCGCCCGAGCGGCCGGCGGATCCAGTTCATGCCGCGCCTCGTTCAGGATCTGGGCCGCCATCTGCACCGTGGTCAACGGAGTTCTTAACTCGTGGGACACGTCGGAAACAAATCGTTGTTGCAACATGGACAACTTTTCCAGACGTTGAATTTGCGACTGAAGAGCTTCGGCCATTTGGTTAAACGAGATACTCAATCGGGCAATATCGTCCTCGCCCACCACCTGCATACGCCGTTTCAAATCTCCCGCAGCAATCTGTTCAGCAACATTGCGGGCCTCCTCCAAAGGAGTGACCGCTTGCCGCGCCACGATCATCGATACTGCTGCCAGCAACAAGACAAGGAA
Source organism: Aeromicrobium sp. (assembly GCA_040394025.1). GTDB lineage: Bacteria > Actinomycetota > Actinomycetes > Propionibacteriales > Nocardioidaceae > Aeromicrobium. Next base: position 37,964 of record JBEBSZ010000015.1, read on the forward strand.
CAACGCCCCGACTAACAAGGAATCTCGCACGAGATCGAGCGTTGCCTGCTGCTCTGCAAGGGAGAACACGTAAAACAAGACATAGTGATCCCCGCCGAAACTCAAGCGGCTACCCACGATGACGGCCGCCTCGGAATCAGCAGAAGCCAAGACGCCAAGTTCAGAAAACCTCCACCAAAGTCCCGACTCGGTCTCTACTTGCTGTTTGAGGTCGACTGGAATGTCCTGCAAATTCAACGCGCCTGAGGACCGGACAGAGGTTGGGCCCGAGCTTGGTACCGGCCCATACAACAACACATCAAAGGTTCGACTAGTACCCGACGTTGCGGTAAGCGTATCGATCAATTGGGTCAGCACTCGTGACTGCTGTTCTGGCCGGGAACCCACCGCAGCGTCCAAATACTGCTGAGCCCGAGTGATCCCCGTTTGAGCCTCATCGATTGCAGCAACTCGGCGATTTTCTGCTAGGCCGTCGGCAACGTTGTGGAGGAGCACCCAACCAATGAGCACGATCATCACGGACGACAAGATCACCGTTTGAGCAACAACTCGCGTGCGCAAAGATCGACGCCAGACACGAGTGAAGGGCAGCATTGTCAGGCATCCGATTTCGGGGACATCGCTTGGTAGCCGATTCCGCGAACAGTTCTAATCACCTGCGGGTCGTCTGCATCGTCTTCTATTTTTTGACGTAACCGCGTCATATGGACAGTGACAAGTTTGGTGTCACCTGGATGCTGGTAGCCCCAGACTTCACGCAGCAGTTCATCACGAGTGAAAACTCGCTCCGGCTCAGCAATCAAGTGCTTAAGCAAATCAAATTCGAGTGGTGTCAAAGCAACGGGTTTGCCATCGTTTGTGACGCTATGGGATTCCCCGTCCAAGATGATCCGGCCAAACTCAATCCGGCGAGGAGTAGCGAACGTCGACCGCAGTCGCGCTCTGATTCGAGCAATAAGCTCAGAATTTCTAAAAGGTTTCGTGATGTAGTCGTCGGCACCAGCATTCAGACCGTCGACGATGTCACTCGAGTTCGCCATCGCTGTGAGCATAATGATGGAAACATTCGAAACCTTACGGATTTCAGCACATACTTCGATCCCGTCGACGCCGGGCAGCATGCGGTCAAGCAGGATGAGATCGGGTTTGACTTCAGTTACCGCAGTCATTACTTGTGCGCCATGTCGGCACACAGCAGTTTCAAAACCTTCCCCAGAGAGAACGATTGTAAGCATTTCAGCCAAGGCATCGTCGTCATCGACGACGAGTACCCTGGCTGACTTTGCGTTACGAGGTTTCATTTCTCAGTAGCGATAGTGATCTGGCTTGTAAGGCCCAGCAATATCGAGACCGAGATATTCGGCCTGTTCCTTGGTCAGTTCGGTTAAAGCAACACCGAGCGAGTCGAGATGCAGACGCGCGACTTCTTCGTCGAGGTGCTTCGGCAAGACGTGAACACCCAATGCATACTCATCCCGCTTAGTAAACAACTCGATTTGAGCCAGCACTTGGTTCGTGAAAGAGTTCGACATCACGAAGGATGGATGACCTGTTGCATTGCCGAGGTTCAGTAGACGCCCTTCGGACAAAACGATGACCTTGTGAGTTCCACCGCCCGCGCTAGGTACATGCCAAACATCCACCTGTGGCTTGATGTTCTCACGTTCAACGCCAGGAATCCGTTCAAGGCCAGCCATATCGATCTCGTTGTCGAAGTGACCGATGTTTCCGACAATGGCTTGGTTCTTCATCCGTTGAAAGTGTTCAGATGTAACAACGTCGAAGTTGCCGGTAGCGGTGATAATAATGTCTGCCTCGCCGACAACATCGTCCAAACGAGCCACCTGATAACCATCCATGGCGGCCTGAAGCGCACAAATCGGATCAATTTCAGTGACGATGACACGCGCACCCTGACCGCGTAACGAATCGGCGCAACCTTTGCCAACGTCACCGTAACCACAAACAACGGCGACCTTACCGCCGATGAGCACGTCGGTGGCGCGGTTGATGCCGTCGATCAGCGAGTGGCGGCAGCCGTATTTATTATCAAATTTACTTTTCGTGACAGAGTCATTTACGTTGATCGCTGGGAACAGCAGCGTGCCGTCCTTGAAACGTTCGTACAAACGCAAAACACCAGTCGTCGTTTCTTCGGTGACGCCCTTGATGCTTTCCGCAATTCGCGTCCAGCGACCCGGATCGTTTTCCATCGCACGCGCCAACACGCGCAAAACTTCTTTGTATTCGGCGTTATCGGTCGTGTCTTGGCCGGGCACGGCGCCCGCTTTTTCGAACTCGACACCCTGGTGCAGCAACAGGGTTGCGTCACCGCCGTCGTCGAGGATCATGTTCGGGGTTTCACCGTTCGGCCAGACAAGAATCTGCTCACACAAATCCCAATACTCTTCGAGCGTTTCGCCCTTCCAAGCAAAAACTGGAACACCCTGTGGATTGTCGGGAGTCCCGTTAGGGCCAACGACGACTGCAGCGGCCGCGTGATCTTGGGTCGAGAAAATATTGCAACTTGCCCAACGCAGATCGGCACCAAGTTCTGCAAGCGTTTCGATAAGCACGGCCGTTTGAACGGTCATATGCAGGGAACCAGCAATTTTCGCACCAGCGAGCGGCTTGCTCTGACCATAGCGTTCGCGCATAGCCATCAAGCCAGGCATCTCATGCTCCGCTAGGGAAATTTCAGCACGACCGAAGTCGGCAAGGGAAAGGTCTTTCACGCGGTAATCCATGGGCTCGATACTACCGAGACACGGCCAGATTCAATGGCGTTGGGAGGTATTGACTACCAGATCACCATTGTTGGGGAGGCAACGCTTGCGGGAAACGCAACCAAGGACGCAACTCCCACATATGTTCCAACAGTCGGTAGGTGTGCTCTTCAGTAAATCGGTTCGCGTGACTCGTAGCTACAAGATGATATAGGTAAGCTGCCTCGTTGGCCGACTTCTGATAATCCTTCATCGCGGCCAAGGCATAGGGTCCGAAGCGGGCCGCATAATTGCGGACTTGGCGTCGGCGAGGGAATTGCACAAGATATGGGACTTCGGCCGGATGCAACCATCCTCGAGCCGCGATATATCTCAAAGCGTTCGCAATCTTGTCTTGCTCTTTGATGCGCATGAAAATTATCGCAATGAAAAGCCCAACGAGCATGAGTGCCAAGATCAAATATACGACGAGAAACCCTGCGGGCCCGGTCACGACAATCGATCCATTCCATAGGGCATGCAGTGCAACGCTGCCGAGATAACCGAGGAAAACCAGCATCACTTTGGCGGTTCGAGTCTTTCGAAATACCGCCAAGCCAATAGCTATACCGAGCGAGGTGGTGAACAAAGGGTGCGCAAAGGGGCTGAACAGGCCACGCACGATAAATGTCGCCGTTGCTGCTTCGATCCCCTTAATAGGAATGGCCTCATCAAAACCGAGGTAACTCGCTGCGTAGTAGACGATGTTCTCAACAGCAGCAAAACCGGTGGCGACAAGCCCAGCGTAAATAATTCCATCAACCACACTGTGAATAACTCGCCTCATTCGCAGCATGATGACCAGCATGAAGAGTCCCTTGGTAGCTTCTTCAATGACAGGAGCTCCCAGAGCGATCTGCACGTTTTCAGACACGCCCGTCATCGCTAGAAGTCCCTCAAAAATCAGCGCTAAAACGACTGCGACGACGGCGCCCCACACAAAGGCAGCGACCTTGTACCGAAATGGTTCGGGCTCAACTCGATCTACCCACCAATAGACGAAGAGAATCATCGGCAAAGGAATGATCGAGTAAAATACGGCGATCGTTGCGCCTGGGCCATTCGACATGAGCCAAGCACCAAAAACAGCGGCGATACTGCCCACGATCGCTGTAATCCACACCAAGACGACCAAGGTCTTCCGACCTCGTTGCACGAAAGGCTCTTCGAACACCGGCGGCGGGACCGCTACGGGCGAAGGAACCCTCGTCGCAGGTTCATAGTGTGAATGAAAGGACACCGGCACAGCCTATCTGCCTCCAATGACATGAACTGCATTGTCCACGGCTAATCTTGTCTTTGGCCTCCGTAGCTCAGTTGGATAGAGCAAGAGCCTTCTAATCTCTAGGTCGCAGGTTCGATTCCTGCCGGGGGCGCCAATTTTTTAGGCTCGTCGGATCCCCGCGAGGTGCGGGAGCGAAGCTGTAGTTGTCTTTTACCGGCTTACCGTGTTCGTCGTGTGTTCACTCCCACCTCACAATTCCCACGAGACCGTCGGAATTGTGAGTCAAGAACACCTATTAGGTAGGCGTCCCTCTTTGCCAGGCTGGTTGTGAGTCATTGATGATCAGGAAGCGGGGATG
>JBEBSZ010000016.1:0-41678 GCA_040394025.1 Aeromicrobium sp.
CCGATAGTGCCATCGGCCGCTTCGTAACCGTTGATGTGTTGCAGCGCGCCACCCAATAGCGGAGGGAAGCCGATTCCGAAGATCGAACCGATATTCGCATCAGCAACCGTGCGCAGTACTCCCTCTTCGAAACAGCGTGCCGTTTCGATCGACATGATGAAGGTCATCCGCTCCTTAATGTCGTCAAGCGGAAGATCAACATCGTCCTTGACATAACGGGTCCAGAGTTCTGGCCAAAGGAACTTCTTGCCTCCCTCTGGATACTCATAGAAACCGGCACCCGTGGACTTGCCCTTGCGGCCAAGTTCGAGCATCTCATTAACGATGTCCATGGCTGGGCTGTCTGGGAATGCCGATCCCTCAGCTTCTGCCGCCTTCTTGGCTTCCTCATTGATCTTGGCGGCCAAGGTCAAGGTGACCTCATCGAACATGGCTAATGGCTGACCCGGGAAGCCCGCGAGTGATGCCGCGCGTTCGATAACCACTGGGTCAACGCCGTCAGCCAATAGCTGAACGCCTTCCATGGTCAGGGTGCCAAAGACACGCGAAGTGAAGAAACCACGGCTGTCGTTAACTACGATTGGCGTCTTACGGATTTGCTTGACGTAGTCGATAACGCGAGCGATAGCTTCGTCGGAGGTCTCTTTACCGACGATGATTTCAACCAGCGGCATCTTGTCGACTGGGCTAAAGAAGTGAACGCCGATGAAGTCTTCTTGCCGCTTCACACCCTTCGCCAAGATCGTGATCGGCAGGGTCGAGGTGTTAGAACCAAGAAGCGCATCGTCATTCACGATCGACTCGAGTTCACCAAAGACGCTGTGCTTGAGTTCGACAGATTCGAAAACAGCCTCGATCACAAAGTCGCAACCAGCGAGATCCGCGTAGTCAGCGGTCGGAAGGATGCGAGCGAGAATCTCATCGCGCTTTTCTTCCGTCATCCGACCACGGTCGACCTGCTTTTGCAGCAAAGTGCGGGAGTAATCTTTGCCCTTTTCTGCGGCTTCAATACTGACGTCTTTGAGCACACATTCGATGCCAACTTTGGCCGACACATACGCAATGCCAGCACCCATCATGCCGGCACCAAGGATGGCGAGTTTTTCGACCTTGTGCTGCGGGATTCCCGCCGGACGGGAGCTACCCGCGTTAATGGCGCCTAGATCGAAGAAGAACGCCTGCGTCATGTTCTTGAACTGTTGGCCGACGAGGAGTTCGACAAGGTAACGTGATTCGATCCGGCTGGCGGTATCGAAGTCAACCTGTGAGCCTTCAATTGCGGCACTCATGATGCTGCGCGGAGCCTCGTATGGAGCCCCCTTGACTTGCTGACGCAACGTTGCCGGGAAGACCGGCAACATCTGAGCCAGTTTCGGAGTACTTGGTGTGCCGCCCGGAATCCTGTAACCCTGGCGATCCCACGGCTGGGTGGCGGCTTCTGCGTTGTCAGCATTCGCTTCGACCCATGCTTTAGCGGCAGACAGCAACTCGTCGGCAGGAACGATCTGATCGATCAGGCCCGTCTTGAGTGCCTTCGCTGGCTGCATGCGAGGACCTTGCAGCAAGACGTTCATCAAAGCGTCTTGGAGGCCGAACATGCGGACGGTGCGAGTAACACCGCCGCCACCTGGCAGTAGGCCAAGGCTCACCTCAGGCAAGCCGATTTCCATACGGACATCAGCAGCGATGCGATGGTGGCACGCCAGAGCGATTTCGAGGCCGCCACCAAGAGCAGCGCCGTTAATTGCGGCGACGACAGGCTTGCCGCAGGTTTCCAAGGTGCGCAAGGTTGCCTTGATCGTTTCGACATTCTCGAACAACACTTCAGCATCGGCTGGCGTTGCCTGCGTCATAAGTTTGAGATCGCCACCAGCGAAAAAGGTGCTTTTCGCGCTAGCCACGATTACACCTTTGATGCTGTCGGGGTTGTCGGCGATTTCTTGGACAAGACGGTTTACCGCAGCTTCCATAGCGTTGCGGTAGGTCTCGTTCATCGTATTGGCGCTTTGATTCGGGTCGTCCATCGTCAAAGTGACGATGCCGTCGGCGAGTTCGTAGCGGACCGCGTCTGTTGTGGTCATACTTTTTTTCTCCTGAGTCTTTCGGTCCGGTCAGATTCGTTCGACGATCGTGGCGATACCCATGCCGCCGCCAATACACAGCGTGGCAAGTCCGTACCGCTTCTGACGGCGTTCAAGTTCATCAACAAGCGTGCCGAGGATCATGGCACCGGTCGCACCAAGTGGGTGACCCATGGCGATTGCGCCACCGTTCACATTGGTTTGCTCGTATGGGTAGTCGTCGAGGTCACGCATCAGTTTCATCGCAACGGCGGCGAAAGCTTCGTTGATCTCGATCAGATCGATATCGTCAATCGAAAGATTCGCCTTGGCGAGTGCCTTCTTCGCAGCCGGACCAGGACCGGTCAACATGATTGTTGGTTCCGAACCGATGACGGCTGTAGAAACGATGCGGGCGCGTGGAGTCAAGCCGTGGCGCTGGCCCGCGGCTTCTGAACCAAGCAAGACGAGGCTTGCGCCGTCGACGATGCCCGAACTGTTGCCTGCGTGGTGAACGTGATCGATCTGTGGCACTTTTGTGTATTTCTCCAGTGCTACCGCATCGAATCCAAATGCGCCCATGTCAGCAAAGGAAGGCTTGAGGCCGGACAATGACTCGAGGGTCGTGCCTTCGCGGACGAACTCATCATGATCAAGGATCGTGATGCCGTTCATGTCTTTGACGGGAACGATCGACTTGTCGAAGTAGCCGCTCTTCATGGCGTTGACTGCGCGCTTTTGCGATTCGACAGCGAAGTTGTCGACGTCTTCACGCGAGTATCCTTCGAGCGTGGCAATGAGGTCTGCACCAATGCCCTGCGGCACAAAGTCTGTGTCGAAAGCTGTGCGCGGATCCATGGCCCAGGCTCCGCCGTCGGATGCCATGGGCACACGACTCATGGACTCAACACCGCCAGCAACGATGAGATCTTCCCAACCCGAGCGCACGCGCGCCGCAGCTTGGTTTACGGCTTCTAGGCCAGAGGCGCAGAACCGGTTGAGTTGTACGCCAGCAACTTGCTCACCGAAGCCGGAGGCAAGAACTGCAGTGCGAGCAATGTCGGCACCTTGGTCGCCAACGGGTGAAACGACGCCGAGAATGACGTCGTCTACTTCATTGGCAACAAGATTCTCATTGCGGGCTTTAAGTTCGTTAAGAAGTCCGTTAACCAACGAGATGGGTTTTACCTCGTGGAGCGAACCAGTTTTCTTGCCGCGTCCACGCGGCGTACGAATAGCGTCGTAAATGAATGCTTCTGTCATGACCGTCCTCGGGTCGGATATGGCTTTGAACCGATTGTGACACCAATACTGTCAAAGAAGTAGGCCGAGGGGTAGTTTTTTAGATATGAGCGTGCCTAAAAGTGATGAACTTAGCATCGAACAGTTTGCAGAACGACTTGGAATGACCACCCGAACCGTGCGCTTTTATACCGGTCGCGGCCTGATCCCACCACCACGACGCGAAGGCCGAAATGGCTGGTACGGACCCGATCATGTGGCGCGGCTCGAACTCGTCAGAGAACTGCAAGCTCACGGTTTCACGCTGCAGGCTATTGAAGGCTACCTAGAAAAAATTCCTGCCGAAGCAACTCCAGCCCAAGTAGCACTTCATCGCAGTTTGATTGCGCCTTGGCAGACTGAGCTCCCAGAAACGATTTCGCGTGTCGAGTTGGAGAAGCGAGCGGGACGACCCTTGAGCGACGATGACCTAGAGACGCTCGCAGCTCTTGGAATTATCGACCCCACTCCCACTGACGACACGTATTCACTGGCGCCAGCGCATTTAGCTATTGGCATTGAAATGCTCGATATTGGCGTATCGAATGCGACTGCCCTGAGAAGTCGCCAAATTTATGAAAAGCACGGTCGCGCTCTGGCCGAAGCCATGACTGACCTTTTCCTCACCGAAATGTGGCCACACTGGAAAGCTACCGACCGCGCGCCTGAGGAACTGCAGGGAATCGTCGAGCGCTTCAAACCGCTCTCAATTGCGGCATTCATCTCTAGCTACGAGACGGCCGTGGACGAACTGAAACGCGACACCATCCGGAAGCGCACGTAATCGTTTCAACACAGGGCCGCGTGAGCAAAGTTGGACGGCTAAGGCCCGAGACAACCGATGGGAATGACATGTACTCCATCGTCACGAAGACCACCAGCACCCGTGCTGGTGATCACTCCCAGACACGACGGCTCGCCGTGACGTGACGTGTCGACGTTTTCTTTGAACTTCAGGAGCGAACGTGCGGCATCGTCTACTGCATCAGGATTCAGTTTGATCTCGAAGGCAGCCCACGTGTTCGGTCCCGCATGAACGATCGCATCGATTTCGTTTCCATTCGCATCTCGCCACGAGTCAACCCTTGCGTCTACCAACTGTGCGTAAATTCGCAAGTCACGAATGACGAGCGCTTCAAAATGAAAACCCAAGGCCTGGGGGTCAGCCATCAAGTCTTCGCTGCCGACCCCAAGTGCAGCGGTTCCTAAGGAGGGGTCAACGAAGTATCTCACCGGCGCTGAACGCAAGCGCGTTCGAGAACGCATGTGAGGTCGCCATGCTTCGGAGTTGTCTAACAAATGAAGCCGAGACAACTCGTCTAAATACGAATTGATCGTGACCCGAGACACCTGGCCTTCTTCGCCACCGACATCGGCTGCCAATTTTGCTATTGCAACTGACTGCGAAACGGAGCGAGCCAAAGATTCCAAAAGCCTGCGTAGATTCTTAGGCTCTCGTCTAGATCCGAGCCGTTGGATATCGACCTCAACGATATTGGTGAGGTAATCGCGTAGCCAGCGCCTAGCGCTCTTTTCATCCCCGTCAAGAATTTCTGGCCACCCACCAATAACGATTCTCTGCACAAGTTCGTCAAAGGTTAGATGAGACCCGAGGCCAACTTGTTTGTCCCCATCAAGCAGTGCCGCCAGGGACATTTCTCCAGTGGAGTGACCCGATTCAAAAAGACTCATGGGACGCATCTGCATTACCGAGAATCTTCCGGCCCCTGAATGTCGTGCAACGTCATCATTCGGCGTTGCTGAGCCGGTCAGAATGTAGAGGCCTTTGCTGTCACGATCATCAACCTGTCGGCGAACCTTGTTCCAGATGACCGGCTCGACCTGCCACTCATCAAAAACAATCGGCGTTGGGTTATCGAAAAGCTTTTCCGGCGCAAGTTTCAGCAGATTCCGAGCGGTCTCGTCTTCGTCTAATCGGAAAACGGTCTTCGCGTGGCGAGTTGCCGTTACCGTCTTGCCACAGGCTTTTGGCCCTTCAATGAGAACCGCTCCGATATAGCCAAGTCGCTCTTTGAGTTCTTGGTCTGCGAGTCGTTCCCTGTATACCCCCATGAGCCCAGTATACATTTTGCCTAGAATAAATTATCCAGTTTGCCTAACTTTTAGTGTACGGTTTGCTTACATGGTTAAGCCGGTGATCCTGCTTAATACGCCTAGAGGCCCATGCTACGGCCAATGATTTCCTTCATGATTTCGGTGGTGCCACCGTAGATCGTCTGGATGCGTGTGTCGAGATAAGCCTTGGCGATGGGGTATTCGTTCATATAGCCGTAACCTCCGTGAAGTTGCAAGCAAGCGTCCACAGTTTTCTTCTGCAACTCGGTGGTCCACCATTTGCCCACGGCCGCGTCTTCGACAGTGAGTGTGCCGGAATTGAGTTCCTCGATACTGCGATCAACAAAGACCTGAGCAATACGCTGCTCACTTTCCAACTCGGCCAACACAAACCGTGAGTTTTGGAATGATCCAACTCGGCGTCCGAAGGCATTTCGCGTGTTGACGTACTCAACCGTCATGTCAATAACCTGGCGACAGGCTGCTGCAGCCACAACCGAAATACTCAGCCGTTCTTGCGGCAAGCGTTCCATTAAGTGAATAAAGCCTTGGCCTTCGGTACCCAAAAGGTTGGTGATCGGGACACGCACATCATCAAAAAACAGTTCAGCAGTGTCTTGCGCTTTGAGCCCGAGCTTGTCGAGATTACGCCCGCGAGTAAATCCGGCTGCTTCACGTTCCACCACGATGAGGGAAAAGCCCATGGCTCCCGCTTCTGGATCCGTCTGGCACACCACAACCACGAAGTCCGCGTTGATGCCGTTTGTGATGAACGTCTTGCTGCCGTTGATGACCCATTCGTCACCGTCACGGACAGCTGATGTCTTGATTCCTTGCAGGTCAGAGCCGGTGCTTGGCTCGGTCATCGCGATTGCTGAGATCACGTCACCGGAGCAAAACTTCGGGAACCACCGTTCCTTTTGTTCCTCGGTGGCGTAGGCGAGCAAGTAGGAGGAAACCAGATCGGTGTGGATCACAAAACCAATTCCGCTCGCTCCCGCCTTGGTGATTTCTTCTTGCAGGACGGCGTTGTAGCGGAAGTCGTTCACGCCACCACCGCCGTACTCTTCCGGCATCATGAATCCGAGCAGACCCAGTTCTCCAGCTTTTTTCCACACATCCCGCGGGACGATGCCGTCTTCTTCCCACTGTGCGTGGTAGGGCGCTATTTCCGCCTCCACAAAGGCGCGGACGGTTTTGCGGAAGTCCTCGTGTTCTGCTTCAAATAGTCGTCGTTCCATTACTGGCTCCAGTCTTAGTCGTTGTGAACGGCGATGCCGTCGGTGATGAGTGAGTCGACGTCGTTGACACCCCAACGTGTCAAGACGTCGCGAGTATCGGCACCGAGCGGACGCGGTGGGATTCCAAGTTCAGTTGGGGTTCCCGAGAATCGTGGGGCGGGCGCCGCTTGATAGAGACCCTCATGTTCTTGATAAACACCGCGTGCACGTAAATGCGGGTGTTCACCGGCTTCATCGAGTGGTAGTACTGGCGCAACACAGGCATCTGTGTCAGAGAAAATCTCTGCCCATTCGCTTTGGCTGCGACTTTGGAATATCAACGCTAATTGCCTACGCAGCTCGTCCCAGGTGCTCGGATCATTCCGGTCTGGCAGTTCTGGGTAGCCAAGTTCCTTGAGGATATTTTCCATTGCCGCCCAGAACTGTGGTTCGAGCCCGCCGACGCTCATCCAGCGTTCGTCAGATGTGGGATACACGTCATAGAAGGGTGCGCCAGAGTCGAGGATGTTAGTGCCACGCGGACCGTTCCACGCTCCCAGCTGCTGCATTCCGGTGATCATCGTCATGAGATGTGCCACCCCGTCAACAATCGCCGCGTCAACGACTTGGCCAACACCCGTCGAGCGGGCATGCAAGAGTGCCGCAAGTACGCCGGTAACGAGATACATCGAGCCGCCAGCAAAGTCACCGAGTAGGTTCAACGGAAACTGTGGTGGTCCGCCGACGCGGCCGATTGGTTCAAGTCCACCGGCGATGGAAATGTAATTGATGTCGTGGCCTGCGGTATGCGCGAGCGGACCCGACTGACCCCAACCGGTCATCCGTCCATAAACAAGCTTGGGATTCACTGCCTGGCATTCTTCGGGCCCAATACCAAGCCGTTCGACAACGCCGGGGCGAAAGCCTTCAATCACAATGTCGGCCTGTGCCGCGAGCTCAAGAAACGCGGCTTTTCCTCGCGGGTGTTTGAGGTCGAGTGCGACGCTCTCACGACCGCGGCCGAGGAGGTCCTTTTCTGGTGGGCCGAATGCGAGTCCGCCGCCTTGCGGCCGATCAACTCGGACCACTTCAGCACCCATATCAGCTAGGGTCATGGCGGCAAAAGGGCCTGGACCAATTCCAACGAGCTCCACAACGCGGATTCCGGAAAGCGGCCCAGCAGGTTGCTTAGTAGTCACAGAGGGATTGTGACACCATTACTGTCAAGATCGCAAGGGTCGACACAAACCTAGGCAAATCAGTGACAGAATCCCGCAGGCTCTGGCATTGTCATGAGCATAGGCAGTTTCTTGGAGGGCCAGATGACTATTAATCTCTCGTACACCCGTCGTGGCAGTGGAGAGCCGCTTGTCTTGATGCACGGAATTGGACACCGATTGGAAGCATTCGATCCAGTGGTAGAACAGTTGGCGGAAAACTTCGACGTCATCGCTGTTGATCTACCCGGCTTCGGGAAGTCACCTGGATTCGACAAAGTAGCGCAATACAGCATCGAGGCATTGGCGGAAGTGGTCGCAGATAATTTCTCGGTGTGGGGAATCGACAAACCGCATGTGGTCGGTAACTCAATGGGTGGCGCTGTTGCCATCACGCTGGCTCAGCAAGGCAAGGCACGCAGCGCCACGGGTTTGAGCCCTGCGGGATATTTCTTTCCGTGGAGCCTGCTGATTGCTGGCTTGCCACTCTTGTTGCTGAAACTCGGCGCCTACGCACCAAAGCCTCTACTGAAGTTTGTTTCCAGAACCAAGATTGGTCGGCTGGCAATGGGGTTCTCGCTCTACAAGTTCCCACTGCGACACTCGCCCGAGGACAGCTACGAAGACGCGCTCGCAATGAGGGAATCACAGGGTTTTTGGCCGATGTTCCTCAAGATCATTCCTTCGGCTTTGCGCGTCCCGGCACTGCAGCGAGGACCAGCTCGGGTTCCGATCACGATTGCTTGGGGCGAGAACGACATCCTGCTCACCCCCTCCCAAGCCGGTATTGCGGCGCGTCACCTGTCTGGCGTGGACTTCGTTTTAGTGGAGCATGCCGGACACGTGCCGATGGCTGACAATCCTGACAAAATAATCGCCACGATTAAAGAAACGGCAGCCCGTGCGCAAGCTCGCGAGGAACATCAGGGCACGGCAGCCTAACGACCAATTGATGTGGCTCAACTACGGTGACGGGCGAGAAACTCAGCTGTCCGAGGATCACGTGGGGAGTTGAAGAGTTGTTCCGGTGTGCCGGTTTCCACAACTTTTCCGTCAGCTAAGAACACGATGCGGTCGGCCGAAGATCGGGCAAATTCCATTTCGTGTGTAGCCATGATGATCGTGCGCCCCTCGGCTTTTAGTTCGGCAACGAAGTCGAGTACTTCGCCCACCAAGAGCGGGTCGAGAGCCGAGGTCACTTCGTCAAGCAGCATCAATTCGGGATCAGTCGCTGCAGCTCTGGCTAGAGCGACACGTTGTTGTTGACCACCAGATAACGAGTCTGGATACGCCCCAGCTTTCTCCGATAGGTTGACCCGCTCCAGTAGTTCGAGCGCGCGCGCTTTGGCGTCCGCTCGTTTCCGTTTGTGCACGGTTCTTTGGGCCAGCATCAGATTCCGCAGTACCGACATATGCGGGAAAAGATTGTAGGCCTGAAACACCATCCCGATCCGAGCTCTCGCCACATCCTGGTTGATCGCTGGATCCGTCAGTTCAGTATCACCCAACCAGATGTCGCCGTCATCGGTTTCTTCGAGCAGATCGATACAAAGTAATAGCGTTGACTTACCCGAACCCGATGCTCCGATGAGGCAAATAACCTCACCTCGCTTAACCACAAGATCGATGCCGTCCAACACCGTCACCTCGCCGAAAGATTTACGCAAACCTTCGATCCGCAACATCTCAGCCGCCACCTTGGCGGCGCATGGAGCGAATCGTGAGCCAGTCCGTGAAGCGTGCGATTGGAATGGTGATCGCGATAAAGAACAACGCCGCAACGCCCAAGGAGGTGAAGTTAAATGTTTCCGCTTGGTACACCTGTGCGGCCCGCAGCGCTTCAACCAAGCCGATCGTCGACAACAATGCTGTGTCTTTCTGCAAGGAAACAAAATCGTTGATGAGCGGGGGAGTGACACTGCGGACTGCCTGCGGCAAAATCACCTTGATTAAGGTTTGGCGATAATTCAGCCCGAGCGCGCGACCACTCGCCCATTGCGTCGGATGTACCGAGAGAATTCCCGCCCGCAGCACCTCAGCCACATATGCTCCGTAGCTCAACGTGAGCGCGATGACCCCCAACCAGAAGAGACTTGTGGGGATCCCCGCTAGTCGCAAGGCCGGAAATCCGAAGCCGACTAACAGAACCACTAACAGGGTTGGAGCTCCGCGAAAGATATCGGTGTAGATGGCCGCCAGCACCTTGAACGGAAACATGGCCGGCGAAGGCACGACTCGAACCACCGCCACAAGTAGAGCTAGCGGCAATACAAGCAGCTCGATAACGGTAAATAGCCGAATATTCAGCCAGAAAGCGTCCCAGATAAAAGGCAAGGATGCTTGTGCGTGACGGGCGCTGAAAAATGTTGCACTGACTCTTGGCCAGCCAGGTGCCGAGACAATAATCCAAACTAAACCACCGAGCACGATAACGGTGGAGAGAACACCAATGGCGGCCCGGCGCAGGGTGCGCTTGCGTCGATAGGCAAGTCGCTCTTGCTGCCGGGCCGAAACCATCGGAAGCGAATCAGTCACTTAGGCAATCGATCACTTAAGTACGGGCGCATCGGCCGAACGCGAGAGCCATTCTGCTTCAATTTCTGCCAAAGTACCGTCATCGTTAAGCGAGGTGATCGCCTTGTCGACACACGGAGTCAGCTTGCTGCCTTTTTCCAGAAGCAAGCCGAACTGTTCACTTTCACCCGTGGACGGTGCGAACTGCCCCACAATGACAGCGTTTTCGAGCACTGCTGCGGTCAAGTAGAACGCTGAAGGTAAGTCAGCCACAATGCCGTCGAGCTGGTCGTTATCGAGCGCAGCCGCGGCTTTCGTCGTGTCGTCGTATACGCGAGTTTCTTCGCTCGTGTCGATCTGGTCGATCGCCTTGAGCGAGGTCGTACCGATCTGCGCTCCAAGACGCGCATCCTTGAAATCGGCGAGAGTGGTGGCGTTCGCGTATTTGGAGTCAGCGCGAACGATGATCGCTTGAGCTGCTGTGTAGTACGGCTTCGAGAAATCTACTGCTTCGGCACGTTCAGCGGTGATCGAAATCTGGTTGATATCGAAGTCGAAGTCTTTAGCACCAGGTTGGTATGAGGTGTTGAACGGAACCTTGGTCCAGACGACATCGCTCTCTTCGAAGCCCATTTCTGATGCAATTGCGTAAGCAACTGCTGATTCAAAGCCGCGACCATTACTTGGATCATTGTCGGCAAACCATGGCTCGAATGCTGGATCATCGGTGGCAATAGTGAGTTTGCCGTTCTCGACAAGCGCCAGATTTTCAACGAGGCAGTCCGAATCGACAGGCGCTGCATCGTTTTTGTCCTCATCAGCAGGCGCACACGCCGAAGCTAGGGTGAGTGCTAGTACGGCCGGGATGGCCCACAAGGTTTTCTTCATGCGCGCCAGCATAATGCTCATGTTGCCTATGTGGCGTACTCGTCTCGAACTTTATGCAAATAGTTGCACAATGATCGTTTGGCGCATACGATTTCGACATGGCGCTCGAACATGCAATTTTGGTAGCTCTATCTGAGCGATCTGCGACAGGTTACGATCTGGCTCGCCGCTTTGATGCTTCCATTGGCCATTTTTGGCGCGCCACCCATCAACAGATCTACAAGGTCTTGGCTCGGATGGATGAGAACGGCTGGGTCTCCACTAGCGCCACCAAACGCGATGGGCGGCTCGATAAAAAGACCTACTCCATCACCGCAACCGGTAAAGCTGAACTCAAACGGTGGTCTGGCGAACCATCAGCTAAGGAAGTAACCCGCAGTGATTTCGCCGTGAAACTGCGAGGATTTGCTGATCCGGAAGCCATCCGGGAAGACACAGAGAAACGCCGAGCCGAACATGTCGAAACGCTTACTGCCTACGAAGAGAGCGAAAAGCGCTTCTATCCTCGACCAGAATCTCTCCGCGGACAGGAGCTCGGTGCTTTCTTAGCGTTGCGTGGCGGTATTGCCCTAGAAAAAGGCGGTATCGCATGGTGCGATGAAATTTTGGGGCGACTTAATGACGCAGGGCACTGATCCCGATGTATAAGACCATGAGTGCCACCGAGACGGCAGCGGTCACCAGCAGCACATGGACCCAAAGAAACGATGTCCCCGAGCTATTCCACGCCTCACCTTCCCATGCTCGCGGATCACGAACAATAGCCAAAATAAAGCGCGGCCAGATCGCAAGGTTGAAAACGCCAGCACCAACCAATAACCAAGCCTGAAGAGTTGAAATCACTCTCTTATCTGATCACGGAGAAGGAAAATCACAATGAGCACATACCCACACCTGCTGAGTCCGCTCGATTTAGGACACACCACGCTCCGCAATCGCGTGATCATGGGTTCGATGCATACGGGCCTCGAAGATGGCACCAAACACCTCGATGAGATGGCTGCCTTCTTTGCCGAGCGCGCCAAGGGCGGAGTGGCCCTTTCTGTCACTGGTGGATTCGCACCACATTGGCGTGGCTGGCTCTTGCCTTTTGGTTCACAAATGACGTCTCGCCGCATGGCGGACAAGCATCGAATCGTGACTGACGCCGTACACGAACACGACGGCAAAATTGCACTGCAAATCTTGCACGCAGGTCGCTATGGCTATTCGCCTTTCAAGAAGGCCGCATCAACTATTCCGTCCCCGATCACACCCTTCAAGTCACGTGCCATGACGACCCGCGAAGTTGACCGCACGGCCACAGATTTTGCACAGTCCGCTGTGCTTGCTCGCCGCGCCGGCTACGACGGTGTCGAGATCATGGGCTCCGAGGGCTACCTCATTAACCAATTCCTCACCGCCCGCACGAACAACCGCACCGACATGTGGGGTGGCACAGCCGAAAAGCGCATGCGATTGCCGATCGAGATCGTGCGCCGCACCCGGGAACTCGTCGGTGACGACTTCATCGTGCAATATCGGATCAGCCTGCTCGACCTCGTGGACAACGCGCAAAACTGGGAAGAGACCGTGACTCTCGCGAAAGCGCTTGAGGCCGAAGGCGTCTCGATTTTCAACACCGGCATCGGCTGGCATGAGGCACGTATTCCTACGATTGTGACGTCAGTGCCGCGTGCAGCATTTGCGTGGGTCACTGCGAAACTGAAAGCTGAAGTGTCGACGCCTGTGGTCGCCTCGAATCGAATCAACACCCCAGATGTTGCGGAAGAAATTTTAGCGAGCGGACAGGCGGACCTCATTTCGATGGCCCGACCCTTGCTTGCTGATCCATTTTTTGTTAACAAGGCCGCAGACGATCGCGCTGACGAAATCAACACCTGCATTGCTTGCAACCAAGCCTGCTTAGATCACACCTTCCAGAACAAGCGTGCGAGTTGCTTGGTGAACCCACGTGCTGGGTACGAGACGACGCTGATTCTCTCGCCGACCAAGACGGTGAAATCGATTGCCGTCGTGGGTGCCGGACCTGCAGGTTTGGCCGCTGCCGTTGAGTTGGCTGGCCGTGGCCATTCGGTTGAGGTGTTCGAGGCGCAGGCCGAGATTGGCGGCCAGTTCCGCCTTGCTATGCAGGTGCCGGGCAAGGAAGACTTTGCTGAAACGATCCGTTACTACTCGGTGATGATGGAACGTCGTGGCGTCAAACTCCACCTCAACCGCAAAGCGGTTGCTGCTGATCTCGCCGATTTTGACGAGGTCATCATCGCCACTGGTGTCGAGCCGCGGATTCCCGATATTGACGGTGTTGATCATCCTTCCGTCGTCACCTACCAGCAAGTGATCGCCGATCGTGTTCCGGTTGGCGACCGGGTCGCAGTGCTTGGTGCCGGTGGTATCGGTTTCGACATCAGCGAGTTCCTGTTGCACGAGCCGAACGAATCGCTAGAACACTGGATGAAACGTTGGGGTGTCACCGACCCAGATATCGAGCGAGGCGGGCTAGCAACGAAAGTCAAGATTGCACCACGTCGTACCGTGACTTTGCTGCAACGAAAGTCAACCCCTCACGGCAAAGATCTCGGAAAGACGACGGGTTGGGTGCATCGCACCACGCTGAAAGATTCGGGCGTCAATTTCGTCAAGGGTGTCACCTATGACCGCATTGATGACGCTGGGCTACACATCACGGTGGACGGCGAGGCACAGCTGATCGAGGCGGACACCATCATTTTGTGTACGGGCCAGAACAGCGTGCTCGGTCTGGCTGACGAGTTAGCCGAACGGGGAGATTCGGTGCACGTCATCGGCGGCGCTTATCTGGCTGCCGAACTTGACGCGAAGCGCGCCATCAAGCAGGCCACCGAACTCGCTGCTCGCCTCTAGCCCACGCAGGAAGCAACTGCGCCAATATCTCGCTATAAAACCCAACCCGATCTTATCTAATTTGATAAGACTGCCTCATGGTTAAAGACAGGCCTGATCCGATCAGCCCGGATTTATTGTCTGTTCTCGAGTCTGCAGCTCGACTCCAAGAGCTTGTCCCTGACGCGATTCTCGTTGGGGAAACGGTAGCGGCACTCTATGCAGGGCACCGGCTTTCCTACGATTACGACCATATGGTGACCGATCTTCGTGAGCGTTTCAACCTAGTGCTCGACGCCCTAGATCGCGAGCCAGACTGGGTGATGAATCGCGTTACCCCAGGCAAAATCATCTTGGGCAAACTCCGGGACATCGAGGCCGAAGTCCGTCAGCTCGCGGACCCAAAACCTGCGGACTTAGCAAAGGTCAACCTCGCAATCTATAAGAAACTATCGGAGCGTTGACGTCACTGGAACTCGGTAAAGGACCAAGTTCAACGAGTAGCTGCACACGTGGGTGCCGGAAAGGAGAATTGAACGCGATGGCATTAAAGTTTCGCAACATCGACACCGATCCCGCCGACCCCGTCGAAACTTGGGGCTCCGAGGGAGTGCTGACGGCACTCGATCGTTGCGATCTCACCGACTGGAGTCGGGTGCTACGTGTCGTCGAGGCCGACCCCTGGGGCAAAGTCGTTCAACAGTTTGAAATCACGGCCGAGCGAACCGAGGACCGCGGTGCTGGCGCGTGGGCCAAACTCGCGCTTGCGCGTGTTCGCGAAAAGAACCGGAACCAGCGCCTCCCGACTCTCGACTTACCTTGCAGCCAAGACCTGCCCTTCGGCTGCCTACATGGTCCGGTCACGGAGGGTGGCTGCTTTTGCCTCACTCAGGTTTAGGACATCGAAAACCAAGTAACAAGCCACCGAACTCGCGGCTCGCCTCTGACACCCTGATCCGCGCCGGTTCCGCAGCATGAGCTGTGACCTTGCTTGCATTTATTGTCACTAGCGTCACGCAAGTCCCGTCCGCACCTGCACCTGTGGATAACTCCTGTTTGAACGTGTACTTTCGCTACGTTGAGTCGCGTACATATCAATCGGGCGGGGAATAGTTTTTGCGGAGTGAAAGCACGTAGTCGTGCGTCCGTGTTCACCGTGCCTCTCAGACATGAAGGAAAATTGTGACAGCACGACACAATGAATTGCAAACGCCAAAATTCTTGTCCTCACATGGAGGACTCATGAAAACTAGTTTCGGCACTTTGGTGGTGTTACTAACGTTTTCGTTTGCTGGGTTCAGTCCAGCCACCGCTCACACAGATAATCAACCCTCGGATTCCTCTGACAGTGTCGCGGCACTCATCGATTCAGCTGAATTAGAATCAGCCATCGAAACGTTCGAAACTGGCGATGCTGAGTCGGCTGCAGAACTCGCAACTATCGTCGCCCCGCAGAACGGCGTAGACCTCGACGAGTCATCCCTTGTCGACCTCAATTCTGACGGCGAACTTGTCCTCAACGCCGATGCCGGTTTCACGATGGGTCTCAGCGTCAAAGGTTCGAACTCAACACCAGAAATCATCGACGGCACAGCCGTGACCACGGCCGTTGACACCGACCTCGATGTCGTGGCGCGGGCAACAAACGATGGCGCACAACTCTTGACAGTGCTCGGCAGCAAACACGCACCCAACTCGATTGAGTTCGAACTAGACCTACCCAACGATGCGACACTCACACAACAACCCGACGGATCAATTTGGATCAATACCGACAGCTTCGGTGCCGAGATTAAAACACCGTGGGCCATAGACGCCGACGGCAATCCCATTAACACTCGATACGAAATCAATGGGAGAACTCTTGTACAAGTCATCGAGACCAACACGAACACCGCTTTTCCAGTGGTTGCAGACCCCGCGTGGGCTCCGATCCTTGCCCTAGCTGCAAAGCAATGCGCGAAAGGTGCATTAGCTGGGGTCGCGGCAACTGCACTCGTCGACTTCGTAAAAGGCAAGAAATCCAAGAAATCCGACTACATTCTCAACGCCGCAGCATCCTGTATCGTCGCGGCCGGCGGGGTCTCCGTGGGGATTGCAATGAAGTCCGCCAAAGTCCGAAAATGGGCAGCCACCCAGCTCGTCAAAATTGTTCTTACACTTCGTCGGTAAAGATTACGAGGAAAGATCTTGAAAATGAAACCTGAAATTCACGAGCTGGGTACCTTCCTTGGAGCGACTCTGGCCGCCTTAGCTCCTGCAGTTCTTCTCGCCGAGATTGTTGACTTCCTCGGTGGACCGGACGCAGACTCGCGCATCGTTCGGTTGGTAACAATCAGTTCAGCCATACTCGTTGGCACCTTATTTTCATTAGCCAACCGCGATGTCAGGTCAATGTCTGCGGACGAGCTCACGGAGGTTACTCGTCAAGCTCGAGTTCGCGCCCGATGGTGGGAGGTCGCCTTGGCCGGAGCCATCACTGGATCTTGGGCATATGTGCTGCTAGTCGTGGGAGGCCGTACTCTCGGACATCTCGGACTTGTCAGTTTCTCACTTTCTGCGCCCCTCATAGCCTCGTTTGCTGCAGCTTCTCTTATTGCCGCAGTCGGCGGCGCTATGTGGTGGTCTGCACAACCTAAAGATTCAAGTTGAGTCCGGCAGATTGGTGTAACGCGCTAGCCAATTATGACTGTCAACGACATCATGAAAAGGAGGAGCAAAATTCAGCCTAATTTCTAACCCCAGCTTGACGGTAAAAGCGGCTGATTTTGGGCCTCGTATTTGGTGGATACTTATTTGCGACGTGGTGGCTCGAACGACAAGACACTTGAGAACGTAAACGGCTAGGTGAAGAATCTAGGAGCGTGAGCTTGCGGATTCAATCTGCATTGGTATTCAGCGACTGGAACGCACAAAGTTCTCACTTCCAACGAGGTTGAGGAAATATCCGAATCTTGGCTGGGACACCATGTGCTCCACGCAAAGTATTGGCACGCCATAACCACACAAGGTTTGGGCAGTTTGGCCCCCAGATTTCGCAAATTGACGGGTCAAACTGCCCAAACCTTGGGTGAGGGACGGCAGCGGTTCACTGAGCGAAACGCACACCTTGGGATACCCGCCAGACCCGACATACATTCACCTAATTACATGGTGGGATTCACATTGAGGAGTGCCTATGTCCGAGTCAATCCAGAGAACTGAACGTTTCATCCGTGTAGGCCATCGAGAAATCTTTGTGACCGAAGCCGGATCCGGCTCTCCGGTCATCCTTCTTCACGGCGGTGGAGCCGGTGCCACCGGCATGTCCAACTTCAGCCGCAATATTGATGCCCTAGTCGCACATCACCACGTGATCATTCCAGATATGCCCGGCTACGGCCAGTCAACCAAGGGCATCAATCCACATGATTCTTCCGTCCGCCTCGCCATGTTTGACCACGACGCGCATCGGCATTCAATTTGCGGAACTGAACTTCTTGTTTCAGTCGGTCGCCGGGCACATAGGCTGCAACCTCGGCCACCATCTTTTCTATAGAAGCACAACTGTCGTCTCAGTGAATTCATAGATATTTGCCCGCGTGCCCGGCCACGCTGAGCGTGAAGAGATGGGCGCGACGATCTCCGCGTAAGACACCGGCGTGACCTAGTTAATGGCAGCCACCATGGGAATGGTGGCTTGACCGCCACAGGTAACCATATTGATATTTCCAGAGCCGATGATGGCGACCTTGGTGCGTTTCATGCCTGAACCTCACCAACGAATTGAGCCGACACCGTTCCAAGGCCGCTGATCTCGGCTATCACCGTCTGAGCAATGCTTATCGGAGCCATCGGTCCAAGCGCTCCAGACAGAATGAGGTCTCCGGCACGGAGCGGGTTTCCATAACTTTCGGCCTTTAACGCGAGCCAGTGCACGGCGTCGAGGGGATCACCTAAGCAGTCTCTTCCCGTTCCATGCGACACCTCTTTACCATCGACCTGCATCACCATGGTGACCTCGCGTGGCACCAGATCGGAAAATGGCACTTCTTGGTCACCGAGAACATAAAGCGCACTCGAGCCATTGTCAGCAATCGTGTCGACGATCGAAATGTCCCAGTTGTCGACACGTGAATCGACGATCTCAAGAGCAGCAACGGCGAATTCGACGGAGTCTCGGACCTGATCTTTGGTGATGTCACCGACAAGATCGGCTCCTAGCCGTAAGGCGATCTCAGTTTCAACCTTGGGCTGAATGAGTCGAGCAATCGAGATGTCCTGCCCGCTGGAGAACTCCATGTCGTCGAACAAGACACCAAAGTCAGGCTGGTCGACACCCAACTGAGCTTGAACTGCCTTCGAGGTCAAACCGATTTTTCTGCCGGTGGGGCGAGCACCGCGGGAGATTCGCCGTTCATTGAGCGCATTTTGAACACGGTAGGCAAGATCTATATCCGTAGCCCCCAAGATGTCACGGACCGGATTCGTGGGGGTCGAGGTGAGGAGTGAACCATCCAGTCGTTCGACTGCCTGTTCCACGAAAAAGTTGTCGCTCATAAGACAACCATCGTGCATAACAGCCAATCAAAACCACGCTTATGTCTCACTCAGTGAAACACGATGTATGTATCAGACTCAGCCAGCGTTGCAATTCCGAAGCCCATTCGAGAAAGCCACCAAGGCGACGACCTTGGTCATGCCGGGCCAGCACGCGGCCGGTAATCAGAGACTTCTCTAGGCTCATCTGGGAGAATAGAAGGCAGAAAGGAGGTGCGGTCATGCTGTTTCAAGGTGAAGTGCTCTCAGTCGCAGCTCTACTGGATGCTGCCCGCACTGCCCCCGAAACCGCACCCAGCATGGACGTGGGCCTGCGCCACACCGCAGCACAAAACGCCTCCGCCTGCCGTAGCCTGCTCGCCAGCGGCGAGAGTCTAGACGAGTGCTGGCGGTTCGGCATCCTTCAAACTCTGGACGACTACATCTCCTCCCTGCGTCGTGGCGGCGTTAGCTTGGCTGCGGGAGTATTCAACGACGAGCCGCCCCACACGGGCGCGGCCGAAGTCGATGCGGCGTTCGCCGCGCTCGCCGAATACCTAGCCGTGCGTGATGGCTGGCAGACACCCAGTTGGGCACAGGATGCGTCGCGGCGCACCACGGCATGGTATCCAGCTGTTCCGGCGATCTTCCACGCCGAAGCCGACCACGAGAGCCCCGAGGCATTCCGGCGACGCGGAATTTTCATTACCTCCCGGTCTTTGGCCCGAGCATGACGGACGGAGGGCTACTCGACGCGGACGGGGTACGCGCGCTGTTCCGAGAGTTGTCTGACCGCCTAGCAGTCGCTGGTGTGCCAGCACAGTTGTTTATCATCGGCGGCGCAGCAATGGCCTTGGCGTATGACAGCGATCGCCTCACCCGCGACGTGGACGCACTATTCGTGCCCACCCCCGAAGTGCGCCGTATCGCCGAAGAGATGAGCGGTCCGCACGGGCTGGAGCCGGACTGGCTCAACGACGCGGCCAAGGGGTTCCTGCCCGGCGCCGACGAGCACCCCAGCACCGTGTTCGAGTCAGAGTCACTACTTGTTCAGGTTGCTTCACCTGAGTATCTGCTGGCGATGAAACTTCACGCCTCCCGCGATGAGCGCGATCTTGACGACGCTGCGTTACTGTTCAACCGACTCGGCTACACGACCGCGCAGGAATGCATCGACCTCCTCGCTGCAACTTACCCCACCGGCCAACTCCTGCCACGTCACCGATACATCGCCGAAGATATCGCAACCCGCGCGCGGGCTCGGCGCGACACCTAGGACCCAGACCACGCGAAACCGCTTCGAGCACACGATGACGGTGCTGGTTCCAATCCGTTCCAAGACTCCTAGCAACACCGCCTGACAAAACGTTAAGGGCACTACTCAGTGATGCGAAGCGAGGTGACTCCGCCGAGCGAGGGTACTCCCGAGTGCTGCGGCAGCCGCTCGGACAACCGTCCCGTGTTTTTCCGGTCGAAAGCGAGTAGTTGGCCCCGCAACGCTAATCGCCGCGAGGAGTTGGTCACCTTCAAAAACGGGTGCAGCCACACAGTTGATACCTAGCTGGGATTCCTCATGTTCAAAGGCGATACCCGTTTCCACTACCTTGTCCAACTGTCTTGCCAATAGACCGGGCCCGGTGATCGTTCGCGGTGTTCGACGTTCCAGAGGCCTGCCGAGAATGAGTGCTCGTATGTCTTCATCGCTATAGGCCAGAAGTACCTTGCCGATGGCAGTGCAATGTAGTGGCATTCGACCACCAGTTCGCGAAGGAGATTGCGCCTGACGGTGGCCACCAATCTTCGTGAGGTAAACAACATCAGTGCCCTCACGAACTCCCAGATGCACCGTCTCGTGCGTTCGTTCATACAAATCTTGGAGAAATGGCATGGCGATCTCAAGCAAGCCTCGCTCCACCGAAGCGCGCATACCTAGCTCAAAGAGTCCGGCTGCTAAGCGATAACCACCCTCACAGCGATCCATCAATCGCAAATCCACGAGCGCGCCACATAAACGGTGGACGGTGGCCTTATTTAGTTGGGTCCGGCGAACGATCTCAGCAAGGGCCAAAACATCATCGTCATGCCGATAAACACGCAAGATAAGAACTGCCTTACCAAGCACAGTGTCAAGGTGTAGATCCTCGCTCATGCGACCACCCTAATATGCGTTTCGTTCAGCAAGACAACGATCTTCTTGCAGGTCGCGTCACCAAGTATTTCCAAACAGAACTTTTCAAGTCCTATGAGCGAAAAGAGAACGGTTCACGACCACGGCCAAGTTCACTCAGGTAAACGACGTATCCTTAAAAAACGACTGCCCCGGGAGATTCTGGCTTCCGGGGCAGTCGCTTCCTAACAGTGAAACCTGCATAAATGCATGGGTTTCTAGGACCTAATTTCAGTACATTGACTGAATTTCTGATTCGTACTTCTCATGCACAGCACGGCGTTTCATCTTCAAGCTCGGTGTCAACTCACCAGAGTCAACAGTCCATTCTTCAGGTAAAATACGGAACTTTTTCACCTGTTCAACCCGAGCCAATTGCTCGTTTGCTGCGTCAACGGCGCGTTGAATTTCCTCGTTCACCAGCGGATGATCACTCAACTCGGCCAACGAGCCATACTCGACACCATTCTCAGCAGCCCAACCTGGAGCAGTCTCTGGATCAAGCACGACGAGCGCAACGATGTACTTCTCGCGGTCACCATAAACCAGTGTTTGCCCCACCAACGGGTGATTCTTCAACAAGGCCTCCAGCGCCACCGGAGCAACATTCTTACCGCCCGACGTAATAATGAGTTCCTTCTTGCGATCGACGATATAGAGGAATCCGTCTTCGTCTTCACGCCCGATATCGCCCGTGTGCAACCAACCATCTTCATCAACGGCCGGAACAATTGATCCGTCTTCCTGCAAGTAGCCGGCACACACAATAGGCCCGCGAATCAAAAGCTCACCATCTTCAAGCAGCTTCGTCTCGTTACCATCAATAACTTTTCCGACGGTTCCAATGCGAAGAGTTTCAGCCGAGGTAGTCGTGGCAACGCCGGTGGCTTCAGTCATGCCCCAGCCTTCCATGACTGAAATGCCAGCATCCTTAAAATACTGCTGCACATCAGCGGTGAGTGGTGCGCCTGCACTAAATGCCCACTCGACATTTCCAAGGCCTACATGCGCTGGAATTGCGGCTGGATTCGCGCGCAAACCGGCAGCAATCTTTTCCCAAACCCGAGGAACACCAAAGAACAAACTAGGTTCAACCTGACGCAACATCGGCATGAGATCGTCCATATTTGGACAGAAGTTCACGTGAGCGGCTTTCACAATCGGCATGTAAAGGGAAACAATCCGTTCCGCAATGTGAGCCAGCGGCAGGAAGCAAATGTTGGTGAAATGATCAGGGATATTGGTGGCAGCATCCATCGCCTGCACATTCGACACCACATTGCTATGCGTCAAAATAACGCCCTTCGGCAACCCAGTTGTTCCCGAGGTGTAAATCAAGGTTGCAGGATCTTCAGGCTTAATTGCCTTCCAGATCTGATCTAGTGCTTCTTGATCAATGTCATCAGCGAGCAACGATTCAAACGTCTTGAAACGATCATCACCTGTGATAAGCGCGTCTTCGTTAAGTACGACGACGTGGCGCAACTTGGGCAAGTTGTCGAGGATTGGCTTCCAACGATCAACCTGATCTTTGCCTTCTAATACTGCAACCACGCATCCAGAGTGCTGCGCCATGAATTCGATCTGGTTGCTCGGCATCGTCGCATACAGCGTGGTTGCGACACCGCCAAGTTGGACCGTAGCCTGATCCAACATCCAGTGTTCTGGAAGATTGGACATCATCATCGCAACACAATTTCCAGACTCAACTCCAAGGTTTGAGAGTCCTTGAGCCAACTGTGCAATCTTGTCGCGAGCTTCGCTCCACGTGAGGGTCGTGCCTTGGTAAGTTAGCGCAGGCATATCACCGAATTCCGTAGCGTTTCGGTTGATATATCCCGGTAGTGTCATCATGTCAAAGCCTTTCAGATTGAATTGGTGAAATGGGATCTGGTGATACCTCTAAAAGCGGTCGAATGAGTGATTCCGCTGAATAATCTGTGAGTGGCAGTTCTGTAGTGGCAGCCGGGCGCCAACCGTCCACAACGGCCACCGTTCCGTTGCCAACCTCGAACACTCGACCTGTGACATCCCGGGAATCAAGCCCGGCTAACCAAGCCACAACGGGAGCCACATGTTCAGGTGCAAGCGGATCCTGCACAGGTTCGCCCGCTGACTCGCCTGCCCACGATTCGGTCATTTGGGTTCTAGCAACCGGAGCAATGGCATTGACCGTCACGCCATATCGGTCCAACTCTGCCGCCGCTACTGTGGTGAATCCGGCGATGCCCGCTTTCGCAGCGCTGTAGGCAGCTTCTGCGACGAATCCGTATAAACCGGCTGCCGATGTGGTGTTGATTATTGCGGCTTCAACTGGATTTCCCGCTTTAGACATTTCTCGCCAGTATGAGGCTGCCGCTTGAGTAGTGAGGAAAGTTCCACGTAAATGAACGCGATGAACCACGTCCCAATCCTCAACTGAAATACGAAGGATGAGACCGCTCCGCAACACTCCAGCATTGTTGACAAGCGCATCCAGGCGGCCAAATTCTTTCACCGCCGTTTCAACGAGACTTTTTGCACCTTCCTCGGTGCTGATATCACCTGTATGTGCATGAATGCCATCATCGAATTGAGTTTCATGAAGGTCATTAGCTACTACTAAAGCGCCTTGATGCGCCAGGAGCTGGGCATAGGCACGGCCTAACCCAGCTCCTGCGCCAGTTACGGCAACAACTCGACCCTCCAGCGGGCGGCGTTCTGTCATTCGCTCCATCGTCGTGCTCTACTCCTCGGTTCAAGTGGCCTCGGCCGGTAGGTTTTCATCAATCTGAGAAATCGAAACTCCAAGTGATCCGCCAAATCCAAAGCCCCAGATAATTTCGAGCAAGTGACCGCGGTCGGGTGCTTCCGTGCGCAACAAGGCTTCAGCCATAAGTTCACGAAAACCCCCCATGAAGGCCGCCGCATAAAGCCGAGCATCGAGAGTTGCTGGAATATCACCTTGGCGTTGACCGCGCTTGACATTTCGCGCTGCCAGATCGATTTGTTCAGCAATGCGCTCGGCGTCAGCAGCCGCAGCAGCTGGTTCGCGCAGTTGACGCCCGATCACGATTCGCGCCATCGGTTCATCGCAAAGGAAGTCAATTTCTTCTGTCAAACGAATCCGTTCGCGCTCAAACCACCCAGCTTCCGGCGCGATGTCTGCTGCCAAAATTGCTTTATGGTAGGAGTCGTAGAAGTCGTTGACGACCGCTGCCACAAGCCCATCTTTGGAGCCGAAGTAGCGATACATCAAGCCAGGCGATACGTCCGCAGCTTGCGCTACATCGGCAACTTCGAGCGAGCCGCTCGCCAAGATTTCTTGGCGAGCGCACTCAATCAGCCGTTGCCGTGTGGCACGGCCACGTGCAGTCAATGACTTAGGGGACGATGACATTGTTAGGATCCGGTTGTTCGTCTAGTGGTGCTGAACGGTAGTCACCAAATGGTCCGTCACGACGTTCAACGACTGCGGCCACGCCTTCACGCTCGGCAATGTCGATAAACTCCAGTGCATCGGGCGTATTGCGCATGAGTCCGTCGATGATTGGTCCCAGTGTTTGTGTACTCGCCAAGCCCATATTTTCGTAGGCTTGGTTAACAATCAGTTTCATCGCTGAAAGCTGTGAAACGGGAATCTGGGCAAGTTGTTGTGCTGTGCGAGCGACTTCGTCTTCAAGTTGGTCAAAGGGAACCGACTTGTTGATTAGACCGATCTCTGCGGCTTCGACACCTGATACTGGCTTTCCGAGAAGTGAGTATTCTTTTGCCTTCGCCAAGCCGAGACGATAGATCCACATGCCCGAAAGGTGACATCCCCACATACGCGAATATGGAGTTCCGATACGCGCATCGTCAGATGCGATAACGATATCGGCGCACAAGGCCGTCTCACTTGCGCCGCCGACGCACCAGCCGTGAACTTGGGCGATCACTGGCTTCGGGCTGCGCCACATGCTCATGAATTTCTGGGTCGGCGCCTCGGTAGGAGCGGTTGCGAAAACGAAGTCCTTGCCCGCATCCCATTTGCCATCAGTGTTGATCGCATCGCCCCAGTGGCTAAAGCCACCACCAAAGTCATAGCCACCGCTAAACGCACGACCGGCACCGCGCAATACAACAACTTTTACTTCCGGATCTTTAGTTGCCCGACGCATCGCATCTTCGAACTCATCTGGCATCGGCGGAACGATCGTGTTCAACGCTTCGGGGCGGTTCAATGTGATCGTCGCCACACTATCTGCCACCGAGTACAAGATTGTCTGGTACATTTGTGTCCTCTCAAAAGTAAAGTGAATTTACTTTACCATATGTTGAGCGGCAGAACAACGACTTTCCGGGTTGTACTTCAAGCCACTCAACAGCGAGAAAACACTTGAATTCCGGTAATTCCACCGAGGATTCGAACAATCAAGAAAGGGATAGGATGCGTACCTCAACCAGCAGGAAGTTCTACCTGACAGCGGCAATCGCGGCCAGCTCGTTGGTGCTCGCTGCATGTAGCGGCAGTGGCGGACGTGAGAATTCAAATAATGTCGGCGCAGATTCTTGTGACGACGGAATCACTAAAACCGAAGTCAAAATCGGTGGAAGCTCCCCACTTTCGGGAGCAGCAGCCTCGTACAAGGTGCTAGTCGACTCATCAAAGGCTTACTTCGACGAAGTAAACGCCGAAGGCGGCGTCAAGATGGGTGACGGTGTCACTCGCAAGATCAACTATTTACCAACCGACGACGCCTATGACCCCGCGCGCACGGTCAAGAATGTTCGCAAGCTCATCGAGGAAGACAAGGTCTTCACGATGTACCAGGCGTCAGGAACGTCGCCCATCATGGCCATCTTGGAATACACCACTCAGCAAGGAGTTCCAATCCTTTTCTCGATTACCGGCAGCAACGATTTCCCCGGTCTCGTCAAAGACGGATCACTGTTTGCGACCGCCATGTTACCGCAGTTCGGCTTCGAAAACTCGGTCATGTTCAAGCAAATGGAAAGCATCAACCCCAAGGCAAAGATCGCTGTCCTGTACGCAAACGATGCACAGGGCAAGGGCAATCTCGCTGAACTCGAGCAGTTTACGGAAAGCAACGATCTAGAGGTTGTTGCAGCTGAATCGTACGAGCAGACGACGCCAACCGTTGATTCTCAGGTCACTACGCTCAAGAACTCGAATGCCGACTACCTCGTGCTTTTTGCCACCGGAACGTTCGTTACTCAGGCACTTAAAAAGGCTTCCGAACTCAAGTGGACTCCTGAAAAATTTGTCGTGTCAGCATCAACGGACGCAGCAACCTACCTCGAACCCGCTGGCCCTGGGGCCGCTGAAAATCTTCACTCGGTCACCTGGCTCCAAGATGTTGGAAGCGATGCTCCCAATGATGCGCCCGGCCTCAAGAAGTGGCGCGATTTCGCTGAACGTCACAAAGACACGGTAAATGGCAAGAACGCCATCGCCGCCATGGGTTACAACAATGCGCAACTCATGGTTGAAACGCTAAAGCAGACTAACGGCTGCAAGCGAGCAGATCTGTTTAAAGCGGCACAGAACCTCAAGGGTGTCGAAACCGATCTTGGTCTCGAGGGAATCACTTTTGGCTCCGGTTCGGACTACCCATTCGCTATTACCTCCGTCATGACCATGACCTACAAGAATGGTCAGTGGGTACATGGCGAAATCGTCAAGCGAGAAGGCAACTGATTACCACCATGCCCATCGCAATAGGAGCGGTTCATCGACACCACCTTTCGAGGTGGTGTCGATGAACGCCGCAACCCTCACGGTTACCAACATTCACTTGCGTTTTGGTGGAGTCGTTGCACTCAACGGGCCATCGTTCGAGATCAAAGCTGGCGAGATCGTTGGCCTCATCGGCCCCAATGGTGCAGGCAAAACTACGCTTTTCAACTGTGTAAGTCGGCTCTACCAACCCAACTCAGGCTCAATCAAACTCGGCGATGAAGAGTTGCTCAAGGTTCGCGCCGATCAAATTGCGAGCAAAGGTATCGCTAGGACATTTCAAAATATCGGCCTTTTTGAGCGCCAGACCGTGCTCGAGAATGTACTCGGCGGGGCTATTCACCGCACCCACGCGGGACTCATTTCCTCAAGCTTGGGACTCCGCGCAGTCGCAAAGGAAGAACGCGCTGAACGCGAACGTGCGCACGAGATCCTCCACCAACTTGGTCTAGATCATCTGAGTCAACACCCTGCAGCAGGCTTACCTTTCGGGACTCTCAAGCGGATCGAACTCGCCCGCGCACTCATGATGCAGCCTCGGCTCTTGCTTCTTGACGAACCCGCGAATGGACTCACACATGAAGAGGTCAACGAGCTGGCTCTGCTCATCCGCCAACTTCGCGACACCCACGGGTTCTCGGTGCTTCTCGTCGAACACCACATGGGGATGGTCATGTCGATTTCTGATCGAGTCGTGGCATTGAACTTTGGTGAGAAAATCGCCGACGGTTTACCCAATGAAGTCAGGCAACATCCGACCGTTATTGAGGCTTATTTAGGCGGTGCAGCATGACGAACATTCTTGAAGTAAGTGGACTTTACGCCTCATACGGCAAAGCCGAAGTGCTACACGACATAAACTTTTCGATCGAAGAAGGCGGCATTGCAGTTGTTCTAGGTGCGAACGGTGCAGGCAAAACAACAATCCTGCGAGCACTTTCAGGCATCGTGCGTCCTCGCGGTTCCATTATTTTCAACGGCGAACAAATCGTTGGTTCGTCAATCGAATCGATCGCTCAGCGCGGAATGGCACACGTGCCACAGGGTCGCGGTACATTCGGCACCCTGACAGTCGAAGAAAACCTCCGGGCTGGCGGCATGAAACAGAGCAAGAATCACATCAATTCCGCTATTGAAAAATGGTTTGACTTCTTTCCTCGCCTGCGCGAGCGTGCCCGTCAACCGGCTGCTGGGCTAAGTGGTGGTGAACAACAAATGCTGGCTATTGCGCGCGCCTTGATTTCCGAGCCTCGCTTGCTCTTGCTGGATGAACCCTCGCTAGGGCTCGCTCCCAAAATCACACAAAACGTATTTACTGGATTAGAAACGATCAATCGCGATTCCGGGACGACGATTCTCGTCGTCGAACAGAACGCTCACCTCGCGCTCGAAATTGCCTCCACGGGGGTTGTCATCGATACCGGAAACGTCGTGACTCAAGGTCTAGCAACGGACCTGCAAAACAATGAAGACATTCGCCGAGCCTATCTCGGTTACTAAGGAGAAACCGTGGAATTGTTGCTTCAACAACTGACAGACGGAATTGCGTGGGGCGCACTGTATGGCGCGCTTGCGCTGAGCCTCGTCCTGGTCTATCGGGCTTCGGGAATCGTGAACTTTGCTCAAGGCGAAATGGCCATGTTCTCAGCCTTTGGCAGTTGGCAGTTTTACCAATGGGGCTTACCCCTCATCACGGCGATAAGTGTCTCAATGGCGCTCGCTTTTATAGCCGGGATGCTGATAGAGCGCACCCTTATTCGCCCGCTTGCCAACTCGTCCCACCTCACACTCATCATCATCACTTTGGGAATCATGCTCGTCATTAACGCGGGTGCCGCTTGGATTTGGGGACATGATGCTCGGCTTTACCCTGTGATCAGCGAAGGTGATCCTGTCAGCATTTGGACCGCCGTCATTTCACGTCAAGCCCTTACGATCGTTGGTGCCGTTGTACTCGTCGCGCTCCTGCTTTACGTGCTGTTCCAACACACACGCACTGGCCTACATATTCGAGCCGCCGTAAGCAACTCCGTCTCAGCTCGTTTGTTGGCCATCCCTGTTAATCGAATGCTTGCTTTAAGTTGGGGACTCGCTGCCGCAATTGGTGCACTGGTGGCGTCACTTGCGGCACCGCAACTGGTCCTGCAACCAAGCATGTTTTCTGCGACCTTGATCTATGCCTTCGCTGCCGCAATTCTTGGCGGCCTGACTAGCCCCATCGGTGCCCTAGTGGGAGGCCTCATCGTGGGAATTTCAGAAAACCTAGCCGGAACTTATTTGCCGGGCATCGGTAACGACTTCAAGCAAGCCATTGCACTGGCCATCATTATGGCGGTGCTCTTCTTAAGGCCCGAAGGATTATTTGGAACCCGTGAGGTGGTTCGCGTATGAACATCCTGACAAAACTTCGACAAGACCAGCCCCCCTTGCAGGCACCCAAATGGATCGTATTTGGTGTGGGCCTTGCTGTCCTGACTTACCTTGCCTACTCGCCCCTCATTTCGGCTCCATACATCAACTTCGAGCGCTCGATGGTGATGATCTACCTTGTTGTCGGCTTGGGACTCAACCTATTAACTGGATACACGGGACAAATCTCCTTGGGCCATGGAGCGTTCTTTGCGCTCGGCGCCTACCTTGCCGCGATCACTACTGGGAAGTTGGGCTGGCATTACGCCATTGCATTCCCTTTGGTGGCGGTCATGTCATGGTTCTTGGGCTATTTTGTTGGACGGCCCGCGCTTCGACTCCAAGGGTTACAACTCGCACTTGTAACTCTGGCGCTCGCACTGGTCACGCCCTCGATCATCAAACGGTTCGACACATTCACGAAGGGGCAGGAAGGTCTCAATCTGAACACGGCTCACCCACCAACGTGGATTGGACTAGAGCGAGACCAATGGACGTACTACTTGTGTTTGCTTTTCGTTGTCATAGCGCTGTTGCTGACACATCGTTTGGCAACCGGTCGAGTAGGTCGCAGCCTCATGGCAATCCGCGATAACGAGCCAGTGGCAGCCACCTTGGGTGTACGAGCAGCAACAGTCAAGACACAGATTTTTGCTTTAAGCACGGCTTTTGCCGGCGTGGCGGGTGTCTTGTATGCCTATGTGGTGCAGTTTGTTGCACCTGATGCCTTTGGTCTCACTCTTGCGATTGCGTTCATTACGCTCATTGTGGTGGGTGGGCTAGGTTCCACATTTGGAACAATTTTCGGTGCACTTTTCGTGGTCTACGTGCCCAACCTGACATCAGAAATTAGTGAATCGGCTGCTGGATTGAGTTACGGCGTGGCGTTAGTGCTATTTATGTTCATTCTGCCGTTCGGAATCATTAGTTTCGTTCGCTTGGGGCTAACACCGCTGGTAGCACGGCTACCGAAACTGACATCGGACAAAAACAACTAAATAGAACGGGTCAGCGATTCGTTCCTGTTCTGGTGGGCAGGAAACGAATCACTGACTCGGCTCACATTGAGCATCCTGAGCGCCAACTGTTGATAGTGATCAACGATTTCATCGATTGTCAGCGCGCCTTCAGATGTCAGCCATTCACGCACGCCATTGAGCATGTCCAGAATGGCCGTTGTCGTGAGTTCTGGCGCGTTTGAAGCAAAGTGGCCTTGGTCAAGTCCGTCTCGAATTGCTTGCAGAAATGCGCTTCGGTAGTCACGCTGAAGACGAGTCACCTGCGCGTTTTGTTCAGGAGACAATACACGCTTAACTGAGCTTCCAATGATGAGTTGAAGCTTGTCACGTTCCGAAATACGGAGGTGCATGTCAATGGCTCCGAGAATTCGATCCGTCGGTTCCCGCTGCACATCGCGCAACATTGGGGAAATTTCTGCAACAAAATTCTGCATAAATCCAAGCAGAATTTCGTACAAAATCTCTTGCTTGTTTGCGAAATGGTGATAGAGCGTCGAGGATGAAATATCAACCGCGTCGGCTAAGTCACGGATCGACGTAGCAGAAAATCCACGCTCACTATATAGTCGCGCGCCGGCTTCTAGGATTGCACTTCGCAAAATTGGGCCATCATTGAGCGACCTCTTCCGAGCCACAATTCACTCCATTCCGGTGATATCCGTGCCGTTCAGTCTTCACTTGCGAGCACCCACAACGATACGACCTATATCAGGAGCCTGATGCTAGGAGTCTACTTTCGACCTGGCGAATTAACTCGGCAACGATTTCCTCTGCGATTTCGATTACTGTCAGTTTTCCAATCGATAATTGATGCGCCAACGTAGTGCCATTTTCAGACAGTAAATAGTCTTGCATCGCCTCACGAAAATATTCTTCCAGCGCAGATTCAAGTTGCAAGCGGCCGCGGTTTGTTTGCCGCACAACTGCCTCACCCGTACGTTCTAAGTACTCCCGGTGGCCGATGATTTCATCTACGACTTTGTCTAGGCCTGCCGTTTCAGTAGCGGTCACCCCAACTACGGGGCGCTGCCAGACATGTTCAGCTTCCTCGGCCGAACCCACGGCTGCGCGAGTAACTCTCCTCAGGTCGCGAATGACTGTGTCTCCACCGCCTTGGTCCATTTTGTTGACGACGAATATATCGGTGACTTCGTTGAGACCAGATTTGACGGCTTGAACCACATCGCCCTGGCCGGGAGTAAATACGGCAACGGTGGTGTCTGCAAGTGAGGTGATCTCAATTTCCACTTGGCCCACACCCACAGTCTCGATAATCACGGTTTCAAAATCGAGCGTACTGAGCAAGTCGGTGGCTCGCTCTATTCCTAATGACAGTCCGTCGGTTCTGCCATTACTGGCCACCGACCGCATATAAACACGGTTATCTCCGGACACTTGTTTCATCCGTACTCGGTCGCCCAAGATTGATCCACCTGATATCGGCGACGTGGGATCAACGGCAAGAATCGCAACTCGTCCCTCACCTGGCCACCCGTGCGCCAAAGCACCAACCAAAGTCGACTTTCCTGCACCAGGAGGTCCGGTGACGCCCACGATATGAGCAGTTCGCGGTCGCCCGCGCAATACCTCACCGAGGACGTGTGACTTAACGCCACCATCCAATGCCACAGACAGCAATCGAGCCGTTGCCTCGGCATAACCACCTCGCGCTTTTTCGTGGAGGCGTTCGTACAGTTCGCGATCCGAAGCGCTCACCTTTGTTACCCGTTTTCGATAGATTGTTCGCGCGCGAGTTCGGCTGCCTTCCAGACAGCGGCAACAACCTCTTCCTTGGGCGCGCCGGGCCCGAGAACTGCGGTGACGCCGCGTTCCAAAAGGCCTTCAGCATCGCTCGTCGTGATGACGCTTCCGCCCAACACGACACTTACCCGACGATCAAGCTGTGAACTAAGCTCAAGCAATTTGTCGGTGAGTTCCAAGTACTCCCATGAATGGCAGCTCACGCCAATAATGTCCGCGTCTTCCTGGATTGCTGCGTCAACAAAATGCTCCGGCATATTGAATCGGCCGAGATAGATAACATCGGCGCCTGCGTCGCGAAGGACCCGAGCCACCATGAGGGCCGCTACCTCGTGTTGATCTAGAGCGTAAGTGCCGATAACAATCCGTGGCGGCGGGGTAAGAGTTGCGGTCATGCGAGTGCTCCTTCGAGTAGTGGATCTTGCGGAAGTCCCAAAGCAACCCGAATTTCACCGGCGACTTCACCGATGCTGACGTCTTTGTTGAATGCGTCCAAAATTGCTGGAACAGTGTTTTCGCCATCTTCGACCGCTTGTGCGATCCGATCTAAGCCCTCACGAACTGTGGCTGACGAACGGCCTGCCTTCCACGCGACAATACGATTCACTTGGTCGAGGTCAGGAGCCATTTTGACTTCTGATACTTCCTTAAGGAGCGTGTCTTCTTCATCAGGAATCGTGAGGGTATTGACGCCCACAACCGGCCGGGTACCCTCGGCGATTTCGCGACCAAATGTTTCCATCGCATCATGAAAGACACTGCGGAAGTATCCGGTTTCAAACAATTGCTCCGGATCACCCTTGGATTCAAATTCCCGCACTCGATTCAGAATTTTGTGTTCCATATCGTCGGTGAGGCCTTCCATAAAGTAGGAGCCTCCGAAAGGATCTACCGAACCAGTCACGTCGGTTTCCAAGCCGACAATTTGTTGCGTACGCAAGCCCACGAGATGTGCAGTATCTGAGGGCGTACGGAAGGCCTCATCAAATGCCGAGATTTCCATCGCTTTCACGCCTGCTACAGCCATAGCAAAACACTGCAAGCTGCCGCGAATCACATTGTTGATGGGCTGTTGTGCCGTGAGCGATGCTCCCGATGTGTGCACCGTAATGTGCGGCGATAGGGATCGTGGATCTTTTGCCCCGAACTCTTCCTTCATCATGCGGGCAAAGATGCGCCGAGTGGCACGGATCTTGGCAATCTCCGAGAAAAGGTCCATCCGGCAGTTCACCAGAATGACAATGCGCGGTGCAAAACTATCCACTTCCATTCCGCGCTGGATGAGTGCCTTTACTACGGCCCGAATTTCGACAAACCCCAACGCCATTTCATCGACCATGCCCGGTCCGCCATCACTGATGAAATATGTGTCCTCAACAAACGGGTGAAACTTCGGCATGCGTTCGGTTGCAAATTCAATAGCGTCGAGCGCCATTCGAAAGCGCATGGGAAATGGCAGGTGTGTCGCGTAGCCGTAGTCCTCCATGAAGAACGGCGCATTTATGACAGAGCCTCGCACGTCTTTAGGGTCAATACCTTCGTTCTTGGCGGCAAGGTACAGACCTGCAACCGTAAAAGGAGCGCTCATAGAGTTCGATACCGATACTTGGCCGAGCGGAATTCCCTTGTATAGCTCTAGAAAGTCGTCCCGTCGACTGATTGAGACACCCTGAGTTCCTACCGAATGACGAGCGAATGGATGGTCCGCGTCAATCAGCCCGACAGTCGCCGCATCACCAATAACATCGAGACCCTGTGCACCATGTTCAAGCAGGTAGTGCAACTGCTCGTTCGAACGTCTCGGGCTTCCCTCGCCAGATAGCTCGCGGTGTGTCCAGCCCCCCGCTTTGGACAGCGCGCCGCGCCCACCGCGGGTAAAGGGGAAACTTCCCGGATCACCCAGATCACTGTCGTAATCCAAATGTGGAATGTTGTGCGGGGTTGCAAACCTTAGGTCGTTTCGTTGCACAGTGGCACTCCTCTTGACGATAAGTAGCGTGTCGATCAATTGATCGACACGGAAATAGTAACCCGCTGAGTGTTCCGGTCGCAAGCGCACCCACCCCCGTCGCCACCGCAAACCCACCATGCAGATCAAAAGAGCCATCGAGGAGTAACCACCTGTGAGTACGACACCACGTACGTCAATACGAAAATGTTGTGACGACGCGTAATGGCCATCTCATGCCGCGCAAGCTAACGGCTCTTTTGGTGCCGCCACACGGTCTCCGCACTCAAGATGGGAGGACCACTAAATCCACACCCAATTGAACGTCGTTCTCATCAGATAGCAGTCCGCGTCGAGCCGGTCATCGACGTATCTAAAGCCGATCTAGGTGAAGGGAGTCTGCCAGATCCTTTCTCTAGTCAGCGTTTCATTCAGCAAGACGCCTTTGTGGTGGTTCCATCGAACGTCGGGCGATAGTGCTGGAGCATGTCAACGGAATATGGAGATCTCATGGACGCCCAAATCATCATTGCCGGTGCCGGACCTGTGGGCACATCACTCGCCATCGACGCGGCAATGCGCGGAATGAAAGTCATCATTGTTGATCCTCGGCACAGAGACGATCCAGCCGACGCTAAGTGCAACACAATTTCGGCCCGCACGATGGAATACTTCCGCCGGTTCGGTATCGCCAAACAAGTTCGAGCAGCTGGCTTGCCCGATGATTATCCAACCGACACGATTTATGCAACGTCAGTTTCTGGTCCGGAACTAACCCGAATCACCATGCCAGCGCGTTCCGAACGAGCGAAGCCTGGTTTCTATGATTCCGACTGGCCGAGCCCGGAACGCATGGTGCGGCAAAGTCAGATGTGGCTGGAGCCAATTCTGCGCGAAAAGTTACTATCGCTGCCGAACGTGGAGTTTAGGCCCCGCGTCGAGGTGGTAGGCCACAGCCAAGATACCGACTCTGTCACAGTTCATTGTCGTGCTCTCGACGACGGTAACGAGTTTGATCTGCGAGCACCCTATCTTGTCGGATGCGACGGCGGATCGAGTCGCGTCCGCAAGGATATTGGTGCAAAACTCGTTGGCGATGCCGTTGTTGGACGAAGCCGAACGAGTTTGATTCGCTCAAGTGAGATAGGAAAGCTCTTTGGCGAGCGTCGACCAGCATGGATGACCTGGGTAGTGAATCACACGGTACGAGGCAATGTCGTCGCTATCAACGGAGACGACCTCTGGCTGGTTCACCGTGCTCTAGCAGATGGTGAAGAAGATTTCTCGACAGTCGATTTTGATCAATCGATCCGGGATGTTTTGGGTGTGGATTCGTCGTTTGAATTCGAACTTCTCAAACACGAGGATTGGACAGCACGCCGTATGGTCGCCGACCGATTCCGAGACCGACGCGTATTCATTGCTGGCGATGCCGCACACCTCTGGGTGCCATTCGCCGGGTACGGCATGAATGCTGGCATTGCCGACGCCATGAATCTCTCATGGCTTCTGTCAGCAGTATCCAATGGCTGGGCCAGCCCAGACATCCTCGACGCTTACGAAGCCGAGCGGATGCCGATCACCGATCAGGTCTCGCGTTTTGCGATGGCCAAGGTTCAAGAAAACCTAAACGCGATGTCGGCGCGTTCAGTTCCAAAGATCCTGAGTTCCAGTTCTTTCATCGGACGGATCCTACGCAAGAAGATCGGCAAACGCCTCTTCGATATCAACCTGCCTCAGATGTCTCCGGAGGGCCTGAACTTCGGCTACTACTACAACAATTCCCCGATTATTGTGCAAGACGGCTCGGACGCACCGCTTTACGACATGGGCTCGCATGTCCCGTCGACTGTTCCCGGTTGCCGCATACCTCACTTCCTGATCGATGGGGAGAGCATTATCGATCAGTTGGGACCGAACTACACGCTGATTCGTTTCAATTCGTCCGTCGATGTCTCCGGTCTCGAAGACTCCAGCTTGCCGGTGAAAGTAATCGACGCAAATCGATCTGCTCGAGACGAATTCGAACACGATTTGCTCTTGGTTCGTGCGGACGCCCACATCGCATGGCGCGGCGACAGCCTTCCGTCAGATCT
Organism: Aeromicrobium sp.; assembly: GCA_040394025.1. Classification (GTDB taxonomy): domain Bacteria; phylum Actinomycetota; class Actinomycetes; order Propionibacteriales; family Nocardioidaceae; genus Aeromicrobium. Next base: position 35,756 of record JBEBSZ010000016.1, read on the forward strand.
CGACACGCTCGTCAAAGTCTTGACCGGAAAACACCGTTCCTAGCCCACCAGATTTGGTCGGTTTGACCCCTGATTTCGGCGGAATCGGGGTCCAAACCGACCAAATGTCGGGGGAGTTTTAGGAGAGTTGGCGCAGGCGCACGGTTTCGTCCAGCGCTGCCAGTTCGGTAAGGACCTCATCACTTACCGCTTCAGATACGTCGGTCACGACATATCCCAGTTCGCCTTTGGTGTTGAGCTGTTGGCTCTCGATGTTCACTCCGTGATCCCCAAGGATCGCGTTGATGCGAGCCAACACCCCCGGCGCGTTCACATGCACATGCGCCAAACGGTGACGATCATGATCGCTCCGCACCGTGAGCTCTGGGAAGTTCACTGAAAGTGAGGTGCTGCCCGACTTCGTGAAAGCGCGCAGTTTAGCGGCGACGAAACGTCCAATATCTTTTTGTGCTTCTTGCGTCGAGCCACCAACATGGGGTGTCAGGATGACATTGGGAATCCCGCGCAGTTCTGACTCGAAGGGATCACCCTGCGCCTTAGGTTCTTCTGGGAACACGTCTAGCGCAGCACCAGCAATATGGCCAGACTCAAGGTGCTTACGCAAAGCCGCAGTGTCGACAGCGATACCGCGTGACAAATTCAAGAACAAAGCTCTCGGCTTCATTTTGGCAAACTCTCGTTCACCGAAAAGGCCCGCATTTCCTGGACGTCCGTCAACGTGCAATGAGACCACATCTGCGGTTTCGAGCAACTCATCGATAGTGGCACATTTGCGTGCATTGCCAAGCGCGAGCTTGTCGTCTAGATCATAGAAAATAACCGATAGACCCATCGCCTCGGCAATAACCGAAAGTTGACTACCAATATTGCCGTAGCCCACGATGCCGAGGATTCGGCCTCGGATTTCATGGCTGCCAGCGGCAGACTTGTTCCAGACACCGTTATGCATATCGGTGGACTTCTCGTGCAAGCGACGTGCCAAGGAAATGATCTCGGCAATCGCAAGCTCAACCACACTTCGAGTATTTGAATATGGCGCATTAAAGACTGCCACACCGCGTCGCTTCGTGGCTTCTAGATCGATCTGGTTAGTGCCGATACAAAAAGCACCGATGGCGATCAGGTTTGGGGCATGCTCCAACACGCGATCCGTGATGTAGGTCGTGGAACGAATCCCTAATACGTGTACATCGCCAATGCGTTCGATGAGTTCGTCTTCGCTTAACGCGTGACTAATCTCTTCGACTTGATAACCCTTGTGGCGAAGGAACTCCGCGCCATCAGCATGGATGTTCTCAAGCAACAGGACTTTGACGTCACTGTCTTCAATGGTTGCGATTGGCGCGCGTTCTTGCTCGTCAGCGGGTGCTGTGGTCATAGTCATCATCGTCATTCTCTCGGCCTCCGGTCAGCGGTTCATGGGCTGAACACGGGGCCCAGGCGTACGGTCCCGAATCGTGCGGTTCGATTGCTCCCCGGTGGTCGCCCACCTAAACGCCAGTCGCAATCAGATGGCCCTATCTTAACCCGCTTAGCAAGAGTGTTGACATTCCGGCCAAAAGACGAGATCAAGCCTCAGGCTCAAGAGCAACAGCTTTGCTAAATTTCTCGACGATTTCTGCCGGTATCTCTTGTGCAAGATTAGCCAAACGCACTTGTCCTTGAGCGATGAGCCGATCGCCTGCATCGACTGAATCAAGATGCCACAACTGTTGAGTTCGGCCGCGGTGGATTGGAGTCGCCGTCACGGTAATGTCATCGCCGAGTTTGGCTTGGCGCAAGAAGTCGGTGGAGTTGTTGCTGCCGACAACGATGCCTTTATCACCGAACCAAATCTGGCCCGCAATGCTCGCGGTCGATTCATGGACAGCGCAATAGATGCCGCCGTGTGGAATTCCGAATGGCTGGAGATGGTCTTCGGTAATGGTGAACCGGCCGACCACTTTGTCTGCGGTGAGTTCAATCCACTCAACCCCAAGTACGCCATCAAGCCCTGGTTGTTTCGTCATAACCGAACTCTAGCGAGATGTGTTTCACAAGACGTTGACACATACCCCTATGGGGTATACATTGAGAGAAATGCGACTAGGAGAAATCATGCACGTGCACGGATACAGTGGCGACAAAGACCTCATTTTAAAAAGACTCGCACGAATCGAGGGTCAAGTTCGGGGCCTTAGTCGGCAAATCGAATCCGACACCTACTGCATTGACGTCCTCACCCAAATCAGCGCCACCACAAAGGCGCTGCAGGCTGTTGCATTGAAGTTGTTAGACGACCACATGGAGCATTGCGTGGTCAACGCAGCAAAAGAAGGCGGACCAGAGGCCGCCGTCAAACTCAAAGAAGCCTCAGACGCAATTGCTCGACTCGTAAGGAGCTAATCATGACCACCACCACCTACCGAATCAACGGAATGACCTGCGGGCACTGCGCTTCAGCCGTAACTGAAGAGCTGTCCGCGCTTGACGGAGTCCAAGACGTGAGCGTAAATGTCGATGCTGGCGAAGCCACAGTCACCAGCACCTCCCCGCTATCCGATGAGGTTGTCGCAGCCGCCGTCGACGAAGCAGGCTACACACTCGCAGGACCTCGAGACTTGCCACTCATATGAGCAACCTTGAAACCGAAGTCCGGCTCGACGTAGGCGGTATGACGTGTACTGCCTGCGCGAACCGGGTGGAGAAAAAACTCAACAAAATTGACGGTGTCGAAGCAAGCGTCAATTTCGCTACCGCGCGCGCCATGATCACCGCGCCCGCGGGAATTGATCCCTCACTGCTCGTCGAGACCGTGGAAAAGACCGGATATACGGCCGCTGTTCACGATCCTGGCGTGAAAGCATTGCCCGATCCGTCCGACCTACTGTGGAAGCGACTCGTGATTGCCGCAGTCCTAGCGACCCCGGTCATGCTGATGTCGATGATTCCGGCTCTGCAATTTGACTACTGGGCCTGGGTGGCACTCGCACTATCGATTCCGGTGGTCACCTGGGCGGCGTTTCCCTTCCACCGCGCCGCCATCCTGAATGCTCGCTACGGTGCTGCCACGATGGACACTCTCATCAGTTTGGGTGTTTCGTCAGCGTTCCTGTGGTCCGTGTTCGCAATGATCTTCGGCCACGCTGGAGATCCCACGATGCGCATGCATTGGACTTGGATTTCGCAAGGTGCCGGGACTCACGAGATCTATCTCGAAGTGGCAACCGCCGTCACTACCTTTTTATTACTAGGCAACTGGCTTGAGGCTCGTGCCAAAAAGCAATCCAGCGCAGCATTACGTGCGCTGATGGACATGGGCGCAAAAGAAGTCACTGTCATCCGAGAAGACACAGAAGTGTCTATCCCCGTAGAGCAGCTCGTCACGGGTGATGTTTTCGTGGTGCGGCCAGGAGAGAAGATCGCGACCGACGGTGACGTTATCGAGGGGCACTCAAGTATTGACGAGTCAATGCTCACCGGTGAATCTGTTCCAGTCGAAACCTCCATCGGTTCGCATGTCACCGGTGCCACAATCAACACGGACGGAAGGCTACTCGTTCGAGCAACCGCTGTCGGTGCAGATACCCAACTGGCACAGATGACGCGTCTCGTCGAGGAAGCACAAGAAGGAAAAGCGGAGATTCAGCGACTCGCGGATCGGGTTTCGAGTGTCTTTGTGCCTACCGTTCTTGCGCTGAGTGTTCTCACCCTTCTCGGTTGGTTCTTTTTCGATGGTTTCACCACGGCCGCTTTTGCCGCCTCAATTGCTGTGCTCATCATTGCCTGCCCCTGTGCGCTAGGACTCGCGACTCCCACCGCTCTTATGGTTGGCACTGGCCGCGGTGCACAACTCGGCATTCTGATCTCAGGCCCGGAAGTGCTTGAGTCAACCCGCAAGATCAACACGATCGTGCTCGATAAGACCGGAACACTCACCACCGGAATCATGACTGTGCAAAGCGTCGATCCCTATCAGGAAACTGATCGTGAGCAACTCATCGCGCTAGCTGCTGCAGTCGAAAGCGCTTCGGAGCACCCTGTCGCCAAAGCCATCACTGCGCTAGTAGACAGGCCGGCCGAGGTGAGCGATTTCCGCAATACCCCTGGGCAAGGCGTCTCAGGCATCGTCGACGGCAAAGCAGTGAAGGCCGGGCGGCCGAAATGGCTGGGCGTCAACGCCGATGCCAGCCACGGCACCACGATCGCCGTCGACGTCGACGGCACAGTGATAGGCACTATTACTGTGGCCGATGCGGTGCGTGAAACATCCACTGAAGCCATCTCATCATTCCGCGAACTCGGTCTGGAACCGATCCTGCTGTCGGGAGATGCGCAAGCTGTTGCCGATCAGGTAGCCCGCGAGGTCGGCATTGGGATTGTGCACGCAGAAGTGACGCCCGAACGGAAACTCGAAGTCATTAACGAGTTGCAGGCAGAAGGGCGAATTGTCGCGATGGTTGGCGATGGGGTTAATGATGCGGCAGCGTTGGCCGGTGCCGATCTCGGTATTGCCATGGGCGCCGGCACCGACGTAGCAATCGCAGCAGCCGACGTGACCCTTGTCGGTAATGACGTACGCAGTGCAGCCACGGCAGTTCGTCTTGCCCGTGCCACGCTGCGGACGATCAAAGGCAATCTCGTCTGGGCATTCGGATACAACGCGGCGGCTATTCCGCTTGCTGCCTTTGGTTTCCTCAACCCACTCGTTGCTGGATTGGCGATGGCGTTCAGTTCGGTCTTTGTCGTCACCAACTCGCTGAGATTGCGCTCTTTCGGCCGCTGAGCATCCTGCATAGTGTTCGACAATGCTCATGCCCCCCTAGGAACTACACCTAGGCTGTGGGCATGAGCATCTCGACATTTACCGGTTCACTCACTGTGAGAGAACGGATCGCCATTCCTGCCGGGGCCGTTGCCACAATCAAACTCGTTGCTGCGGATGGTGAAGTTTTAGCGGCCACCGCCGTCGAAACACCCGGTGTGCCGGTCGATTTCGAGTTGTCTGTCGACACCGACATCCTCGAGGCAACAAAGAAGTTACGCATCTGGGCACTGCTTCGCACTGAGGTTGGCGCGTGGGGCACTTTAGAACTCGCCAAACTCCCCGGTGACGGTGAACCGATTACGCTCTCACGCATCCCAGACTGAACTGAGCTGCAATGCCTCGATCCGGAAGCGCAGTGACACATCTGAGTTCAGAAGAACTTGCCGCCGACAGCATGCCAACGCTCACCCGAATTGCCCGTCTGTTACATCCATATCGACGTCAGATTTTTTCGGTTATGGGGATTGTTGCCTTAGCTGCAGGTATCAATGCTCTGGTTCCGTTCCTGACAAAGGCTGTGTTCGACGATGCTTTGTTCGTCGAGAACGGTCCGCGAATGGATGTGTTGGCCTGGCTAGTCACGGGAATGATCGCGCTACCGATCGTGGCTGCACTTTTAGGGATCGCCCAAAACTGGTTGACCTCCAAAGTCGGTAATGCTGCGATGGCAGATTTACGAAGTGATTTGTTCGCACATTTGCAGCAACTGGAACTAGCATTCTTTACCGGTACGAAAACCGGTGCCATTCAGTCTCGACTGGCAAACGACGTCGCCGGTGTCCGCAATGTATTGACAGATACGGCCACCGCAATCCTCCAAAACTCAGTCACCGTCACGGCTGCATTGATTTCTATGGTCATACTGTCGTGGCAGCTGACAATCCTGACCGTGATCATCATGCCACTGTTTATCTGGTTGCAACGACGCGTTGGATTGCGCCGCCAAGTTCTGGCACGTAAAACGCAAGAGAATCTTTCAGAGATGACCGCGATCACTGAGGAGTCACTGAGCGTTTCAGGCATTCTCTTGTCGAAGGCATATAACCGTGGTGCTGACGAAGCTGAACGTTATCGGAAAGCAAACCGTGAACAAACCCGCTTGCAAGTACAACAAGC
>JBEBSZ010000017.1:0-40870 GCA_040394025.1 Aeromicrobium sp.
TCTGTTGGGCCCGCGAATCGGACAGGCTCAATTGGTAAAAGGCATCAAAACTCGCCACAACACCGGCGTCCACAAGTGTTCGGGAAATCGCAGCACCGTTGTCTCCCGCTTTGACCTCGACTTGGACTTCGCCGGTGCCGAAGCCTTCGTAATCTTCCGGGCCGATAAACGCTCGATAGGCTTTGAGACCAACAAATGCGAGGCCTGCAATAATGGCCAAAATGGCAACAATCGCGAGAAGCGACTTAAGTTTTGACTTCTTGGGTTCCTCTGGCCTAAAGGGCGGTTCGGCATCGGGGTCGGTGAGGATCGAGCTGCCACCTCGTGGAGGTTCGCCTGACATCCCTGCCTGCGTGCTTGGCTCCGAATCGATGCGAGTCCCGCTTTCACCAGTAGGCCGCATCACGAGTTCTGGATCAGGATAGGATTCCGGTTCGGTACGGGGCTTGGCTCGACGCCCTGGTTTGGGCCGTTCTTGCGGCTCATTGGGTTCCATCAACGCCCACCTTTACCAGTTCTCCAGGCGCTGTACCGCGAAGTTTTTCCGCGTCCAACGCCGTCTGCAAAATCACGACTGCTGCTGCTTGGTCAATTACCGAACGTGAGTTCTTTGTACTGCGGCCGCTGGCGTGCAATTGACCCTGAGCGGTGATTGTACTCATCCGCTCATCGATCAACCGTACCGAAATCGGTGAAACTTCTTGCGCAAGTTGCTGAGTGAATTCTCGAACTTTTCTCGAAGCAGGCCCCTCTTTGCCTGACAAGCCCACCGGTAATCCCACGATGCACTCGATTGCCTCGTATTCGGCAACAAGTTCTTTAAGCCGAACTAGAGCATTCGGACCCGCCAGTACAGTCTCAACCGGCGTGGCGATGAGACCGCTCGGATCACAACTGGCTACACCTATTCGGACGTCGCCAACATCGATGCCGAGTCTGCGGCCCAGCCTCACAAGCTGGCCTTAATCGCAGCAAATGCTGCTTCAATGCCGGCGACGTTCGAGCCTCCGCCTTGAGCAACGTCCGCCTTTCCACCGCCACGACCGTCGATATGCGGGCTTGCCGTCTTCATCACCTCATTAGCAGACAAACCACGATCAACGGCTTCTGGAGTCAGGGCAATAACAGTGCTCGCCTTATCTTCTGCAGTACCGATAACCACGACCACTGCTGGTCGGTCTTGAAGTCGACCACGAATGTCGAGTGCCAGTGTGCGCACATCGGCTCCCCCGACACCGTCTGCACGGTGGGTCACAAGTGTGACATCACCAATACGTTCAGCCGCATCGGCGATCTCACCAGCTTGGGCCAACAACTGACTCGCCTTGATTGCATCACGTTCTTTTTCAGTTTTCTTCAAGCGCGCCATGAGTTCTTCGACACGCATGGGGACTTCTTGCGGTGACGACTTGAACATTTCGGTCAATTGTCGAACGACATCACGTTCACGAGCAAGGTACTGGAATCCTTCAATTCCGACGAGGGCTTCGATACGCCGGTTGCCTGCGCCTACGGATGAATCGGATGTCAGCACAACTGTTCCGATTTGTGAAGAACGTTCAACGTGCGTGCCACCACAGAGTTCACGAGACCACGGTCCGCCGATCTCGACAACTCGTACATCTTCGCCATAGGTTTCGCCAAAAAGCGCCAAAGCACCAAAATCGCGTGCTTCCGGTAGTGACATGATCTGTGCCGTCACGGCAAGGTCAGCACGCAATGCCCGGTTCGAGGCCTCTTCGACATCATGGAACTGCTCGGAGGACAGTCCGTTCTTCCAGCCGAAGTCCAAACGCAAGTAACCTGGTCGGTTGTACGAGCCTGACTGGAGCGCCGTTGGCCCCAGCACCTCACGCAGTGCCGCGTGCACCACATGGGTTCCCGAGTGTGCTTGGCGTGCGCCGAGGCGCCATTCTGGGTCAACCTTCGCGTGCACGACGTCATCTAAGGCAAGTTCGCCTGAAGTCACCCGGACTTGATGAACAACGAGCCCCCGCACGGGGCGCTGCACGTCGAGCACCTCCGCAGATCCTCGCGCAAATTCGAAGATGCCCGCGTCAGCATTCTGGCCACCGGACTCGGCATAGAACGGGGTGCGACTCAGCACAACCTCGCCCACAGAACCTTCAGTGAGAACTGGAGTGGACTCCCCTTCTTTGAGCAGAGCCTGCACAACGCCCTCAGCGTTTAGGCCCTCGTAGGCCAGCCAATCTGTGGGCCCGAAGGCATCTAGCGCTTCGCGATACACCTGCGTGTCAGCGTGAGCACCCTTCTTAGCCTTAGCATCCGCCTTGGCGCGCGCCCGCTGTTCTGCCATGAGTTCGGCAAAACCGTCTTTATCGACGGTAAGCCCTTGCTCGTCTGCCATTTCGAGGGTCAGATCGATGGGGAAACCGTAGGTGTCATGCAAGGTAAAGGCGTCACTGCCCGACAGCGTGCTCTTGCCGGCGTTCTTGGTTTCGATTGCTGCCGACTCAAAAATCTGCGTTCCCTTGCCGAGAGTGCGCAAGAAAGCGTCTTCCTCGGTATAGGCAACTTGCTCGATTCGGGCAAAATCTGCTTCGAGTTCTGGATAGGAACTCTTCATCCGATCCAGCGATACCGGAAGCAGTTCTGGCAGGGCACGATCGCCATAACCAAGCAAGCGCATCGAGCGCACCGCACGGCGCAAGAGTCGGCGCAGCACATAACCGCGGCCTTCGTTGCCGGGAGTGACGCCGTCGCCCATGAGCATCAAGCCGCTGCGCACGTGATCGGCAATAACGCGGAATCGAACATCGTCTGTGTGGTCCGCCCCGTAGCGACGGCCGCTCAGTGCCGAAGCCTTTTCGATGACCGGGAAGACCTCATCGATTTCGTACATGTTCTGCTTGCCCTGCAAGAGGTAAGCCACGCGTTCGAGTCCCATACCTGTGTCGATATTTTTCTTGGGCAGCGGTGCGATGACATCGAAAGTGTCTTTAGCTTGGACGTTGTCGATTTCCTCTTGCATGAAGACGAGGTTCCAGATTTCGAGGAATCGGTCCTCGTCCACGACAGGACCACCGTCTGGGCCGTACTGCGCTCCGCGGTCGACGTAGATCTCGGAACACGGTCCGCCTGGTCCGGCAACACCCATGTGCCAGTAGTTGTCCAGAAGTCCACGTGCTTGAATGCGCTCGTCCGGGAGCCCGGCAATCCTGCGCCATAACTCGCGAGATTCGTCGTCGCCGTCGAGCACCGTGACCCAAATATCGTTCTCAGCGAATCCTAGGCCGCCGTCTGCGACCGATTTTGTGATGAGGTTCCACGCATGCTCAATAGCGCCCTCTTTGAAATAGTCACCAAAACTGAAGTTTCCGTTCATTTGGAAGAACGTTCCATGCCGCGTGGTCTTGCCAACCTCTTCGATGTCAAGGGTGCGAACACACTTCTGCACGCTCGTGGCGCGTGAAAAGGGTGGCGTTTCTTGGCCTAAGAAGTAGGGCTTAAAAGGCACCATACCTGCGTTGACGAACAAGAGATTGGGATCGTCAAGCAGCAACGGCGCGGAAGGCACAACCGTGTGGCCGGCGTCTTCAAAGTGTTTGAGAAAGCGTCGCCGGATCTCAGCAGTTTCCATCAGTCGGAGTCCTTCTCCCAAGGTTGATTTGTCTCAGAGTTGGCGGACAACTCCAAGGGTGGTGTCTCGGTGGAGTCACGTGGCAACTCCCAGTCTTGATGATCAGACATCAGCGCTTGTCTGATTTCTGATTCCTTTTCGTACATGCCGTCAAGCAACTCGGCTTTGAATGCCCGCGCACCTACGCCCAGCGCGGAGGCCTGATCAATCAGTCCTGGCATGGACACGCGATACGCGGCTCGCTTTGCTTTAACGCTGGCGTACACTCCTGCCGCTGTACCTGCGACAAACCAAAAAATCTTACTACTCATCGGCCTGTCCGTTCGTCAGCATTCGTAGCGGGACTGTGAGCGGTACGGGCTGCCGCGCGGGCTGCTTGCTCACGGTGACGTCGACGTTCACGGTAGTCACGACGCATCATTCCGATGATCCGGTCACGACTCTCTGGTCGCAAAGCATGCGCGATCCCAGTCATCCAAATCGCGAAACGAACTCGCGGTTGTCCCATGATGGCGTGCGCAACTTGAGCACGCGTGGGGGTAACAATGACCTTGCCCTCGACGACCCTAGCTGCTTGACCATGGTGCGGGACCAATTCTTGGTTCGATACTCCAGTTTGGCTCGGAGTGTAAACGATCTCCCCAGACCTAGCTGACGTTTGTTCATGCGCCGATTGACGCAAAAGCGCATCACTTGCTTGAGTAACCTGATTGGATTCGGCACGCTGATTTGCGCTAGAAACTTCGGCGATCGATGTGCGAATCTCCTTGAGATTACGTACCGAAATGACAGCCGCGATCAGCGCGACCACAGCCAGAACGGCAGTCACAGCGAGAATCAACAGGTCAATTGGCATAAAACGAGATTACCTGTCGCGGAGAATCTTTCGGATACGACCGAGCCGTTCAGCGATCATAGCTTCGTGGCCGTGCGGACCCGGACGATAATATTCTTGGCCATCGACATCGTCTGGAGCGTACTGCTGCGGCACGATTCCTTGAGGATCACTATGTGGATACTGGTACTCGTGGCCATGGCCGAGTTTCTTAGCACCCGCATAGTGGGCATCTCGAAGGGCCGGTGGTACTGCTCCCGTTTTGCCGTCTCGCACATCGGCGATTGCTGAATCGATTGCGGTATAGACAGCATTCGATTTCGGCGCCGTCGCAAGTGCCACGACCGCTTGGGCAAGGATAATCCGCGCTTCGGGATAGCCGATCATAGCAACCGCTTGAGCGGCAGCTGTAGCCGTGGACAGTGCCGTCGGGTCAGCCATGCCGACATCTTCGCTAGCCAGGATCATCAGTCGGCGTGAAAGGAATCGCGGATCTTCACCGGCTTCGACCATGCGAGCCAAATAGTGCAGTGACGCGTCGACATCGGAGCCACGAATAGATTTGATGAGGGCGGAGGTGACGTCATAGTGTTGGTCGCCATCTCGGTCGTAGCGAACTGCAGCTTTGTCAATAGCCAAAGCGGCGTCTTCGACGGTGATGGTGTCACGTTCTTGGCTTTGCGCGGCGCCTGCAGCAGCTTCAAGATAGGTCAGCGCACGCCGTGCGTCTCCCCCAGCGAGCCGCACGAGGTGGTCGATGGCTTCGGATTCAACTGTGACCTTGTCTGCCAGTCCTCGTTCACTGTGAATCGCACGGTTGAGCAGTTCCCGAATGTCATCTTCTGCCAAGGGTTCAAGAGTCAGCAATAATGAACGACTGAGCAAGGGCGAAATCACGCTAAAGTGCGGGTTTTCGGTCGTGGCGGCCACGAGGCTGACCCAACGGTTTTCAACGCCCGGTAGCAGCGCATCTTGTTGGGCCTTGTTGAAGCGATGGACCTCATCGACAAACAGAACCGTCTCTTTACCTGTATTAGCGAGCGCCCGCCGAGCACCCGCGATGACCTCTCGGACTTCCTTCACCCCAGCGGCGACCGCCGATACTTCAACGAAACGGCGGTTGGTGTGTTTACTGATAAGTGAGGCGAGAGTGGTTTTTCCGGTGCCTGGCGGCCCCCACAACAGAACGGTGGCTGGCTCATCGGCTTCGATCATGCGACGCAAGGGAGCCCCGGGCACGAGCACATGCTGTTGGCCTACCAGTTCGTCGAGATTCTCAGGTCGCATTCTCACTGCCAGCGGCGCAGATGAATGCGTATTGCCGGCGAGCGTACCACCAGACCCTAGTGTTCTGGCCTGCTCAGGCAGATCAAAGAGTCCGTCAGTCATAGACCTGAGCCTATCGGGAAAAACGTCACGGCAGATACCGGCAGTTTACTTACCTCTTTTGAGATTTTCAGATGGCAGACGATTCAGATTCCCAACGGCGGTTACGCATCGCTGTTGCAACACCTTGATTGAATGTTGAGGTGCTGACGTTGAGTTCTTTTCAGCCGTCTTCAGCTTCTGGTTTTGCGTCGATGCCAGCTTCATTGCGCTGCTGGTCAGTAATCGGTGTCGGCGCGGCTGTAAGTGGATCGAAACCGCCACCCGACTTCGGAAACGCAATAACTTCGCGGATCGAGTCCACGCCCGAGAGCAAGGCGCACGTACGGTCCCAACCAAATGCGATACCACCGTGCGGTGGCGCACCAAACTTGAACGCTTCGAGCAAGAAACCAAACTTCTCTTCAGCCTCTTCTGCGCCAATGCCCATAATGTCAAAGACACGCTTTTGTGTGTCTTCACGATGGATACGGATCGAACCACCACCAATTTCGTTGCCGTTACAAACAATGTCGTACGCCTGTGCACGTGATTCGCCAGGTGAGGCAAGAGTGGCCGGATCTTGAGGAGCAGTAAACGCGTGGTGCACCGCCGTCCACTCACCGCCGCCAACAGCCACATCGCCACCTTCGAGTTCGGCTACGGGCTCGAACATCGGCCAGTCCACGACCCAGCAGAACGCCCATGCCGATTCATCAATCAGTTCACATCGATGACCAATCTCTAGACGAGCCGCACCCAAGAGGCTCTGACTGGTCTTGCGCGCACCCGCGGCAAAAAACACGCAGTCTCCCGGCTTTGCACCGACGAACTCGGCAAGGCCCGCACGCTCGGTCTCGGACAGGTTCTTAGCCACCGGGCCAGAAAGTTCACCGTCTTCACCGATCAGCACATAAGCCAGCCCCCGAGCACCGCGCTGTTTGGCCCACTCCTGCCAAGCGTCGAGTTGACGCCTCGCCTGAGAGGCACCACCAGGCATCACCACGGCACCCACATATGGAGCTTGAAAAACACGGAACGGCGTGTCAGCAAAGTATTGGGTGCATTCAGTGAGTTCAAGATCGAGACGTAGGTCTGGCTTGTCCGAGCCATACTTGTTCATTGCATCGGTGTAACTAATCCGAGGGAACGGCGTCGGCACGTCAACATCAATAAGCTTCCAGAGTTCGACATAGATCTCTTCAGCCAAAGCCATCACGTCGTCAGCATCAACGAAACTCATCTCAATATCGAGCTGCGTGAACTCTGGTTGCCGATCGGCACGGAAGTCTTCGTCTCGGTAACACCGCGCAATTTGGTAATAGCGTTCCAAGCCTCCCACCATGAGCAATTGCTTAAACAATTGCGGACTCTGCGGTAGGGCGTACCAACTGCCCGGACGCAATCGGGCAGGCACCAGGAAGTCGCGCGCGCCTTCGGGGGTCGAGCGGGTCAGCGTAGGGGTCTCAACCTCGACAAAATCATGGCTAGCGAGCACCGCACGAGCGGTCTGGTTGACTTTGGAACGTAGCCGAAGTGCAGCAGCTGGACCGCTGCGACGTAGGTCGAGATAGCGATGCTTAAGTCGGGCCTCTTCACCTACATCGACGTGATCATCGATCGGAAACGGCAACGTTTCCGCTGCGCTCAAAATCTCGACCTCATCGGCGATAACTTCAATCTCACCCGTCGTGATTGTCGAGTTTTCGTTACCGTCAGGGCGACGCTCGACCTTACCGGTGATCTTGATGCAGTACTCATTACGTAACTGATGAGCAACATCTTCACGAACGACAACTTGGACGACTCCGCTTGCTTCGCGCAAGTCGATAAAGGCCACACCACCGTGGTCGCGTCGCCGAGCCACCCAGCCGGCAAGCACCACCGTTTCACCTAGGTTTGTGGCGGTGAGGGTTCCGGCATCATGAGTGCGGATCACGCTTTTGTCTCCTTCACGATGACCTGCGGACGCAGATCGTTTTCTGGTGGCAGCCAAGTGTCGGGGTCAGCCGTCGTTTGTTCTCCGCTGCGGATGTCTTTTACTTCGTTAGCTGCCGGGAACCACACAAAGGGAATTCCACGTCGTTCAGCAGCACGAATCTGTTTACCAAATTTACTTGCCTGGGCCGCCACTTCGCACGGCACACCACGAGATCGCAGTTTTTGCGCGATATGGTTACTCGCTGCTCGCGATTCTTCGTCATCAACCGCAACGTAAACCACAGACGGTACTGCCCGGTCGGTCGTCAAGCCAGCAGCCATGAGCGGAGCAAGCAGTCTGGACACGCCTAGAGAAATTCCAACTCCCGGATAGGTGCGCTTCCCGCTGCTGGCGAGCTGGTCATAACGTCCGCCAGAACACACTGAACCAAGCGACTCATAGCCTGTCATTCGCGTCTCAAAAACTGTTCCCGTGTAGTAGTCAAGGCCACGGGCGATACGCAGATCAGCGGTGACAGTCACTCCTTCGATACCGGTACAACCTTCGATCACCGCTGCTAGCTCATTGAGGCCTTCGTCTAGTAGTTCGTGTTCGACACCAAGCGCTCGCACACGGTCAACAAAAGTCGTGTCGCTCGTGCAGATTTCGGCCAAAGCCAAACACGATGTCGCCTGAGCTTCACTGAGTCCCGCTGCCAACAGCATTTCGACGATCTTGTCACCCGGCAGTTTGTCGAGTTTGTCAACGATCTGCATAACAGCGGTCGGATCTTGGACGCCGAGACCCAGATAAAAGCCTTCAAGGACTTTTCGGTTATTAATCTGCAAAACAAAACTGACGTCACCGAGTGGTGCATCAGCGAGCGCTTCGGCCATCACCCGGGCTACGTCAACGTCAAAGTGGAATGGCAAATGTCCTTCACCCACGATGTCGATATCAGCCTGCACGAACTCACGAAAACGGCCCTGCTGTGGGCGTTCACCGCGCCACACCTTTTGAATCTGATAGCGACGAAATGGAAACGCCAGATGCCCCGCGTTTTCTACAACGTAGCGAGCAAAAGGCACAGTGAGGTCGAAGTGCAGACCCATTCCCGCGTCTTCACCGTCCTCAGCGTGAATTCGTTTGAGAACGTACACCTCTTTGTTGATATCGCCCTTGCGATTGAGAGTGTCAAGGGTTTCAACCGCACGAGTTTCTAAAGACGCGAAGCCGTGCAGTTCGAAGGTCGCACGCAAATGATCAGTGAGCGCAAGCTCTAGTTGCCGATCGGCTGGTAAATACTCTGGGAAGCCAGAGAGTTTCGTCATTGCTTCAACTCCGCAAGATAAGGGTTAGTCGCCTTTTCCCGTCCAATGGATGTCTGCTGTCCGTGGCCTGGCAATACCACCACGTCATCAGGCAGTGTCAGAACCTTGGTTCGCAGACTCTCCATCATCTCAGCATGGTTACCGCCGGTCAGATCGGTGCGCCCAATAGAACCATAAAAAAGAAAATCACCCGAGAACATGAGCTGTGAAACAGGTTCTGAACCCGAATAATCGATGCGGTAAGCCACCGTACCTGGCGTGTGCCCTGGGGTGTGATCAACGACGAAGTGCAGATCGCCTACCGGGATTGTGGCACCGTCAACGGCATCTTTTACTGAGGGTGGCTCAGTGAACTCCGGCATCTCGTCGAGTCCGAACTGTTGGCGCAGCATGGCAGCCGATGGCCCAGAGATAGCTGCGAGCGGATCAGTTAAGAGGTGGCGATCTGCAGGATGGATCCACAGATCCGCACCGTACTCACGTGCGACGTCTGCGGAATCCCACATGTGGTCGAAGTGTCCGTGGGTCACCATCACGGCGGCCACAGTCAAATCATGTTGTTCAACGACTGCTTTGACTCCGTCGAAGGAGTCCATGCCGGGGTCGATAATGGCACATGGCAAACCCGGGCCTTCGGCTACGAAATAGCAGTTTGCTTGTAAGGGTCCAGCAGGAAACGAAGAGATAAGCACGCATGTCAGGGTACGCGAGGGAGACATGCAAGCGCGAACCTCCTAGACTTGCGGCCATGACCGATTCGGCCCCAAAGACCACGACAGATAGTTCCCAGCAGTGGGGACGTGTCGACGACGAAGGAAACATTTACGTCAAGGACGGCGAAACCGAGCGCTTTATCGCTCAGTACCTCGCTGGCGATCCTGCCGAGGGCTTTGCTCACTATGTGCGCCGCTTCGAGGGACTCGAGGTCGAGGTCAAACTACTCGAAGATCGAATTGTTGCGGGCGCAGTCTCGCCCGATGATGCCGACAAAGCAATTGCTGTCATCAAGGAGCAGCTTAAAGAGCCTCACGCGATTGGCGATCTTGCTGCCTTGCGCGCCCGTGTCGAAAGCTTGGCTCCAAAGATTGCCGAACTCCGCGAACGCCGCAAGGCCGAACGTGAAGCACGCCAGGCTGCAAGTCAGGCAGCAAAAGTCAAGATCGTCGAAGAAGCTGAAGGCATTGCCCGCAAGCAAGATTGGCGCAATGGTGCAGATCGCTTGCGTGCCCTGCTCGACGAGTGGAAGGCACTTCCACGACTATCTAAGTCGGCTGATGATGAACTGTGGCACCGTTTTTCAACAGCGCGTACGAGCTACACACGAGCTCGTAAAGCCCATTTCGCTGAGCAATCGGTCAAACGCGATGAGGCCCAGAAAATCAAGGAAGCTCTCATTGTTCAGGCAGAAGCACTTTCGACCTCAACCGATTGGGGTGGAACATCCGGTGCTTACCGCGATCTCATGCAAAAGTGGCGCAAGGCAGGTCCGGCACCCCGTGCTGTTGAAGACAAGCTGTGGAAACGGTTCCGGGCGGCACAGGATGTGTTCTTTACCGCACGTGAAGCTGCCAATGCGGAACAAGATGCCGAGTTTTCAAAGAACGCCGATGTCAAGCGCGAGATTTTGATTGACGCCGAAGCGCTTTTGCCAATCAAAGACGTTGATGCTGCTCGTAAAGCATGGCAGTCGGTTGCTGACCGCTGGGAACAAGCCGGGAAAGTCCCCCGCGATCAAATCAAGGAACTCGAGGGACGAATTCGCGCTGTTGAGAACGCGATTCGGACAGCCGAACAGCAAGAGTGGAAGCGGACTGATCCAGAAAAGTCCGCTCGTGCAGATGACATGATCCAAAAGCTCGAGGCCGCGATTACAGAAATCGAAGCTGACATTGCGAAAGCCGAAAAATCAGGCAACGCTAAGAAAGTTGCTTCGCTCAAGGAAAATCTCGAATCTCGCAAGGCCTTCTTAGAGATGGCGCGAAAGACGGCTTCAGACTTTTCCTGATCCCTACCCCAACATTTGGTGGGTTTAACCCCTGAATTACCGGATTTTAGGGGGCAAATCGCCCAAATCTTGGGTGATTATTGCGTGACGCGGTATACGTCAAAGACGCCTTCGACAGTGCGAATTGAGTTCAACACGTCGCCTAAATGTTTGGCATCTGCCATTTCGAAGGTAAATGAACTCTTAGCCACGCGATCTCGTCCAGTTGCGACCGCAGCAGACAAAATATTGACGTGTTGCTCAGAGAGCACACGAGTGATATCGCTCAAAAGGCGTGGTCGATCGAGTGCCTCCACCTGAACTGCGACAAGGAACGTTGATTTTGCCGCAGAAGACCATTCCACATCGACCAGGCGCTCGGATTGCGCTGAGAGACTCTGCAAATTCGGACACGTGACCCGATGCACTGAAATACCACTCGTGCGGGTGACAAAACCCTTGATGTCATCACCAGGAACCGGTGTGCAACACCGTGCGAGCTTCACCATGAGATCACCTTCGACCTCATTCACGATGACAGGCGCACGACCGCGATCCGGTCTGCGACGTTCAGACTGGGTAGGCAGGGTCGTAGCCTCGGCAAAATCCTCTTCTGCGCCTTCACGTCCACCCACCAAGTTGAGCACTTTCTCAACCACATTCTGGGCACCAATGTTGTTTTCACCGACAGCTGCATACAAGGCAGACACATCGGCTCGTCCCAGATCCTGCGCGACGTGTTCTAGGTTTGCTTGCCGCAGTAGTCGATGTGGCACACCCTCACGACGCATCTGCTTGGCAATGAGATCTTTGCCTCGCTCAACAGCTTCCTCGCGGCGTTCCTTCGTGAACCACTGGCGAATCTTGTTACGGGCACGTGGGCTCTTGACGAACTCCAGCCAATCTTGACTTGGACCAGCTGCTGGTGACTTCGACGTGAAGATCTCAACCACGTCACCCGTTTTGAGTTCTGAATCCAAAGCAATCAGACGGCCGTTAACCCGCGAACCGATACAGGTGTGACCCACTTCGGTATGGACGGCATAAGCGAAATCCACTGGCGTCGCGTGGGCTGGCAACTGGATAACGTCACCGCGTGGCGTATAGGTGTAGATGCCCGAGGTGTGCATCTCATAGCGCAAAGAATCAAGGAAATCGACAGAATCTTCGGTTTCTGACTGCCAATCCATAAGTTCGCGCAGCCACACCATATCGTTGGCTTCGTCAACTTTGGTGGCTTTACCGGATTTGCCTGCCGTCTCTTTGTACTTCCAGTGGGCCGCTACGCCATACTCGGCTTTACGATGCATGTCGTGAGTACGAATTTGCAACTCGACTGCTTGACCCTTTGGCCCAATCACCGTGGTATGAAGTGATTGATACATGTTGAACTTCGGCATTGAAATATAGTCTTTGAAGCGCCCTGGGATCGGATTCCAGCGCGCATGAAGCACACCCAAAACCGTGTAACAGTCCGCTACATCGTTGACAAGAATTCGCACGCCGACGAGATCGAAAATATCGGAAAACTCTCGGCCACCAACCAACATTTTTTGATAGATCGAGTAATAGTGCTTGGGCCGCCCGGTCACGGTGGCTTTGATTTTGGCGTGCCCGAGATCGTTATTAACTTCTGTGATCACTCGTTCTAAGAAAGCTTCCCGTGACGGGGCACGTTCGGCAACGAGTCGGACGATCTCGTTATACATCTTGGGTTGCATTGCTGAAAATGACAGGTCTTCGAGCTCCCACTTAATGGTGTTCATACCCAAGCGGTGAGCCAAGGGAGCGAAGATGTCGAGGGTTTCGCGCGCGATACGTTCCTGCTTCTCAGGGCGCAGGAACCGCAGTGTTCGCATGTTGTGCAGACGGTCAGCAAGTTTGATGACAAGTACACGGATGTCTTTCGACATCGCGACAATCATCTTTCGGATCGTCTCCGACTGTGCCGTGTCGCCGTAAGAAACTTTATCTAGTTTCGTGACACCGTCAACGAGCCGAGCAACCTCCTCACCAAAGTCTGTGGTGAGTTCGTCAAGCGTGTACGGCGTGTCCTCGACCGTGTCGTGCAGTAACGCAGCACACAGAGTCGGACTCGTCATGCCGAGTTCGGCCAAAATCGTGGCAACCGCAAGTGGATGCGTGATGTAAGGATCACCACTTTTTCGTGTCTGGCCTCGGTGATAGCGCTCAGCGATCTCATAAGCGCGCTCAATAGCCGCAGTGTCCTCTTTCGGATGCGAGCGACGGTGAATAACCAATAACGGTTCTAGCGCCGAACTTCGGCCGCTGGCGGGAGGCTTGGCTCCCAGTCTGGCCAGTCGGGTGAGAACGCGCGCAGAAGAACGACCGGGGTCTTGATTCTTGGCCCCGTTACTGAGTTCTTCTGCCTGATCAGACACTGTTTCCTCCTTCACAGCATCCTAGTGCTTCGGTCTACCAAAACGCGCTCAGGAAGCCTGCTCCTGTGCCGAGCACCAAAGCTACGACTGAAGTCCACACGATAATTTTCATCGTGCGTTGTGACATCATGTCAGTCTCCCAAAAGTGGATCAGATGATTCGGTCTCAACACTGGCTACCGCGCCCTTAGCTATCGTGATATCGATATTGGGTGCGACCTCCAAGATCACTTCATCATCACTAACGCTCTGAACGACACCAAATATTCCACTAGCCATCATGATTCTGGCACCTGGCTGCAGGGCATTCTGTAATTCTTGGAGCGCCGCCAGTTCCTTCTGCCGAGCTCTCATCGGACGAAAAATAAGCAAATAGAAGACAAGTGCAAGCAGCAGAATCGGGAGAAGTTGTTCCATGAGGTTATCCACCTGAAGTTGTGTATGTTCCGTAGAGAATATCGTTAGTCGCCAAACGACAGTTGGTCCGCATCGCGCGGTGGCGTTAACCCAAGATGCCGCCAAGCCGCCGGAGTCGCGATACGGCCGCGCGGACTTCGGGCGAGGAAACCCATCCGAACCAGAAAAGGTTCCGCCACTTCTTCGACCGTTTCGCTTTCTTCTGAAACCGCAACCGCGAGCGTAGACAATCCCACTGGACCGCCTCCAAAGGACTTGCACAAGGTTTCAAGGACCGCTCGGTCGAGGCGATCAAGACCGAGCGAATCGACCTCATAAAGATTGAGCGCAGCCTTTGCAACCTCAAGATCGATTCGACCTTCGGCACGAACTTCAGCCCAATCTCGCACTCGCCGTAAAAGACGGTTGGCGATTCGCGGGGTACCCCGCGACCTCGAACCAATCTCTTGGGAAGCAGTCGCGTCAATATCCAGTTCAAGTAACCGCGCAGAGCGTTGCACAATGCGATCAAGATCGCTGGCGGCGTAGAAGTCGAGTTGAGCCGTAAAGCCGAAACGGTCACGGAGTGGGCTTGGCAACAATCCAGCACGTGTCGTGGCACCAACGACTGTGAACGGTGGAATCTCAAGAGGAATCGCGGTTGCTCCGGGACCTTTTCCGACCACGACGTCGACTCGAAAATCTTCCATTGCCATATAGAGCAACTCTTCAGCAGGCCGAGACATTCGATGAATCTCGTCAATGAAAAGGACATCGCCTTCGTTGATTCCTGACAGTATGGCAGCGAGATCACCGGCATGCTGAATGGCTGGACCGCTCGTGATGCGAAGCGGGCTTTGCAGGTGGTGGGCGATGATCATGGCCAAGGTCGTCTTGCCGAGACCTGGTGGGCCAGAAAGAAGGACATGATCTGGCGCTGCACCACGAGCAACGGCTGCCTCCAACATGAGCGAAAGTTGTTCACGGACTCGGTCTTGACCGACCAATTCGGCCAAGGTTTTGGGGCGCATTGCTTGCTCGAAAACTTTGTCATCGGTGCTGGCCTCAACGGAGGTGAAACCAATTTCTTCGTCCATCATCGCCCTTTAGCCATCGATTGCAGCGCAAGTTTAAGGATGCCAGCCACATTGCCTTCGAGTTCGGCTGTCACCTTCTTAGCCACCGTCTCAACGGCCTTTTCAGACTCTTTAGCTGACCAACCAAGACCAACGAGAGCATCGCGCACTTGACTGCGCCACGGCTCTGAAACAGAGCTTACGCCGGCGGGGCCTGCCACCACCTTGTCTTTGAGCTCAACAACAAGGCGTTCAGCGCCCTTCTTGCCGATGCCTGGCACCCGAGTAAGCGCGGCTAGATCTCCCTGGCCAAGAGCCGTGCGTGCTTCGTCTGGGCTCAAGACGGCAACGAAAGCCAAAGCGACTTTCGGCCCAATTCCACTCACTGTCTGAACCAATTGCCACATATCGCGCTCTTCAGTATGGGTGAAACCATAGAGAGTGAGTGAGTCCTCGCGGACCACAAGTGCAGTAACGACTGTGGCACTCTCGCCCACGGTGAGCGATGCACTGGTTTCGGGTGTACACATCACCCGCATACCGACTCCTCCGACATCGATAACAACGCTATCGAGGCGACTGGAAACTATGGTTCCGCGCAACTGCGAAATCATGCTCGTCCTTCCATAGCTGACGCAAGGCGGTTAGTGGCGGTTCCACGCCAAATATGGCAGATCGCGATAGCCAATGCATCAGCAGCGTCGGCAGGTTTAGGGGCTTGGTCAAGACGCAGTAATCGGGTAACCATGTGGGTCACTTGGGCCTTGTCCGCCCGCCCACTTCCGGTGATCGAGGCTTTGACTTCTGTGGGAGTGTGCGTGTACACGCCCAAGCCGTGACGGGCCGCGACGACCATAGCTACGCCGCTGACTTGCGCAGTTCCCATCACCGACTTGAGGTTATGTTGACTAAACACACGCTCTATCGCTAAGACGCTCGGCCGATGCTTCTCAATGAGTGATTCAAGTTCACCTTCAACCGCCAAAAGACGGCGTGATAATTCTTGGTCCGCTGGCGTACGGATGACACCAGCGGAGACCATGCTCAATGTCGAGCCAATGCGCCCATCGACAATCCCGACACCGCACCGAGTGAGGCCCGGATCAACGCCTAGGACACGAACAGAACTCATGTTCGAACACTATGCGAGATGACGAGCCGGAACTCTCAGGCACGCCGCAACCGTTAGGGATGCAGTTTCTTATCTGGCGTTCTGGCTATTTCCTCGGCCAGTTCACTAACTAATTGTGCGGCTGGACGCCTCCCCCGGACATGAGTTCGATGGACTATCGTGCCCTCGCGCAGCAGCTGCACTTGCCATTTGGCCAAATACATAAACCAGGTCACACATGCCAACAGCGGGCCAATCGTTGCGAACCGCCAGTATTCAGACTGCACGAGAATTGGCGTCGCCAACAGCAGTATGAGCGTCAGCAAAATCATGAACAGGGCTTCAAAACCAATATGGTCTTTCTGTTCAACAATGACATCGTCCTCATGAGCGCCTAAACGCACGAACGGCGACAGCCTTCGAACCTGCCACACGACGCCATCTGTCGTCGTGACACGCCTGTTCATGTAGCGAGTCTATGGCGATTGGATGCTCAAGTGTTGGATCTTAGAGCGCCGCCATAATCTCATCGCTCGCGTCGAAGTTTGCCCAAACATTCTGCACGTCGTCGCTGTCTTCTAATACGTCGATCAAGGCAAGCACTTTCGTGGCACCCTCAAGGTCAACGTCAACGGTGACAGTCGGCACGAACGAAGATTCCGCCGAGTCATAATCGAGTCCTGCATCTTGGAGCGCAGTACGCACATCGACTACATCAGACGCTTCACAGAGCACTTCGAAAACGTCACCGTGGTCGTTGACCTCATCAGCGCCAGCATCGAGGACGGCCATGAGGATGTCGTCTTCATTGGTTTCACCTTCGGCTTGAGCCCGTGGAACAATCACGATGCCCTTACGGTTGAACATGTACGAAACAGAGCCCGGGTCTGCCATGGTGCCACCGTTACGCGTCATCGCAGTGCGGACTTCCATCGCTGCTCGGTTTTTGTTATCGGTGAGGCATTCGATCAAGAAAGCAACACCGTTTGGCCCGTACCCTTCGTACATGATCGTGGTGTAGTCCACGCCCGAACCATCTTGGCCACCGCCACGCTTAACAGCGCGATCGATATTGTCGTTCGGAACCGACTGCTTTTTGGCCTTCTGAATGGCGTCGTAAAGAGTGGGGTTGCCATCGGGATCAGGACCACCAGTTCGAGCTGCAACTTCGATGTTCTTAACGAGTTTGGCGAATAGTTTGCCGCGCTTCGCATCGTTAGCTGCCTTCTTGTGCTTTGTGGTTGCCCATTTGGAATGTCCTGCCATGACACCCCTCCTTTCAGTAAGTCATCGTCGAGCCAATCGATTCGACGAAGAGTTTGTGGATGCGGTCGTCGCCGCTCACTTCCGGATGGAATGACGTCGCCCACACGGGGCCTTGTCGTACCGCGACGATTCTATCCCCTTGGGTTCCGGCGGGGACTGTCGCGAGAACTTCGACCTCAGGACCCACGGTCTCGACCCACGGCGCGCGAATAAATACCGCGTGAACTGGCGTATCAAGACCTTGGAAATCAAGATTGCATTCGAAAGAGTGCACTTGGCTGCCAAATGCATTGCGCCGCACGACAATATCAAGGCCACCAAAAGATTCTTGACCTGGTTTCCCGTCGAGTATTTCGGCAGCTAATAAGACCATGCCCGCGCAGGTGCCGAATACAGGCATGCCCGCTGAGATTCGCTGCCGAAGCGGTTCCACTATCTCCTGACTCTCAGCGAGCAGCATCATGGTCGTTGATTCACCGCCAGGGATGATCAGTGCGTCACATTGCGCTAACTCCGCAGGAGTCCGCACCTTGAGCGCAGAAACCTCAAGCTTATTAAGAAACTCAAGGTGTTCTGCGACGCTTCCTTGCAGGGCGAGAACACCGACAGTTTGATCGCGAAAAGTCACGTATGGAGTGTAGTTGCACCCAGCCCACCCGACATTCCCCGCACGAGATTTGGGTAGTTTGCCCCCTGATTTCTTCAAATCTAGGGGGCAAACCGACCAAATCTTGTAGACTACCAGCCGCGGGTTTCTAGCCGGTGAGGCTCTGGGATTTCGTCTACGTTGATGCCGACCATCGCTTCACCAAGTCCGCGTGAAACCTCGGCGATGACATCTGGGTTGTCGTAATTGGTTGTGGCCTTCACGATTGCGGCTGCGCGCTCGGCCGGGTTACCCGACTTGAAGATTCCCGAACCAACAAACACGCCTTCGGCACCCAGCTGCATCATCATGGCCGCATCTGCCGGAGTCGCGATTCCACCAGCGGTGAACAGGACCACGGGCAGCTTGCCTGTCTGTGCCACTTCTTTGACGAGGTCGTAGGGCGCCTGCAACTCCTTGGCAGCGACATAAAGCTCATCTTCTGGAAGTGCGGCCAATTGCTGAATTTGGGTACGAATTCCACGCATGTGTCCGGTGGCGTTTGAAACATCGCCGGTTCCGGCCTCGCCCTTGGACCGAATCATGGCTGCGCCTTCAGTGATTCGGCGTAATGCTTCACCTAGGTTAGTCGCGCCACAGACGAAGGGAACGTTGAAAGCCCACTTGTCGATGTGGTTCGCATAGTCTGCAGGAGTCAGCACTTCAGATTCATCGATGTAGTCCACACCTAAACTCTGCAAAACCTGAGCTTCAACGAAGTGACCGATACGTGCCTTTGCCATCACGGGGATGGAGACGGTGTTGATAATTCCGTCGATCAGATCTGGGTCGCTCATGCGAGCCACCCCACCCTGAGCGCGTATATCTGCCGGGACGCGTTCGAGGGCCATAACGGCAACGGCACCAGCGTCTTCAGCGATCTTGGCTTGTTCTGGGGTAACGACGTCCATGATGACGCCGCCCTTGAGCATTTCTGCCATGCCACGCTTAACCCGGCTCGTGCCGGTGTTTTGGGTGGGGTTTGTGTTTGTGGAATTCTCTGTGGTCACGCGGCTATCTTACGGCCGAGGGTTCCAATGTCGACACGGCTGTCCATCTAATGGAAGTTTGGGCACGCATTTCACGAACCCTTGGAGTCTTTGGCTTTCTTACCTTTGTGGTGCCTATCCCCAAAACCGTTAAAGCGATCGAACGAATTCTTGACATCGTCGCCATATTTGCCAGCTCTTGCGTCGCCGATTACTTTTTCCATCGCTTCACGTCGTTCATTACCCTTGAGTTTGCGAGCCGCCGCTAGATCCTCTTTGAGCTCAGCGGGCATGTCGTCCCATCGCTTTTTTGCTTTGTCGCCGAACGAACGTGCCATATCTTCGCCCTGAGCGACCTGCTTAGCAATCTCTTCCCCATAACCACCGGACTTGGCTTTAGCAATCATGGCTTCAATGAGTTTGGTGCGTTCGTCACTCTTTGCGACAAGCACGTTTGCCAGATCCGTACGCATCGCTTCAGGCATCTGGTCGATCATTGCTGCAAGGTGTTCTGGGTTTGCGCCCAGACCGAGTCCCCCACCGAAGTCTTTAGGGTTGTTGCCACGAGGATTTTGGGACTTTGGCTCCGCGTCGTCTGACTTTGGTTCGGTAGGTTTAGTGGAGGCTACCGCCTCAGGTGTGGCGTCGTCTTTGGGTACTGCCATCACGGCTACTCCCCCAACAAGTACGAGACCGAAAGCCGCCGAGGCAACGATTGGTAGGAGTTTGGCACGCTTCATCTTGGTTCCCATCTCTAACTCTGGTCACCACTCTAAATGAAATTACCAAGATTTCCAGCAAATTTTCAAAGCCAATCGGCAGTTGTCATCTTGATCTGCCGATTGGCTATTTGCTCTAGCTCATCGCCAAAAGTTGTTTGCTTGGGCAACGGTGTTGAAATTAACCGCAATGACATGCGACGCGGCCGTCAGGCTATCAGCGTTTTCGGCATAGACCGGTCGCAAGCGATGCAGTACTTCGGTATCTGGCTGTGTGAATTTCACACCACGCCGCGAGAGCGTAATCGCAAGTTGAAAACCCTCTTCCGGTCCGTCAGTGATCAGGGACGGTAGCCACGATTCAGTCATAACGCTTCCTTAACTTGATTTAAATTGTCCACAATTTAGTTGTGTACAATTAACCTTACCTTTAGGTAGATCAAAAAGATAGGATCAAGCATGGCTACCGATGCTGCGTCAACACCTGCAAAACTCGAAGACCAATTATGTTTTGCCTTGTATTCAACATCGCGCGCCATCACAGCCGCGTATCGAGAAGGGCTTTCGCAGCTCGGAATCACCTACCCGCAGTACCTCGTCTTACTCCGACTCTGGGAACGTAAAAAATGCACTGTAAGCGACCTTGGCGCAGCACTCGCACTTGATTCCGGCACGTTATCCCCATTGCTCAAACGCTTAGAAAGCCTGGGGTTGGTCCAAAAAGTACGGGCACCGAACGATGAACGGACAGTTGTGGTGTCCTTAACCCAAACCGGGAAAGACCTCGAGAGCGATACGGCAAAAGTACGCCATTTGGTCGAATGCTCAACTGGACTCAGTGAGTCCGAGATAAACGATCTACGCGAGTCCGTCCAAACAGTCCGAGACCACGTCGTCGCTCACATCACGGTGTGAGGTTAGAAGCGCACTCAAACCAATTCACCACAACGGTTCGAGTTGCAGTCCAAGCGCGATGATCGACTGCAAACCAAGTAAATGCATTGTTCCCATCCACATAGGCCGCTTGCACTCTGACGTAATAAGTCGTCGCTGAAAACCAGCCGCCAATACTAGAATTCGCCGTGAAGCTATAGCTTGAGGCCCCCGTCGGAAGGATCGTCACGTTGGTGGCGTTGTTCCACGAAGCATTATCAGCAATTTGAACTCGGTACCCTACTCGCCTTCCAGTCGAGTCAGTGTATGCGGGCCACGTGAAAGTCGCTTGGTAGCCGGACAGCCAATTTCCACTGGTGGTGCAACTCATGGAAGTTGGACGAGGCGGAGCAGCCGAACTAGCAATGGCCGACGTGTTCATCGTGCCAACGTCGGTAAAGCTGGCACTCGTGGGCTCAACTCGAACCAATAAGGCTCCCACTGCCGCAACCGAAACGACCGCAACGCCGGCGACGGTCAATACAATGCCTTTACGTCGATGACCCGGCTTTGATGTTTTGATTTGGTCATCGCTACGTGCCACGGGTGGTCGTTCCTCGCCATCACGTGCCGTCGGCACGAACGCGATAAACAACAGCACCGTCACGAACATGCCACCAAGAAACATGCCCGTCGGTGAACTTGCCCAGTTCACCACATAGCCAGCCTTAGGCACGGAAAACTCAACACGTTCGGCTGCAGTGACGTTGTAAGCTTCAGCGTCGACTGCCTTGTTAGCATCGCCTTTCATCGTGAGTACCGCGTCGCCATTGGCTGTGTCAATGTCAACAACACGGTGGGTGATTCGCACGCCGGCCGCGTTCTCAAGACTTATAACATCGCCCACGTTGATCTGACCAGCATCAACTGTTCGAGAAAAAGCCAAATCTCCCGCTTTGATTTCGGGTGACATCGAACCGGAGGTAAACACCAAAGGAGTCAAACCAAAGGCAAACATCACGGCAGTCCAGAGCAGCGTAAGACTGCCCAGAATTGCCCCAATCCATAGAGCGATTTCTTTTGTTCTACGCAACACTATGGCTACCTCAGTTCGTGATCTGGTTCGCGTTGAATACGAATGAGGCGGTGGCGCTCTGCGATTGAGCGGCATTCGTCGCGCTCGAAGGCAGTTCAACTCGAATGCAAATGTTCTCGCTATAATTCGATCCGCTCAAGGGCCGCGCCGTCGAGATCACGTTTGCTGCAGTGCCACCGAGCGTGACGTTGGACGCCAGAGCTGTGCCACCACATGACTGTGTGCGTACACCATTCGCGCTGACCGTTTGTGAACCAGCAGAACCTGCCGTAACCGTCCATCGCAAGTGCGATGCGAGCCCACCACTGGCTGCTCCAGTTGCGGTGTAGGTGAACGGAGCTGAGTTGGCTGCACGTTGCACTGGAACGGTGAGAGCAAAACTCTCGCCCGGAATCATGTTCGCGAAGGCAAAGCTGGAGTTATTCCAGGTGCCACCCTGACCCGCCAGATTTCCGCTTAGTTGCAGGTCAAGGCTGCCCGAGGTGATGGCCCCGGTATTCATCGTCGCCGTATCTGTCCAATAAGCGAGAGTGCTGACACTGCCAAAACCTAAGACAATCCCGAGACTGAGTAGCGCACGCAGACGTACTGAGATGCGAGACGAACGTGTCTGCTGGGGTCCTGTGGTCATGATGGTTCCTCCTCGTGGGAGCGACGGCGCGTGATGACAATAATCACGGCTCCGAGCAATAGTGAAACAAGTGCAAAAATTAATATGTGGTCGAACGCCGAACCGTCGGTCCGGTCTAACGATCCAGAAGCGCTGGAATGTCCATCGCTCTTGTCCTGATCATCGTCCGTTAATGACCCATCGTCGGTTAACGACCCGTCGCCAGAAAGCTGGACTCGAAACGAAAGTGCAAACTCTTCATTCTGGCTTGGGTTCGTGGCTGATTCTAGGAAGCTGACACGTACGTCGACCTTTTGGTCGGCACCACCAACCAAGGTTCCGATCGTAGTCATCTCTGAGACAGAAATGTCCTGCCATGCAGTACTTCCCGCTCGTGCCTGAACAAGAAGTTCGCCTGTTGCCAAGAGTCCTTGGTCCACACCTTCAACCTCAATTGCGACTGTGCCAGTTTGACGTGTGGTGTTGCGAATCCAAAACGAACGCGATTCCTGATCACCAGGGACCCAATGTGTAGGTGTGACGAAAAGGGGCGTAGTGAGAGAGGAGGTCCATGTGTTTCCGTCCAAACTGACTTGAAGCGGATCGCTGGCCGAGTGCGCTGCCGAGCCGGTGACCAACAACAGGATCGCCGCAATCAAAGTGACAATGAAGTGCTTCATATCGACAACTCCGGTCCTTCTTGGGACTGTCTGCGTTGAACGACCCGATCCCGAGCGGCACCACCAAACATGTACATAGCGAAGACGAGCAAACTCACGGCCACCGCATACACCGCCAACTGACGTTGCTCACCGGTCAACAGGTTGCTGACATAACCAAGTTTCGGCACGGCGTACCACACGGTGCCCCGAACCTGAATTGGTTTAACTAACTCAGCATCAACCGCAGAGTTCGCGTCACCTTTCGTCCGTAAATACTTTCCGCCAGACAAATCACTGCCGATGGCAGACACTCGGTGAGTCGCGACCGTTGGATCGCCCGAACGAACTTGGAAAGTGACAACGTCACCAATTCGAATGTCGTCAAATGCCGTCGGCTTAACCACGATGAGCGTGCCCGCCGGAAGTGCTGGAGCCATTGATCCCGTCGCAACGTTGTACGGAGTCGCACCAGCGACACGCGGAACCAGCACGGCGATCGACAAAACTGCGACCGCCAACAAAACAAGGAACCACATGATCACGTCAACGAACCAACGCGCCCCGCGGAGCCACACATGTGGTGCAGGCTGTATGGACGCCACGTCAGTCGTGATGGTGCTCACGGGCTCCTCCTTAGGTCGAAGAATATTGTTGGCTGGCTGAATTACTTATCGGTTTAAGGTCAGTCGTTTGGAGTGCTCCGGGGCACTGAGACCCCGGAGCCCAAATCGACGGTCAAGGCATTACTCAGTTGTGAGTTTGAGTAGCTACCAAATCGATGGCGTCAAGTACAGCGGTGCCGTCTTGGGAATCATTGGTGCCGCCAGGGCCGTCGAAATCGACCGTGATGCGTGCACGCAAGTTGGTCGTGCCTTCTTCAGTAATCGCGTTGCCTGGAATAGCAAGTCCTGTAGCGTCGGTCAAAACAACCGAAGCGTCCAATTCATCAGCAAGTGCACCTGCTGGAATCGATGCAGGATCGATCGCAAGAGTTGCGCCAATGTGGTCGCCGACGAGCGTGAGCGTCGTGGTGCAGTCTTTGTAGACATTGTCACCCGGAACGATCTTCACAACAGTCGAGTCATCTTCCGTGTGCTTCCACGTCCCACACGTGACCGTACCTAATTCAATCGATCCTGAAGCAAGCGTGCCGCCGCTGATAACTGCATCGTCATTCCAAAAAGCGAGGGTCGATGCTCCGCCCAGCAACAAGATTGCTGCTGCACCGGTGGCAATTGCGCCCTTAGTGGATTTCTTCATAGTGTCTCCATTCGTGATGCGGGAATCGACCATCGATTTCTCCGACGCCACACATGAGACGGGACAAATACGCAACTATGACGCGAAATAAACTATGACGTACATCACATGATTGAAACTTTAACCATCCCAAGCGCCAGCCAATAAATCGCGCGTATCTCGTAGCAATTGCGGCAACACCTTCACTCCTGCGGTAACTGTCATAAAGTTCGCATCACCCTCCCAGCGGGGCACCACGTGCTGATGCAGATGGCCAGAAAGTGAACCGCCAGCAATCGAACCCAAGTTGAGTCCCACATTGAATGCATCCGGCGAAGACACCGAACGGATGACTGAAACCACTCGGCGAGTCATCGCCATGAGTTCGTCGGACTCATCGTCAGTAAGCGAAACTAGGTCGGCCTCATGCCGATACGGGATCACCATGACGTGGCCCGGATTGTAGGGATAGCGGTTCAGCACCACATACACATGTTCACCGCGCGCAACCAATAAAGAATCATCGCTATCGGGAGCTCCGATCCGACAGAACGGGCAGCCAGACTCAGGTTCCTCTCCCCTGACATACGACATTCGGTAGGGAGTCCACAACCGCTCTAGTCCGTCTGGGTCTGACACGAAACTCATACCTGCGCCCGAGTTTCAATCGCTTGAACAATACGCGCGACCGCTTCTTCGATCGGCACAGCATTATCTTGATCACCATTGCGATAACGGAAAGAGACCGCGCCTGCCTCAATATCTTTATCTCCCGCGAGAAGCATGAAGGGCACCTTTTGGGTTTGCGCCGTGCGGATCTTCTTCTGCATCCGTTCATCAGAATTGTCGATATCCACTCGAACCCCGTGAGCACGCAATTTCACAGCAATGTCGTCGAGGTATTCACTATGCCGCTCAGCGACAGGGATACCGACAACTTGAACAGGAGCAAGCCACGGCGGAAACGCGCCAGCGTAGTGCTCAACGAGAACACCCATGAAGCGTTCGATCGAGCCAAACTTAGCCGAGTGGATCATTACGGGCTGCTTACGCGTACCGTCTGCGGCGACATACTCCAGATTGAATCGATCTTCTGACGGCTGATTGAAGTCATATTGGATCGTCGACATCTGCCACGACCTACCAATTGCATCGCGAGCTTGAACCGAGATCTTCGGACCGTAATATGCCGCACCACCCGGATCAGGAACAAGTTCTAGCCCGGTTTCCATCGCGACATCGGCCAATACTTGAGTCGCCGTAGCCCAGTCTTCATCTGAACCAATGAACTTATCTTTCGAGTCGTCACGAGTCGAAAGTTCAATATAGAAATCGTCCATGCCGAAATCACGCAGCAAACTCAAGACGAAATTGAGCAAATGTCGGATCTCATCTGGAGCTTGATCCGGTGTCACATAGGAATGAGAGTCGTCTTGCGCAAATCCACGTACACGAGTGAGTCCGTGAATGACGCCTGACTTCTCGTGACGATAAACGTGCCCAAACTCAAAGAGCCGCAGCGGAAGTTCACGATAGGATCGCTGCCGCGAGCGATAGATGAGATTGTGCATCGGGCAGTTCATCGCTTTGAGGCGATAGTTCATACCATCGACATCGAGCGCCGGAAACATGCCTTCGCCGTAATACGGCAGGTGTCCTGAGGTGTAAAAAAGCTCTTCCTTAGCGATGTGCGGCGTGCCGACGTATTCGAATCCTTCTTCGATATGACGCAAGCGGACGTAGTCCTCCATTTCCCGCTTGATAACACCACCCTTTGGATGAAACACCGGAAGACCCGAACCAATCTCGTCAGGGAAACTGAAGAGATCAAGCTCGGTACCAAGACGGCGATGGTCACGGCGTTGAGCTTCTTCAATCCGGTGCAGGTAGTCGGCAAGTTCTTCTTTACTTGGCCACGCGGTGCCATAAATACGTTGAAGTTGCTTATTTTTTTCGTTACCGCGCCAGTAGGCGGCAGCACTTCGCATCAATTTAAACGCAGGAACTCTTTTTGTGGTGGGCAAATGCGGGCCGCGGCACAGGTCTTTCCACGCGAGCGAACCGTCGCGTTTGAGATTGTCATACATGCTGAGGCCGCCGTCGCCAACTTCAACGCTTGCACCTTCAGCCGCATCGCCGGCATTGCTCTTGAGCCCAATAAGTTCGATCTTGTAGGGTTCATCCGCCAATTCGAGTCGAGCATCATCATCGCTGATTTCGCGACGGCTGAACTTTTGACCTTCCTTGATGATCTTCTTCATCCGTGACTCGATCTTGTCCAGATCGTCGGGGGTGAATGGAATGTCAACATCGAAGTCGTAATAAAAACCATCGGCGATTGGCGGACCTATGCCCAATTTCGCTTCTGGAAACAGTTCTTGCACTGCTTGAGCCATGACGTGTGCCGTCGAGTGGCGCAAAATATTAAGTCCGTCCGGTGAATCGATGTACACCGGGGCAATCGTCTCGTTCGCGTTGATTTCTCGAGCTAGATCTACGAGTTCGCCGTCGACTGTGGCGGCAATAACCGACGGATCATCAGCAAACAGTTGCCAGATGCGGGTGCCGGATTCGACCGTTCGTGAACCGTCAGCGTCATTCGCGCGCAAGGTAATAGTGAGTGTGGACATAGGCACCTCTTTATTGTCGGGACGCGCCCTACGACTGGCGCGTACTGCTTGTGTTGACTCTAATGCGCGGGCAGGATGGACCCATCATGCGCCCAAGCCTTTCGCAGGCAAAATTTTTCTAACGGGCACCTCACGCTATGCCTTGGTCGTACTGGCTTGTAACCTATTCGTTGGCCCTGCGCCTCGTTCGCTGCGCCGGCCCGGATTCGGGCGAACAACGAAATGGAGATCTTCGAGTGCCTGTTTTGGACGAAAAACTGCAGAACCTCTATGAGGAAGTCTTACGTCGTAACCCTGGCGAAGGCGAGTTCCACCAAGCAGTACGTGAAGTGTTCGACAGCATCGGACACGTCGTTAACAAGCATCCCGAATACGGTGACGCCGCGATCATCCAGCGTTTGTGCGAACCAGAACGCCAGATCATTTTCCGTGTCCCGTGGACTGACGATGAAGGCCGAGTTCAGATTAACCGTGGCTTCCGCGTTGAGTTCAATTCCGCCCTTGGCCCATACAAAGGTGGTTTACGGTTCCACCCCAGCGTTTACCTCGGTATCGTCAAGTTCCTTGGTTTCGAACAAATCTTTAAGAACGCTTTAACTGGCCTACCAATTGGTGGCGGCAAAGGTGGTTCCGACTTCAACCCTAAGGGCCGTTCAGACGCTGAAATTATGCGTTTCTGTCAGTCATTTATGACAGAACTTTATCGACACATCGGCGAATACACCGACGTACCTGCGGGCGACATTGGCGTGGGCGGCCGCGAAATTGGTTACCTTTTCGGTCAATACAAGCGCATAACGAATCGATACGAATCGGGCGTACTCACGGGCAAGGGCTTAGCGTGGGGTGGCTCGCGGGTTCGTACGGAGGCCACCGGCTACGGCACGGTTTTTTTCGTTGACGAGATGCTCAAGACCACCGGCGAATCCTTCGACGGCAAACGAGTGTTGGTCTCGGGTTCAGGCAACGTCGCCATTTATGCGATCGAGAAGGTTCACGAGTTGGGCGGCACGGTCGTGGCTTGTTCAGACTCGACTGGCTTCAT
Source organism: Aeromicrobium sp. (assembly GCA_040394025.1). Lineage (GTDB taxonomy): Bacteria > Actinomycetota > Actinomycetes > Propionibacteriales > Nocardioidaceae > Aeromicrobium. The sequence goes on from JBEBSZ010000017.1 coordinate 27,797, forward strand.
CTTGGACGATAAGGGCATCGATCTGGAGTTACTCAAGGAGATCAAGGAGGTACGTCGTGGTCGTGTTTCAGATTACCTCGATGTTCATTCTGATGCGGTGTTCAGTTCCGGCAGCATTTGGGACATTCCGGCCGATATTGCTATCCCCTGCGCAACCCAGAACGAACTCAACGGCGACCATGCTGAATCGTTGGTGAAGAACGGCGTCAAGATCGTCGCCGAAGGCGCCAACATGCCGACCACACCAGAAGGAATTTCAATCCTGACTAAGGCCGGTATCACCTTTGCTCCGGGGAAAGCCGCGAATGCTGGCGGTGTGGCTACCAGTGCTCTGGAAATGCAGCAGAACGCCTCGCGTGACTCGTGGAGTTTTAATCACACCGAGCAGCGCCTCGAGAAAATTATGCGAAACATCCATTACACCTGCTTGGAAACGGCGGATGAGTATGGCGTGCCGGGCGACTACATCGCTGGCGCAAATATCGCTGGTTTCACTCACGTCGCTGACGCAATGTTGGCGCTCGGACTGATCTAACCTCCGTTCGAACAACTTTTGGGCGATTTGGCCCCTGATTTCACAGATTTCGGGGGCCAAATCGCCCAAATCTTGTTGGGGGCGGGAACCCCGGTCCTGTCATGCGGTAGTCTGAAACTGTTTATTACGGTTTATTCCGTAATTAATCAGCGAAGATCAGGAATGATATGACGGGCACAGAGCCAGATTCGGTCGATCTTGTCAATGGGACAACCGATATTCTCCTGCGTGCCTTGCGGGAGCTCGGCAAAAGTGGAAAGCCCGACTCAGCGAATCGACTGGCTGCGCGTGCGTGGGTCTTACTTAAATCGAACTACCCACGTGAAGCCCAGCGACTTAACGGCCTCATGCACTACCTCGCTCGTCTACCTGAACTCAGCAGCACGCCAGCAGTGTCACAACTATCCGCAATGCCACAACTAGAGGAGCACCATGAGCACAGACCCAAAACTCGACGTACGCAATGAGCCTCCCGCTCGCCGCCACGATTTGATTCTGGGCACCTATCAAGCCTTAGAACCGGGTGCCGGATTTGAACTCGTCAACGATCACGACCCGAAACCCCTGTGGTACCAATTCGATGCAGAGTTCAAAAACCAGTTCACTTGGGACTACCTCGAATCAGGCCCTGAAGTCTGGCGCGTACGCATCGGGCGCCCCTGAACCTCGTCCCGATTCAAGACGTAATTCTCCCTGCGACATTCCACCCGTGCAGCGCATCTGTCGGCCACACCCACGGCGCGGCACGGGTGGTGTTGTTTCTTTCACTCGTGCAAAGGATCGCTTTTCATGACTGCACTATTACTGAGCGAAACGCTCGAACAAGAGCACAAAACCGTTGACGCCGGCATCGAACGCTTCACCCACGCCGTTGCTGATGGACTACGCGACTCCACTCCCCTTGCTGAAGCACTCACGTTACTCCGTCGTCACATCTATGTTGAGGAAGAGTTCCTTTTCCCACCGCTACGTGAGGCTGGCATGGTGATGCCAATACTCGTCATGATCAAAGAGCACGGCGAAATCTGGAACCTGATGGACCAACTCCAAACGGCAGAATCCGCAGCAGCTGACAAAGCTGAACTCATCGGAATTTCCCGACAGCTTTTGGACGCACTCGATCGGCATAATGCCAAAGAAGAGCCCATCATCTATCCCGAAGTTGACGTCACTCTGAATGCCACGTTGACTGCAGAATTGCAGGAATTTCTCGCCGACGGTTCAATGCCTGAAGGCTGGGTGTGCGAGAAAGCCTCATGACACTCGCCTAGCAAAAGTTTCGGCACCTTGTTATGGTCGAAACGTGGTCTTGAAGTGCGCCACGCCCGCGATATCACATTGGGTGGTGCACCATGAATACTCCCAGCAAAGATTTTCTCGTCCCGGTTCCCGAATCTCATGCCTCGTTTACTCGCCTAACCGCAAAGGGCGACGATTGCGCAAGCGAGACAGCTCGCCTCTTTCAAGAAATGTCGACTGTCCCGTGCGACCAAGGCCGAAACATTATTGAAGAAGAGATCATTTGCCTCAATATGAATGTTGCCCGTTCGCTGGCCCAACGATATAGCGGTCGAGGCGAAAACACTGCAGATCTCGAGCAAGTTGCCTATCTCGGTTTGGTCAAGGCCGTACAAGGGTTCAAACCCGATAAGGGCCACAACTTTCTGGCTTATGCAGTTCCCACGATCACCGGTGAAATCAAGCGCCACTTCCGCGATCATTGCTGGGCTGTGAAACCGCCTCGCCAGGTGCAAGATTTACAAAGAAATATTTCCATTGCCCGCCAAGAGCTCCTGCAAGAACAAAACGAAGAACCGACGGTTGACGAATTGGCCGCAACACTCGATGAATCCCCCGGAGCCGTCAACGAGGCCTTAGCAACACGTGGCTGTTTCACGCCCCAATCACTCGATCAACAGATTGGCGAAGAACACAGCGCAACACTCGGAGACTTGATTGCTGCTGAGAACGATGATGTGGAACAAGCCGATAACTACGTTCTCGTCCTTGACCTCATTGCGGAGCTGCCTCGTGAAGATCAACAGATTATCGCGATGAGGTTTTACGAAGGACAGACCCAAGAGCAAATCGCTCGCGCCATCGGCGCCAGCCAAATGCACGTTTCCCGTCGGCTAGCGAAAATCATGACGAGTATGCGAGCACAACTTGAACCTGAGGTTGTTCCGGCGGCGTCTTAGGACTCTAAATTCGTTGACTGTTCTGCTCGGCGGGTAACGCTCGCAACAATCTCTTGAGCTAAGACACGAACACGAATATTCTTCTCTTGGCTTACCGTCTTGAGTTTCTCTAGTGCTGTTTCTGCCGTACAGCCGTACTTAGCCATCAGGATGCCTTTAGCTTGGGCAATTACTTCACGAGACCGCATGGCTTTCTCAAGTTGGGAGGCGAGCGTGCGCAACTGCTTTTCCTCATCCACGTGGTGCAACACAGCACCGACTGCTTCAGCAAAAAGTTCTATCTGTTGCGTACTCTCGCGGTCAAAGGCGAGCGGGTCTTCCGCGTAGACATTCAAAATGCCAAAGACTTCGTCACCGACCCGAATAGGAACAACTAAAAGACTTCCGATATTTGATTCCTGAACCTCGTCCCAAAACCGCGGCCATTGATGTTGGATCTCTGGGCCCGAGGCCAGCGTGCTTTCACCACTCCGCCACACCTCCTGGCTTGGACCTTCGTCGGTTAGCAACTGAGCCGCATCAACGATTTGAGCTTCCCGATTTGACGTGGAAATAGCCACAGGTTCTGCAGGATCACCTACCACGACACTAACGCTGGATTGTTCAGGGGCGATATGAGTCGATAGAATGACGGCCTCGTTGAGCAGTTCTTGATTCGTCCGAGAACGGAGCGGCAACAAACCAAGACGACTAAAAACATGAGCGATTTTCGTCTGCTCAGTTGCTGCCGGTTGGATCTCGGAAATGGGTTCGACCACCCATGTAACAATCAATCGAGTGTCATCAGATTGCGGCCGTTCTTCGACAGTCACTTCGATATTGGCTAAGACGCTAGGAGCCGAATTTATCCGCAAGGTGGTGTGTTGGCTGCCAGCGTCTGCACCCAGGCTGGCACATTGGGCGAGGAACTCGTCAAGTACTTGGTGATCGGATGTGTCAACGTAGCGGCGTATATCTGTACGCACGATTTGAAGCACCGGCAAGTTGAGCAATGAAGCCCACGCCGTATTAGCCCACAACACACGGCCCGACATATCGGTCTCTAATACCGCAATCGGGAAGGTAGCGATAAGTTTCCGGTGCCACCATTGCTCTGCTCGCTGCTGATCAAGAATGTCTGCAAGATCAGAACGTTCGGGAAACAAGTCTTCCCAGGCAGCCTGCAAGTCACCACTGGCAAGCGATAGTTCCTGCACTTCGTGTGGTTCGAGTTCATCTGGGTCGCGCCCCAAATCTGCGAGCTCGTTCTCTAGTACACGGGCCGTCTCGATAGCATTTCTGGTCTTACGCTTCATGCCCAACTCCTCCAGAACTTACAAACGAATTTCCCGTTGTATTTACCGTCCCGAGGATGACTCTCCAACATTAGCCCCAAAGTGCCGTTGAACCGAATCCCCACGGCATCACAAAGGTGAATGAATTTCGGGTCTGCTGGGTACACGTAGGTCATGCCTGTGACAGAACACCGAAGCAATCCGACCGAAGCCGGACCGATTAGCTATACGATTCCTGGATTAACCATGGAAAAGGGTCGAAACGTTGCAGAGATTCTGCAAGAACGACTCAACGCCCTCAACGATCTTGCTTTGACCTTGAAGCACGCCCACTGGAATGTCGTTGGCCCTCATTTCATCGCCGTTCATCAGATGATTGATCCGCAAGTGATTGATGTGCGGGTGATGGTGGACGAGACCGCTGAACGTATCGCGACCCTTGGTGTCGCGCCCATTGGCACGCCTCACGTCATCGCATCAAATGCTTGTTGGCCAGAGTATTCAACTAACCGTGCGGGAACACAAGAGCACCTCAACGCCCTCAATGAGGTTTATGAACACATGATCCGAGCACATCGAGAAGCACAGGCTTCCCTCTCTGAACTCGATCCGGTGAGTGAAGACATGGTGATCGGCCAACTTCACAAACTCGAGCTGTTCCATTGGTTCATCAGGGCTCATTTGGAGAACAGCGGTGGGCAACTTGTCAACCCTGGGCATGAAGGAATGGCAGAATGAAAATTTGTGTATTGACGTCCAATGTGGGCGTCGAGGTAAGCGAATTGAAATCACCAGTAACGACGATGCTCAACCGCGGATGGTCGGTAGATCACATCGCGACCGAAGCACGCGATGTACATACCGTCGAACACGTTCAGGTAGAGGCTGGCAAGGTTCACGTCTCGAAGACGACGGCAGACGCATCGGCAGACGATTACGATCTGATGCTCATTCCTGGAGGGACGATTAATGCTGACACCTTGCGTTTAGATGGGGCGGCCGTCTCATTGGTCAAGCGTTTTGTACAACTGGGACGACCGATTGCAGCGATTTGCCACGGACCTTGGTTACTCGTCGAAGCCAACGTGCTGCCCGGAAAAACACTGACGTCCTACCCGTCATTAGCGACAGATATTAGAAACGCAGGTGCAACGTGGGTTGACCAGCCCACACAGCTCTGTCAGGACAACGGATGGTCACTATTGACCGCACAGGGGCCAGATAACCTCGCAGAGTTCAATGACGGGATCCTGCGCTTGTGTCATCACACTGAACGACAGACGCCGCGAGCGTCCTGAATACACTTCGCCCCAAGCAAGGTGGGGTGCTCGGACGTATAAAAACCAAGCACCCCACCTATGCGTGTCGATTCTGACAAACTGAAGCTTGGAACCGAACCGGCTTACTTACCGAATTCGGTGTTGGGGATTGTCTGCGTCAAGTAAGTCTTCAGCTTCTCGTTTTGCTCTGGTTTCTTCTTCATGAGCTTCAGCTTGGGCTTGCTGTTCAAGTCCTTCGGAAGCTAGCCGAGCATTATCGGTCGCATCACCGACGACTTCCTTAACTTTACCTTTGGCCTCTTCGCTAATGTCATGAGCTTTGTCTGCGAATCCCATGATGATCCTCCTCGCATGTCTCGAATTTCTGTCTCACGCTGTTTGTTACCCAAGGTTTGACTCGCCATGCACAAATCCACGAAAAACCTAGTTCGATTGATGAGCGAGCTATTCGGGTACTGACGAATCACATCGCCAAAAGGAGCGTCTAATATGAAACTGCCTCACCCTCGGGGAGACTTGAGCAATGCACTGGTGAAGTGCCTCCCTGATGGGCACGCGCTTACGACGCAATCGCTCGCGGACATCACTGCTAACGATGATTCTGACGCACAACTTAGCCTCTGGATTCTGTACCAACTGCATCACGACGGTTTTGATGATGTCGACCCAGAGATGGAATGGTATCCGTATTTAATCGACGTGCGAACCTCATTGGAGTCTCAGTTTGAACAGCTTCTGCGGTCGAGGTACTCAAGCGTTCCCTTCACCCAACCGTTCGCTGATGCCTTATTCGATTACATCCGCGAGTTCGAGGGGCCTTCGATCGCGCAATTTGTCAAATCGAAAGCGACGGAAGACCAAGTCCGTGAGTTGATGTCTTACCGTTCGGTTTACCACTTGCGTGAGTCTGATCCCCAAGCGTGGCTCATTCCGCGACTCCCCTACGACGCGAAGGCATCATTGGCTGAGCTTCAGTTCGATGAGTTCGGTCAAGGGCGCGCGGATCGACTTCATGCCAATATTTTTGCGCGTGGCATGTCAGACCTTGGTCTCGATAACAGGGCTGGCGCATACGTGGATATCGCGCCCGTTGAGGTGCTTGAGCTCAATAACGCGATGTCATTCTTCGGCCTGCATCTTCGGTTGCTGGGTGCTGCGCTCGGCCACTTGGCTGCGTTTGAAGCAACCAGTTCTGCACCCTCACGGAAGGTTGCCCAAGGCTTGCATCGGCTTTCCTTAGCACCATCGATGATCGAGTACTACGACGAACACGTTGAAGCCGATGCTGTTCACGAGCAACTCGTCATTCGTCTCATATGTGAGCCCGTGTTGAGAAAACGACCAGAACTCGCGCAAGAGATTTTCTTCGGCGCCTTCACGTGTATGGATCTCGAGGCTAGGTTTGCCGCCTGGTTACTCACAAAGTGGAACACGAGGTAGTTCGAGATGTGTGAGCAACACTATGAGTTTTATACACCCGACGAGGTCGAGGCTTTTGAATGCCACAATGGACCTTTACTCATTCGTGGCGACCTTGTTTTCTTGGGCCCAGATGGCAAAGAACACCGCACTCGACGAAATCTGAGCGCGCTATGCCGTTGTGGCTTCAGCGCCATCAAGCCTTGGTGCGACGGCAGTCACAAATTGCTGTGATCTGTCAACTATTACGGCAGCAATGTGGACCTATTCTTTGAGGTGTTTGAGTGCGATCTCGGTTGGTTCAAATGCAGCTTCAAGCATCGTTACGATAACTGACGAGAGCGCGGCGACCGTCCCAACGACAAGCGCAACGAACTCCCACGGCTCAGCGGCCAAGTGTCCTGTTTGGGTGAGAATCAAGGTAATAATGCTGGCCAGAACAAGAGCCATAATCACGCCCATAGCGATAAACCATCGGCGCCGGTAACTTCGGAGTCTTCTTCTGCCTTCTGGCGTATAGACCATGATGTGCTGCCTTTCTTTGGACTTCACGTAGATGTTTATTGCTGCCACGAACAAGGGCCCACAGTTGTGCACCTATTAACTGTGGGCCCAAGACGGAAACTTTGAATGAACCGAGCCTCGTGACCGGAAGCGATTAGGAGGCTCTCTTTACACGGCCTTTTGCCTCTTCAGACAGATCTTTGGCCGCGTCCTTGGTCGTGGTGGCTACGTCTTCAGCAGAGTCTTTTGTCTTATTCACGATGTTCTCGGCCGCCTCTTTCACAGTTCCGGCAGTTTCTCGCGCTGAGTCTCGGGCTTGGTCAAATGAGTCTTGAGCTGAGTCGGATAAATCTTTCGTCGTAGACGTCACTTTGTCCTCGACATCGTTGAAGGCATCTTGAGCGCGATGCGCGAGATCCTCTACGGTGTGTTTAACGTCTTGAACACGAGGGTCATCCATGACCGCATCCGTTGCGTTAGAAAGTGAACCAAACCGGCGCTTAATTGACACAAATGCCACGATTGCGCCAAGCATCGCTGCAAATCCGAGTACTTTCGCATTCAGGTACTTCATCAGAACACTCCTTATTAGCTGGATGATGTTTTGAATCGAAGTACCCGATGTGACAAAACCTAAACGCTTGGCTTCCAGTTCACATTGCCCATTATCGACGTTGTTGTTTCAACTCACAGGGTTCGGGTACATGACGCGCTATGAACTGGGCAATTGTGGCGATCATTGGCTACATCGCATTTATCGCAATCTGGATTTTTATCTGGTTAGCAGACGCGAGACGCGAAGAAAAAGTAGCCAATGATCCAGAACGTACAAAAGAAGCTCGCGAACATCCTGAGCGTCAACACGGATGAGTTTTGTAGATGCTTGAGTTTGGCGAGTACTTCGTAAGGTCAACTGCGGCCAAAATCCAGCCCTCCAGATAGCGTCGCATGCGGACTAGCCACGAACGGTTTTCACCCTAAGCGTTGAGCAACAACTACAGGCAAAAGCAATCCGCATGTTTCGCCTCAATCACCGGTGAGCCACATGCCTGAATTGAGGGAGTCTGCAGCCGGTTCTGCGCCGAATCTACATGACCCTAGTTAGCGGCTTGACGTGACAGGCTGGCGCAAGATAGTTCGTAATTTTTCGGGTGCCGTTTTCCGAAAATCGCTGAGATAGATTTCGTGATGTTTCCCCGTCAGGTTTAGCCCTTTGTCTTCAATGAACTCGCGATGCATGCGCTCCAAAACTGGGCCTTCATCATCGAAAGGACCGACATATAGCGTTTGCACGCACTGTCCTTCAGCTAACCTCATTAACCGTACATCTGCCAACCGTTTAGGTACCTTCTTCGCTTGTACCGCTGAGACTGCCTGATCAACGTCGAGGTCCGTGAGCCAATCAGGAACCATCAACATGAGTGTCCAAAACCATTGGGATTTGTCACGTTGTTCCGTGAAACTCTCCATGTTGTCTGCCCACCAAAGCGCCTCAAGCGGCGGCACGACGTAGTCTCGCCCACGTTCTTTTTTGCTCGCGAACTTCAGTGTGTAGGCGAGCGGATATAGAGCCTCAATCGCTTCAGTAAATTCCACGGATGTGTTCGGATCGCCTTGGCCATCAATTGCAAGATACTGACGTTGTGGGATTTCAAGCAATCGAAATTGATCGCGTTTTGCTTGATAACTGTCCAAACTCTTCTTGAAGTCGACTTTCTCGTTCATCTCGGTCTGCCTCAGTTCGCGCATTTTTCACCTACCGCACTTATGTACTTCTGGAGCGCCGGTGGTTAAAAGGATCGTGTGACATTGGGCCTCCACGGCACCAAGGGATGTCTCAGATGGATTCAAGTCTAGGCCTTTGCGAGTTCAACCGCACCGTTCGCAAACTATCTGGCAGGCAACAAGATCACGACAGTTCCAAGGCCCAAACCTCGCTACTGAATCCTGTCAATCTGAAGAATCGACGTTATGTTCGGAAGAGTGCTATTTCCAGGAATATCTGGACTGTCCATGAGGATCATCAATCGCTCGCCTGCGCTACCGACTCTAAAAACTGCGGCGAGTTCAAGATTCGACGGTGATGCGGCCGTGAAGTTAGATGTCGTTGCAGCACGAATTGTTGCGAACGTTGCAAACTGATCGATTGGTTGTCGTTCGAGCACCAATGACGTTGCTGAGCCATTGGGAGACTGCCTCGGATTTACCACAAGATGAACGCGGTAAAGCCCCGGCTGCGTGATGTGATAGTAGCCTCCATTGAATGAAGCGTCACTGGACGTGACCACATTCTCATTTGGCATGACCCACCATCGATCTAGCCCTGTTTGCCCAACATCCGAACTGTCCGAAAACCACATAGCGGTAGAAAGCGCCACACCGATACCTGCTGGGCCGCGCGGACCGGGTTCACCTTGTTCTCCTTGTGGGCCCGGTTCTCCCTGAATCCCCGGCGGGCCTTGAATGCCCTGAAGGCCCTGGAGGCCGGGCAGTCCTTGAATACCCGGCAGTCCTTGAACGCCGTCCGCACCATTTTGGCCGGCAACTCCTTGCGCACCAGTCGCACCACGCTCACCCGTTTTACCAGTAGCGCCCGTTTTTCCGCGCATGCCAGCAGATCCAGCAGTACCTGCTGCACCGGTGGTCCCTTTTTCACCTTGCGAACCAGCCTGACCGACTTCACCCTGTGCACCTTTCTCGCCCGCAGCACCGGCGGGCCCCGTCGAGCCCGGTACCCCGGGGATGCTCTTCCCACCGATCGCGCCTGCACTTGTGAGAAGTGAAAGGGCCAGCGCTGGAATCGCTATGACGAGCGCGGCAATACCAAATATATTTGGGCGTGAAGACATGTGAGTAAGTACCTCTCAGATCGGAAAGTCACAATTCTGGACAGATTAGGACACTTTCATGTCCAATAGATGACATGGCAAATATCGGACAAAATGCGTTTCAGCATGACATAGCTCTGCTTGAAAAAATGTTCGCGGCACGACCCGCAACGGTTTCAGAACTCGCCAGTCACACAGGCCTGGATAAAGCCGCGCTGGCCGAAAAAATCAAAGCGTTCGAAGTGCTCGGTTTTGTCGAACTACGCAAAGAAAAAATTAGTTACCATCCACCTGAGGTCGCAATAACCGAGCGCGCCCGCGAGTCCTTCAGCAGTACCTCAGAAGTAATCGAACAGCACCTGCAGGAAACAAAGGCATTGTTAGAGGCCATGCCTCGGCTACTTGTGAGTTGGAACGAAGGATCACATCGCTCGCGTGACACTCACACTGAAGTGTTTCATGGAGCGTTCGCCGCAACCGACCTGTGGTTAAGAATTGCAGCGACGAAGCGGATTCGCACCACTGATGGAATTTTGCCCGATGCCACACGCATGTTTACTGCCGATTCAAAGAGTAAACAAACCTGGTTTGAGGCAATCGCCCGTGATGACATCCACGTGAGAACCATACTTTCTGCACGCGACGTGACTTCCCCTGGAGCCGCAGAGGTAGTCACTCAAGATATGGCAGTTGGAGCTGAATTTCGCATGCTACCCAATCCACCAAGCTGGCTTTGGATTGCGGATGACGACACCGTCGGACTCCCCTTTCGTTGGGGCGATCCATGGCCAACGAGCGTTTTTGCCACAACCGACCCAGCAGTAGTCACACTCGTACGCTGGTTATATGACAGGTTGTGGCAGGAGGCCACCTCGCTGGTACCTGAAACAAAGTCTTGGGACCCGTTACTCACGTTAATGAGCCAAGGAGCAACTCTCGAGGCTGCTTCTCATTCTTTAGGCATTTCATCACGCACAGGTAGAAGAAGAATTGCCGAGGCACTGCAGCATTACCGAGTTGATGGCCTCTTTGCGCTCGGTGCCGCTTGGCAAAGATCACGTACGACCAACGATTAGTGCCGCGTATCGTCAGGTTCTCGCGGTGACCAAATTTCATCAGACTGACGTCGCTTTCCAAGCCGTGCTGGTACGTCAAAATAACCTAGGGTCACCCACGTTTTTGGGTTCACGCGTACCTAATAGGTGTTCTTGACTCACACTTCCGACGGTCTCGTGGGAATCAGGAAGCGGGAGTGAACACAACGAAAACCACCCCGAAGGACGGCCGCCCCGCCAGAATCCGAAAAACCGGAATCACCGGGTTCAAAGAGTGGGCGATACTGGGTTCGAACCAGCGACCTCTTCGGTGTGAACGAAGCGCGCTACCACTGCGCCAATCGCCCCATGGGACGTCGACAACTCTAACGCACAGTCCCGGACATCAGAAAGCCGGGAACGCTCACGCTCTTTTGACAAAACCCCAACTCTCGGGAGCTTCAGCGAACGCATTCGATATCGCATTTCAGAATCCCTTGGATTAATCCACCGAGGAAATCCGCTCGACACCAGATTTAGCCAGAAAAAAATCCCTATCTTTCAGGTCGATTTCAAAATAGGAGTGAAATCACGGCACTTTGAGCCCGACCCGGTTTGAACCTCGGGGAAGGCATTGGATAAAGTGACGTGTCGTCAATAGATGGCAGTGCGGACGTGGCGCAGTGGTAGCGCATCACCTTGCCAAGGTGAGGGTCGCGGGTTCGAATCCCGTCGTCCGCTCGGATCGGGTTCTTGCCGAACCCCTCCTCCGGTGGGTTGGCCGAGAGGCGAGGCAACGGACTGCAAATCCGTGTACACGGGTTCAAATCCCGTACCCACCTCGCTTTACAATTGAATAGCCTTAACAGGCGCGATTGGCGCAGTGGTAGCGCGCTTCCCTGACACGGAAGAGGTCACTGGTTCAAACCCAGTATCGCGCACCAACAGAACCCCGGACACTACCGAGTTTCGGGGTTCGCCATTATTCGCGGTGCGTGCAAAGGAAGCTTCGCAGGGCTAAAGACCTATACAATGGGGTTATGGCTTTCGACCGCATCAAAGTAGATCCCACCAAGATGGGTGGTGTTCCCATTATTCGTGATCTCCGCATGCCCGTCGCAACAATCGTTAACCACATGGCCGCAGGGCGCACCACAGAGCAAATTCTCGATGATTTTCCCGAGCTCGAAGTTGAAGACATTCAACAAGCCTTGCAATTCGCAGCCGCAGTATTAAACGAACGACAAGTGCCACTTTTAACCGCATGAGGCTTTTGCTCGATCAGAACCTCCCACAAAGCCTAGTAACTCTCCTGACCGAACGTGGCTACGATGCCGTGGACACAAGACAACTCGGACTCGCTACGGCCACTGATGAGGAAATTTTAGAACAGGCCGAAGGCGACAACAGGATCATCATTTCAGCTGACACCGATTTTGGCACGATACTTGCATTACGAAACTCAACGAGACCGTCTTATGTCTTATTACGACGAACTCAGGGCTTATCAGCAGAAGAAATCGCTGAATTGCTTTCGACAAACCTGCCCACAGTTCGCGAAGAGTTGGAAACAGGAGCAATAGCTGTGTTCACAAACGAGAACCTGAGAATTCGACAACTCCCACTGGGTCCGGCGCCAGCCGACCATTAGCGGGCAATTGGCGCAGTGGTAGAGCGCTTGCCTGACACGGAAGAGGTCACTGGTTCAAACCCAGTATCGCGCACGAACAGAACATCCTTTGATGGCTCTTCGGATTTTCGCGGGGTCGTTGGGTGACCTTGGGAAGGTGTGTGTCAATTCTTTTGCTCCGGTTTCCCTGAACCTGTATTCGGGGCGCATTGTGTCGGCCGCATATCGTCTCGTGCTTTTGATGACTCTCGTTTGATCGTCTTGATGTCGCTGTTCGATCCCGCCGGAGTTCGTTCGAATCTGCCCAAAACCTAGCTTCACCCACCTTTTTGGGTTCACGCGCTCGTTGTCAAGCTGTGTTGAGTCACTCGG
>JBEBSZ010000018.1:0-40812 GCA_040394025.1 Aeromicrobium sp.
ATTCGGAGCCAAGCACGCAGGCAGGGATGTCAGGCGAACCTCCACGAGGTGGCAGTTCGGTCCTCACCGACCCCGATGCGGAACCGCCCATCAGGCCAGAGGAACCCAAGAAGTCAAAACTTAAGTCGCTTCTTGCGATTATTGCTATTTTGGCGATTATTGCAGGCCTCGCGTTTGTTGGTCTCAAAGCCTATCGAGCGTTTATCGGTCCGGAAGATTACGAAGGCTTTGGCACCGGCGAAGTACAAGTCGAGGTCAAAGCGGGAGACAACGGTGCCGCGATTTCTCGAACACTCGTGGACGCCGGTGTTGTAGCGAGTTTTGATGCCTTTTACCAATTGAGCCTGTCCGATTCGCGGGCCCAACAGATTCAACCTGGTATGTATCAACTGCGAAAGCGTATGTCAGCGTCTGCGGCGCTCGACGCCCTGCTTGATCCCAGCACCAAGATTCAAGCGAAAGTCACCATTCCTGAAGGGGCTCGATTAGGACAGATCGTCGAACTGGTCGACAAGAACACTCATATCGCGGCGGCTGATCTTGAAGAGGTCCTAGAAAATCCGACCAATATTGGTTTGCCTGATTCCGCCGAGGGCAATCCAGAAGGTTTCTTGTTCCCAGATACCTATTTCGTGGCTCCAAACACCACGGCAGAATCATTACTTACCGAAATGGCCACCCGCAGTAAGAACGTCACGAAAGAACTCAACATCGAGACTCGTGCGCGTGAGTTAGGCATGACGGAACACGAGATATTGACGATGGCAAGCATCCTCGAATATGAGGGCAAATTGGAAGATGACTTGCCGAAGATTGCACGGGTTCTCTATAACCGTCTCGAAATCGAGATGCCACTTCAGCTCGATTCGACTGTTTCCTATGTCAGCAAGCGTGCGGGTGATGTATGGACCACTCCCGAAGAACGAGCAGATCCATCGCTCTACAACACCTACCAGCACACTGGGCTGCCGCCAGGGCCGATCGGCTCCGCCGGAAAGAAGACCATTGAGGCGGCGCTAAATCCGGCCGAAGGCTCCTGGCTGTATTTCCTCGCAATTGATCTAGATACGGGAGAGACCGCATTCAGTGACACCTACCGTGAGCATGTGAATGCTTGCAAACGGGCCTACGGACAGCAAACGCGATGCTGAATCATCCCCGGTGCGGTGTTCTCGGTTCGCCCATTCGACATTCGCTCTCACCAGCAATGCATATGGCTGGCTACCGTGAACTCGGTCTTGATTGGAACTATCAAGCCGTGGACATTGGTGCCGGGGGATTAGCTCACTTTCTTGATCGAACTGATGAAACCTGGCGCGGCTTTTCGGTCACGGCTCCGCTCAAGACTGAAGCCGCCGCTATTGCGAGTAGCCGGACACCCGACGTCATCAAACTGGGTGTCGCGAACACGCTCATTCCCGCCGGTGCTGGCTGGGCGGCGAGCAACACCGACGTACCGGGAGCGATCGCTGCGCTGCGATCGCTTGGTGTTGACCGTGTCAATTCGGTGCGTATTTATGGTGCTGGAGCAACGGCAATCTCTATGGCATACGTGGCACATATGCTAGGTGCCAATTCGCTGGACTTGCGAGTTCGGAATCGTGAGAAGGCAGCAGAAACAGCACTTTTTGCCGAAAGCCTCGGTTTGGTTGTTGAACTGAACGATATTTCCCATGAGCCGAGCTCAACGGTCGATCTTGTGGTGACGACAGTTCCAGGATCGGCCGTGTCAGGGATTGAACACGCTATTGCTGCTACAGCTACCGCCGTCTTTGATGTTGTTTACGATCCTTGGCCCACCTCAGTGATGACGTCAGCACAGAGCGAAGGCAAAGCGCTCATCACGGGCCTTGACCTTCTAGCGCACCAAGCTGTCTTGCAATTGACCGCTATGACGGGGGAGATGGTGAGCCCGGATGTATTGATTGCGGCAGCAAAGGCTGAGCTCGCTGCTCGAAAAATTTAGGTCAATTCACAGAAACTGTGGGTTGTTCACCCTATAGGGGCCCGATTCGGGCTAGTCTCAGCCCGTGATTCCTGTTGTGTCAGCGCTCATCGCCGCAGTACTTGCTGCGTTAGGCCCGTTAATTTTGCGTATTTTGCCCGAGCCGGTTGAACCGGAAGAAGACAAAACTCTATACGTTGATCTGGGTCGACGCCCACGTTTGGCTTGGTGGTTGGCACTTTCTGCAGGCGCGTATGCGGCTGCAGTGGCATATTTCATTCCAGAACCTAGACTCCTGCCGGTGTGGATCTTGCTTTCGGTGGTAGGTCCGCTCTTGGCTTATATCGACTGGCAAGTCCACTTACTGCCGTATTGGATCGTCGCTCCTTCGTGGCTTGTCGCCTGGGCGTTGACGGCTGTTAGCGCGTGGTTGCTTCACGACTTGGCGATTCTGAAATACGCCTTGTACGGGAACCTCACGATTTTTGTTGGCTTTTGGGTGTTTCATGTGGTGCTCGATCGTTTTGCAGGTGGCGGCTTTGGCTACGGAGATGTGCGCTTTTCTGCCGTCATTGGAGTGGCACTAGGGCCGCTAGGGCTTTGGCCATCGTTTGCGGGAATTTTTGCAAGTTTTCTGATTTTCGGCCTGGTCGGAACGATTTTGCAGAAGGGCCGCTTGGGTAATTTTGTTCCTCACGCTTTCGGCCCCTATATGGTTTTGGGAGCCGTGTGTGGCGTGCTCGTGTTCCAGACTGACCTCCAGATAGCCTTGCCTTTCTGACCAGTTCTCTCATCTTCACCTCGGCGTGGGAGAATTGACGACATGCTGCGTTGGTTGACGGCCGGTGAATCACACGGTCCTGCACTTGTTGCCACACTAGATGGATTGCCCGCTGGGGTCGAAGTAACTAGCGATGACATTGATGGTGCTTTGGCACGTCGTCGCCTAGGTTATGGGCGTGGTGCTCGGATGGCGTTTGAAGCCGATGCGCTTGAACTCATTGGTGGTTTCCGACACGGCAAGACTCTGGGAAGTCCCATTGCGATCAGAGTAGGCAATAGCGAATGGCCGAAATGGGAAAAGGTCATGTCACCGAACCCGGTCGATCCCGAACTCTTGGCTGGCATGAAACGCAATGAACCACTGACTCGTCCTCGGCCAGGACACGCAGACTTAGTCGGCATGCAAAAGTATGACTTTGATGAAGCCAGACCGATTTTGGAACGAGCAAGTGCCCGTGAAACCGCAGCCCGAGTAGCGTTGGGCGAGATCGCTGCACGTTTTATCGAGCAGGCAACCGGAGCTACCATCGTGAGTCACGTGGTAGAAATTGGCACGGTTGCTGCACCGGCCGGAAAATGGCCGAGCAAGGCCGATGTTGAAGCCCTCGACGCTAATCCGGTGCGATGCTTCGATGAAGCGACCACTGAAGCCATGGTTGCCGAAATTGATGTCGCGCATAAAGAGGGCGACACTCTTGGCGGTGTGGTCGAGGTTCTCGTGGCGGGATTGCCACCTGGTTTGGGTTCGCATACGCAATGGGATCGGCGTCTTGATAGTCGTTTGGCGGGCGCACTCATGGGTATTCAAGCGATCAAGGGAGTTGAGGTTGGCGACGGTTTCCAACTCGCTCGTAGCCGTGGTTCGCAGGCACATGATGAGATTATTTCGACCGAAGACGGTATTCGTCGCAGCTCAGGTCGTGCTGGAGGCACCGAAGGTGGCATGTCGACTGGCGAGGTGTTGAGAGTCCGTGCGGCAATGAAACCCATTGCTACGGTTCCACGTGCACTCAAAACCATTGATGTTGCCACCGGTGAAGCAACGGTCGCCCATCATCAGCGTTCCGATGTGTGTGCAGTTCCGGCCGCTGGGATTGTTGCCGAAGCAATGGTGGCGTTGGTGGTGGCCGATGCTGTGTTGGAGAAGTTTGGTGGCGATTCGGTTGGTGAAGTTCGCCGGAATGTAACGAGTTACCTTGATTCTTTGAGTTACCGATGAAGCCAGTAGCTGTTCTCATAGGTCCGCCCGGTGCTGGCAAAACTACCGTAGCCACGTTGCTTGCGAAGTCCCTAGATGTGACCGTCCGCGATACGGATCACGATATTGAAGCAGCCACCGGCATGAGCGTGTCAGACATTTTCATCACTCAAGGTGAAGCAGAGTTTCGGGCACTAGAAGTCAAAGCTGTGACGCAGGCATTGTCTGATCATGACGGAGTCCTTGCCTTAGGTGGCGGGGCGATTATGAATCCTGAAACCCGCGCCGCATTAGTCGGCCATGAGGTGGTGTTTCTCGATGTCGATTTGGCAAATGCAGTCGCGCGAGTGGGCATGAATCGCAATCGGCCATTACTTCTCGGCAATGTCCGCACTCAAATGAAGCAATTGATGGATGCTCGTCGTCCCTTTTATACCGATGTCGCCAGCATCATTGTGGCAACGAATGACCGCACGCCGGAAGACGTCGTTGCGGAACTTTTGCCTCAACTCTCTGCGACGGCGGGGGAGTGAGTTATTGTGCGCCGACTTACGGTCACTACTGAACAGCCGTACGACGTCATCCTCGGCCAAGACGCTTTGGCGGAACTTCCTCAACTCGTCGGCCGTGATGTGGAACGCATCGCACTCATTCACTCACCTGACGTAAGCAAAACGGCGTACGTTGTTGCAGCGCAGTTGCAGGGACTGCAAGTCATCGTTATTGAGGCTCCCGATAAAGAGCGGGCAAAGAACATTGACTTCGTTTCTCAAGCCTGGGATGCTTTGGGTGCTTCGGGATTTACTCGCAGTGATCTGATCATTGGCATTGGCGGTGGTGCCACAACCGATGTGGCGGGATTCATTGCCGCAACCTGGTTGCGAGGTGTTCGGTTCATCACGGTGCCAACCACGATCCTTGGGATGGTTGATGCAGCAGTTGGCGGAAAAACTGGTATCAATATCGGTGCTGGGAAAAATCTTGTCGGCGCATTTCACGAACCTATTGGCGTAATTTGTGAGCAAACCATTCTCGCCAGTCTGCCTGCTCGTGAGATTTCGGGTGGGATGGCAGAAGTCATCAAGTGTGGTTTTATCGCTGATCCGAGCATTCTGGACGATATCGAGGCACAACCGGATCTTGCTCGAGATCCGAACTCTGATCTGCTCGCAGATTTGATTATGCGCGGAATTGCGATCAAAGCTGATGTTGTTTCCCGTGATTTGAAAGAGACGGGTGCCGACGGCACGATTGGCCGCGAAGCGCTTAACTACGGTCACACTCTTGGTCACGCAATAGAGCGATTCGAACACTATGTGAATCGCCATGGTGAAGCCATTTCTGTGGGGATGGTTTTCGCTGCGGAACTTGGATTGCGGGCCGGGCTGATTGATCAAGATCTTGTTGATCGTCACCGCAGTATTTTGTCTCTCATGGGGTTGCCCGCAACGTGGTCAGGCGGCTCCTACGACGACATGATCGCGACGATGCTTCTTGACAAGAAAACCCGCGGTTCTCAATTGCGTTTTGTGGTACTCGATGGCCTTGGCCGCACCAGGATTCTCGCGAGTCCAAGTGACACCGATCTGCGCCAGAGCTTTCTTGCTGTTTCAGGTCGCTGACATGACTGCTTATGCCAGCCGGACGCACGCCTTGCAGGCTCGCCTGAGCGATGCAGGTCATGCGGGAATGATCGTGAGCGATGTGCAGAACATCAGATATCTCACCGGATTTACTGGCTCAAACGCTCTATTGCTGGTGCCCGCCAGTGGAGAATGCAGCTTCTTTACCGACGGCAGATATCGGGATCAAGCAAGGCAGCAGGTCTGGATTGAAAACCAGCAGATCGGGCGCGAATTGTGGGCTGATGTTCGGCGTCAGAATCTTGGCGATTGGGTCGCTGAAACACACCATTTGAGTGTGAAAGACTGGCGAACCCTTGGTGAGCCGGGCGATTCTGGTCCCATAGTCGAAGAACTTCGTTCGATTAAGGACGCCAGCGAAATTTCTGCCTTGCGTGAAGCGTGTGAGATCTCGTCTGCGGCATTGTCTCGACTATGGACAGAGCGACTCGTAGGCAAGACTGAACGTGATGTGGCTCTGCGGCTCGACGTTCTCATGCGGGAACTCGGAGCCGATGGTCAAGCTTTTGACACGATCGTGGCGACGGGACCTCATTCGGCGATTCCGCACCACGAGCCGACCGACCGCCGCATTGCGCACGGTGACCTGCTTAAAACGGACTTTGGTGCTTTAGTCGATGGTTACCATGCCGACTGCACCCGAACCGTCGTTATCGGTGCCGCGAGTGATTGGCATCTTGACATTCATAATGCCGTTCGAGAGGCTCAAGCACTAGGCGTTTCGATGCTCAAATCTGGCACGATGATCGCCGAGATCGACGCCGCCGTTCGCGAGAAACTGGCGGACTTGGGTTACCTAGATTACTTCACCACTGGACTTGGGCATGGTGTTGGTTTACTCATTCATGAGGACCCGTTCTTCAGTGCACAGGCGGTCGGTAGAATCGAACGTCGCATGGTGCTGACGATGGAACCAGGAATTTATCTCCCGGGTCGTGGCGGCGTGCGAATTGAGGACACGGTCTTGGTTTCTGAAGCTGGGCCTGATGTATTGACTGACGTGACTACTGAATTGATGGAGATCAGCTGATGGCGACGACGAATGACCTGAAAAACGGCATGGTGCTACGAATCGATGGACAGCTATGGACCGTCACATGGTTCCAGCATCACAAGCCGGGTAAGGGTGGCGCTGTCGTTCGCACCAAGCTCAAGAACGTGCTTTCAGGTAAGTCTGTGGACAAGACGTTTAACGCGGACGTGAAAGTGGAAGTGGCAAATGTCGACAAGCGTGATATGCAGTATCTGTACCACGACGGTACGTCCTACGTTTTCATGGATACCAGCACCTATGATCAGCTTGAACTGAATGAGACTGTCGTCGGTGACGCCAAGGACTTCCTCTTGGAAAACCAAGATGCCATCGTTGCGGTCAATGAGGGTATTCCGCTCTATATTGAACTTCCTGCGTCGGTGGAATTGCTCGTTGAATACACCGAACCTGGTCTGCAAGGTGATCGCTCCAGTGGTGGCACGAAGCCGGCTCGTCTTGAGACGGGCAAGGAGATTCAGGTTCCGCTGTTCATCACTTCGGGAGAGAAGATAAAAGTCGACACCCGTGATGGCAGTTACCTTGGTCGCGTGCAGTCCTGATGGGTGCACGGACTAAATACCGCAAGCGTGCGCTCGACATTCTCTTTGAATCCGAAACTCGCGGTTTAGAACTTAACGGCACACTTGAGGAACGCCTGCAACACAATGACCCGCCGGTGAACGAATACTCGGTGATGTTGGTTCAGGGCGTCTCGGCGCATCGTGAACATATTGATGCTCTCCTCTCAGCGAATGCGCAAGATTGGACATTGGATCGTATGCCCGCGGTCGATCGTAATCTTTTGCGTATTGCGACGTTCGAAATTTTGCATTGCGATGACGTACCTCATGCCGTTGCTATTAGCGAAGCCGTAGAACTCGCGACGGAGCTGTCGACAGACGAGTCCCCTCGCTTCATTAACGGGTTACTGAGTCAGATCGTTCGCTTGCACCAGTAAGTGGTCTTGGCCCCGGCTCGTTAATGGCGCCAGCTGGGCAACGTCTCGACGCTTATCCCACGTGAGCAGGGTGGCTGCTTTGCGTCTACACCGAGATTCTGCTTGTTGCCGTTATCGCTGCGATATAGCTCGCAGCTGCTGCCGGTGCGAGGTCGAGGAACAGCGCCGGTTCAATTAATTCCAGTTCCATCAGCATCGGCTCGCCCACATCGTCTAACACGACATCTACTCGCGCCTGAACGATGTCGTGGCCGATCACTTTTTCAGCTGTAATCAAGACACGCTCTGAGAAGTCTTTGATTGCTTTATCGATATCGGTTGCGCGCAAGCCGTCGGGATAACTGGCCTCGATATCGGGGGAGCGGTCTGGCTCCAGCAGTGCCGGCTTTTTAACAGAGTGGGAATAGTGGTTCGCAAAAAAGTAGTTCGCGAACTCACCAACGGTGTCAATCGAGGCAACATATGGCTGAGTCATGGTGTGATGGCCCGCCTCGCGCAACTCGAGCGCATGGTCTAACGCGGCATCGGCCTTAGTCCAGTGAGCAGTATTTGCTGACCCTGCAGAAATCGTTGGTTTAACCACCCATGAGCGGTGTTCGCCAAGTTCAGATCTCGTGTTGACGTTCCACATCGTCGGAATGATCGATATTCCCTCCTCAGCCAGATCTTGTAGGTAGTGTTTGTCGCTATTCCATTCGACGATCTTCGAGGAGTTAATCAGACTCGAACCAATCGAATTGCACCAATTTAGAAACTCGTCACGGCGCGTGGTGTAGTCCCAGCAGGAGCGGATTGCAACTCGCTCAAATCGTGACCAATCGACCTTCGGGTCATCCCAGACGACAATCGCGGCCCGGTGGCCAAGCGTTTCGGCCGCGTGGACGAGATGGTTAAGGTCAGGGTCGCTCGCATAATCTGCAGCGCTACTAGCTAGGGCGATATCCACGCTAAGTACCCTAATCAATCATCGTGGGAATCTTGCCGTGACTCGTGAGAATTGAGGTTGTTTTGATGGGGCACGTTGTCCTGGACTGTGGCGGTCGTATTCTGTCCACATGGCTGAATCCACTGAAGACACCAAAATCGACATCAAACCTCGAAGCCGCGACGTTACGGACGGCATTGAACGAGCAGCAGCGCGTGGCATGCTTCGTGCAGTTGGTATGGGTGATGACGATTGGGTAAAGCCACAGATCGGTGTTGCTTCAAGTTGGAATGAGATCACGCCCTGCAATCTGTCGCTTGACCGATTGGCAAAAGCTTCTAAAGAGGGCGTCCATACCGGCGGTGGATTCCCGCTTGAGTTCGGCACCATCAGTGTTTCTGATGGAATCAGCATGGGTCACGAAGGCATGCACTTTTCATTGGTGAGCCGCGAAGTCATCGCTGATTCGGTTGAAACGGTCATGATGGCTGAACGACTTGATGGTTCGGTCTTGCTCGCGGGTTGCGATAAGAGTCTTCCCGGGATGTTAATGGCGGCTGCTCGTCTTGATTTGGCCAGCGTGTTTCTCTACGCAGGTTCCACATTGCCGGGCAACATCGATGGCCAAGATGTCACGATTATTGACGCTTTTGAAGGCGTTGGTGCCTGCGTCAAGGGACTCATCACCCGTGATGAACTTGATCGGATTGAGCGTGCGATATGTCCAGGTGAAGGCGCTTGTGGCGGCATGTACACAGCTAACACGATGGCCTCAGCGGCAGAAGCACTTGGAATGAGCCTGCCGGGTTCGGCTGCTCCACCGGCCCCAGATTCGCGTCGTGATGACTATGCCCGCAGGTCGGGTGAAGCCGTCGTGAATCTTTTGCGCAAGGGCATCACGGCTCGCCAGATCATGACGAAAGAAGCGTTCGAGAATGCGATCACCGTGGTGATGGCGCTAGGCGGTTCCACGAATGCGGTGCTGCACTTGCTCGCGATTGCTCGCGAAGCGAACGTGGACCTCGCTCTGCACGACTTCAACCGAATTGGTGATCGGGTGCCACATCTCGGTGACCTCAAACCATTCGGTAAGTACGTCATGAACGATGTTGACCGTGTCGGTGGTATCCCCGTGATTATGAAAGCCTTGTTGGATGCAGGCCTGATGCACGGCGATGTGATGACCGTGACTGGGAAGACTATGGCTGAGAATCTCGCCGAGGTGGAAGTGGATCTCGACGGTGACATCATCCGCTCATTGGACGAACCTATCCACAAAACTGGCGGCCTGACAATCCTGCACGGTACCTTGGCGCCAGAAGGAGCAGTCGTGAAGACGGCCGGATTCGATACAGATGTTTTCCGTGGCACGGCCCGAGTCTTTGACGGCGAACGTGCTGCTATGGACGCGCTCGAAGACGGTACCGTCAAAGCTGGTGATGTTGTCGTGATTCGCTATGAGGGACCCAAAGGCGGACCAGGCATGCGCGAAATGCTCGCCATAACGGCTGCGATAAAGGGCGCCGGACTAGGCAAGGACGTACTACTTCTCACCGACGGGCGGTTTTCTGGCGGAACGACGGGCTTATGCGTTGGCCATATCGCTCCTGAAGCGGTTGATGGCGGACCAGTCGCATTCATCAAGGATGGCGACATCATCGAACTCGACGTGGCTAAGCGCTCTCTCGATGTTGAGGTGACAGACGCAGAGTTTGCCGAACGTAAGGTCGGATGGGAGCCGCTGCCACCGAAATACACGACGGGTGTTTTGGCAAAATATCGCAAGTTGGTCAGTTCAGCGGCGCAAGGCGCCGTGACCGGCTGAACGAGTCAGTGATGGCCCGTAAAGCCGGTGCCTCGTAACCGTAGACTCGGCCTGTGCCTAACTTCACTGAGGAAGAACTCGCGATCGCGCTCAAAGTCTTGGGCGAGGCGCAGTACTTGGGTGAGAACGACGAATCCTATGTGGCGCTGCGGCGTGCCTGCGGAAAGTTCTATAAGGACGTCAAAAAATATCGGCGGCGAGTCAAGCGTGACGAGATCAACGCCTCAGATCAAGCCGTTATTGCTTTGACCGCCACCGGTTCGCCGCGCCGTATCGATGACGAGACCGCGGGTTTGCCTTTGGTTTCAGAAGCGCTAGGTGCAACTGCTGGTGAATTAATCGTCCCGCGCGCCTGTTACATCTGCAAAGAGAAGTACACGACTGTCGATGCTTTTTATCATCAGTTGTGTCCCTCTTGTGCAAGCTTCAATCGTGCAAAACGCGATGCCCGAACTGATCTGACTGGCAAGCGTGCTTTGCTGACGGGTGGTCGAGCCAAGATCGGGATGTATATCGCTTTACGGCTTCTGCGCGATGGCGCTCACACCACGATCACAAGTCGCTTCCCGAAAGATGCGGTGCGTAGATTCCGGGCGATGCCTGACAGTGGTGATTGGATGCATCGACTGCGCATAGTTGGCATCGATTTGCGCGATCCGGCACAGGTTATTGCTTTGGCTGATGATGTGGCGGCAGCGGGTCCGCTGGATATTCTGATCAACAATGCTGCCCAAACGGTAAAGCGCTCGCTCGGTGCATATTCGGCGATTGCTGACGCAGAGGCGGAGCCTTTGGCGCAAGGGTTAATGCCTGAGTTAGTGACGTTTGGGCATACGAGCGATGCGCATCCCGCGGCTTTGGTGGGGTCCGTTGAATCGCATCCAGTTTTAGCTGGCGACGTGCATACGGCCGAACAACTCGCTGCGGTAGCTTTGGCGGCGGGCTCGGCAGATCTTGAAAGAATAGATGCTGGCGGCTTGATCCCGGATGTTGTCGATAGCAATAGCTGGGTGCAAAATGTCGGTCAAGTTGATGCTTTGGAGCTTCTGGAAGTACAACTGTGCAACAGTGTTGCGCCATTTATTTTGATTAGTCGGCTGCGACCGGTGATGGCAGCAGCAGAGTCTCGGCGTCGATATGTTGTCAATGTCTCGGCGATGGAAGGCCAGTTTTCGCGTGGATATAAGGGCCCGGGGCACCCGCATACAAATATGGCTAAGGCCGCGCTCAATATGTTGACGCGGACGAGCGCAGCGGAGATGTTCGAAACCGACATGATCCTCATGACTGCGGTGGACACGGGGTGGATCACTGATGAACGTCCTCATGTCACGAAGGAGCGATTGGCTGCTGAAGGGTTTAAGGCACCTCTTGATCTTGTGGATGGAGCGGCGCGAGTTTATGACCCCATCGTTCGTGGTGAAGCCGGTGAGGATATCTACGGTTGTTTCCTCAAGGACTACGACCGTTCTCCATGGTGAGAACGAGAAGTATCACGCGCCTTGCCCCCGAATCGCTATAACGACATGTGGTGACTTTCGGGACACAATTGACTCTTCGGATTCTGGCGAGGTTTGGCGAATGAAGGTGCGGCCGTTTTTCTCGGGTTGCGGTATTGATTGCTCGGGTTGAGGTATTGAGTGTGAGCTCGTGTTGCCCGAGTAACCGTCCTCACGGCTTCCCCTCTTCTTCCCTCCCGCCTCACAGTTCCCACGAGACCGTCGGAATTGTGAGTCAAGAACACCTATTAGGTAGGCGTGAACCCTAAAAGGTGGGTGAAGCTTGGTTTTGTCCACGTCCCTTTGAGAACCCTGCTGAAACCCGAAGAGTCCTAAAACCTGCAACACAAAGGAAGCTGCCCCAAAGGACGGCCACCCTGTTCAGATCCGAAGGCTCACAAAATTTCTGTCTTGACTTGATTTGTGACCGGCCTTACACTGAATCTAAGTAAATACTTAGGTTATGGTGAAGGGCACAAAAATGACGACAATAGGGCAGGAACTAAGCAAGAAGATTGGCGAGACCTGTGTCTCTCATTGGCTTGAAATTGATCAAGAGCACCTGAGTGAATTCGGCCATTCCACCTACTTAGATGCCGCCTATGTGGATCTCACAGTCAGCAAAAACAACGCATTAGGCCCGACCTTGGTTGACGGCTTCATGCTGCTGTCGCTTTTGGTGCATTTTGACTTCGCGCAACCCGTTATTGACATAGAGGGTGGTTATGGCTTTAACTACGGCTTTGATCGTGTGCGGTTCACCCAGCCAGTGTTTGTTAACGAGGCAGTTCGCGTGAAGCGAACCATCGTCGAGGTTCAAGAGAAGTCACCAACTCGCCATCTTATTACTTACGACATCACACTCGAAGTCCAAAGAGACGAACCAGTCACTGCGATGGTGGCGCGCTGGATTGTCATGTCTATTGATGGTGCCAGTGAGGCAACTGCCGGAGCCGACGACTGATGAGCCTTGACGACGAAAGCCTTACCAGAGTCAGCGATTTTATTCGGTTCCATAGCCAGTCGTCACCGGACCACATCGCGTTGGTCTTTGACGACGAACGCATTACCTACGCGGAACTATGGCATCGGATACAGCTCTGGGCTAGAGCACTCATCGCCTCGGGCATTGAGCCGGGAGACCGGGTCGCATTCCTCGGTGCGCCCCGCCCTGAATTTGTTTTAAGTTACGTGGCTGTTGGAGCCATTGGAGGCATTTGGCAAGGGCTTAATCCGGACTACAGCGAGCCCGAGTTGACCTATGTCCTGTCGGATGCACAGCCCCGATTAGTGATTGCCCACCCACCGGCCGACGCAACAGGTGCGCTAGAGCGACTCGCAGCAGCCTGCCGCGCAGCACATTGTGCGCCGCCGCTGAGTGCTGAAAGCCACGAGATGCGACTGTTTCTTGAAGCAGCTGACAGCGTCAGCGAGCAGGCACTAACCGAGCGTCTGAACAATGTCGATCCGCAAGACCCTGCGATGATTGTGTATACCTCGGGAAGCACCGGTGCGCCCAAAGGTGCTCTCATCCGAAACTCAGGACTTGTTCGGCTCGGACTCGTGCAGGGGGACAAGTGGGAACTCGAAAACCCTGTCGTTTTGTGCAATCTCCCGATCAACCACATCGGCTCAGTCGGTGACTTGTGCAGTGTGCCGCTGATCTCAGGTGGAACAGTGGTGCTGCGTGAACGTTTCGACGCCGAGCAGGTGCTCGACGACATCGAAGAACATCACATTTCGGCTCTCTTTGGTGTCGCCACCCAATTACAACGAGTAGCTGGACTACCGGCGTTCGAGAACCGGGAACTTGCATCGCTGCAAACGGTTGGCTGGGGCGGATCGCCACTACCGCAAGGCACAATCGAAAGATACCGAGCAAAAGGCTGCCGACTCATGTCCACCTACGGGCTAACGGAAGCGACCTTCTCGGTGACCTACACCGATCCGGATGCGAGTGACGACGTATTGCTCAACACCGTGGGCCGCCCTGATCCAGACGTTCACCTTCGGTTACTTGCCGAGAACGGGAAGTGGGCAGAGCCAGGTGCTGACGGCGAAGTATGCATTAAGCATGAGGCCACGATGGCTGGCTATCTCAATCGCCCGGAAGCAACCGCGGCCGCTTACACACCAGATGGCTGGCTCCGAACCGGCGATATCGGACGTATCCGACCTGACGGAAACCTCATTCTGGTCGGACGGGTGAGCGAAATGTTCAAATCCGGGGGATACAACGTATATCCGCGCGAGATTGAACAGGTCATTGAAGATCATCCGGGGATTGCGCTTGCCGCTGTAGTGGCGAGGCCGGATCCAGAGTTCCAAGAGGTAGGGGTCGCATTCGTGCAGCCGGTACCTGACCACGAAATCGATCCGCAAGAACTGCGTTCTTGGCTCAAGGAACGTTTGGCCGGATACAAAGTTCCTAAAAACATCGTCATAGAATCGTCCATTCCGTTGCTGCCGGTTGGAAAAGTCGATAAAAAGAATCTCAAGCGAATTGCAGCAGGAACGGTCAAGGAGTAGTCATGTCCGCTGAACTGAAGAAGACTATTGGCCCCTGGGCGATGATTGCGCTCGGTGCGGCCGGAGTTATTGGCTCAAGCTGGTTGTACCTAGGCAGTGACTTTTTCGCCGCATTTGGCGCCGGCGGCACGATCCTCGGCATGACTCTCGGCACC
This sequence comes from Aeromicrobium sp., assembly GCA_040394025.1. Taxonomy (GTDB): domain Bacteria; phylum Actinomycetota; class Actinomycetes; order Propionibacteriales; family Nocardioidaceae; genus Aeromicrobium. Next base: position 14,494 of record JBEBSZ010000018.1, read on the forward strand.
TTGTTGGCCTTTTGTGTTGCCATGGCATACAGCGAACTCGCATCACGCTTCCCGCGTGCCGGTGGTGAGATCGTCTATGCCTACGTTGGTGGCAATAGACTTTTGAGCTTTATGGTCGGATGGCTGCTCATCGGTGCGTATGGCGGCATGGTGGCGTTTTATGTGACCGCCGCAGGGCGGTTACTCACGACGATGTGGCCACAGCTTCAAGTGATCCCGTTATATTCCATTGGCGGCGAGACGATCCACCTGCCTGTCTTAGCAATCGGTATTATCCTCACCTTGTTGATCCTGGCGATCAACTGGTTTGGTGTTTCCATTGGCGCGGTGACCCAGTTGGTGCTTTTCATCATTATGGTGATTTTGGCTGTCATCGTCAGCGCAGTTGGTTTCGGTGCTGGCAGTATTGATAATTTCTTGCCCGCCTTTGATCCGAGTGTTCAAGAGCTCGGTTCTCCACCCGTTGCAGTAATTGCTTTCTTGCTTCCTGCATTTGCCTTCCTTGCTGGATTCGGCGTCGTGGCGGTGTTAGCTGAGGAGTCCAATGCTCCGGCTCGACTACTCGGAAAGATTGTCGGTTGGTCCGTCTTGCTTGCCGGTGGGTTTTATGTCTTGGTGTTGACGGCAACGGCATTTGTCATCCCTTGGCAGGAAACGGCTGCATTAACTAATGGCACGATTGAAGCCTTTGACCTAGCTGGTTTCCCAACGATCGCACTCATGGCATTCATCATTGGCGTACTTGGCGTGATCACGACGTTCATTGCCGTTTTTGCCGCCTCGTCGCGGCTGATGCTTGCACTTGCCCGGGTGAAGCTATTGCCAGGGTTCTTCGGAAAAGTGCATGAGGAAAGTGGTGTTCCACGCAATGCTTTGCTTTTCACAACTGCGATCGGCATTGGGCTCGGTTGGCTTGGGCCGGGTGCGCTGCTCTGGTTCCTCAATGTCGGCGGTGTCTATATTGGTGTGGTTTGGGCAATTACCGTCTGGTGCTTTTACCGGATTCGTAAGCAGTACCAGGGAGATGAACCGCCTTTCAAAGTTCGGTTCGCTTGGATTCCGGCGCTCGGTGCGTTGGCAGGGGTTATCGTGATTCTTGGCGGCCTCATTCCTGGTTTGCCGCTATCGCTCAAGTGGCCGTATGAGTACGCGATTATTGCCGTGTGGCTTGGCTTAGGAGTCATCCTGTACATGCTTTCTCCTCGGACCGGTACGCGCGAGGAACACCTGCGTTCCCTGCTGGGAGACAGCACGGCAGACTAGACACATGTCTTTGCTTAAGGTATCGGACGTGATACGACACCGCCCGGCTCCGCAGCAGGCGCGGGCGCGGGCAACCGTTGCCAAAATCCAAGAAGCCGCTAAAGAGATATTGGTTGAGGCAGGTCCGCATGGACTCAACACCAACTTGATTGCCGAACGTGCTGGGGTCAATGTTGCCACTCTGTACAATTATTACCCCGATAAATTCGCGGTACTTGTGCATCTTTTTAGCGAGTTCGAAGAGGAGCGCGCAGGTTATGTGCGTGAACAGTTTGCGCTTCTTGGTCCAGACTCCGATATTCCGCAATGGACAAATGACGTCATTTCCCGACTGGCAGAAATGCGCGCGGAAGGGGGCTACCAGATCGCCTTACGTCGGGCTTTGGTTAGCGTCCCAGAACTTGCGGGTTTAGACAGAGAGTCAAGCGATTCGATTAGCCGTGGTTTGGGGGCCGCCTTAGTGCGGACGGGCAAGTGGAAAAGTGGCACGGACTTGGATCGTGTCGCGGAGTTGGTGGTGGACGTCATCACTAACACCTTGGACACAGTCTTTGCGCAATCGCCACCGGATTTTGCCAAACTTGAGGAACTTAAACGCATGGTGAACGCCTACATTGAGCAAAGCCACAGTTGAGCAAAACTGCGGCCGCCTGATGCCTTGATGACATGTGGTTTGGCCACTGCTCGGCTGGTCGATCCGAAGAGGTAGTGTCCGCATCGCGAGATCTCGTGTCCAGAACTTGACCACGGGACTGAACAGCGAGAGACTGGGAGAGTGACATGCACAATTCTCGTCGTATCTTGATGCTCAGCAATTGCTGAGCATCTCCCCTCGAATGCCTTCGGCCGAGGGGTTTTTTCATGCGGGCCACCGTGCAGATCCGCAGGGGAATACCATGGGGACGTGCGTCATGACCGACGACAGAGTCAAGTGAAGAGGTAGGCAAGATGACCGAACCGGCACCGGAGACGTTAACAGGGGCGCAGAGCCTTGTTCGCGCGCTGGAGCATGCAGGCGTCGAGGTTATCTTTGGTATCCCCGGTGGCGCGATTCTGCCTGCGTACGACCCACTGTTCGACTCCAGCATCCGTCATATTTTGGTGCGCCACGAACAGGGTGCTGGTCACGCTGCGCAGGGCTACGCGATGGTCACCGGGCGCGTCGGTGTGTGTATGGCAACCTCGGGCCCTGGCGCAACGAACTTAGTTACGGCGATCGCTGATGCATATCTTGATTCGGTCCCGATTGTGGCTATCACCGGACAAGTGTCCAGTGCAGTCATCGGTTCGGATGCCTTCCAAGAAGCAGATATTCGTGGCATCACTCTGCCGATTACCAAACATTCATATTTGGTAACGGATGCTGCGGAGATTCCGCGCGTTATCGCTGAGGCGTTCCACATCGCTTTGAGTGGCCGTCCTGGACCGGTTCTGGTGGACATCGCTAAAGATGCATTGCAAGCCGACACCACATTTGTTTGGCCACATGAATTGGCCTTGCCGGGCTACCGTCCTTCTGCCCGTCCGCACAATAAGCAGGTGCGCGAAGCCGCTCGTCTTATCGCTGAAGCTAAGCAACCCGTTCTTTATGTGGGTGGCGGCATTATCAAAGCCAACGCAGCATCCCAGCTGGCAGAGCTCGTTGAATTGACTCAGATTCCTGTGGTCACGACCCTCATGGCTCGTGGCGCTTTCCCGGATTCCCATGAACTGCATTTGGGAATGCCGGGTATGCACGGCACCGTTGCTGCCGTCGGCGCACTGCAGAAGGCTGACCTACTTATTACGCTCGGTGCTCGTTTTGATGATCGGGTGACGGGCGATCTCGACTCCTTCGCGCCTGATGCCAAGGTGATTCACGCTGATATCGATCCGGCCGAGATTTCTAAGAACCGAGAGGCCGATGTGCCAATCGTTGGGGACGCCAAAGATGTGATCGCTGATCTCATCAAGGCGCTCCAAAAACAAACGGCAGACGACGGGCTCTCCGGTGAATACAACGAGTGGCGCAAGTACACGCTCGGACTCAAAGCCAAGTTCCCGGTTGCTTACGAGTTACCTGAAGCAGGTCTCGCCCCGCAAACAGTAATCGAACGCATTAGTAGGGCAGCTGGGCCTGAAGCGGTCTACACAGCGGGCGTGGGTCAGCACCAAATGTGGTCGACGCACTTCATTGATTTTGAACGGCCACGCCAATGGCTCAACTCTGGCGGTGCGGGCACCATGGGCTACGGCGTGCCAGCCGCTATGGGTGCCAAAGTCGGTGAACCTGACCGCGTTGTCTGGGCCATTGATGGTGATGGCTGTTTCCAGATGACCAACCAAGAACTCGCCACCTGCGCGATCGAAGGTATTCCGATCAAGGTCGCAGTAATTAATAACTCCTCGCTCGGCATGGTGCGTCAGTGGCAGACCTTGTTCTACGACGGTCGTTACTCAAACACGGACCTCAATACGGGGCCTGAATCCATTGGTGCACGACGGATTCCTGACTTCGTCAAACTTGCCGAAGCCTATGGTTGTGTTGGTTTGCGTTGTGAAACCCTTGATGATCTTGATTCTGTGATTGAACAGGCTATGAGCATCAATGACCGTCCTGTGGTGATCGACTTTGTAGTTGAACGCGATGCCATGGTGTGGCCGATGGTTGCGGCGGGAACGAGTAACGACGACATTAAGATCGCCCGCGATATGGCGCCTGACTGGGAAGAAGAGGTGCTCTGATGGCGAATCACACACTCAGTGTTCTGGTAGAAAACACCCCAGGCGTATTGGCGCGCGTGTCCAGTTTGTTCATGCGTCGCGGATTCAATATCGAATCGCTCGCAGTCGGTCCGACTGAGATCCCGGAAATCTCGCGTATGACTATCGTGGTTAACGTCGATACATTGCCACTTGAGCAGGTGACGAAACAGCTCAACAAGCTCATCAACGTTCTCAAAGTTGTTGAGCTGGATTCCAGCTCGGCTGTTGAGCGCGAATTGATGTTGATTAAGGTTCGCACCGATTCTGCTACACGTGGTCAAGTGCTTGAAACTGTACAACTTTTCCGTGCCAAGGTAGTTGATGTCGCTCACGAATCAGTGACGATTGAGGCCACCGGAGATTCGGCAAAACTCGCAGCGATGCTGAACGTTCTCGAACCGTTCGGTATTCGTGAAATCGCCCAATCTGGGCGCGTTGCTATCGGTCGCGGAACTCGTTCGATTACTGAGCGTGCCATGCGATCAAGCTCTAGCAGCACAAACTAATTCACTCGTGAAAAACACACTATAAGGAGACCCAATCGTGGCCGAGTTGTTCTATGACGACGATGCTGACCTATCCATCATCCAGGGAAAGAACGTGGCCGTCATCGGTTACGGAAGCCAGGGACACGCTCATGCGCTGAACTTGCGCGACTCCGGCGTTGACGTTCGCGTTGGTCTCGCTGAAGGCAGCAAGAGCAAGGCAAAGGCTGAAGAAGAAGGTCTTAGAGTTCTTTCGGTCGCGGACGCTGTTCAGGAAGCCGATGTGGTCGTCATCTTGGCACCAGACCAAGTGCAGGCAAAGATCTACGCTGAATCGATCGAGCCACACCTCGCAGAAGGTGACACTTTGGTTTTCGGCCATGGCTTCAACATCCGCTTCGGCTACATCACGCCGCCAGCTGGCGTCGACGTTGTCCTTGTTGCTCCCAAGGCACCCGGACATACCGTGCGTCGTGAGTTCGTAGCTGGTCGTGGAATCCCAGACATCCTCGGTGTCGAACAGGACGCTTCCGGCAAAGCGTGGGATCTTACGCTGTCTTATGCCAAAGCTATTGGTGGCACTCGTGCTGGTGTCATCCGCACAACCTTTGCAGAAGAAACCGAAACCGACCTCTTCGGCGAACAAACCGTGCTGTGTGGCGGCGTTTCGCACCTCGTTCAGGCGGGCTTCGAGACCTTGACTGAAGCCGGATACCAGCCAGAGATCGCATATTTTGAGGTATTGCACGAACTGAAACTGATTGTCGACCTCATGTTCGAAGGCGGTATTGCCAAGCAGCGTTGGAGCGTATCTGACACGGCAGAGTACGGCGACTACGTTTCCGGCCCGCGCGTTATCGACGCTGGTGTCAAGGAGCGCATGAAGGAAGTTCTCGCTGAAATCCAGTCGGGTGCTTTCGCAGATCGTTTCATGAATGATCAAGCCGCAGGTGGAACTGAGTTTTACACACTTCGCGAAGAAGAAGCGCAGCACCCAATTGAAGCTACCGGTAAGGCTTTGCGTGCGCACTTCTCTTGGAAGCAAGTCGACGACGACTACACCGAAGGCACAGCAGCACGCTGATAGTTTCATCAGGCTGGGGCGTCACTGGGGGTGTGGCGCCCCATTCTTTTACCCAAAATAAGGACAAACACTATGGCTGCTTATCAGGACCCCGGCCTGTCGTCTCGTGAGCAGCTGACCGCGGGTCGTTTGCCGCGCCGACTTGTCCAGCTCGTGGTCGGCCTTGCGCTTTTTGGTGTGTCGATGGCGATGATGGTGCAAGCGGGACTTGGAGTCATGCCTTGGGACGTGTTGCATCAGGGTTTAGCCAACTACTTACCCTTGAGCTTTGGCCAGATTGTGATCGCAGTGGGCGCACTTGTCTTGCTCTTATGGATTCCGCTTAAACAATGGCCAGGATTGGGCACGATTCTCAATGTCCTTATTATCGGTTGGTTTGCTGATTGGGGAATCGCTGCTATCTCCGAACCGGCAACGTTATGGGGTGCTGCCGCATTGATGTTGGCTGGATTGGTGCTCAACGGACTTGCAGGCGCACTGTATATCGGTGTCCATTTGGGCACCGGCCCGCGAGATGGCATCGGCATCGCCTTACACCGACTCACTGGGCGCAGTGTTCGGCTCATGCGTACTCTTGTCGAGATCGTGGTGGTGATCCTGGGTTGGTTGCTTGGGGGAGTAGTAGGGGTTGGAACGGTGCTTTACGCACTAGGCGTGGGTCCCTTACTTCAATTGTTCTTGCCGATGGTTCAGGTCGACTTGGGCTTGATCAGGCAAGGCGAGTCAGATGGCAACATAGGCGAGAGCGAATAGTCACAAAAAGAAAGTTCCCTTCCGTGCACCTCCGAGAAGATGCAGGAAGGGAACTGACTTTTTGTGCGGTAACTTCAGTTCAACGGATAGTTCATGGAGCCAAGCGGCGTAGCGACCAGCCGAGGAGGATGAACATCAAGCCAATTCCAGCTGCGAACGCTGCGACACCGTAGGAAACGACCGAGGTGAAGAGAGAAGCGCGGAGGAAGGAAGCGTTCATTGCCTGAGCACGAGCTGGATCTTCACGATCGAGTTCAGCGTAGGTCTTGCCGTCGGCTGCTGCGAGTGCGTGCTTGTCGATGATGTCGGCCTGCGCGAGTGCGGTCAGTGGGCCTCTTACTGGCTTGTCGGCAAGCCAAGCGGCGTCGCTCGCAACGGTGACTTTCGCTGCCGAAAGTTGGCTGGTGACGACACCCCATGTGATGCCTCCGCCGAGGATCAACACAACGCCAGCGATGATCGTCAGAAGACCGATAGTACGTACAGGCTTTAGGTTCGTGTTCGACATTGCCTTTTCCTTCTGTCAGGTACGGACTTCGTTGTCCGTGTCTTTGACACTATCGGACAAGAGGGTCAAAATGGATACGCTGCGTACCTACCTAAGTGTGGCAATGATTACACTCGCCGAAGGGTCAATTAAGAGCTCAGCAGCGGCAAACCTGGGGTCAGTGAGCCAGCTTTCTCGGACGTTGTCGATACGGCCATCCACGATAGGAGGCCAGGTCTCGCTGGGAGTGAAATCGTCAAGGACGATGATGCTGCCTGGTTCAATTAAACTCACGAGGTGATCCATATCGGCCATTACTTCGCGCACGTCGACAAACAACAGTGAAAAGGGTGCAAGCTCTTCGAGTGCAGACCAATCCCCAGATATCACTTTGACGTTGCTTGCCGCTGCAAATATTTCCTGTACATCGTGAGCCAGGTCAGGCTCCAACTCGGCAGTGACGATGCTGGTATCACTTGGTGCGCCGCTGTGCAGCCAAGCCGATCCGACACCGCAACCGGTTCCAAACTCGGCCAGCGTGCCACGACGAGTAGCAGCAAGGGTCGCCAAGAGGCGCCCTGTTTCATGTCTGGTTGACGTAATAAAACCGCGGCGCCGGGAAAGATCGAGGGTTTGCGCGACCAAACTGGGCACATCGGGTGGTGAACTCATGCGGTCATTCTGTCACGCGGTTTGGCGTTGACGACACAGCACGCCGATGGCGTCTAGCCGGGTTCCAAAGGAGAGCTGTTAGCGCTGTGATTTGAGTTCATCGTAGAAAGCTTGGTCTTTGATGAGCAATTGTGTGACGGTGGCGCTTTCGAGGTCAAGATTGGCTTCAGTTTCTAAGAGTTCTTCCCAAGTAATTGTCTGGTTTTTGCCAGCTGGGATCAGTCGTTTGTAATGAAAGGTCATTCTGACAAGCGGAAAATCCTCTGGTCCGCCTAGGACTGTTGTCTCATCAAGAGAAATTGATGAGGCGGTGATATTTGTTCGCTCATCTTGTGGTTCACCTCGGGTCATTCTTTGCCTGAACTCTTGAAGGGAGAGTTGAGCTTCACGACCGATGGTGAATGTCGTTGAATCGAACCCAGAGGTAGTCGGTTCGATGTCAAAAATGAGAGACTCGTATGCGCTCAGTTCATTGATGACTGCGGCTGCTGCTCCACGTAACTCAGAGTCTGATGGTGGTTCCTTCTGCCGTGCGAAATGCAGGAGGACCCCTACAACCACGACCGCGATGGAAATCACGGTGACCGAGATGAGAGTAACGATCCGTCTCTTACCCACACATTGCCTTTCAGCAGATAGCGGCGAAAATGGCTAGAACACCATCAGAACAAGTTCCGACTCTCTGGATAATGACACATTTCACATGCGTTTTATTCGTGAAATCTTTGATACTTGTACTATCGTTTCTTTCGTTGCGTTCCCGATTCACAATCGTGGTTCGTTAAGCAGGTTCCTCTAGGGCCCACAGCCCGTGTGTCGCTTCGGTTTTCGGAGTATATACACGGTCGAATGCGAACATGACCTGTTCGCTTCACCTGTTTGTCATCGGTGTCATCCATCGATTCGTGGCTCTTAGGGAGATTTTGGCTCAACCCGAAGGCCGGCCTCATTAGCCGCTAGTTTTTTACGTCTTCAATCGAATTAAGGATGACACCATGCCTACTAATACTGTTCTCACTGACTGGGGCCCAGCACATTTGCGTCCAGAGTACGATTCTGAATTTGAATTTGATGGTAAGCCTGAAGACAACTGAGTCCAAAGGCTAAGACTCCACGTTCATAATTTGAGATGCACGGGTTTAGGATGTGTCATATGACCACCTCCTATTCCTTGGCCGTCGTCGCTGGCGATGGCATTGGCCCTGAAGTCACTGCCCAAGCTCTTAAAGTTCTCGATCGCGTTGCTGACGCTTCGGGACTGGCGTTCTCCACGACGGATTACGACCTTGGTGCAGCTAGGTGGCATCGGACCGGTGAGACCCTGCCTGACTCTGTGCTTGACGAGATTCACGGGCACGATGCGATTCTGCTTGGTGCCGTCGGTGACCCGACTGTGCCATCAGGAATTTTGGAACGTGGACTTTTATTGCGTCTGCGCTTCGAGTTGGATCACTATGTCAATTTGCGTCCCAGCATCTTGTTCCCGAATGTCGAAACTCCTTTGGCGAACCCCGGCGATATTGACTTTGTGGTGGTTCGCGAGGGCACGGAAGGTCCCTACGTGGGCAATGGCGGCGCAATCCGTGTTGGTACCCCGCATGAAGTTGCGACCGAAGTGAGCCTCAATACCGCCTTTGGTGTTGAACGCGTAGTTCGCGATGCTTTTGTGCGTGCCCAAGCACGTCCCCGTCGCAAACTCACCCTTGTGCATAAAAACAACGTCTTAGTCCATGCCGGACATTTATGGTCACGAACTGTCGATACCGTGTCGAAGGAATTTCCAGACGTTACAGTTGATTATCTGCATGTTGACGCGGCCACGATCTTCTTGGTTAACGACCCGACACGCTTTGATGTGATTGTCACCGACAACCTCTTCGGTGACATTCTGACCGATCTTGCTGCTGCCGTGACTGGTGGTATTGGTTTGGCAGCCTCCGGAAATGTCAACCCAGATCGAACTAGCCCAAGCATGTTCGAACCGGTTCACGGTTCGGCGCCTGATATCGCTGGCCAAGGTAAGGCCGACCCGACAGCAGCGGTTTTATCTGCGGGCCTATTGCTAGATCATCTTGGTCACCAAGACCTCGGCGCGAAAATAGTTGACGCTGTGCGCGCGGATGTTGCCGAGCGCTCGGCGGGCAGCTCACGAAGCACGGACGAGGTTGGCGCAGCGCTTGCTGATCGAGTTTCGCAGCTTCTTTCTTAAAACTCACCCTGCTACTGACGTTGAAAAGGACTAATGTGTCCGCCATGGAACACTCTGTATTTGAACCGCGAATCGAACGTAATCCTCACGCAAAAAGTGATGCGGAACGAGTCGAGATTTTGGCTAACCCGGGTTTCGGTAACCACTTCACCGACCATATGTTCCTGTCTGAGTGGACTCTTGACGCTGGCTGGCAAGATCCGCGTGTCGTTCCCTATGGACCCTTTTCGATCGATCCGGGCACCTCAGTACTGCATTACGGCCAAGAGATCTTCGAGGGCCTCAAAGCCTACGCGCACGCAGATGGTTCTGTTTGGTTGTTCCGGCCAGAGGCGAATGCGGAACGCATGCAGCGTTCAGCACGCCGTCTTGCCTTGCCAGAGTTGCCAACCCGATGGTTCTTGGGTGCAGTGTCGGCACTCGTCGAGCAAGACAAGTCTTGGGTTCCGACCGGTGACGAAACGAGCTTGTATCTTCGTCCGTTCATGTTTGCTTCGGAATCATTCCTCGGTGTGCGTGCCAGCCAACATGTCACGTTCTCGGTCATTGCTTCGCCAGCCGGCGCATATTTTGCCGGGGGAGTGAAGCCAGTCGATATTTGGCTTTCGACGGAGTACAGCCGGGCAGGTGTCGGCGGAACAGGAGCGGCGAAATGCGGCGGAAATTACGCTGCCAGTTTGTTGCCACAACAGGAGGCGGCCGCACATGGCTGCGCCCAAGTAGCGTTCCTCGACTCGGTCGAACATCGCTGGGTTGAAGAACTGGGTGGAATGAACCTGTTCTTTGTCATGGCTGATGGTGCTATCGTGACTCCAGAACTCAGCGGATCTATTCTCGAAGGAATCACCCGTGATTCCATTTTGGAGTTAGCGCGCGAACATGGTCACGATGTGACTGAACGCCGTGTCAGCATTGACGAGTGGCGTGAAAAGGGCGCATCAGGTGACATTACGGAAGTGTTTGCCTGCGGCACCGCAGCCGTGGTCACTCCGGTTGGCCGATTGAAGTGGGCTGGCGGGGAAGTGGCTACGGGATCGGATGAGCCGGGTCCAGTCACCTTGAAGATTCGGCAGGCCTTGGTAGATATTCAGTATGGCCGAGCCGAAGACAAGCACGGTTGGATGACGAAGGTCGTATAACTACTGAGATAACAAAGCGCGGGCCCAGATTACCCAAGGCCCGCGCTTTGTTGTCACCTGACTAAAACTCGACGGTTGGAACGGTCTGCTGACCTTCAGGTGCTTGGTAGAACTCGCGAGCAGACACTTGAGCCAATCCGGCGAAGAACATCCAAGGGATCGTCTTGACGAGTTCGTTGAGCACACGTACTGCGTCGTTGTAGTACTGCCGAGCAAAGGAGAGTTTGTCTTCGGTGTCTTTTAGATCCAATTGGAGTTGCTGGAAATTTGCTGATGCCTTCAGGTCAGGGTAGGCCTCGGCTACCGCCATGACATCAACGAGGGCCCGGTCGAGCATTGCTTCAGCAGCGGCTTTTTCGGCTACGGTCCCGCCTTGTGCCGCCTTGGCAACTGACGTACGCGCCTTGGTTACCTCTTCAAAGACACCGCGCTCGTGTTGGGCGTAGCCCTTGACTGTGTTGACTAGGTTGGGAATGAGGTCAGCACGCCGAGTCAATTGAACGTCGATTCCGCCGAGCGCTTCTTCAGCCCCAATATCGGCTACGCGCAACTTGTTGAATGCGGTGATACCGAACAGCACGAGGGCGACGATGAGCCCCAGAATAATGAGTCCGAACAGCATGATTAGCTCCCGTTGTTAGGTGTTGTGTATGAAACATTACTTGCTTGCGCGGTGACGCCTACCAAGAACCGCCTCCGCCACCTCCGCCTCCGCCACCGCTAAAGCCGCCGCCTCCACCGCCGCTGGACGACGATTGGGTGGCTTGGTAGGCGGAAATGGATGACGAAAGTGCCGAGTCGAAACTGGAAATGGAACTCGCAATCGCGTGTGAGGTGGAGTGGCCCACGGATATCGGGAGCCAGGCAGGCGCCATGGGTTCGGCTCCCATGGCTGTCTCGTAGCGTTTTGCCCAGGCGTCGGCGACATTAAACGCTACCGCATACGGAATGTAATGGGTGTAGAGATCTTTTCGTTCCGCGAACAAGAACCGGTCTTCTGACGAAGGCGTGGTGAGGAATCGTTCGAAGCCGCCTGCACGCGACCATAGTTCTCGTCCGGCTTCGGTACGTCTGGTTCCGACTCCCGAGGCGAATACGCCTAGGCCACCAACTGCGGCAGCCGCGAAGGGCGCGGCCCACATTGAAGGCCCAGGAAGCAAAAAGACGGTGATACCAGCGACAATTACTGCAACCGCGATGAGGATGCGGTAAGTCCATTCACGTGAAGAACTGACCACGAGCCCCTCTCGTTGGCCCCATCCGCGGGTTGTCGATGTCAGTGAGGAGTTCAGTGAGTTGAGGGTTTCGCCAGCTGCAACTGTGCCATTGGCTGAAAAACTATTCCCAGCCGATTGCAAGTTGAGTGTTTCACCAAATACCTGCGCCACGGGATCTTGGCTTTGCCAATCGATGGCGTCTGTGTTGCTGGTGATTGTCCAGTCTTTGTGCTCATTTTGGGTAAGGGTGACGACACCTTGTTCGGCCAAGTGCATCATCGTTGCAGCGAGCGCATTTTTGCCCGTGGATTCGTGAGTGACGTAATAGGTTTGCACGGGTCCTAGCCCAGATGGAGGCTCGAACAAGACGGGCAAGCCGGGAGTCTTTTCTCGGGTGCGGCGTTCGAATAGGTGTCCTATTGTGGCACCGACGGCGGTGAGAAGTGCCACGATAGCTACCCCAATGGTTGAGGTGCCCAGTACAGTGTCCATCCCAATTGCCCATGGCACCGTCGTTTGTTCTGGGGCATCTTCGTCGAAAAGCGCAGCTACTCGAATGGGCGTGTTAGGCGATAGGTTCGTGGCAGATATCGTCATATTCTTGCCGTTCGCCGCGAAGGTAGGACATTCGTTCCCAGCGCCGAGGCGGCAGAAAGACTCCTGTTGTTCAAAGGGCAGTGTCACAGAAATATCGGCCTTATTGATACGCATGCTCCAACCAGCGGCTAGGGCTTGCCACTCAAACCGCGAACCGTTGTCCTCGGGAGAAATAACTCCGGGGATGCGGTAGGAGATCGTAAAAGTATGTTCGCCTTCACGTAGCGTCCGATCAGGGTCGCCAATTTTTGCTACCCGGATCTTGCGTCCTTGTTCCCACGACATGTCGACTGGAACGTCATGTCCATTGAGTTTGATCTCTATATCTTTTGGATAAAATCGCACTTTTGAGTTTTGGGCATCGCTTGTGTCCCAATACCGAAAAATGCCATGTCGATAAGCCGGGAAGTCGGCGGTAATTGTTTCCTTGGCAGTGAGTTCCCCTGATTCGTCAACCGTTATTTCGGAAGCGAAATGGGTAATTGTTACCGGGTCGCTACCGCCACCACTCGAGTCTGAACTCATAAATCCAGCCATGGCCGGAACAAGGATGACGACAGCCGCGATAATCGCCGCAAGGATTCTCAGCACCAGACGAAGCATGATCTCGATGCTATGCCTTAGGGCACCGGTATGTGAGGAGCAGTGCCGTGAATGTTGAAAGTCACCCCGAGTGCAAGAACGTGCAAGAGTGTGCAAGAATGACCAAATGTCCAAAGTATTGACTCAACTTCCCGTCGGCGAGAAGGTCGGCATTGCATTTTCGGGTGGCCTCGACACCTCTGTAGCTGTGGCTTGGATGCGCGAAAAGGGCGCTGTGCCGTGTACGTATACAGCCGATATCGGCCAATATGATGAACCCGATATTGCTTCGGTACCTGGCCGTGCGGGAGCCTATGGCGCTGAAATCTCACGTTTGGTTGACGGACGACAGGCACTCGTCACCGAAGGCCTCGCCGCGATCATGTGTGGTGCTTTCCATATCCGAAGCGCCGGCAGACAATACTTCAACACCACGCCGTTAGGACGTGTGGTCACGGGCACGTTACTCGTCAGGGCGATGCACGAAGATGATGTGGAAATTTGGGGCGACGGCTCCACGTTCAAAGGCAACGATATTGAACGGTTCTACCGCTACGGATTGCTTGCTAATCCGAACCTTCGGATTTACAAGCCCTGGCTCGACGCTGAATTCGTCGATGAGCTTGGTGGTCGCACAGAAATGAGTGAATGGCTCAAGGAACGTGACTTGCCCTACCGCGACAGTACAGAAAAGGCGTATTCAACCGACGCCAATATTTGGGGTGCAACACACGAGGCGAAATCACTCGAACACCTCGACAATGGTGTAGAAAATGTCGAACCCATCATGGGCGTTAAGTTCTGGGATCCGAGCGTTCAGATTGAGACCGAAGACGTGGCAATTACGTTCGAACAAGGTTGGCCCGTAGAAATCAACGGCAAGCGTTTTGATGATGATGTCGCACTCGTTCTGGAGGCGAACGCCATTGGTGGACGCCACGGTTTGGGCATGTCAGACCAAATTGAAAATCGCATCATTGAAGCGAAGAGCCGTGGAATTTATGAAGCACCTGGTTTAGCGCTCCTCCATATCGCCTATGAACGTTTGGTCAACGCGATCCACAACGAAGACACCTTGGCCAACTACCACAACGAAGGACGCCGTTTGGGACGCCTGATGTATGAAGGCCGTTGGTTAGACCCACAAGCACTCATGGTGCGTGAGTCTCTGCAACGCTGGGTGGGTTCGGCTGTCACGGGCACCGTCACATTGCGTTTGCGGCGCGGTGAAGATTATTCGATCCTTGATACGAGTGGACCTGCCTTCAGTTACCACCCAGACAAGCTGTCGATGGAACGCACGCTGGATTCGGCATTTGGCCCGACAGACCGGATCGGCCAATTGACGATGCGCAATCTTGACATCGCGGACTCGAGGGCACGCCTCGACCAATATATTTCGATGAACTTGATCGACCAACGCACGCCGTTGATCGAGGGCACCCCGGTTGGTGGTGCCGAAACGATTGCCTCGCGGGGCGAATCGCCTGATGAAGAGGAACTCAGCCTCGACGCTGCCGCCATGGAGTTTGGAACGGACTAATGACACACACCGTCGCAATTGCAGGAGCTACTGGATATGTCGGCGGCGAGTTATTGCGCTTGCTTCTTGGCCATCCCGAAATAGAGATCGGTGCGCTCACCGCAGGGTCCAGTGCGGGCTCAAAACTTGGCGAGCACCATCCGCATCTGATGGGATTGGCTGATCGGCTCGTGCAAGAAACTACCGCCGAGAATCTTCACGGACACGATGTCGTTTTTCTAGCGTTGCCGCACGGCGCATCTGCCGCAGTTGCTGCCATGCTGCCTGCTGAGACGCTCGTTATCGACTGTGGAGCGGATTTCCGTTTGGAGAACTCCACTGATTGGGAGCAGTTCTACGGTTCTGAACACGCGGGAACGTGGACCTATGGACTACCCGAATTACCAGGTCAACGCGAGCTACTTCGGGGCGCAACCCGCATTGCAGGGCCCGGGTGTTTCCCAACGGTGACAAGTTTGACCGCATTCCCTGCCCTAGCGTTGGTAGAACCGAAGTTCACGATTGTGGCTCCGACTGCGCCATCGGGAGCAGGCAAGAAACTAGCAACGAACTTGCTGGCTTCTGAAATTCTTGGTCAGGTGAGCGCCTACGGTGTTGGCGGCATCCATCGCCATACTCCCGAAATCGAGCAGAACTTACGCAAACTTGGTGCCGTCAATCCGGTGGTGAGTTTTACGCCGGTACTTGTTCCGATATCGCGCGGAATTTTGGCGGTTGTCAACGCACCGGCAAGGGCCGGTGTCTCACAAGACGATGTGCGCAACGCCTATGCGTCGGCGTTTCAAGGTGAGCCATTTGTTCATGTGCTGCCAGAAGGACTCTGGCCACAGACCCAAGCAACTCTGGGCGCGAATACCGTCCTCATGCAAGCGACGTTGGATGAGCGGTCCGGAAACCTTGTCGCAGTAGGTGTTATGGATAACCTCGCCAAAGGTACAGCAGGCGGCGCGATTCAATCTATGAACCTTGCGCTTGGTTTAGATGAAGTAGCAGGATTAAGCCCAGTGGGAGTAGCGCCATGAGTGTGACAGCAGCACAAGGCTTTCGGGCTTCAGGTATCGCTGGTGGACTGAAAGGCTCGGGAAAGCCAGACTTCGCCCTCGTCGTCAACGACGGGCCAGCGGCAGCAGCGGCAGCGGTCTTTACGTCCAATCGCTGCAAGGCGCACCCAGTGATCTGGAGCCAGGAAGCCATACGATCTGGGAAGGCTCGGGCTGTCCTTTTGAATTCTGGGGGTGCGAACTGCTTTACCGGACCAGAGGGTTTCGCGGTCACACATAAATCTGCTGATCTTGTGGCAGAACTCATTGGTGCAGATCCAGTAGAAATTCAAGTCTGCTCGACCGGTTTGATCGGCCTGTCTTTTGTCATGGACACCGTTCTCAACGGGGTACGTAATGCAGCCGCAGCCTTGGACGCAGATGGAGGCAGCACTGCTGCCGAGGCGATCATGACGACCGACACAGTCCGTAAAGAGGCGCAGTATGTTTCCTCAGCAGGCTGGACGATCGGTGGTATGGCGAAGGGTGCGGGCATGCTCGCACCTGCCTTGGCAACCATGCTCGTTGTCATTACTACAGACGCGAATCTCGAATCGACGCAACTCGATCAAGCATTGCGAGTGGCCACTAGCCAAACCTTTGATCGCTTGGACTCTGACGGCTGTCAATCGACAAACGACACGGTTCTTTTGATGGCGAGCGGGGCAAGTTCTATCACCCCAGGAGCTGAGGAGTTTGCTCAAGCACTCACCGAGGTGTGTCAAAGCCTGGCTTTACAACTCCTGGCCGATGCTGAGGGCGCCGATCATGAAATCAGTATCGAAGTGAGAGGAGCGGCCTCTGAAGCTGACGCTTTAGAAGTAGGCCGCTCGGTGGCGCGCAGCAATCTATTTAAGGCGGCAATTTTCGGCAAAGATCCCAACTGGGGCCGGGTGCTGGCTTCGGTAGGCACAACGACCGCAGTTTTCGATCCGCTAGACCTTGACGTTGCACTCAACGATGTCTGGGTTTGCCGAAACAGTGGTCCGGGTGAAGATCCTGCCATGATCGATCTTGAACCGCGAAAAGTAAGCGTCACAATCGATCTGAAAGCCGGTCCTGAAAGCGCCACGATTTGGACCAATGATCTGACGCATGCCTATGTTCACGAGAACTCGGCCTACTCGACCTGAAAGTTGAATCGATGAATGCAGAAGAATTGTGGGCCCAAGCCACGAGCAAAGCGGCCACTTTGGCTGATGCTTTGCCTTGGTTGAAGGTCTACCACGGAAAAATCGTCGTCATTAAGTACGGCGGAAACGCAATGACGGATCCCGAATTAAAACGGCAGTTCGCGGAAGACATTGTGTTCCTACGGCTTGCAGGGTTCAAGCCCGTCGTCGTACACGGCGGTGGCCCGCAGATCAACACCATGTTGAACAAACTCGGCATCGAATCGGTATTCCGGGGCGGTTTACGTGTGACCACTCCCGAAACGATGGAGGTTGTGCGGATGGTGCTCACCGGGCAGGTTGGTCGTGAACTTGTCGGCTTGCTCAACGCTCATGGGCCGATGGCTGTTGGCCTATCGGGTGAAGATGCGGGACTGTTCACGGCCAGAAAAGTGCAAGCACTCGTTGATGGCGAATCAGTCGATATTGGGCTCGTCGGTGAGGTTGTTGGCGTGCGTCCAGAGGCAGTAGTCGACATCATCGAAGCAGGCCGAATCCCGGTGGTGTCAACGGTTGCGCCGGATGCCGATGGGCAGCTTCTCAATGTCAACGCGGACACGGCTGCCGGAGCGCTTGCTGCTGCACTAGGTGCTGAGAAGCTCCTAGTACTCACAGATGTCGAGGGCCTGTATGCGAGTTGGCCTGATCCTAACGATGTTATTGGCGAAATCAGTCCAGATGCGTTGAGCGAGATGTTGCCGACCTTGGCCTCGGGGATGATCCCGAAAATGCAGGCTTGTCTGGACGCGATCAATGGAGGCGTGAAGCGAGCGACCATCGTTGATGGTCGTGAGCCACATGCCGTGTTGCTGGAGATATTCACTGATGAGGGTGTTGGCACACAGGTTGTGCCCGGAGCTGAAACGAAGATTCGGACAGCTAGGACGAACAGTCAAGGAGAAAAATCATGAGTGGCTCTGTGATCCATACCAGAGCAGCTAGGGCTAGTTCGGCTGAGTACCTCGAACGTTATCGGGCCTCAGTCATGAATACATTTGGTGATCCACAACGTGTTCTGGTCCGTGGGGAAGGCTCGCGGGTGTGGGATGCCGATGGGAATTCCTATCTGGATCTTCTTGCCGGAATTGCCGTTAACGCACTAGGTCAAGGCCATCCGACGCTCGTGGCTGCCATCACGAAACAAATGCAAACACTGGGTCACGTGAGCAATTTTTTTGCCACTGAACCACAGATCGTGTTGGCTGAGCGCTTGCTAGCTCTCTTGCGTGCGAGTGGTGACGGACATGTGTTCTTTACCAACTCAGGCACCGAAGCAAATGAGGCGGCTTTTAAGGCAACACGCAAAACGGGTCGTAGCAAGATTGTGGTTCTGGAAGGAAGTTTCCACGGTCGGACGATGGGTGCGCTTGCGTTGACCTCAAAGGCCGCCTACCGCGAGCCTTTCGAACCGTTGCCGGGCGACATCACGTGGGTGCCATATGAGGACATTGCTGCTCTTCAGGCCGCCGTTGACGATTCCGTCGCGGCGATTCTGATTGAGCCGATTCAGGGTGAGGCAGGTGTGAGAGTTGTCTCGAATGAGTATCTGCAAACCGCGCGTAGGCTCGCCACCGACAACGGAGCTCTGCTCTGGTTTGATGAAGTGCAAACGGGGATCGGCCGGACAGGGACGTGGTTTGACCATGAGCGTTCGGGTATCAAGGCAGATCTGGTAACCGTAGCTAAGGGCCTTGGTGGTGGCTTTCCCGTTGGCGCTTGTATTGGGTTGGGCGCGGCCGGTGAGCTACTCAAACCAGGCAATCATGGCACCACCTTTGGTGGGAATCCACTTGCTGCCGCCGCAGCTAATGCTGTCATTGATGTCATTGAGACTGATGGTTTGTTGGTGAGGGTCCAAGAACTTTCACAGCGGTTTAAGTCGGCACTTGGCGTCGTCGATGGTGTCGAGGATGTCGTCGGACATGGTTTGCTTTTGGGAATTGTGCTGGCGGAATCCAATGCTGCCAAGGTGCAAGCAGCACTCTTGGATGCGGGTGTCATCGTCAATGCGCCAACAGAAAACCGGCTTCGGATTGCGCCATCGTTCATTTTGCGCGATGACGAAGTTGACTCAGCTGTAGAGACGATCGCGAAAGTCATATCGGAGGTGAAATCAGCATGAGGCACTTTTTACGTGATGATGATTTGAGCCCAGCCGAGCAGGCGGAGGTCCTAGAATTGGCTGCCAGGATCAAAGCCGAACCCTATGCGCAAAAGCCGCTTGCTGGACCACAGACCGTTGCCATTATTTTCGACAAGTCCTCGACTAGGACGCGAGTTTCCTTCAGCGTCGGAATAGCAGACTTGGGCGGTAATCCGCTCGTGATGGATAGCGGCGCGACTCAAGCGGGCCGCGGTGAACCCGTGGCAGATACTGCTCGAGTATTAGGCCGAATGACGAGCGCAGTCGTATGGCGTACCTATGATCAAGACGATCTGGAAACGATGGCCGAGTTTGCTGGCGTTCCGGTGGTCAATGCGCTTTCCGATGATTTCCATCCGTGTCAGATTCTTGCGGATTGGCTCACCATCAAAGAGCACAAAGGCAGACTTTCGGGACTGAACGTCGCCTATGTCGGTGACGGTGCGAACAACATGGGGCAGTCATATGTTCTCGGCGGAGCGACTGCGGGTATGCACATCCGAATTGGTGCGCCGTCTGGCTATCTACCCGCGACCGCCATCGTTGCTGATGCTGAACGCATTGCGGCTACGAGCGGCGGTAGTGTCACACTGACGACAGATCCAATATCAGCTGTTGAAGGCGCCGATGTTGTTATCACTGATACGTGGGTCTCCATGGGTCAAGAAGGCGAGAAAGCCGAACGGATTGCGCTTTTTAATGCTTATTCGGTGACGAGCGAGCTGCTGTCGCATGCCAAAGAAGATGCCATTGTTTTGCATTGTTTACCTGCGTATCGCGGATTAGAGATCGCGGCCGAGGTGATCGATGGGCCGCAAAGCGTTGTTTGGGACGAAGCTGAAAACCGATTGCACGTTCAAAAGGCGGTCCTGACATGGCTGCTCGACCATTGATCCCCGCCACTAAGGCGGCCCGGCAACAACTCATTGTTGAATTGTTGAGTTCCGAAGCGGTGAATTCACAAACTGAACTGGTGGAATTGCTTGAAGCCAAGGGAGTCACGGCGACACCGTCGACGGTCTCTAGAGATTTAGATGAGTTGGACGCGGTGCGAGTGCGGGGGGCCGACGGCGCTCTGGTTTATGCGGTCCCATCCGAAGGTGGAGACCCGACGCCTAGGCCTGGCGGCACACAGGTTTCTCAAGCGAACAGCAAACTGGCTCGTGTTTTACGTGACCTTTTGGTTTCAGTTGAAGCCTCCGCGAATCTGGTGGTCTTGCGTACACCGCCAGGAGCTGCTCAGTTCCTCGCATCGGTGCTCGATCACGCAAATCTGGCGAATGTCTTGGGGACGATCGCTGGCGACGACACGATCCTCATTATTTCGCGTGATCCTGCTGGCGGTGAAGCCCTAGCACATGACTTGTCTCAACGAGCCCGTAAGGTTCCTAACGATGACTGAATCAGAAGATACTCGACTTTGGGGTGGCCGTTTTGCCTCTGGCCCCTCGCCTGAATTGACTGAACTATCGCGTTCGACTCAGTTCGATTGGCGGTTGGCTCCATATGATCTAGCGGGTTCGCGTGCCCACGCCAAGGTGCTACGTGCTGCTGGCCTGTTGAGCGAATCAGACCTCAATGCCCTCCTTGCGGGAATTGACGAATTGGACGCGGACGTTCGCGCTGGACGTTTCACACCGGATCTGGCCGATGAAGATGTCCATACCGCACTTGAACGAGGCCTCTTGGAGCGTTTGGGTCCAGAGTTGGGCGGGCGCCTCCGGGCTGGACGCTCACGTAATGATCAAGTAGCGACGTTGTTTCGGGCCTATCTGCGAGACCACGGTCGCCAGATTTCTGCCTTATTGCGTGAACTGATCGAAGCTATTGCGGGGCAGGCAGAACGACATCTCGACGCACCGATGCCAGGACGCACACATTTGCAGCATGCCCAACCAGTGTTGTTGTCCCATCATCTGCTGGCACACGCCTGGCCCTTGGTGCGCGACCTAGACCGATTAACCGAATGGGATGTTCGGGTTGCAGCCGAATCACCCTATGGTTCGGGTGCCTTGGCTGGCTCTTCGCTTGGTCTTGACCCTGAAGCCGTGGCTGCTGATCTTGGCTTCACCGGTTCTGCGCCGAACTCGATAGACGGCACCGCCTCGCGAGACTTTGTGGCTGAGTTTGCGTTTGTGGCAGCACAAATAGGCGTAGATATTTCACGGTTGGCCGAAGAAATCATTCTGTGGAACACCAAAGAGTTCGATTTTGTACGTCTTCATGATGGTTACTCGACTGGTTCGAGCATCATGCCGCAAAAGAAGAATCCTGATATTGCAGAACTAGCTCGTGGCAAAGCGGGGCGCTTGATCGGCAACGTGAGCGGCTTGCTTGCGACCTTGAAAGCTTTGCCGTTGGCATACAACCGGGATCTCCAAGAAGATAAAGAACCAGTATTCGATTCCATCGATACGCTCGAAGTCTTGTTGCCGGCGTTCACCGGCATGATCGCCACGATGCAGTTCAATACGGCTCGGATGGCAGAACTTGCTCCTCAAGGTTTTGCCTTGGCAACTGATATCGCCGAATGGCTTGTACGTGAAGGCGTGCCGTTCAGAGATGCACACGAAATTTCCGGTGCCTGTGTCCAAGTGTGTGAACGCCGCGGTATTGAGCTGTGGGACCTGACCGACGAGGATTTCCAGCAGATATCTGAGCACCTCAGGCCCAATGCTGACGGGCGTTCGGTACGCGAAGTTTTGACCGTGGCAGGATCAATCGGTTCTCGGGCTGCGCGAGGCGGGACATCACCCGTGCGCGTCACAGAACAACTGGCTGAATTGCGCAGTCGCGTTTGACCGTCCGCAAGAACTCTAGATGCTAAAAAGGACGGGTCGTGGCTGAGGTCTTAGAACGTGCACGTGATCTCTTAGGGCGAGAGTTCTCGGCACATGGAGTCACGATCGTGATCACTGAAGTGGAAGCGTATGGCGGTGTCGAAGATCCGGCTTCGCATGCGTTCAACCGAACTCCACGTTCGGAAATTATGTACGGACCATCTGGACGCTTGTATGTGTACCGGATACATGGTCATCATGCGGCAAATATCGTTACCGGCCCCCAAGAACTTGCGGCGGCAGTTTTGTTACGTGCGGGCAGGGTTATCGGTGGCCTAGAGCTTGCATACGCGAGACGGGGCCAAGTGCCAGAACACATGCTTGCTCGCGGTCCTGGAAACTTGGCCAAAGCTCTCGGCATCACGAGCGCCGACTTGGGCAGGGATGTCTACACCGGGGGAGCAGTTGCACTGGGCGAACGATGCGTCGCGAAGCATATTTGTTCTGGACCACGAGTGGGGGTGCGGCTCAACGCAGACATTCCCTGGCGCTTCTGGCTCGACGATGAGCCAACGGTTTCTGCTTACCGACGACACCCTAGTGCGGGCGTAGCGACCTCGTGAGTTTTAGCGCCTAGGCACCATTGTCGTTCAGATGGGCAGCTTCGTCCTCGGAGAGATCGACTAGTGCCGAGGAAAGATGGCTCTCGGGAATCGCGGGTAGACAAACATCGTCCGTACAGATCGGTGCCTCACCCGTAATGATTTCTAGTGGTTCGTTCATGAGGTGGCCTCCTGCTTGACACGATCGATCACATCAAGAAAGACATCGTGAGTTTGTGCTCCAGCGACACCGAAACGGCCGTTAAAGACAAAGAATGGAACACCCGTGACACCCATTTCGCGGGCCCGATTGACATCGGCGGTTACGTCGGCCGCATGCGTGTTTCCAGCTAAGGCTTGCGCGAGAGCGTCACGTGGAATACCCACATCGGCAGCAAGTTCGAGTAATTCTTCGGTTCTGCCGAGGTGGCGGCCCTCTTCGAAGTAGGCCTTGAGGAGTCGTTCCTTCAGCTGCGTTTGCAGACCAAGATGCTTTGCGAAATGCAAAGCTTCATGTGCTTTACGGGTATTAGTGTGTTGAAGGGCATCAAAGTTATATTGCAGTCCTTCGGTGCTAGCCACCTCTGTGACGTGATTTAGCATTTGCCGCACCGTTGTTTCGTTCATTTGTTTGTGGGCGACCAGAAACTCTATTTCGGTGCCTTCGAAATCTATCGGAGTATCGGGTGCTAACTCGAAACTGTGGTATTCGATCTCAACGTCGCCACTGTGACTGCTGAGTGCTTTTTCGAGTCGCCGTTTGCCGATAAAACACCATGGGCATGCGATGTCTGACCAAATATCTATTTTGAGTGATGTCACACACAGGTGAACAAACTTTGGCCTAGAGATATTCCGTGGACGTTTGGCGCGGTAGCCTCGTTATATGACGATCGCTGCCGCATTTAGACCAGATGACTTCGGCCACGCCGCCGTCCGTTGGGCCGCCGCGGAAGCGGCAGCTAATAAAGAGAAGATTGTTATCATTACGGTTGAAGAGATTGATCCTGAGTTTGAAACTCCTACTGAGCCGGATCTTTCGGAATACACCGAACGTTTTGACCTCGAAGGTCTTGACTATGAAATCCGTACGGCGGCTTCGCTCTCAGTCTCGGATGTCGTGATTGACGAGGCGGTTGCATCGGGTGCGGACCGGTTGGTCATTGGTATCCGCAAGCGAACTCCGGTGGGCAAAATGCTTATGGGCCGAGTGACGCAGATGATTTTGCTTGATGCGCCGATGCCGGTAATCGCCGTGAAACCCTAGGTAGTCACGTCACAGACAATGTGGCAGACGTCGTGTTTAAGTGAGCGAGGCTGCTCGCTAGCCTTGGAAGCATGACTGACGTGATTAATGATCTCCAAGCGCGAGGCCTTATCGCGCAATCAACAGACCTAGACGCCCTACGTGAAGAATTGGCGGCAGGTCCGATCACGTTCTATGTTGGCTTTGATCCGACGGCTCCAAGCATTCATGTCGGAAATCTCCTGCAACTCGTTACTGCTCGTCGTTTGCAAATGGCCGGACATAAGCCCTTATTGCTGGTGGGCGGATCTACCGGACTTATTGGTGATCCCAAAGAGTCTGGCGAAAGAGTCATGAACTCCAAGGAGACCGTGGCCGCTTGGGTTGAGCGTCTCGGTGCTCAGGTATCACGTTTTGTTGATTTTGAGGGTGAGAATGCGGCTGAACTGGTCAATAACCTCGATTGGACTGGGCCGATGTCGGTTGTTGATTTTTTGCGTGACATTGGTAAACACTTTCCAGTGAACCGGATGTTGGCCCGAGACGTTGTCGCCAGTCGGCTGGAGTCCGGGATTAGTTACACCGAATTCAGTTATGTCTTGCTTCAGTCGATGGATTTCCTTGAATTGAATCGTCGCTACGGCGCAGTTCTGCAGACCGGCGGCAGTGACCAGTGGGGGAACCTTACTGGTGGGGTTGAACTCATTCGTCGTGCGGACGCTAAACGAGTGCATGCTTTTTCGACGCCGCTGATCACAAAAGCCGATGGCACCAAGTTCGGTAAAACGGAGTCGGGCACACTCTGGCTCGATCCTGAGATGATGAGTCCATACGCCTTCTACCAGAGTTGGATTCAATCTGAAGACGAAAAGGTGGGGGAGTATTTAAAACAGTTCACCTTCGTGTCTGTCGCTGAGATTGATACGTTGATGGCCGAGCACGCCGAGAATCCGGGCGCGCGACTCGCGCAGCGACGCCTCGCCGCAGAGATGACGACCTTCGTCCATGGCCAAGCCGAACTTGACGCGGCAATTGCGGCTTCTCAAGCCCTTTTTGGTCAAGCCGAGCTTGATCGAGTACCGGTCGATACCTTGGCAGCTGCTCTGCGCGAGGCAGGTGCCGTTTCTGTTCCGGTCGGCGTATCGATCGTCGACGCGTTATTGGCATGCGGATTGGTCACTTCTAAGTCTGACGCTCGACGTGCGATTGCTGATGGCGGAGCGTACGTCAATAATGAGCGCGTGAGCGATGCTGATGTGAATCTAAGTTCGGAACATGCGATTGCCAGCAAATGGATTGTGTTGCGTAGAGGAAAACGCCGCGTGTCGGGTGTAGAGCTCGAATAAAAGCCCGAAAAAGCAGTCTTTATTGACTGTGTGATCGGGGACACGTACCCCCCGGTTTGCATGGTCAAATAGGGACGTGTAATGTTCTTCTTGTTGCACCGAGAGGCGCAGCAGCCCCAACCGAAACGGTTAACGCCAGGAACTCGCAAGAGGGCCGGAAACTAGCCGCAGATAACACGGGGAACACCATGACCGACCCGGACTTGTTCCGAAGAAAACGGTGGTGTAAATTAGACGAACTGCCCTGAGAGCCGATCCTTTACCGGAAAAGTTCGAAGTGTGCGTCTGATCCTTGAGAACTCAACAGTGTGCCAAAAGTCGACGAATTATTAAAATCAGTACCCCGGCTTTTGATTACTAATCTAGAGAATTCATTCGTGAATTTGATGAATTAGTGATTGATTGCAGGGACAATTCCGACAAATTGACTGTCAGCAGTCAGTTCGTCAGGAATCAACTCTAGTTGTTGACCAAACTTCGGTTTGGGAAATTTTCAACGGAGAGTTTGATCCTGGCTCAGGACGAACGCTGGCGGCGTGCTTAACACATGCAAGTCGAGCGGTAAGGCCTTTCGGGGTACACGAGCGGCGAACGGGTGAGTAACACGTGGGTGATCTGCCCTGCACTTCGGGATAAGCCTGGGAAACTGGGTCTAATACCGGATATGACCTCCTATCGCATGGTGGGTGGTGGAAAGATTTATCGGTGCAGGATGGGCCCGCGGCCTATCAGCTTGTTGGTGGGGTAATGGCCTACCAAGGCGACGACGGGTAGCCGGCCTGAGAGGGTGACCGGCCACACTGGGACTGAGACACGGCCCAGACTCCTACGGGAGGCAGCAGTGGGGAATATTGGACAATGGGCGAAAGCCTGATCCAGCAACGCCGCGTGAGGGATGACGGCCTTCGGGTTGTAAACCTCTTTCAGCTCTGACGAAGCGCAAGTGACGGTAGGAGCAGAAGAAGCACCGGCCAACTACGTGCCAGCAGCCGCGGTAATACGTAGGGTGCGAGCGTTGTCCGGAATTATTGGGCGTAAAGAGCTCGTAGGCGGTTTGTCGCGTCTGCTGTGAAATCCCGAGGCTCAACCTCGGGCCTGCAGTGGGTACGGGCAGACTAGAGTGCGGTAGGGGAGACTGGAATTCCTGGTGTAGCGGTGAAATGCGCAGATATCAGGAGGAACACCGGTGGCGAAGGCGGTTCTCTGGGCATTAC
>JBEBSZ010000019.1:0-38415 GCA_040394025.1 Aeromicrobium sp.
GAACCCGAAGAGCAGATCGCCTCCGGGCTCGCTCGCATCAACGACGACATCGCCGACCAACTGCTCACTCGTATCAGGGCTCAAGAACCCGTGTTCTTTGAACAAGCAGTCCTCGACCTCCTCATCGCGATGGGTTACGGCGGTGCTGAAGGCTCTGCCACCCGAACCCAACTCTCCAGTGACGGCGGCATCGACGGAATCGTCGACCAAGACGCCCTAGGACTGAGCCGCATTTACGTCCAAGCAAAGCGCTACGCCGCCGACAACATCGTCGGTCGGCCAGCGATCCAAGCCTTCGTCGGCGCACTCGCAGGCAACCAAGCCAACCAAGGCGTCTTCATCACGACCAGCCGATACAGCACTGAAGCAGTCAGTTATGCCGAACAAGTACCCACAAGGATTGTTCTCATTGACGGCGATCGACTCGCCCGTCTCATGATCCGCTACGGAGTCGGCGTACAGATCAAGCGAACCGTTCAGATCGTCGAAGTCGATGAGGATTTCTTCGAGTGACCACATTTCCTCACCGAGAGCGTCGTCTTAGCGACAAGTGCTAAACAACAACCCAAGTCAAACCATTTGAGGCCAAATAGCCACATCTTGATTCGCCAAATTCAATTTTCTAGGTTTTTATATCGCGGTAGATAACCCTGAGGCTATGGTGGGTTTATGGACATTCGGGCCGAACGTATTGCCGCTGGCATGAGCCAGTCGCAATTGGCGCACGCCGCAAACGTTCCTCAACCGAACCTGTCAGCCTACGAGAACGGCAAACGAACTCCTAGCCCACAGGTACTCGAACGAATCGCCCAAGCCCTAGCCACGCGCCCTTCAGAACGATTGGCGCGGCACCGGGAAGAAATTCATTCACTCGTACGCAAATACCGGGCAGCCGCACCACGCGTGTTTGGTTCTGTCGCACGTGGTGACGACCATTCAGGCTCCGACCTCGACCTCTTAGTCGACTTCACCGACGAGGCGAGCCTGCTCGACGAAGTTGGCTTAAGACTCGCCCTTCAAGACCTACTCCGTATCAAGGTCGACATCGTCGCCACAGACACACTCCGGGGTGATTTCCGTGAACGCGCCCTGCGTGAAGCGATACCAGTATGAACGCCGAACGCAAAGCTCGCGAGGCCGCCGAACGAGTAATCATCGTGTGCGAGACCCTCGGCGAACTAACCAAGACGGGATTTGATGACTTTGCCTCAGACCTGCGCACCCAATGGGCTGTCGAGATGGGGCTCATCCGGATTGGCGAAGGAGTCAACCGCATCCCCACCGAGATCCTCGAACGATTCAGCGACCAGCCGTGGCGACAAATTGTCGCCATGCGTAACTTTGCGGCACACCAATACGACGACCTCGACCCGAAACGGGTCTGGCGCACCGTCACCCGAGACGTGCCAGCACTGCGAAACTATCTGGCCGACATCCTCATCCCGGGATTACATGAATAGCTTCAACTTCGACCGTGAGCATCTTCCGGTCGACCCCTATATCGCGGGCTGGGCCATCATCAGGCGAGCCGACGAGGACACCGATCGCATTGAAACAACTAGGGAAAACACAAACTTCACTGTTGAACTGAAGTTTCGCCCAATGAAGAGTATCAAGTTCAACGGGACGACCAAATATTGCGAGAATCTCGGCACAGGCAGTAATACTGTGCCAACCTAGATCGTACGTATCCCAAGGAATTGGATGTTGTGTTGAATAAGATTCAAATTGAGTTTCAGAACTGTTATGGCATCCGTGAACTAAAATCGACCCTCAACTTTAACGGCAAATCTGCCATTGCAATTTACGCTCCAAATGGGA
This sequence comes from Aeromicrobium sp., assembly GCA_040394025.1. Lineage (GTDB taxonomy): Bacteria > Actinomycetota > Actinomycetes > Propionibacteriales > Nocardioidaceae > Aeromicrobium. The sequence goes on from JBEBSZ010000019.1 coordinate 1,822, forward strand.
CGATGAAGACTTCGTTCGCAAAGACCTTCTTCGACCTTCAATCAGGAGATGACTCGATTGACGCGGTGTTCCCAAGTCGACCGTCATCCCGCAAAATCGCCAAAGAGAATGGCACCAACTTAGTTCCAACTGAAGTCATTGTTGTTCTCTCGTATAACGAAGAACTTGCCCCTTCTGAATCCACATCAACACTCCTGGTCAATTCAACACTCCGCAAGGAGTATGAATCCATACAAGCGGAGCTGATTAGCTCCCGCAATGATCTACTTAAGGCCGTAAAGGCGACTGCAGGCACGAAAGGCGACGTCAGTCGCCAGATTTCAAGATCCTTTACCAAGGAGGACGATAAATTCTACATCGCCCTTACTCGCATAGAGGAAGAACTCAAGAAGCAGAATGGCACGCCGTTCGCTGAAGTGCCCTATGACGTCATTTTCAATGATCAGGTTCGGGCTATTACCACTAGTTCTGGCTTTGGAACGGCGCTGAAGGACTATGTGACCAAATTGAATGAGCTTCTCGATAACTCTAAATTTTTTAGCCGTGAATCTTTCAGTTACTACAACGCAAACAATGTCACAAAGAGCCTTAACGAAAACAAGTATTTTCAAGCGAGTCATAGTCTGACACTAAAGGGTTTGGATGGAAATGACGTAGTGGTTACTGATGCGCAGCAACTCAGCGATTTAGTCGCAGCGGAGCAAATGAAAATCACCGAAGACGAAGCGTTACGCGAGAAACTCGGAGCCATCAAGAAAAAACTCGAAAAGAATGCGGCAACAAGGGCCTTCTACGACTATGTTGCTGATCATGTCGAGATCTTGCCTGAACTCGACAACATCGAGTTGTTCGAGGAAAAGCTCTGGAAGTCGTACCTCAAAGCAAACGAATCCCTCTATTTCGCCGTCATAGAGCAATGGCGCAAAACGGATATGCGGATGTCAGAGATAGAGTCGCAGGCGGCCTCCGAAGGTACACAATGGGAAAAGGTCATAGAAATGTTCAATGACCGATTTTTCGTCCCATTCCGCCTGACCGCCAAGAACAAAAATAAGGTCGTGCTCGGATCAGATCCAGTATTAAAGTTAGGATTCGAATTCGACGACGGGCGAGACCGAAAGTCGATCGAGAAAGGCGAGTTACTCGAAGTACTTAGCAACGGCGAGAAGAAGGCACTGTACATCCTGAACGTCTTGTTTGAGGTCGAGGCACGAAAAAATTCAAACGCACCCTCGCTTTTCATAATTGACGATTTGGCCGATTCTTTTGACTATAAGAACAAATACGCCATCGTTCAATACTTGCATGACATGTCTTATATCGAACATTTCCAGTTAGTCATTCTGACGCACAACTTTGACTTCTTCCGGACCCTCAACAGCCGTGGGATTGCCTCATACAAAAACTGTCTTACGGCACAGCGCACTGCGAACACCGTCGAGTTGATACCTGCTGCAGGTATCAAGAACCCGTTTATCCATGATCTCAAGCCCAAGTTCTTCGAAGATGACATGAAAAGGGTGGCTTCCATTCCATTTGTCCGTAACATCGTCGAATACACTAGGGGCGAGTCCGATCCTGACTATTTGAAGCTCACATCCGTTCTTCACTGGAAGCCAGACACCGCCAGCATCACCAATGCTGATCTGGACGCCATTTTTAATTCAACTTTCGGAACCACCGGCGCACATCCAACTCCGGCTAGCAGCATCGTTGACATGGTGTTGACTCAGGCCAAAGTCGCTGCCGCCGCGCCAGAAGGAATCAATTTCGAGAACAAGATCGTGCTCTCGATGGCAATTCGAATTCTCGCCGAAAAGCATATGATTGGTGTCATCAATGACGACCAGATTGTCAAGAAAATTGTCAAGAACCAGACTCACAAACTGTGTGAGGAATACGTACGTAGAAATCTCGGTAGAGCTCAGCAACGCAATATATTGGATTCGGTAGTACTCATGACTCCAGAGAACTTGCACGTCAACTCGTTTATGTACGAACCAATCATTGACATGGCGGACGAGCACCTTCGCAAACTGTTTTGCGATGTATTGTCATTGGACACGGGGGGCGACCAAGGGTATTTGCAAGTTCGGAAGAGATCGATCTCACGAATTAGATAGCTAGGTTTTGGATTTCACGGTAACTGGTAAGTTCAGCGACCTAGCCCAGATCAAGCGCACCGGCACATTGGAGACGATCGAACAAAATCCGTGTTTACCTTAGAGTTGTTCCCTGCATCTCATGCGTTTCGACACCCGACCCATTTAATTCAAGTATCGCAACAAGAGACGAATTAGTGCGCGTGATCTCGTAAGGTTCAAGCCAAGGTAGCCACGAATCGTTGTTCCGATAATCAAAGTGTCGTCATGCAGGAAGAGTTACCGAATTACCGCTCACAGAGCTCGTAAGCGTCAATTATCTCAATTAGGCTGGCCGGTGATTCAATTTTTATTTCAAACTCACTAGCCATGGCGATAACGGCCTTATCTTCAGTCACTATGATCCAACTGTCAGCAAATAGGTCCACTGAGTTCAGCGCAAGTGCCATAGCAATAAGAATCGGATCTGCGGCGCCCTTGTTCGCATAAAGGTTGACTAGGCCTGTGTCACCGACAGGAACAGCCTTCATGACAGCGGTCAATTCCCTCAACATTGCAGGGGTCATTTCGATGGTGAGCGATTCGAGAAGTTTGGCATGCTTTGCTCGGCGGGACTCATAAGCGACCTCGGCGGGAACCCGGCAATACTTGGCAAAAAACTTGGACTTCTTTCTATCTCCGAGCGGCCCCAGTGCATTGTTGTCGATTAGGTATTTGATCGAGGCCGTCACAGGTTTGCTCGGTACTCATTGATTTGGCGATCTGTGCGATACGCGTTCGAAAACATCACCCGACAGAAGTCACTCATTCCGATGACTCCCGAGTCATATAAATCGAGCATACGGCGCGAACACTCGCGCCCGTTATACCTTTTGAGTGCATTACCCTTAAGCATCTGGTTGCGTGGAGTCTTCGCCAATGCATCGAACGCATCTTCAAGATCAGTGAGGTGCCTCGCAGAATCATTGCGAGTTAAGAGTTTAAGGCGCTGTGCTCGCATCACTACGGCGCTGGGCGTGACCTTAAACACATCCGAAGCTGCCCGGATTGAATCAAGATCGCTCAAGTCAATTGCCCGAAAATCGGCTTCTGGCATAAGGATCTCAGCGGTTATTCCATATTCGCGGTTAGACGTTTCGTCCGAAGTGTGGCCATTGTAGGTAACGGTGGCGAACTTCCCCCGGGCAACGAGCACGGCCAACAATACCAAGGTAAAAACTCGTCGGCCGGCCGGCTCAAATGCCTCTCCTTCGTCGCCACTAGCAATGAAAACAAAAGGGACTTTAGTGTCTTTCAATGTCATGCCACTAAACAATTTCCCCTTCGGTAGCCGTTGCGGCATTACATCTCGTGCGCTTCTCGCCACAAGCACGTTCCTCGCCTCCAGTTTGTCTACGAGAAGCTCAAAGGCGACTTCCTTCGTCCTGCAGTTTCGCAAATCGGAAGGCCCTAAGTTCAGCGCTTTCATTAGTTTCGCTGCATCCTCCGCGACAGTTCCCTTGGACTTCTTTAGTAGCCCGACGATGGGGTTTCGACCAAGCGCCTTATCTTTACGCATCCACTGCTGCTTAAACTGAAGGTTCTTGACAATAAGTTCAACCTGCACCAAATCCACGCGATTCCGAGAATTCATAGAAAACTCTCGCTTAGCACTGAAACCCTTAAGAAGTTCCTTTTGTTTTAGTCGTAGTTGTGCATCTACAACATCACGTGGTGCAAAGAACAGCGGGAACGGGATTTCCGCCTTGCGAGCGTGCTCCACAAGATCCGAGAAAGATATAGACCCTTTCTCAAGAGCCTCTTTCACTTTGGCGTAACTACGAACAATCGACTGTTCAAAGAGTATTTCGAAAACACCACGGTCGATGGAAGTTGGAACACGATCTAATATCACGTTTATCGACATTCACACCACCGCCTCCTGTCCCATGCTTAGTGATAGACCACTTTTACAATGTCGCAGTGACAGGCAGGCGAAGGCACGCCGCCGCACTCGTCCAATTCAGAGGCCGCTTTTACCTTCAACTCCACCGAAGGGCAGTTGGCCATTTCCAGCGGGCAATGAACGCAATGAAACGAATCGATTTCGAACGGTACTTTTTGTCAGTGCCCTCTGACATCCTGATGTGTCCGACGCTGCGAAGCGAAACTGAGAAAAAATACTCCTACCTACGGACCAAAGTGTAGGTATATTAGGCACGACGTGAGGAGGTTGCATGGGCCAGACCATCACCAGTCGCGATTTTAGCCGCGGCGCCAGCGCCGCCAAGAGTGTCGTCATACAGTTCCGTATGACCGACGACATCGACCTCCCCTTCCCAGACCACACAAGGGTCCCGATGGTGAATCCTTGGAACCGATGACGAGCAACTTCGACTTCGCCTACCAGACACTGCCGTCAGTTCATGACGACTGTGTTCGAGCCGAATCATATCTATCATCTGACCCACGCTCAGCGTGCTTCTACGCTCGCCGCGTGGTCGAAGAGATCGTCGGTTACCTCTACGACGTACTCGAACTGCAACTTCCCTACCGCAACGACCTCGCCGCGAAGATCGGTGATGCCGCTTTCAAGACACGAGTGCCCCAAGGCATCACCCAGAAACTTAACGCGATCCGCCGCCTCGCCAACACTGCCGTACACGAGAACCGACAGATCCGGCCCGACGCATCCCTAGCTGTATTGCGCGAGTTATTTCATGTCGTCGTGTGGACCTCGTACCACCACTCCCCCCGCCCCGACATCGTTCCACTGCAGGCACAATTCGACCCGAGACTCGCGGCAAAAGCCGCGCCGCTCACCCGCGAACAAGTCGGACAACTCGCCGCCAAATTCAAAGCACAAGACGAAGCGCACGCAAAAGAACTAGCCGAAAAGGACGAACGCCTTGCAGCACATCAAGCCGAAATTGACAGCCTGAAGAAGCAAATCGCCGCCGCTCAAGCCGAGGCGAAACCTGACGATCGCGACTATGGCGAAGCAGAGACCCGCGATCTAGTGATCGACAATCTATTGGCTGAAGTCGGCTGGCCACTAGACCAAGACCGCGACCGCGAATACGAAGTCACCGGCATGCCCAACACCGGAGGTAAAGGTTTCGTCGACTACGTCCTGTGGGGTGCCGACGGATTGCCACTGGCCGTCATCGAAGCCAAACGCACCTCAAAGTCCCCCGAAGTTGGCCAACAGCAAGCCAAACTCTACGCCGACTGTTTGGAGAAACAATTCAGCCGACGACCAGTGATCTTCTACACGAACGGCGACGAGCACCGGATCTGGGACGACTATGGTCCTCCGGGCGGAGGCGGCTACCCACCCCGTGAAATCGAAGGCTTCTATACCCGCGACGAACTAGAACTGTTGATCCAACGACGCCACACGCGCACCCCGTTATCAACGGCACCAGTCAACACTGACATCGCAGGGCGGCCCTACCAAGTGCGGGCGATCAAAGCCATAGCCGATGCTTTCGACCGCCGACAGCGCGAAGCATTGCTGGTCATGGCTACAGGTGCTGGCAAAACCCGCACCACAATTGCGCTCGTCGATCTGCTGCAGAAAGCCAATTGGGTAAAACGGGTGCTCTTTCTCGCCGACCGGACTGCCCTCGTGAACCAAGCAGTCAACTCGTTCAAACAACACCTGCCCGGATCAACCACCGTCAACCTCGTCACCGAGAAGGTAACCGACGGCCGAGTCTACGTCTCCACCTACCCGACGATGATGAACCTCATCAATGAAATCGAAGACGGAAACCGACGTTTCGGTCCCGGCTACTTCGACCTCATCGTCATCGATGAAGCCCACCGCTCCGTGTACGCAAAATACGGAGCAATCTTCGACTACTTCGACTCCTTCCTCGTCGGTCTCACGGCGACACCGAAAGACGAAATCGACCACAACACCTACCGACTTTTCCACCTCGAGGACGGAGTTCCCACTGACGCCTACGGGCTTGATGAAGCCGTCGAGGCTGGATACCTCGTACCTCCCAAAGGCATCAGTGTCGGCACACAGTTCCTCCGCTCCGGAATCAAATATGACGACCTCAGCGAGGAAGAGAAAGAACAATGGGACACCCTTGACTGGGGCGAAGACGGGCCACCAGACGAAGTGGGCGCCGAAGAAATCAACCGGTTCCTCTTCAACGAAGACACTGTCGACAAGGTGCTCGCCACGTTGATGACCCAAGGCCACACCGTGGCCGGAGGTGACCGCCTAGGAAAAACAATCATCTTCGCGAAGAGCCAAAAACATGCCGAATTCATCGAGAAAAGATTCAACGTCGCCTACCCAGAACTGGCCGGGCACTTCGCTCGAACAATCACCCACGGCACCCCCTACGCACAGTCATTGATCAATGATTTCTCGAGCCCAGAGAAGGCACCACATATCGCTATCAGCGTTGACATGCTCGACACTGGAATCGACGTACCCGAAGTAGTCAACCTTGTGTTCTTCAAGATGGTGCGGTCGAAGTCCAAGTTCTGGCAGATGATAGGCCGGGGAACTAGGTTATGCCCTGACCTTTTCGGGCCAGGGCAAGACAAAAAGGACTTCCTCGTCTTCGACTTCTGTGGCAACCTCGACTACTTCAGCCAAGACCTTCCCGGCGCCGAAGGCCAGATCCAGAAGTCGCTCTCCCAACGCCTATTCGAAGCCCGTCTCGGATTGATCACCGCACTTGGAGACACCGAACCGGAGTTGTACGATTCCACGGCAACGGTGCTACACCAGATCGTCGCCGGAATGAACCTCGACAACTTCGTCGTCCGCAAACATCGCAGAACCGTCGAAAAGTTTGCGTCTACTCCCGCATGGAAAGCACTCACCCCCGAAGATACTGGTGAGGTGCTCGCCCTAGCCAGCCTGCCGTCGTCGGTGCGAGACGATGACGAGGACGCCAAAAGGTTCGACCTGCTCGTGCTTCGCCGCCAACTCGCCGGGCTCGACGGCGACACTGTCCTTGCTGAACGGCTACGCGAAACCATCCAGAGTATCGCCACCGCACTCTTAAGCAAGACCACAATCCCATCAGTGGCGGAACAAGCAGTCCTGCTCGAGTCAGTGGCCGGCGATGAATGGTGGATCGACGTCACGCTGCCCATGCTAGAAATCGCTCGCCTACGCATCCGTGGCCTCGCACGCTTCATCGAGAAGACATCACGCAACCCGGTCTACACAGACTTCGCCGACACCATCAGCGACGGAATCGAAGTTGCCCTCACCGGCATGACACCCGGGACCAACTTCGAACGTTTCCGCGCCAAAGCCGAGGCATATCTGCGCGAGCACCTCGATAACTTGGCCCTGCAACGGTTACGCCGAAACAAACAACTGACCGCCGAAGACCTCGCCGAACTGGAACACATGCTCGTCGCATCCGGAGCTCAGCACGCCGACATTGTCTGGGCCACCGAACAAACCGGCGGCCTTGGTCTTTTCGTGCGTGGCCTCGTGGGCCTCGATCGTTCGGCTGCCGTCCAAGAATTCGAGCAGTACCTCGACGACACAATGTTCACTGTCGATCAAGTCCGTTTCGTGAATCTCATCATCGATGAGCTCACCAAGAACGGAGTCATGGAACCGAGCCGGCTCTTTGAGTCGCCCTACACAGACCATGCCCCCACTGGGCCGGATTTCCACTTCGGGGACGCCGACGTCGAAACCATCGTCGGGACGCTGCAGCAAATCAAGCAATCGGCAGTGCCTGAGGAAGTTGCCTGATCACACGCTGCTCCTTCAGGGCGCCACCATTCCGGTTTCTCGTCCGCGAAACCTGCAACGGGTTCGAACTCGAACGCCGATGCCACCTGCTCAAAGCATTGCCTATTCAGGCTGTGTGAACGGCGGCGGCGTTCCGCGTTTCAGTAATGGAATGGTGAGGCTTGGTAGCCCCAAGCGCCTAGACAGATCTTGAACGGATTCGCGGATATACGGATACGCTGCATACAGTGCGATCTCGTTTCCGTAATCTTCCAATAGGTTCCTAGGTACGTCCCGCGTGTCCAGATTGGTACTGAAAGTGGCAACGGTTGAAACTGTGAAAGTTGCGACCTCGTCACCAGTCTCAGCCAGAGCCTTAACAACCGCCTCAAACAGGAAATCCAGCCTCTGATCCCCCGAATGGTATTTGGTTGACAGAGACGTTTCTTGGCGCGCTGCATCTTCGGAAGACCTACGAACTCCACCCAACTCAATCGCGTAGATCGACACAAGCAAAAGGTATTCCGACAGTTCGCGCAATGTCGAATCGGCAGGAAACGAACCGGTCATGCTGCAGCCGTGAAACTTTCGCGAGAAAGCATTTTAGGTGCTGCTGCGGAGGTGCTTTCCTGAAACGTCGGCTTACCAACCGCAATCCATTCGAGATGTGGTTTTGGCGCATAGTCGCGGACATTCAACCGTGCCGTGCCCGCAGGAGCCAACTCCACATGTGCTTCGAAACCCAATTCGTGAAGATATTCAGCGAGAGTGTTCATGGGAACGTTTCCGTCACCGCGAAAGACCTGATTGACCGCCGACTTACGGATACCCAACTTTGATGCCAACTCAGTCTGATTCATTCCACTCTCTTCAAGCGCCGCATGCAATATTTTCAATGCCCATAGTGCAAACAACCGGCGCCGATAGCCTCATCACTCAACTTGGTGAGGCTCACATCCTTACCCAAACCGCAGGAGGCCAACGCAATTGTGTGTGGGTTGCCGTCGACATCCCCCACGTGCTCGATGCATTTGCACATCGAGCACGCCGATGCACCCAGTATTGATTTATGCTAGGGGCCGGCAATCACCCGCGCTCACGACCCGGCAAGGCCGCACCCGCAAGAAACGCCTCATATGCCTCGCGTGCATCAGCATCAACCTCGGGCTGAATATTGCTGTAACGACCGTCCGTGCGATCACGTTTCGGACCCGAAAGCCAGAACTTCTCCCCCGTCGCACAGTCATAAAAATTGGCGTCATTATTCGCAAACGCGGTTCCAGTAACGCGGTGCAAGGTGCGGCCATGCACATAAGCAGTGCGCCACGTTTTCGAGAATTTCACCCGCGCAATCCATGCCGGACCACGATCCACGTCATATCCGGTCTTGAGTTGCACATACATAATGCGCTCAGCCATGAGTTGATCCTAATGAGATGAAGCCATCTCAGAACTGATGCGCGTCGGCTCAGCATTCGAGTAGTTTGGTCAGATATGAACGTGTCGAACTGACAGTCGCCAGCCATCTGCTTCAACCCCTGCCACACCAAAGAGCACACCGTGTCTGAACTATTCGAACTCGAAATCGAATATTCGATGTCACGCGAACAAGCAGCGAACAAACTTCGCGAACTGGCCGACTCGCTCTCCCGACACAATCAAGTCGAATTCTTGACCCTCGGGAAACGCGTCACAGTTGATGTCGCCAACACAGTTTCACTCGAACTCGAATACGAACTCGAAGACGGCGACAGCGAACTTGAAATAAAAATTTCTTGGTAGCGCTGCGTGCGGCGGTAACAATCTCGCAGCTATTTCCGTATCCGGCGACAAGACACAGGCAAGCAACTCACCTTGATCGACGAATCTAAAACGCTTATTCCACGCCTGGTTTTCATGTGATGCCCTCGACAACATCAAAAATTGTCAGTCCCAGTTGCAAGGGTGAGTCACGTGAACAACTCAATGAATGAGTCGCCTAACCCCGCCGCGACTCCACCAAACACTCAAGTTGCGGGAACGACCAAGAACCCTGTCGGGATCACCGCACTTGTGACAGCAATCGTGGGATTCGTATTCGCGTGCATTCCTGGCGCCCTGATCATCGGTTGGATTTTGCTTCCGATCGCTTTCATTCTTTCGCTCGTTTCGCTATTCCTTTCAGGCAAGAGCAAAAAAGCAGGAATTATCGCACTGATAGTTTCCATCATCGGAACACTCGTTGGTTTCATGGTTTTCATCTTCATGGCGGCCAACGCTGTCGATGAAGCCTTCTCGGGTGGAGACGTCAAGGTCACTACCCCTGATGGCAAGACCTCTGACAAGAAAAAAGCGGACAACGGCGCCACGCGTGACAATCCACTTCCGTTAGGAAGCACCATCAAAAACGTTGAGTGGGAAGTAACGATCCACAGTGTCGACCTCAACGCGAATAAAGCCGTAGCCTCCACCAACCAATTCAACGACCCACCGGGTGCCGGCAAAGTATTCATTCTGGTCAACATGACTGCAAAATATGTTGGAGACGATCCTGAAGGATCAATCCCCTGGGCGACTGTCGATTTTGTGTCACCCGGAGGAAACACTTTCTCTTCAACCGACGCTTTTGCTGTCGCCCCTGACGAATTCGATTCATTCGAAACGCTTTATAACGGAGCTTCCACCCGCGGCAACGTCGTGATTGAAGTTCCCGCAGCCGATGCTGCCAAGGGAGTCCTAGCCGTCCGACCAAGCCTCTTAGGCGACAAGGTCTTCTTCAAAGTAAAGTAATCCCCCAACGATTGAGCCCTTCGCTGGATACAACGACAGTGCCCATCCGGCGAAGGGCTCAACACGTTTCTTCACATTCAATATGAATAACTCAGCGTTTCGTTCCGTCCTAAATAGATTGAACGGGAGCGAATGCGAGTCCACGTCTGCGCAGACCAACCCAACACACAAGCAAGATTGCACAGGACACGAAGCAACTCAGAGTCGAGTATTTTGGTCACGTGCGATCGTGTCGAACTGGCCGTCGTCCACCACGAGTTTCATAACTCACCATTTTGAGGAGCACACCGTGTCTGAACTATTCGAGCTCGAAATTGAATATTCGATGTCACGCGAACAAGCCGCGAACAAACTTCGCGAACTAGCCGACTCGCTCTCCCGACACAATCTGTGATCTAGGCTCTGCCCCAAATTTTCTTGGCACTTGGGATTTGTGGTTCTCAGGCGGCGTTTGCGGTTGCGTAAATTTGTCTCAAATGCGATCTGGGTGAGTTTGCCGAGATGTGGTTGTCAGCCGTTGGCAGTTGGATTTGCTTTCGATCAGGCCACGATCGCGAGGCGTAACTCCTCACAAGTTTCCCGCCGTTTCGTGTCGAGGATGTTCTTCTTCAGTAGTGCAAAGGAGCTCTCCATCGCAGCATTGTCGCCGGCCGTGGACACGCCGTACTCTCATTCTTCGCATTAAAGTGAACCCCGTGATTGGAACTAAAGCAAAATGCGGTTTTAGTGAGCGGTGTCGGCTGAGGTTTAATTCCAATGTTCTTTTTGGAGAAATCTTGGCTGGTGCAGCGTTGGCCGCGCTAATAGTTGGAATTGCCGGTTTTTACAATGCCGACGTAAGCGACAAGAGCGGTTGGCTTCAGGCAATTGGAACCGTCTTTCTCGTGATCGCAGCTGTTTGGGCTGGTATCCAAGCGACGAAGGCCTTGACAATTGAACGGCGCAGAGACTCTGAGCGACAGAATGATTGGAATCGGCGCTTTGCAAGCCGGTTTGGCGCGTGGCTCGAAGGCTACAAAGCGGTCAAGGTTGTGAACTCGAATGAACAGCCACTGTTTTCTTTTCGCTTATGGCTTGTTTTTGAACCAAAAACAAAGGGTGATCCACAATCGTCTCTGTATCTCGGCTACGACCAAGTAGTCCCTCCCGCGACCGCCAATAGCCCGATCATAAAAGGCGAGGCTGTGATTGAGACAACCTGTGAGAAATGGCTTAAAGACCGCGAGGCTTCCAATCGACCACCTATTACCTGTGTCGCAACATTCCGCGATGTTCAGGGGCGGTGGTGGCTGTACCGAACGGACTTGGGCCTTGAGGAAATCACAGACGAAGATAAGAATGTGTATAAGAGGAAGAAAGATCTTCTCCTAAAAATCAAGGAAAAGTAGAACCTCAGTCGGGGTCTCTCTACACGACTCCGAAAGCATAGGAAAGTAAAAAACACTAATTGCAGTTTCCATGCGAAGAGAGCTTTCAATAATGAAAGGAAGTCGGGCAACACTTTTCTACGCCAATTTGGCACCAACAGCACGGCCGCCAACTGAATCGTACTGGGTTTAGTTCCGTCCTTTCTTTTAGGGAGAATGGGAACTATGGCGAATCGTTATCCTGTGGATTTCAAAGAGCGTGCGGTGCGGTTGTGGCGTGAGGCCCGGCCGGATCATCGTAGTGATTGGGCGACAACGAAACATGTGGCGTCGATGTTAGGGATCATGCCTGAAACGTTGCGGTTGTGGAAGCAGCATGCGGATGTGTCATCTGGTTTAGCTCCAGGAACTTCGGAGCAGGCTCAGGTGGAGATTAAGCGTTTGAAGAAACAGATTCGCCAGTTGGAGCAAACGAACGCGATTCTGCGCTCAGCGAGCGTGTTTTTCGCAACGGAGCTCGGCCGCCCCTCGTCGAAATGATCCGGTTCATTGATATGTATCAGGATCGTTTCGGGGCCCGGCTCATTTGTCGCGTCATGCGCGACAGCCCGGTGGAATTTATTACCTCTCACGGATATCGAGCCGCGAAATGCCGGACGCCGTCGGTACGGACGTTGCGTGATGACCTGTTGGTGCCCGAGATTGCCCGGTTGCATGCAGAGAACTATGGCGTGTACGGGATCCGGAAAATGCATGCATTGATGCGTCGTCAAGGTTGAGGTATTGGCCGCGACCAGACGGCGCGGTTGATGAAGCAAGCTGGAGTCGCAGGAGTTAAACGTCAGAAACGAGTGTTCACCACGAAACCAGATCCGCAGGCTTGCAAGCCTCTTGATTTGGTGAATCGTGACTTTACTGCCGTAGCGCCGAACCAGTTATGGGTTGCAGATATTACGTATGTCAGAACGTGGGCTGGGTTTGCTTATGTCGCGTTCGTGACCGACGTATTTTCACGCAAAATCGTCGGCTGGAATGTAGCGACAACACTCCGTGCTGACATACTGCCATTGCAAGCACTTGATATGGCTGCGTGGAACACCACCCGAAACGGTCACAATCTCACCGACCTAGTTCACCATGCCGATCATGGTTCGAACTATCTCTCGCTGGTTTATACCGACCGGATCCTTGTACTCGGCATCACGCCATCGACTGGAACTATCGGAGACTCCTACGACAACGCACTCGCCGAAGCCATCAACGGATTATTCAAAACTGAACTCGTCCGACGAAACGGGCCATGGAAAACCGTGGAACAACTCGAGATCGCAACCCTGGAATGGGTCTGGTGGCCGAACAACAAACGCCTCCACGGAGAACTCGATATGCACACCCCAGACGAGCTTGAGAACATCTACTACGCTGACCAACAAGCAAACTGTGAAACACTCGTTTCACAAACAACCGGGTAGGAACTAAACCCAGTACGATTCACTACGTCGCTTCTACTGGCTTCCAAATCCACTGGGGGCTAATGTGATGCGTGCTTCTTCCGCGTGGAGGGAAGGAAACTTACGTTCAGATTTGCTATCAGCCAAGCCAGTGAATCGTAGGCCTAAAAAGGTGTCGTCCCGTTTCTCACGCGTCCGGAATCGGCCCGTCAGCAGCGTGCCATTCAGGACTGGCTTTCGAGTCTTCAGACACGTCAACCCAGCCTGAGGCCGTTGGACCTGGATAGTTGGACGGCGACTCTTTGCTGGCGTATCGCCATTGCGCTTCAAGGTCCTGAGTCCCGCCCACCCCCAGACAAAAATCTCCTACCGTGTGTCGCCAGGCGGCCCAAGCCTGGCCGTCCCCCTGAACGCGGAAGTTTACGCCGTGGTCTTCGGGCAGGTTCCTGAAACCGCCCCCGGGGAAAACGTTAATCGGGTCAGTCCAATAGTGTTCACCATGGTGCCTGTACAAGCCCATCTGTGTATAGAACAGGCCCTCGAGAGCCTCCTTGGTCTCGTGAAACTCGCGTCGATCTAGCCAGCATCCCTTTTCATCCACGCCTGTTAAACCAGCATGTTTTCGGAGCCGACTGCGGCGTTCGTGATTCTGTCGAGCGTTGCTACGGACCGATCGTCGGTACTGTCTCATCGTTCGCGAAGTGTCCCTGAATGATTTTTGCTTCGCCAACTCGGCCGGCCAACGCCCGGTGAAGTAAGTCGCGTATCGGAGGCTATCGTGCACACCAAGCACGAATGCAAGCCACGCAGACAAAGACAGAGCTTCACTGCCGTTGTGGATCCTAGCTCTTACCAACGCCAACTCGCACGAGGCAATCAGCCCGAAGAAATAGATGAAGGGTATGAGTGAGACTGCAAGCCATACTGACATCGCACTTGAGCTTGCCTCATATTCCCAGTCGAACTTATTGAAGCCAGTGACAACCCGAATTGTGACGTAGGCAATCAGCCCGATCACAATGAGGCCTGTCAGGAATTCAAAAAACTTCCCTAACGAAGCGGTCTTGGGGTCATGTTTACCGATGATCGCGAGCATTACAAATGATAAGAGAGATACTTGGAGGATAATCTCGCCCCAGAGCGTAAAGGGCGCCAAATTGAGATAGACGATGAGCAAAGCCGTTACGCCGAGCACCTCTTTGACCACGTGTTTGACCACACCAAGGCCATCTTTGTATTCCGCACTGTTGAAAAGAATGGGCAAGCCAACAAAGAAGGCAATGATCAGAGTGTCTTTCAACAAATCGCCAGACCAGACTCCTAGCGAATGCGCGAGGACGACTACTGCAGCCACGAAAATCAGGTACGCGAAAACAACTGCACAGACCTTCCATGCCGCGAATGCCTTCGCAACGTCAAGGAGTGGCTGCAGCAGTCCCTTACGGTCCTTGGTGAGCAAGACGGACAGCAGAACGAACGTGACGAAGATTATTCCAGTCGCCAGCTCTCGCGATGTCAGTTCCATACCCGCTTCACCCTTCAGACACAGGAGTCTTGCGACACCAAGGCTAAGGCTTCCCGCTGACATTCGGCGGTATGCGCCGGAACTTCACTAGCGCAGGATGGAGTCCTATCAATGGTTTAAGACTGACCATGCGGATAACGAGAGCGTTAATTATCACGCATCTCAGCGAGGGTGGGCTGCCCTCTTCATTCGGCCCAAACGGTTTGCAAATCATCACGAACCACTGCACTAGACTTCCATTCGATGTGCAAAAGTAGATAAAGATCTGCACAAACTCGCAAAGAACGACCTCAATCGGCACTAAGGTTCATAAAGTGACCGAACCTTGGGTATCTGCTGACGTGATCGCTGAGCATCTCGGCGTGACAAAAGACAGCATTTATACGTGGATAGCCAAGAAAGAGATGCCAGCCCACCGGGTTGGCCGCCTCTGGAAGTTCAAGGTCACCGAGGTCGACGGTTGGGTTCGCAACAACGGGGCTGATGAGACTGCGAAGTCCTCTGAGAAGAGTGGCGCTGATGGAGATCATTGACAATCTCAACAATTTACTCGGTGACGACATCAAAGTCACCCTCACTCATAACTCGAAACTCCGCATCGCGGCCTCCACATTCTCGATCTATGCTTTTGAGGCGCTCCGGAAAGAGCTTGAAGACGTCAAAGAGTTGGAGTTTATTTTCACCGCTCCAACGTTTGTGGCCAGCCGAGCAACTGACAAAGTGAAGAAGGAGCGGCGCGAGTTCTACATACCGCAGGCTAAACGCGAGTCCAGCCTTTTTGGTTCAGAGTTCGAAATCCGGCTCCGCAACAAGCTCACGCAACGCGCAATTGCCCGAGAGTGCGCCGACTGGATTAAACGTAAGGTCACCTTCAAATCCAATACAACTGGTGCCCCGATGCAGCAATTCGCTGTCATCGACGACCGTGCCGCCTATACATCACTCCAAGGTTTCACCACAGCGGACCTCGGCTACGAACGCAGCGACGCGGTCTCCAATCTCGTGAACAAAATCGACGAGGCACCACTGACGTCGGCATACCTCCAAACGTTTGATGCAATCTGGAACAGTCCGCAGCAAGTCGAGGATGTCACGGAACTTGTCTATGAACACATCGGAAGCGTGTACGCCGAGAACAGCCCAGAAAGGATCTATTTCCTGATCCTTTACAACCTTTTTTCGGAGTTTCTCGAAGACATCAGCGAGGACGTGCTACCCGACGACCTGACCGGGTGGCGCGATTCGGAGATTTGGAAGAAGCTCTATAACTTCCAGCGTGACGCCGCCGTCGGAATCATCAACAAACTGGAGACTTACAACGGCTGTATCCTCGCCGATAGCGTCGGCCTCGGCAAGACCTTCACCGCACTCGCGGTCATCAAATATTACGAGAGCCGCAACAAATCGGTGCTCGTTCTTGCACCCAAAAAACTCGAAGACAACTGGACGACCTACAACAGCCCCTACGTCACTAACCCATTCGCTACGGATCGTTTCAGTTACCACGTTCTCGCCCACACCGATCTGTCGCGAGATAAAGGGTATTCCGGGCAGCTTGATCTGGCCAAGGTGAACTGGGGGAACTTCAACCTCGTCGTAATCGATGAATCCCACAACTTCCGCAACGCTGACTATTCAGAAGACAGGGAGAGCCGATATCAGCGGCTCATGAAGAAAGTCATCCAAAGCGGCGTGAAGACAAAGGTTCTCATGCTGTCCGCTACCCCGGTCAACAACCGCTTCAACGATCTGAAGAACCAACTCCAACTTGCATATGAAGGCGAGTCTGAACAACTTTCTGCAAAACTCGATATCAACAAGTCGATCGAGCAGGTCTTTCGCGAAGCCCAGATCGCGTTCAAGAAATGGTCTGAGTTACCAGCTCCGGAGCGCACCACCGACGCAATTTTGCGTATGCTCGACTTCGATTTTTTCGATTTGCTTGATGCGGTCACCATCGCCCGCTCCCGCAAGCACATTCAGTCATTCTACGACACTTCCGATATCGGGGTATTCCCGAGCCGACTTCAACCATTGTCGATCCGCGAGCCACTCACGGATTTGCCCCATGCGCCAACGTTCAACGAGATCTTCGAGCAGCTCCAAGTGCTCAACCTTGCGGTTTACACGCCGCTGTCCTATGTTTTTGCCAGCAAAATGCAGAAGTACGTTGATATGTACGCCGTCCAAGGCGGCACCGCCCGCGGCAACCTCGGCATGGCCGGTCGGGAGCAAGGCCTCAAAACGTTGATGACTGTAAACCTCCTCAAGCGTTTGGAGAGTTCAGTCGAGGCGTTCCGCATCACGCTCCGTAAGGTCGAATCGGCAATCGATAACGCGCTGATGGACCTTGACGATAAGGACGGCTTGATCGCCGATATCGGTGCTGCGTTCGGCGAAATTGAAGTCGATGACGATGATTTTGAGGTCCCGTCGGCACCTTCCATCGGAAAGAAGTACCAAATCGAACTTGAAGACATGGACACGGTCTCGTGGCGGAACGACCTGTGGCACGATCGCGAGACGATCCGCGAGCTGATCGACGCAATGGATATCATCACCCCCGAGCACGACCGTAAACTCCAGCGACTCCAACACGTCATTAGGCACAAAATCGCTAACCCACTCAATAGCGACAACAAGAAAGTACTGCTCTTCTCAGCATTCGCTGATACCGCCCGCTACCTTTATACGAATATAGAGCAGACCCTCCACGCCGACACTTCGCTGGAACTCGGGCTCGTCACCGGCTCGACTCACCCCAAGACAACTTTGGGCGACGGGTTCGATTTCCAGAAACTCTTAACGTTCTTCTCGCCTGACTCGAAGGAGAAAGCGGCCGTGTTCCCGAACGAGCCCGGCGAGATCGACCTACTAATCGGTACTGACTGCATCTCGGAGGGCCAGAACCTGCAGGACTGCGACTATGTTGTCAACTACGACATTCATTGGAATCCGGTGCGGATCATCCAACGCTTCGGGCGCGTCGACCGCATCGGTTCGAAGAACTCCATAATCCGGATGGTCAACTTTTGGCCTGACATCAGCCTCGATGAGTACATCAACCTCAAGGAGCGGGTGGAGAACCGCATGGTGATCGCCGACCTTGCGGCCACCGCCGACGATAATCTCCTCACTCAAGAGGCCAACGACACCAAGTTCCGCAAAGAGCAACTCCGTCGTCTCCAAGACGAGGTGATCGAACTCGAAGACCTGCGCACCGGCGTTTCCATCACCGACCTCGGACTCAATGACTTCCGGATGGACCTGCTCAAATATATGGAACAGTACGGCGACCTCGCTTCCTCGCCTAAAGGCCTCCACGCAGCTGTCCCGGCTAGTCCCGAGCAAGGTCTTCATCCTGGCGTGATTTTTGCATTACGCAGTGTCAACAAGCAGGCAGCAGTCAATCGTCACAACCGCCTGCACCCGCATTACCTGATTTATCTCGACAATGACGGCCATGTCATCACTGACCACACGGAGGTCAAGTTACTCCTCGACTTGGTGCGAGCGAGTTGTCAGGGCGCCCAGGGGCCAATCCCCGCTGCGTACTCCGTCTTTAACCGGCTCACGAGCGAGGGCGCGGAGATGGGCGCCTATTCCAACCTACTTAATGAGGCCATCGGATCCCTCATCAACGTCACCGAACAACGCGATATTGACAGTCTTTTCTCTAGTACAAAAACGACCGCATTGCAACAAAGCTTCGAGGGACTTGATGATTTCGAGTTGATCGCTTTCCTCGCGATCGTCGAACCGGAAGCGACTGATGGTTGACCTATTCCAGTGGCCTGACACGTCGAAGGTTGATCGGGCTATCCCGAAAGAGCGCCTTTACACAGAAGTGAGCGCTGGGGCTGCACTCAAGCAACGGTTTGTCGATCAGGTTAAGCGCATTCGTTGGGCCTACAAGCTCGGTGACGAGTCGCTGCACCTATCCCCCGGCGAGAACGTCACTGAGATCCAAGTTTTCGTGGTCGAACTGAAAGGTTCCAACCTCGACAACTCGGTGCTTGCCGCGATCGACAAGGCGATCCCGAGCCAGATTTTCTTTGAATTGCGCCGTGAAGTCGGTCAGCGTGCCGAGCAGGCAATGGCCGCGGCCTACAAACGGTCGGGTGGCAAAACCAAGGGCAACGACTATTTCCACACGGGGTGGGTTAGTGCCGATCATCCCCGCATCCCGCTACCGGCTGCCCTCGACTTGGACGGCCTTTATGGTCGATTGCTGGGCAGTCTGTTCCCTCACCCCATCGGGCCTGGCGAAGATTTGTCAGATGCCCTCGACAGAATGGGACGCATTCGTTCGCTCAGCCGAGAAATCGCCGCGTTGGAGAAGAAGATGCGCACCGAGCCTCAATTAAATCGCAAGATGGATCTACGCACACAGATCAGAGAAAGAAGTGCGGTACGCACCGAACTGATCAACCCCGCATTAAGCATTAAGGACTGATAGTGGACAAGCTCAAGATGCACTCACCGGACCTCACTCGGCGCAATATCGAAGCGATCGCCCAATTGTTTCCCACGGTCGTTACCGAAACCGTGGATGCTGATGGTAATCCTGCACGCGCAATCGACTTCGATGCGCTCCGTCAGGAGTTGTCCGACCACGTTGTTGAGGGTCCGCAGGAGCGCTATCAGCTTGACTGGCCCGGTAAGCGCGCTGCCGCTTTCGCCGCAAACGCGCCTATCGCTAAGACCCTGCGACCAGTACGAGAAGAATCAGTCGACTTCGACACAACCAAAAACATATTCATTGAGGGCGATAACCTCGACGCGCTCAAACTTCTCCAGGAGTCGTACCTCGGCAAAGTCAAGTTGATTTACATCGACCCGCCGTACAACACCGGTAACGATTTTGTTTATGACGACGACTTCGCAGAGTCAAGCGCCGAATATCTAGAGCGATCCGGCCAGAAGTCAGATTCTGGCGAGCGACTCGTCGCGAACACTGAATCGAACGGCCGCTTCCACTCCGACTGGCTCAGCATGATGTACCCGCGACTCAAGCTTGCACGGAATCTGCTCACCGACGACGGTGTGATCTGCGTCTCTATGGACGACGGCGAGTCAGCAAGCCTCAAACTAATGCTTGACGAAGTCTTCGGTGGACACAATTTTATCGCCACGCTGGTTTGGCAAAAACGATACGTCGCAAACGTCACCGCTCGTCACATTTCCGACATGCACGACTTCATATTTGTATACGCACGTAACGCTCAATCCGTCCACGTGCGTAAGTGGCCGCTCTCCGATTCGCAACTCACCGCGTACAGGAACCCCGACAATGACAGACGCGGGCCTTGGCGCGCACAAGATCTTTCAGCCAGCAAACCGTATCAAGCAGGGATGTTCACAATTACTAAGAATGGACGTTCGTTTACTCCGCCGCCCAACCGCTATTGGCGCTGCAATGAGGAACAGTTCACAACATGGGAAGAAGACGGACGGATCTGGTGGGGTGTCGATGGGACTGCAAGGCCCATGCTGAAATCTTTTCTAAACGAAAAGGAAGCCAGTACGACTCCTCATACATGGTGGGATTACGGAATCGCCGGTCATAACAAGCAAGCAACCCTCGAGCTCAAGGACCTATTCGATGGCTCATCCCCATTTGACACGCCCAAACCAGTTCGCTTAATGTCTCGCATTCTCGATGCGTTTGCAGGGGATGAAGCGATAGTGATGGATTTTTTCGCAGGTTCCTCAAGCTTCGCGCACGCCGTATTGGAAAACAACTCTCTACGCGACACGAGTCTCTCCTTCATCCAAGTTCAAGCAGCCGAGAAGCTCAGAGCAAATGAAAACGACCTTTCGAGATTCGCGACAATCGCGCAGCTTTCTCGGGAACGTCTTAGACGAGCTGCTATAAAACTCCAATCCGAAGGCCATACGGATGACGACCATGGTTTCCGTGCTCTTCGTATCGATACCACCAACATGGCGGACACCAACACCACGGCCGACGCGCTCGGGCAAGGAGAACTCACCGAGATGATTGACAGTGTAAAACCGGACCGTACGAAAGAGGATCTCCTTTTCCAAGTTCTCATAGATTGGGGCCTTGATTTGAGTTTGCCTATCGAAAAATCTGCAGAGAGAGAGAGAGAGAGAGAGAGAGTCGGATCCACCTGTCTCGTATTACCGCGTGGCCGGGGACGCGCTCGTCGCGTGCTTCAACGAGGAGGTGTCCGCTGATGTGGTCACCGAGATCGCAAACCTCCAACCGCTGCGCGCTGTCTTCCGCGACTCGGCATTCAAGTCAGACGCGGAACGTATTAACGCTGAACAATTATTCCGCGAGCTCTCGCCCGGCACTGAAGTCAAAACCATATGAACTCCTCACTTTGGGTGGTGCTGCGTGATGGAAAAGCGCACACTGCATTCACCCGACCTGACAGCACGCAACATCGAGCGCATCGCCGAGTTGTTTCCTCAGGTCATGACCGAGTCACGAGACGCAGAGGGCAATGTGACAGCCGCCGTTGACTTCGATTTGCTTCGCCAGGAACTTTCCGATCACGTTGTTGAAGGCCCGCAGGAGCGTTACCAACTCGATTGGCCGGGAAAGCGCGCCGCCGCTTTCGCCGCGAACGCGCCGATTGCCAAGACCCTAAGACCCGTACGAGAAGAATCTGTCGACTTCGATACAACTAAAAACCTGTTTATTGAGGGTGACAATTTGGAGGCGCTCAAGTTACTTCAAGAGTCGTACCTCGGCAAAGTGAAACTCATCTACATCGACCCGCCCTACAACACAGGCAACGATTTTGTTTACGAGGACGATTTCGCTGAATCAAGTGTCGAGTATCTGGAACGTTCCGGCCAGAAATCCGAAACCGGCGAGCGCCTCGTTGCGAACACCGAGTCCAACGGACGCTTCCATTCCGACTGGCTCAGCATGATGTATCCCCGCTTAAAATTGGCTAAGAATTTGCTAGCCGATGACGGAGTCATCATGATCAGCATTGACGATCACGAAGTAGCCAACCTTCGCCAAATTTGTGACGAAATATTCGGTGGCGCAAACTTTGAGGCGACCTTCGTTTGGCAGAAGAAGCAATCTCCCCAGCGCGATGCAACTAACATCTCTTCAACCCACGATTACATCTTGGTCTATTCGCGTCGCCAACCTGCGGACCGCAACGACACCACTGGATGGCTTGCAAGGCTGCTTCCAATGGGTCCCGAGCAACTCGAACGCTATAAGAACCCAGATGGCGATCCAAGGGGCCTTTGGACATCGACAGACCTCACGATCAATACCACTGCGAAGGAGCGCCCAAACAAGTACTTCGCATTGGTAAACCCCAATACGGGTGAAGATGTTATGCCCAGCACAAATCGAACATGGATATTTGATCAAACAACCATGTCACGCGTAATTTCGGAGGACCGACTCTGGTGGGGAACTAAAGGAACAAATTTTCCACGACTCAAAGCATTTCTTTCTGAGAACCAACAGGGATTGCGACCTCAAACGCTCCTTCTACGCACAGCGGTAGGTGACAATCAAGCAGCCACTCGAGAAGTCAATATCTTATTCCCCGAAGGCAATGTTTTCGACACTCCAAAACCAACATCGCTAATCAAACATTTGTGTCACATCGCGGGCGTTAGAAACGAAGATATTGTGATGGACTTTTTCGCTGGTTCTGGGACTACTGCTCAAGCAATACTTCAGCTTAACGCAGAAGACGGTGGTGAGCGCCGATACATACTCGTACAGATGCCTGAGACTTACCGTGAAACTTCCCTTGCCCCATCACTTGGATTCGCCAACATAGCTGAGACATCTCGTGAACGCATCAGGAGAGCTACGCGCGTCCTCAAAGAGCTCCCGGGGCCGGGAATAGACACCCTTGATTTCGGGTTCCGCGCTCTCCGAGTAGACACAAGCAACATGGCCATCGTTCGCAAGTCACCGGACAAAACCGAACAACTCAATCTCGGCAGCCTTGTAGCTAGCGTCGAACCTGACAGGAGCAATGAAGACCTACTGTTTCAAGTCCTCCTCGACTGGGGTCTTGATCTCGCCGAGCCAATCGCTGTCGAAGCGATTGACGGTCGTGAAGTTCTTGCAGTAGCCGATGATGCTTTGATTGCGTGTTTTGCCGATGAGGTCACCGACACCGTGGTGCAGGAAATCGCCAAACGACGTCCGCTCCGCGCTGTGTTCCTGGATGCTGGCTTTACTTCCGATGCTGCACGTATCAACGCGGAACAGATTTTCCGTGAAGTGTCTCCCGAAACTGACGTCAAAACGATTTAGACAAGGCTGTTTACATGACTCCGCATGACCTCACCGAACTCCTCAACCGGCTCATCAACGGTTGGGAAAATGAGGTCGTCGAGTTCAAAACAGCCAGCAACCAGTTCGATTCCAACAAAACTGGCGCATATGTCTCGGCCCTCAGCAATGAAGCAAACCTCCGGGGCGAACCGCGCGCTTGGTTGATCTTCGGAGTATCGAATGACCGGAAAATTGTCGGCACTAACCACCTTGCCACAACCGAAAGTCGCCAAGCTCTCAAACAGCAAGTCCAACAAGGCATCGATCAAGGGCTGACAGTTCACGAAATTCACGAACTCGACGTCGACGGCAAAAGAGCCGTCCTCCTCGAAATTCCCGCCGCGCCTCGCGGCATGCCCATCTCTTGGAAGGGAGACTATCGCGCCCGCGCCGGTGAGAGCCTCTCTCCCCTGTCCCTCGACAAACTCGACGCAATCCGGGCGCAGACCCTCGAAACCGACTGGACGGCGGTGGTCGTCCCCGAGGCCACCATCAATCATCTTGACCCTGTTGCGCTTAACCGTGCCCGTCAAGGCTTCACCGAACGATATGCGGCACGTATCCCGGCGAGCGACATCGGGGCATGGGACGACGCCACCTTCCTCGCAAAGGCGCGGCTCACCCGCGATGGAAAACTCACCCGCGCAGCAATCTTGCTTCTAGGGGCAAATACTTCATCACATTTGTTGAACCCACATCCCGCTCAACTGACTTGGAAACTTGTCGGCCAAGAGGAAGCATACGAACACTTCCGAACACCGTTCCTACTCAACGCGACGGCACTGGCCAATCGCATACGAAACGTCCAGATCCGACTACTTCCGCCCAATGAACTGATCTACCGCGAGATCAGTAAGTATGACGAGCGAAGCCTCCTAGAGGCGTTATACAACGCCATTGCGCATCAGGACTACACGAAAAATGCGCGAGTTATCGTGACCGAATATGTCGATCGGCTTACCTTCATTAGCACCGGCAATTTCTACGACGGTGACCCCGACGACTACCGTCTCGCGGACCGAACCCCCGGACAGTATCGCAACCCATTCCTAGTTGAAGCCATGCATGAGCTCCACCTAATCGACCAGATGGGGTATGGAATCCACCGCATGGTTCAAGACCAAGTGCGCCGCTTCCTCCCATTGCCTGACTACGACCTGTCACGTCAAGGTGAAGTGAAATTGACCCTGCCTGGTGCAGTTATCGACAGGGCCTACTCCCAACTCTTGATGGTACGTTCAGACCTCCCCCTAGAAGTTGTGCTAGCACTCGATCATATTCAAAAAGGCCTCCCCATCTCCAGCCAAGCCATCACTAACCTGAAACGGGCCAAACTGATCGAAGGCCGAAAACCGCACTATCGTGTTTCTGCGCAGGTCGCTGCAGCCACCGACTCCAAAGTCGCATACATACGCACCCGCGCCCAAGATGATGAACACTACACACGCCTGCTTACCGACTACCTAGAAAAGTTTGGCGAAGCCAGCCGTCAAGAAATCAACGACTTGTTGTGGAGCAAACTCAGTGAAGCATTAAACGATCAACAGAAACACAACAAAATCACCAATCTGCTCTCGAAACTGCGGGTGGGTGGAGTTATTCAGAACACTGGCTCGCGCAAAAATCCTAAGTGGGTGCTACGAGATGAATAAGAATAAACTGACCGAATTTAAACAAAGAAAGCATTTCTGCGTTATTTATTCGCACTGGAATTTCAGTATTTTTCCTTTCTTTAGGTTCCTGCCAAACCACGTAGATATCCAGTTCCCTCAAGAAAGAAAACCCGCGTGAAACTCCAGTTCAAGGTTCAGCCGTATCAGACCGAGGCCGTCGATGCTGTGGTCGACGTGTTCTTAGGTCAGCCTTACGCTGACGGGGTGAAATACCGGATTGACCCCGGTAAAGACACAGAACTAGCCCTTCTAGAAGACGCCGGGTTACGTAATACCGAGATCGCTTTGACCCCTCCGCAACTCCTTGCGAATGTGCACGCCGTTCAACAAGCGCGCGGACTGAACCTCTCCAAGGATCTGAACGAC
Source organism: Aeromicrobium sp. (assembly GCA_040394025.1). GTDB lineage: Bacteria > Actinomycetota > Actinomycetes > Propionibacteriales > Nocardioidaceae > Aeromicrobium. The sequence goes on from JBEBSZ010000019.1 coordinate 27,081, forward strand.
CCGGTCAAGAAATCCGCTGCACCTCTTAACCTCGACGTTGAAATGGAAACAGGCACTGGAAAAACCTACGTCTACATCAAAACGATCATGGAAATGCACAAGCGATACGGCTGGTCGAAGTACATCGTGGTCGTACCATCGATCGCAATTCGCGAAGGCGTGAAAAAGTCCTTCGATATCACAGCCGAACATTTCCAACAGCATTACGGCACCAAGCCCCGCACATTCATTTACAACTCCTCGCGTTTGCACGAGGTGGAGCGATTCTCCTCAGATTCCGGCGTGCAAGTGATGATCATTAACACCCAGGCATTCAACGCCACCGGCAAAGACGCCCGCCGCATCTACGAAGAACTCGACGACTTTCAATCCCGCAAACCAATTGACGTGATCGCCGCGAACCGACCGATTCTCATCATCGACGAACCCCAAAAAATCGAAGGCGACGCGAAGAAACCATCGAAGTCACTCGAAGCACTCGGCCGGTTCAATGCTTTGTTCGCCATCCGATACTCAGCCACCCACAAGACCGAGCGCATCAAAGTCCACCGGCTCGACGCCGTTGACGCTTACAACCAAAAGTTGGTCAAGAAGATCGCCGTGCGTGGCATCACCGTCAAACATCTCGCGGGCAGCACCGCCTACCTCTATGTGGACGGGCTCGAAATTGGCAAAGGCGCTGACTTCCCGAAAGCACGCGTCGAATTGGAAGTACAGACGGCCCAAGGCATCAAACGCCAAGTGAAGCGCTTGAGCCAAGGCATGAATCTTCACGACGTCTCTGGCGGTATCGAAGCCTACAAAGGACTCTTCGTTCGAGACGTCGACGCGAACCGTGACTTTATCGAATTGAGCAACGGCGAAATCATTGGTGCTGGCGAAGTCACCGAGGACATCGCTGAAGATCAAAAACGCCGCATCCAAATCCGTGAGGTCATTCGCGCTCACATCGACAAGGAACGCGAACTTTTCGCTCAAGGTATTAAAGTTCTTTCGCTCTTCTTTATCGACGAAGTCGCCAAGTACCGTGATTACGAGCGAGAGGACACTCTCGGCGAGTACGCCCGCGTATTCGAAGAAGAATACGAATTAGTCCTCGCAGATTATCTCGGCCAACTCGATTTCGATGAGGCTGCCCAGCGATACCGCAAACACGTCGAAGCAATTGCCGTTCGTTCAACGCACGAAGGCTACTTCTCGATCGATAAGAAGTCCGGCCACTCAATCAATGGGAGGATTGCCGCGCGCGGAGAGTTGGCGGGCCAGTCAGACGACGTAGCCGCCTACGACCTCATTCTGAAAGACAAAGAACGACTGCTGTCTTTCGAGGAGCCGGTTCGGTTCATTTGGTCACACTCGGCCCTACGTGAGGGTTGGGACAATCCCAACGTCTTCGTCATGGGCATGCTCAAGAAGAGCGACAACACCACGACTCGGCGCCAAGAAATCGGCCGAGGCCTGCGTTTGTCGGTAGATCAACACGGCGAACGGATGGACAACCTCGTCACCGTCCACGACATCAACGAGCTGACCGTCGTCACCGACGAGTCGTACACCGAGTTCGTTACTGCATTACAAAAAGAAATCATCGAGTCGCTATCGGCACGCCCACGTCAAGCAAGCGTCGACTATTTCATAGGCAAACAAATCACGCTCGCCGACGGCTCAATATGTGTACTTGAGAAGTCACTCGCGCAAGCACTGTACAACCACCTGATCCGTCATGACTACATCGACGACGAAGGTCTCGTCACCCAAGCTTACAAAGATGCGCGCGCCGACGGCACTCTAGCAGAACCGACCTCAGAGGCCCTCAAGCCGGTAATCGATTTCGTGTGGCCCCTCGTCGATGCGCTGTACCTCGACGTGCCAAAGCCAGGCGACGGTCGCAAACCGAAGAAAATCCCATTCAATAAAACGAATTTTAAGAAGCGCGAGTTCCAAGAATTGTGGGGACGAATCAACCACAAGGCTGTTTATCAAGTGGAGTTTGACTCCGCAGAACTGATCAGGAACTGTATTCGTGTGCTCGACACTTCACTCAACGTGACCGTCATGCAGTATCTCGTTGAGGCGGGCAAGCAGGTCGTCGGTCTGGAGGTCGAGCAGCTTGAGGCTGGCACCGGATTCAAAGTTTCAGAGACGAAAATCGAACACTCGGCCGCATCAGCGGGATCGACCGTCAAGTACGACCTGCTCGGTGAGATCGCCGAGAAAACCCAACTCACGCGCCGGACTTGCGCAGCAATCCTTACCGGCGTCACTCCCGAAACGTTTGCAAAATTCCGGCAGAACCCCGAGCAATTCATCACAGAGGCGGCTCGGCTCATCAACGAGCAGAAGGCTACCGTCATCGTCGAACACCTCACCTACGATCCGCTCGACCACCGATACGATTCGTCGATCTTCACCGAGAATCAAACCGCGCAGGACCTAACGCAAGCGGGCGACAAGCTGAAGAAGAGCGTCTACGAGTACGTCGTCACCGACTCCAAGGTCGAGCGGTCGTTCGTTGAAAACCTAGACGTTAGCGATGAGGTTGTCGTTTACTCGAAGTTGCCTCGCGGATTCTTTATTCCCACGCCGGTTGGCGACTACAACCCAGACTGGGCGATCGCCTTCCGTGACGACACGACGAACATCAAGCACGTCTACTTCGTCGCCGAGACCAAAGGCTCGATGTCGACCCTTCAACTCAAAGGTGTCGAGAACGCCAAGATCGAGTGCGCAAAGAAGTTCTTCGCATCGCTCAATGACAAGTCTGAGGACCAGGGCGTGAAGTATGACGTGGTCGATTCTTATGACTCACTGCTCCAGCTGGTGACCAGCTAGGCACCCTCACTCGCCGAGGCTTAGTAGTCACGAGTGAAAGAAACTTTGACGGCTGTGTCGCTCTCAGACCATATTTGGTGTCGCGCGCCTTCGCGCGCGTAAACAAGAGGACTCGGCGAGGGCGCGTAATGGAGACGTAGAAAGTTCGCAGTTCGTCCAGCATTGCCGACTCTGTCCTTGCCCTGAAATCGGGGAACTGGCCGTCGTTCAGGCCAACGATCCCGACGGCGGCATACTCTCGCCCCTACGACTTGTGTGCTCTTATCTCCGGGGCCGACATGCCGTCGCTAACCCGAACAGCCATTACCCATGCCCAGTTCGAAACAATCCACCCGTTCAACGACGGCAATGATCGAACCGGGCGCACCGAAATGTGGAGTACCGATTCATGCAAGAAGCAGGCAATCACCCGCGCTCACGACCCGGCAAGGCCGCACCCGCAAGAAACGCCTCATATGCCTCGCGTGCATCAGCATCAACCTCGGGCTGAATATTGCTGTAACGACCGTCCGTGCGATCACGTTTCGGACCCGAAAGCCAGAACTTCTCCCCCGTCGCACAGTCATAAAAATTGGCGTCATTATTCGCAAACGCGGTTCCAGTAACGCGGTGCAAGGTGCGGCCATGCACATAAGCAGTGCGCCACGTTTTCGAGAATTTCACCCGCGCAATCCATGCCGGACCACGATCCACGTCATATCCGGTCTTGAGTTGCACATACATAATGCGCTCAGCCATGAGTTGATCCTAATGAGATGAAGCCATCTCAGAACTGATGCGCGTCGGCTCAGCATTCGAGTAGTTTGGTCAGATATGAACGTGTCGAACTGACAGTCGCCAGCCATCTGCTTCAACCCCTGCCACACCAAAGAGCACACCGTGTCTGAACTATTCGAACTCGAAATCGAATATTCGATGTCACGCGAACAAGCAGCGAACAAACTTCGCGAACTGGCCGACTCGCTCTCCCGACACAATCAAGTCGAATTCTTGACCCTCGGGAAACGCGTCACAGTTGATGTCGCCAACACAGTTTCACTCGAACTCGAATACGAACTCGAAGACGGCGACAGCGAACTTGAAATAAAAATTTCTTGGTAACATCGCGCACGATCAACCGTGGTCCACAACCAGAAATCGTGAACATTGCGGCGAACCACCACCCACCCGATACGCGATTGCGCACGTTGCGGAAAAACTCAACCGAACACGTCAGTTAGCGTCCCTCCACGAAACACCAGATATTCACTGCCGGTCGGATCGCCGAAATCAGTTACCGGAACAGCGCCACACGCCACAACCACATTCCCCTCGCGGCCGCCCTCGAGTGTTGCCGGCTCCACCCCAATCACGAGGTTACCTAATCCACTGATTCGAGGCACAAAATCACGCACTCGCTGCAACGGCATCGTGTCCGCCACATTGGCGACAAACATGCCACCCACATCAAGCACCCGCCGCACCTGCGAAACAAACTCGACCGAAAGCAACTCTTCAGGCACCACCCCTTCAGCGTAAGCATCCAAAACCACGACATCCTGCGAGGCGTCACCAATCTCACGAATACCAACTTGTCCCGTAACAGGACGTACGCTAATCCCGCTATTTGGCGGCAGCGGCGACACTTCATCTACCAGCGCAATCACATCATTCGCGGGCTCAAGCACAATCTGACGCGAACCCGGACGAGTCGCCAACACATACCGCGGCAAAGTCATCGCTGCGCCCCCAATATGGAGTACCCGCAATGGACCGGCAGGCAGTGAATCAAACAAATCACCAATGCGGCGCATATAATCAAATACGAGCTTGGTTGGATCATTCGGATCTAATACCGATTGCTCCATCCCGTCCATTTCAAGAACAAAAAGCTCGCTAGTCATTTGTTTTTCACAGACGCCACCAAATTTTGATCAGCTTTCGTTGCGGAGCTACTTCTAGCCCCAATAATTCCTAGACACCTCGACGGCCTCAAGAACACGCCGCTATCTACCTGCACCTCGACCATGCCAAGCGTCGGGCAGCGCCGAAGCGAAGCCTGCCAACTCATCATGAGAGCAGTATGGCAAGAGGGGCCCACTCTCGGAACCCGCATCGATGGGCCCGTCACACAATCTGGCTCATCCATCAACAAAAAACTCGGAACCTGTCGACGTAGATACCCACGCGTGAAACCTCGCCACATGAGAAGCACATTGCCATCTAAACCTACTTTTCTTACGTCAAGCCGATTGACTGACTTCCTCGGCTCATCTCGAATTTGATCATCCGTCGAAGCAAAACGCCCGGTGATCATGGCCTCAGCCACAATCGTGCACACACCTGTCATATGCTTGTTCACAGTTCGGGCTTACTACCCGTAGCAGCCCAAAGATGTCAGGTTGTTCCAATGCTTTCCCGTTTACGTGCCCCGCTAATCTGTGCTTTCCTTGTCACGTCGAGCGTTGCACTCCTTTCAAGCTCGGCCTCAGCTGAACCCACCACCGTTTCCTATACCGGTCCACCGGTAGCTATTCCTGACGGTTCCGATCTCACCGGAAGCGCGCCGGGCGCTCCTGTCTCAGCCTCAGTCACAGCATCTGGCCACGATGAATACGTCCATAAGGTTGTCTTGCGCATCGATGGTTACGACTGTTCAGATGTAATCGACTCCACGACAGTCGGGCTCAGCCTCAGTTTTGTCGGTGACCTGAGACTGACATTGACGGCTCCCAACGGTCATTCAGTTGAGGTAGTGCGTCGGTCCGGAGGAGGTGGAAACAATTTCTGCCAAACAGTCTTGGATGACAACGCAGAAAAATCAATCGCCATAGTATACCCGCACGAAGCTCCTTTCACTGGGACGTTCAGTCCTTACCACCCGCTTTCCGCGTTCCGTGGCACACCTGCCAATGGCACATGGACACTCACAGCCCAAGATTTTTACAGTCAAGACACGGGACATATTCGTGCTTTCTCGGTACTGATTTAGGCAGTGCCCGCTACGAATATTTCGGGCACTATGACTGCTTCTGGCGACAACTTCGTCGGGGGAACCGTCACCTATACGACCGTCCTGACCAACAATGGTCGTAGCCATGCCGACAACCCCGGCGACGAATACACCAATACGCTGCCCACTGGACTCACCCTCGTGTCAGCCTCCGCCACGAGCGGTACCACAATCGCCAATCCAAATACCAACACAGTTTCCTGGAATGGTTCCTTGGCTGACGGCGGCACCACCACGATCACAGTAACGGCAATCGTTGACAAATCTGCTGCCGAACAGACATTAAGTAATCAGGGCACCATTTACTTCGACTCAAACGGCGACGGCACTAACGACGCGACCGCTTTATCCGACGATCCAGACACGGCCGAATCGGGTGATCCGACATTGCTAACTATCGAGGTGTTGGACGACCAATTGCCTAGCGGAGGTTCCGGCGATGAGAAGACAGATACCCGCACCGACGCTGGCACACTGCTCAAAACCGGTACGGACTCATCGGGCCCAATCTGGTTAGGCGTCGGCCTACTGATCGTCGGTGCGGTTCTACTCATGACTCATCGTGCACGACGCAATCTCGTGTGATCTAGACGCTCGCTTGCAGCAAGCAACTCAAACAGGGCCTGACAACTAGTACGCCTAGGCGCAACTAACGTTCATTAGAGGCATTCGGCACAACTGGTCTATGCTCCAGTTGTGCCCTTCACCCTCGCCCATCCAGCGGCGGTGGTATTTCTAGCTCGTGGACCGTTGATCCTGCTCGCCCTAGTCTCCGGTTCGGTTGCCCCGGACGTGCCCTATTTCTTGCGAGTCACGCCACTTCGTGTCACCGCCGAGTCGTGGTATGAGCCGTATGTCAATGCGACCGCCTCGCACTCACTCGGACAACTGTTCCCCGTCACCGTTCCATTGGCGTTGACGGTTTATCTGTTTGCTTGCTTCTTGCTGCCGCCGCTGCGTTCCGTCGCAGGCATCGAGCCTTCGGGCTCTCCCGCAAGGAATTTTTCCAGCACGGTCAGGCACGCAGTATGGATTATTGTTTCCTTGGTTATTGGAATATTGACCCATTTACTCTGGGATGCGTTGACTGAGCTGGGCGGGGACTGGTCCCGTGTCCTCCAGCACGGCAGTAGCGCCTTAGGTTTAACAGTTTTGGCGATCGTGGCATTTCAGCAGCGCAAGATCATCCCGTGGCAAGATGCGGCTGTACGCCGAAGACTTACTGCGCTTGGGTTTCTAACTGGCTCGATTGCACTCATAAGTGCAGTTGTGGCCAGTTGGTCTTGGTTCGAACGAAGCTCCGGGTTTAACACCAGTGAGATTATTGAGGGGGTCCTCACCACCGCCGCCAAAGGTAGCGGTGGTGGGCTTGTCGTAGCCACGGCGGTATTAGCCCTCAGCTGGTGGCTTGCCCGGGGCATCAAAACAGCCAGGGGCCGATGAGTAAGTCAGTCTGAGCATTTCACCCTCGTTCGGTGTTTTCTAGATGAGCCAGACGATTGTCGACCTTGGGTCAACCCTTATTGGGCCGCTTGCGTTTTGAGGGGTTCGACGCAGCCGCATCGGCACGTTTAGCGGACTTCTCGGCTCGCTTCTCTTTGAGGGATTTGCCTGATTTCTTGGACATCTGATTGCGGGGTGATTTATCGGTCATGGCGCGCTCCTTACCTTGGTGGTCTTAGGTATTCGAATTGGCCATCCGGTAGCCAAGGTTCCGAAAGGAATTGTCGTCTTAGAGGGCACGACGTGATGTGTACCGACGGTGAATATCGGTTCTGGAACAGCAAGGGCTTGTCTGTGACGGTTGAGAACCGACAGCAACTCATCTACCGATTGCTCGACGGTGAATCGGGATGCAGCCAGACGGCGGCTGCGTTCCGTGACGGCACCCAGGTTGACTGCGTTTCTAATCCCATGTGCGAGCGCTGCCGCGTCGTCGGCAACGACAAGACCCAAGGAGCCGCAATCGGTCTCTGGCAAGCCGCCGTCATCCGAGGCAACGACACGGCAACCAGCATGTTGCGACTCGACTGAAACGATCCCAAATGTCTCGCGCCAATATTGGCTGTTCGACGGCATGATCACAATGTCATGTTCTGCCATCAGTGCGGCTACAGCCTGTGGTGATTGACGAGCATCTACAAGACTGATTCCAGGATGCACCTCAAGAAGAGTCTCAATGATTTTGCCTTGGGGTTTATCGGCTCCAGCAGTCGTGACTGTGAAGGAGAGGTGCACGCCATCGTCGATCAGGTCGGTAATAACTTCATTGTGAAGCATCGCGAGCAAGGTGTAGATGCCCTTCTCAGGGCTGAGTCGGCCCGCGAACAGGATTCGAACACTCTGTGGTTCGCTGTGGGGACGAGGCTCGCGCGCAAAGCACGGTTCGGCGAAAGGATGGACGACGCTCACAACCTCTAGATCGACTGCAAGGAAGTTCGACCACAATCGAGCGGCGAATCGACTTGTAGCGATCAGTTCGCGACCGCGAATCTGGTTTATGAAGTTCCGTTGTTCTCGAGGTCTTTTAGGAGGGGGAACGTGCAGCATCTGGTAGGAGGGCTGACGAGTCGAGACCTCAGGGAATGCTGTGACGAACACAACCGTGCCCTCAAGCTGTGAAATTTCTGAGATTGTCCCTAATGACAAAAACGGAACACCAACAAAGCCGGATCTGCCGTCGGCAGTTCCAAGCCCAATTGTGACCACTTGCGCACCAATGCCACGTCGATTCAGTTCGCGGACCTGTCCGACAGTGTAGTTCTCTGATCCACCGGTTCCTGCCGGAATATACTCATGTGGAGACCATACGAATGAAATCATCGGTTGCGTACGAGGTGCGAGATCATCTCGCCACCGCCTTTGGTTGCTGCAGGTGCCTGTGCCTTCGGTCGTCGCGTTGTCCGCGATCGACAGCCTAACTCCTTGCAGTCTGATTCCTACTGTAGTCATCCAGACCTAACCGGTCGCTCAGCCCGACCAAGATTTGGGCGATTTAACCCCCGAATTCCGCGAATCTACGGCGCAAATCGACCAAATCTTGTGGGGCAACTCTTACGATCTAAGGCGGCCCCCATACCCCACCAAAATCCTAAAATCTGACATACTGGGAGCCGGTATTGAGGACTCCGCAATTTCATGGGCTTAAATTCCCGAGGCGTCTATCACGTACTCACTAACCGACCTCTCATACACACGAATCTCCCACGGAGCTAAGCCTCCGACTTCACGTTCCTCTGCCAAATAGTTCCCAAGCCGAATCTCCCCGAGACTCAGGTCTTCGAAATTCATCTGAACGGTATTGTCGGATAGGTTCGCATAGATCTCCCAGACACGATCCCCGAGACGCCGACAGAACGCATACACCTGTTCGTGATCCGGCATCAGAAGAGCAAAGTCACCATGGACGACGATCGGTTCGGCATGCCTCAAAGCGATCAGTTCGCGGTAGAACGCGTACACTGATTTTGGGTCCGCGTACTGACTGGCCGCATTGAGCCAGACGTAGTTCGGGTTGATCCCGATCCACGGTTCTTGGTCCGTGAAACCAGCACCCGGACCACTACTCCACTGCATAGGCGTGCGGGCGTTGTCACGGCTCTTGTGATGCAGAGTGTCGAAGACCGCTTCGGAAGACTCGCCCCAGTGACCGACTGCGTCCGCGAAATAGTTGAGCGATTCAATGTCCCGGAAGTCACTGATCTGAGTGAAGGACACATTAGTCATACCGATTTCCTCGCCCTGGTAGATGTAGGGCGTTCCCCTGTGGAGGTGGAGGACGGCTGCAAGGGCTGTCGCTGATTCGTACCAATAGGACTGGTCGTTGCCGAACCTTGACACCACACGGGGTTGGTCATGGTTGTTCCAATACAGACTATTCCAACCACCGTCGGCGAGTTCGTCCTGCCAACGACTGAGCGTCTGACGCAGGTCATTGACGGTGACGGTCCTGGCAGCCCATTTGTCCTCGCCGTGGTCGAGTGCCACATGCTCAAACTGGAACACCATGTCGAGTTGACCTCGTTCACGATCGGTAAACTCGCGTGCCTGTTGTGGTGTGACGCCAGGCATCTCCCCCACCGTCAGGTACCGGCCAGGTCTGGGGTCGAACACGACCTTCTGCATCTCAGCAAGATACTCGTGGACCTGCGGACCGTACGAAAAATGCGGCATGCCGTCCCCGTATCCCATACGGGTGATATCTCCGTCGGGCAGCATCGGGTCTTTGGATATGAAGTTGATGACGTCCATGCGGAATCCGTCGACTCCCCGATCCAGCCACCAACCCATCATCCTGAATACGGCTTCACGGACCTCGGGATTGTCCCAGTTCAGGTCGGGCTGCTTGACGGAGAACAGGTGGAGGTAGAACTGGCCCCGTTCGGGCGCCCACTGCCACGCGGAACCGGAGAAGGTGGCTCCCCAATTGTTGGGTTCCGATCCCGGCTGGCCCGGAACAGTGCCCGGACGCGGATCACGCCAGAAGTACCAGTCAGCCTTGGGCGAGTGTGGTCCGCGGCGCGATTCGATGAACCAGGGGTGTTCGTCGGAGGTGTGGTTCACGGCGAGGTCCATGATCAGTTTCATGTCGCGGTCGTGCACGGCACGGATCAACTCATCGAGGTCCTCCAGTGTCCCGAAGATCGGATCGATAGCTTGGTAGTCGCTGATGTCGTAGCCGTTGTCGTCCTGTGGCGAGGCGTAGACCGGGCAGAGCCAGAGGACGTCGACACCCAGCCCGGCGATGTGGTCCAGACGGGACAGCAGTCCGGGCAGGTCACCGACTCCGTCGCCGTTCGAGTCGGCGAAACTGCGTGGGTAGACCTGATAGATGACGGCCGACTCCCACCAGATCTCGGTCTCGGTCGGTTCGACACTAGTCACTCGGTGTCCGACGTGGCAGTTCCGTTGGATTCAGAGGTCGCGGAGGGCGTCGCTGTAGCACCGCCCTCATCGTCCCAAACCTCGATCCGTCGAGTATCGGAGCTTCGGCTTTCTGGCTCAAGCGATTGTTGATCGAACTTTTTCGGTGACATCGACATGACGCCCACCTTCCGTGCCGCCTCCGCGAACTCAACGGGTCGGGCCGAGTCGGCGACTTGATTCCAGTCTATGCCGGATCGCCTGAAGCCACAGATTTCATCGAGGCGGTCCGCCCATGACGCAACCGTCTTTAACTGCGTACACGTCTACTTCTACGGCCCGACGAGTATTGGGCGAGCCTCCCGTGTGGTTAGGGTCGTGACTGGACCCGACACGGTTAGTGTTTCGTCGAGTTCCCGCCATGGGCCCGAAGCAACGCGATATTCAATACGCCAAGTGGTGTCAACGCTGAGTCGCAACCCTACTACTGGCTTTCGATACACATGTGCCACATCGCTGGAAGCCGTTGATTTACCTGGGCTGCGTGTCGTTTGAGTGGTGCCATCACCGTGATGCCACATGAATTGTGATGGCACAGCGCGGATCGTCACGTCACGACCCAACAGATTCACTGTGCGCTCGAAAGTA
>JBEBSZ010000020.1:0-38156 GCA_040394025.1 Aeromicrobium sp.
GTGCCGTCTCCACCAGCAGCAACGATTAAATCTACTTTGGCATCGAGCGCAGCTTGAGTTTGGCCATGACCGGGATCTTCGATCGTGGTGAATAGCCACATTGGTTCGCCCCAACCGTAATTGGCAGCCACGGTACGAATCTTGGCCTTGAATTCTTCAACGTCACCGACCTTCGAGGGATTGATGACGACAGCAGAACGACGGCGTCCGGTCCCAGTCAAGATGGCGGTTTCGACGGGCCAGCGTGCTTTTCCTGCCATGATCAGTAACCAGAGCAAAAGCGGCACGAAACCACCGAATGCCAGACCGGCGACGACGTCACTGACGAAATGCACACCCAAATAGACACGGCTGGATGCCACGGCAAGAGCAATCACCATCCAGCAGGCGATGAGTCCACGTCGTTTCAGGCCGCGCCCGGTCGTGACGATGGTGAGCAGAATGAGCACGGCCGCAAACAGGCCGATTCCTGCTGAGTGCCCACTGGGGAAGGACCAGCCACTGATGTCATGAAGTGGAGTGTCCCATTCGGGGCGGGGCCGCATGAAAATTGCTTTGACGCCTAGGTTGCCGAGCAACACGAGCAAGGTGCTGACGACGATCCAGATTGTGAGGATGCGCTCTCGCATCCACCAGGCGAGAGCAGCGACGACGGCCAGATAGGCGGCAACAAAATAGTTGTTAAAAACGAGAGCTAAGGCTTCGAGGCCGACTTCAAAAACTCGGTGGTCACTGCTGAACTCAAATGCCCACGCCCCAATACGGGCGTCGAGATCCAAGAGTGGTTGCCAATTGATGGCTACCAGCGTGGCCAGGATTGTGAAGGTCAAGAAATGGATGACCAGTAGGGCTGGAATGAGTTGTGCCCTATCTCCGATTGCGCGGCGCAGGTCGATGGTCACGGGAGTCCTTTCGGAAACTGGGGTGGTGCTCAGGTCAGCGTAGTGCCCTCATGGTGCTGGTGCAGGTAAGAGTCGAAAGTGAGTCGATAGGCTAGGGCTGTGATCGATCCGAAACTTCTGCGTGAATCCCCCGATGAACTGCGAGCTGCGCAAGAGCGCCGTGGTGAGTCCTCGGCGGTGATTGATGACCTCATCGCCGCAGATGAAGCACGCCGTAGCACGATTGCTGCTTTCGAAGCGCTCCGTTCTGAACAAAAAGCAATGGGTAAAGACGTTGCTAAGGCATCGGGTGACGAAAAGGTGGCTCTGCTCGCTCGTACGAGGGAGCTCGGTGGGCTTGTCAAAGAAGCCGAGGCAGCTCAGCGTGAGGCTGGCGAGGCGTTTACTGAGTTGCTGAAATCACTGCCTAACCCCGCCGCAAAAGAAGCGCCTGCCGGAGGCGAGGACGATTTTGTCGTGCTCGAAGAAGTTGGAACAAAACGTGATTTTGCGGCTGAAGGTTTTGAACCTCGCGATCATCTGGAACTTGGCGAGATTCTAGGTGCCATTGATATGGAACGCGGTGCCAAAGTCAGCGGCTCACGCTTCTACTACCTGACAGGCGTTGGCGCGCAACTTGAACTTGCGCTCACTCAGTTGGCGATGAGCACCGCCGCCAATTGGGGTTTTATGCCGATGATCCCACCGGCTTTGGTTAAGCCCCAAGCAATGGATGGCACGGGCTTCTTGGGCCAAGCGGCTGACGATGTCTATCACCTCGAAAAAGACGACCTGTACCTCGTGGGAACGTCCGAAGTCCCGCTTGCTGCTTATCACAGTGATGAGATCCTGGACGGCGCCCAGCTGCCGAAACGATATGCGGCGTTTAGCCCCTGCTTTCGACGAGAGGCCGGCTCACACGGCCGTGATACGCGAGGAATTTTCCGCGTGCACTGGTTCGACAAGGTAGAGATGTTCGTTTACACGACGCTTGATCAGGCTGAGGAAGAACATCGCAAACTGCTGGCTTGGGAACAGGAGTGGCTGAACTTGCTTGAGTTGCCTTACCGAGTGATTGATGTGGCGGCCGGTGACCTCGGTCTCTCCGCGATCCGGAAATTTGATTGCGAGGCTTGGATACCGAGCCAAGGCAAGTACCGTGAGGTTTCGTCAACCTCGAACTGCACCACGTTCCAAACAAGACGACTCGACACCAGAGTTCGCCATGCACAGGGCCAAGACACCGAACATGCGGCCACCCTCAACGGCACACTCTGTGCCATGACCCGCACGATTGTTGCTTTACTCGAAAATGGCCAACAGGCCGACGGATCTGTGAACCTACCAGCCGCGCTGCACCCCTTCTTGGGGCCGGTGCTTAAACCCTTGGAGCCGCGGGTGTGACTTGGCGACCTAAACTCCTCGCGCTCGACGTTGATGGCACGCTCGTAAGCTTTGAGAACACGATGACTCCGGCGGTCAAAGAGGCCGTATGGGCTGCGCATGACGCTGGTATTCACATTGTGATTGCTACGGGGCGAGCAGTCCCGGGTGTCTACAACGTTCTCGACAAGCTCGATATGCGTGAAGGCTTGGCCGTGGCCAGCAACGGATCGGTCGTTTTCGGTGTCGAACCGTTCGAAGTTATCAAGACAGTGACCTTTAACGCCGCTCCGGCAGTAGAAAAGCTGCTCAGCGTCTTTCCTGATGCCATGGTGGCAGTTGAAGAAGTTGGCGTTGGTTATCGGGTAAACCGTCATTTCCCTACCGGTGAAATTAGCGGCCGGATTCTTGTCGAGCAGATCGAAAACATGGTGGCGCATCCGGTCACTCGCGTTATTGTCCGTGTTCCCGATAACGATGTTGATGGTTTTCAGCAGACTGTGCGAGACATGGGCCTTGATGGCACCAACTTTTATATCGGCTATACCTCCTGGGTAGATATGGCTCCGCCGGGAGTGTCTAAGGCGTCGGGACTCGAAACGGTGACCTCGATCTTGGGTGTCGACCAAGCTGACGTGCTGGCAATCGGTGATGGAAACAATGATCGTGAAATGCTGCGATGGGCTGGCCGAGGAGTTGCCATGGGCCAAGCGCCGGATGAGGTCAAAGACATCGCGGATGCCGTCACTGGGTCGATTGACGACGATGGTGCGGTAACCGAGATCCTGTCTTGGCTCTAGCAGCTTGTCGAATACGTCCGCGCTGTCACTCCCCTCTCCCAATTCCCACGAGACCGCTGGAATTGGGAGTTAAGAACACCTATTAGGTATGCGTGGACCCCAAAAGCTGGGTGATCCTCTGCCTCAGGCTGGTTGTGAGTCAGTTGTTGACAGCTTGACCATGCGGTTTTAGGAAGGACCAGGCTCGAAATGCGGAACCTGTTTTACCAATTTGGTGAGTCGGGGTGACTCTTTGGGTACATAGTGAAAATATGGTAGGTGTGGCACGCGCCACATCCCAGTGTGATTGAGGAGTTATTCGTGTCAATGGTGCAACAGCCAGCTAGCAATTATCCGGCGATCCCGCCAAGCGTAGCTTTTAAAGAGCAAGCAAACGTGACGGAAGCTGACTTCGCAAAAGCAGACAGCGATCCCTTGGCTTTTTGGGCCGAGCAAGCAGCACGAATTGACTGGACTGAGCCGTTCGACGAGGTGCTCGACTGGTCGAACCCTCCCTTTGCCAAGTGGTTTATCGGCGGAAAACTCAACGTCGCCTACAACTGCGTCGACCGGCATGTTGAACGCGGTCGTGCCGACAAGGTTGCCTTCCACTTTGTGGGCGAACCGGGAGACACCCGCACCATCACCTATGCCGAACTAAAGGATGAGGTGTGCCGCGCTGCAAACCATCTGACCGAGCTGGGAGTGACCGCCGGTGATCGAGTCGCCATCTACATGCCGATGATTCCCGAAGCAGTCATCGCAATGCTGGCTTGTGCTCGCTTAGGTGCTGCCCACACTGTAGTCTTTGGTGGTTTTAGTTCGGATGCGCTCGCTAGTCGCATCATCGACTGTGATGCCCATGTCGTGATCACAGCGGATGGAGGCTATCGCCGCGGTAATCCTTCTGCGCTCAAACCCGCTGTGGATGAAGCTCTCAAACAGTGTCCTGAGGTGAAGCATGTGCTCGTTGTGCGCCGCACTGGTCAGGATGTCCAGTGGATTGAAGGCCGCGATCACTGGTGGCATGACACGGTCGCCCAAGCATCACCAGATCACGAGCCACAATCATTCGATGCCGAACAGCCACTCTTCGTGATGTATACATCTGGTACCACGGGCAAGCCAAAAGGTATCCTGCACACCTCGGGTGGCTACCTCGTGCAGAGCGCCTACAGTTTCTATTCCGTGTTTGATCACAAGCCGCAAAGTGATATCTACTGGTGTACCGCCGATATCGGCTGGGTGACCGGTCACTCCTACATTGTTTATGGCGCAACAGCTGAAGGTGCAACACAGGTTTTGTATGAAGGAACTCCCGATACGCCGCATAAGGGCCGCTGGTGGGAGATCGTTCAGGACTATAAGGTCAGCATTCTCTATACCGCTCCTACAGCGATTCGGACCTTCAAGAAGTGGGGCGAGGAGATCCCGGCAGCCTTCGACCTGAGCAGTATCCGCGTGCTTGGTTCAGTGGGCGAACCGATTAACCCAGAGGCTTATGTTTGGT
This sequence comes from Aeromicrobium sp., assembly GCA_040394025.1. Lineage (GTDB taxonomy): Bacteria > Actinomycetota > Actinomycetes > Propionibacteriales > Nocardioidaceae > Aeromicrobium. Next base: position 4,554 of record JBEBSZ010000020.1, read on the forward strand.
ATCGCCGAAACATCGGCAATGATCACGTTCCTGTCGTCGACACTTGGTGGCAGACCGAGACGGGTGCCCACATGATGACGCCGATGCCGGGAGTGTCGGATGCGAAGCCGGGAGCTGCCATGCGGTCGATTCCGGGAATTTCCGTCGATGTCTATGACGAAGAGGGTAAACCTGTTGCTCATGGCCAAACCGGTTATCTTGTCGTGACTAAACCGTGGCCGGCCATGCTTCGGACGGTGTGGGGCGATCCAGATCGTTACATTTCGACCTACTGGTCGCAATATCCGGGCGTGTATTTTGCCGGTGATGGTGCCCGGCGAGACGAAGATGGTGACATTTGGGTGTTAGGCCGTGTCGACGATGTGATGAACGTTTCTGGTCACCGCATGTCGACATCCGAGATCGAATCGGCACTCGTTTCGCATCCCAAGGTTGCTGAAGCTGCCGTCGTCGGGGCCTCTGACGACACGACGGGGCAGGCCATCGTCGCGTTTGTCATCCTGACCGAAGCGGCTGGTGATGGGGGTGCCGATATTGCACTCGAATTGCGAAATCACGTTGGCAACGAGATTGGACCAATTGCGAAACCGCGACAAGTTCTCGTTGTTCCAGAGTTGCCCAAGACTCGTTCAGGCAAGATTATGAGACGACTCTTGCGGGACGTCGCAGAAAACCGTGAAGTCGGTGATTCCAGCACTTTGGCAGACACGTCAGTGATGGATCTCATCACGGCAGGCTTGGCGGGTCGGACTTCTCAGGACTGATAAACCGAAGATAGGTAGGCTCAACGTATGAGTTCCACTGACGAAGAACCAACACTCGGCCGTCTGGTCGCAGACATTTCTCGCGATGTCTCGCTGCTAGTCCAAAATGAGATCGCGCTCGCGAAGAGTGAACTCAAGGTCAGCGTGCGGGCCAGTGGCTGGGGAATAGCATTTTTTGCGATCGCCGGATTCCTTGGACTGTTGATCATCATTTTGGCGTCGATTACCTTCGCCTATCTGCTTACCCTGACGGGTCTTCACCCGGCTTGGAGCTTCGGCATCGTCACTTTGGCCTATCTGTTGATCGCCGTAGTGTTGTGCATCTTGGGTTATTTTCGATTCAAGAAGGTTCGGATGCCGGAGCGCACGATAGATTCGGCTCGGCGTTTGCCTGAGGTGTTTAAGCCCAGTACTAGCGCTGATGAGCTGATATAGCTCGCCACGAAATCCCAATGGCGGCCAGAATCAAACCGGCAATTGCCACCGGAATCAGCATCGAATCAAACGAATCGACAGCCATCCGGGCCATCGGCCGAATTATTCCGGCGTAGTCCCGGTTTTGCGCCACCACAATGTCGGCAATCCGGTCGGAACCGAGTCGCATGGCGAGCGCAGACAATAGTGACACGGCTATCGTGATCGCGCCGAGCAGAGACAGGGTTGTTCCTCGGCGTCGAGGACGGCTCGTCAGCAAGGCCAGCAGTGCTGCAGCGACGGCAACCCCATATGCCAAGATTCGGTACTCAGCCGCGAGTGAGACCGCTTGGACAATGCGGTGAGTGCCAATGCTCGGCATCTCGATGTGCACATTGTCAGGACCGCTCACTCCGAGTGATGTCAACACCGTGCTTTGTTCAATTGCAACATCAATAAACGGTGTGATGTCGAGAATGAGATGGGCGGTGTGGGTTTCGCTCCCAAATTGCAATCGGTGTGATCGGCGCATAGATTCTCGCCAGGCGGAGTCGAACTCGTCAGTTTCGGTGACAGCGGTCAATACGTCGGCAGTGGCAGCCGCGATTCGCGCTGAGAGGTTGGGTCCTAGATCTGCGCGTGCAGCGAGTTGAACGCTTGCGAGGTTAATGACCGTCGAGCGCACTTGATCGTTTTTTCCCATGGTGGTCGTGAGGTTGCTGAATCCCTCTTCTTCGTACACGTTATGTGTCGTCCACGTGGCTGCCACGCTGAAGGTTAGAGATAGCGCGAAGGTGATCAGCGCGAGAGAACGAACGAGAGTTTTCATTAGACACAGTCTCCTGTCGGCACGGCTTTCTTAGCGTTGTAACCGGCTGCGGCTGGAACGGTGAGCTGGGCAGCACTCAATGCGTAGCCCGTGTTGGGATCGGTGCTAGAACCAGCAAAGATCATGCCTAGGACATTCCCGGCCGGAGTGAGTAAAGGGCCGCCCGAATTGCCGGGTAGTACTTGGCCGCGAATCGAGATGACTTCGCGTTTGAATTCGCCCCGCTGGTAAATATCGGGCGAGTTCAGGTCCATGACGCCGCGCACTCTGGCTGCGGTCGCCGTGAGGGGGCCACGTTCTGGGTAGCCGACAATCGCGGCACTATCGCCTTTACGAGGCTCATCAGCAAACGTCAAGTGATCGATCTTTAGACCTTTGACCGACAAAACTGCAATGTCGAGCTTCGGATCAAAGACGACGACTTTGGCCGAATAATCCTTCTTCTGAACCGTGACTGTTGATTTTGTGACGCCGGCAACGACGTGCGCGTTCGTCATCACGAGTCCTGGCGCGTAAGCGAAACCAGAGCCGTTGACGATCTTTTCGCATTTGGAAGGGCCAGATACCTGGACAACACTCAAAGCTGCTTTGCGAAGTTTCTTGTTGTCAAGGATCTTTGCTTCGGGAGCTGCCACGTCTGGAATGACTTCGCGCTCGAAGGGGCTGAGGTAGCGCGGGAACATATCTGTCGTGATGGTTTTGGTGAGACCTTGGAGCTGGTCAGCAGCACCTTGGGGCATGACGCTGTCGATGTACTTCAGTGCACGCGAATCCTTAACCGACTGGCTGATCGAAATCGTCGGCGCAGCCGTGACAGCGAAGCCGACGGCCCAAGCTACGGTCACGGCGACAAGACCGCCGAAGATTCCGCCGAGAACTCCATTGATTTTCTGCGGTACGCCTTCGGGGACTTTGAAAATGCGGCCGATATACGACAGGACGATATTTCCGATAAGCCCGCAACCGATCATCAAGCCGATTGCCGATATCGCCACAATGGGTTCAGTGGACCCGGGCGTGTAGAGCCGTTCGACGAGATAAACGCCGAAAATAAATCCACCAATCAGACCAATGCCAGAGAAGACGTTGGAGATGAGTCCGTACTTCCAACCGGCACGAATGAAAAGCAGGACAAAGACAACAATGACGACATCGGTCCAGTTGATATTCACAAATGAGCTCCTGGGATTGGGCGTTCAATACTCTCATCCCAAGGCTTTTCCCACCCGATACTTTCGAATAGTCGTGAAATAACACCGGCGGTGAATCCCCACAATGGAGTCGGCGTGCCGACGTCGAATGCTGGTCCTCGCCAGCCCGAGGGGTGAATCACGCTAAAACGGTGGTTTGGTTCGAGTAGCCGGTTGATTGGAGGTCGCAAGATTGCTTCGACTTCTTCACGGCTTCGTGGCACCAAAATCCGAGGTTCAGGCCAATAGCCCAGCACCGTGGTCACGGCATGATTGCTCGGTGGCAGCCATAGCGGAGGAAGTGTCCCGAAGACTGCCACTTCTTCGGGATGCAGACCGACTTCTTCATGGGATTCGCGTAATGCAGTATGAATGACATCGCGGTCAGTGTCGTCTTGCTTGCCGCCAGGAAACGAGATCTGGCCAGGATGACTGCGCATCGTGCTCGTGCGTTGCGTCAACAGCAGTTCAGGTCCATTACTGCCCTCGGCGAAAAGCATGAGCACCCCGGCCGGTTTGGCACCTGCAGGAGGATGGGGAAAACGTGGCGCAAGATCTTCAGCTTTCACCGAAGCAATCGCTTGTGCGACAGGCTGAAGCCAGTCGGGCAGATCATTCTGCGTGAAATCATTCATGCACGGCCTTGGGTGGTGACTCTGGTTTCGGCCTCGATCGGATCAGTCGGGCCAATTCCATACGATGGACATAGCCTAGCTACTGGACAGGCCCCGCAGGCGGGACGTTGAGCGTGGCAGCGTCGCCGACCGTGCCAAATAACGTGATGACTCAGCATCGTCCAGTCTTTGGGTTCGAAAAGCTGGCCAACTTCTTTCTCGATCTTTATTGGATTACCGCTTGCTGCTTCTGTGATCCAGCCGAAGCGTTCGGCGAGACGCATGAAGTGAGTATCGGCAGTGATGCCGGGATAGCCGAAAGCGTTTCCTAAAACAACGAGCGCAGTTTTACGTCCCACACCCGGCAAGGCAATGAGTGCATCGAGATCCGCCGGGATTTCTCCGTCGTGGTTTGCGACCAGCGCGGCCGAGAGTCCCAGCAGATGGTTGGTTTTGGCTCGAAAGAAACCGGTTGGTCGAATGACTTCTTCAAGTTCGGTACGGTCTGCACTGGCCATGGCGGTGGGATCTGGCCAACGACCGAAAAGTTCGGTACGGATTGAGTTGACGCGGCGATCCGTTGATTGGGCTGAAAGCACGGTGGCCACTAAGAGTTGGAAGGGATTGTCGAAATCGAGCTCGCAGCGAGCATCCGGATATGTCTCGGCGAGAATACGATTGATTTTTCGCGCGCGCCGCACGAGAACTGTCGGGGGGCGGTCCTGCTGACGTTCTCCATTTTTTGACACTCTCTACCGTATCGGGTCAATCAATCCCACCTTTTTGCCATGATGTGGGAAACTACGAGTGTGACCAATGATGTTTTGCGCCAAGCGCCGCTTTTCAAAGGCCTCGATGATGATGCCTCCAATGCGCTAGAGAGTTCGATGACGGAAGTTTCCCTGCGTCGCAGCGAAACCTTGTTCGAAGAAGGTGACGGCGGTGATCGTCTTTATGTCGTCGTCTCAGGCAAGATCAAACTTGGTCGTACGTCACCTGACGGTCGAGAGAACCTGCTCGCCATTTTGGGGCCAGGCCAAATGTTCGGTGAGCTGTCATTCTTTGACCCTGGACCACGTTCTGCTACCGCCACTGCCGTCACGGACGCGAAACTCTTGAGCCTTGGTCACTCCTCTCTGAGTCCCGTGCTGGCGGACCACCCGAACGTCGCTTATGCCATGTTGAACCAGTTGGCCGGTCGCCTGCGCCGTACTAATGAGGTTGTCGGCGACATGGTCTTCTCTGATGTGCCTGGCCGTGTCTCAAAGGCGCTGCTCGATTTGGCTGATCGTTTCGGTCGTGAGAGCGAAGAGGGTATTCACGTGAATCATGACCTCACTCAAGAAGAGTTGGCACAACTTGTAGGCGCTTCACGTGAAACGGTCAACAAAGCACTCGCCGATTTTGCTTCGCGCGGTTGGCTGCGTCTCGAACCTCGTAGTGTCACCATCACAGATATTGAACGTCTGCGCCGACGCGCACGTTGACGTTAACGACAAAGGGTCCGTATCCATAGTGGGTACGGACCCTTTGTCGTCCTAGCGAAAACTTAGTGAGAGTTATTGCGCAGGTAGAGCAATTGCGCTTCGACTGAGAGCTCGGCTGGTGCCCACAGCGACTGATCGACATCGGCGTACACGATCTCGACGACTTCTCTTGCCGTCGTTGCGCCACCGGCAGCGGCTGCCCGGACCTGTTCGAGACGTTGTTTGCGGTGAGACAAGTAGAAGTCCACTGCGGCACCTGCATCGTCGATTACCGGACCGTGTGCCGGGAACAAGCGCTCAACGCCTGTTTCGGTAAGACGCTTGATGTCTGTCAGTGATTGAAGATATTCGGCAAGCGCACCGTCGGGGTGAGCGACGACTGTTGTCCCGCGTCCGAGAATTGTGTCACCTGTGAGCAGTGCTGCGTCCTGCTCTAACAGGATGCACATGGAGTCCATAGTGTGACCGGGCGTGGCCACGATCGTGAGTTTGAGTCCATCGATTGTGATCGTTTCACCGTCAATGACAGGTTCAGCATCGCGACACCATTCGTGTCCGATCGCTCGAGCGGGAGCGCCAGTACGACGGGCGAACTCGTCGATCGCTTCGGTGTGGTCGTAGTGATGGTGGGTGTAGAGCACGAGTGCGACGTCACCAGCCACGTCTTGAATGGCATCGAGATGTTCAACGTCGAGGGGCCCGGGATCTACAACGACACTTCGTGACGCTCCCGGTTCGCGCAACACCCAAGTGTTTGTGCCATCGAGGGTCATCATGTTGGGATTGTCAGCCAAGATGAACTCGGCGCGATCACTAACGCGTACGGAACTCACAGGTGCTCCCAACTTTCGGTCTCAAGCCACAACTCGCCGTCGGCCTCGATAATGCGTGGTTCGATTGCGCGGATTTCGCGCTTAGCCGCCTCACTTAGGATCGTGTCACCCGAGAGTTTGGCGAGCTCTTGGCAGGTGACCATCGTCGGCGGCAGCATGGCTACTTTGCCTTTGGCGAAGTCTTCGAGCACGTCGCTGATGGGTGACCATCCGCTATGGTCAGCCTCGCTATTCACTGAATCGATGGTTTGACCTTCAGGGAGTTTTGCGACGAAAAACCGAGTGTCGTAGCGGCGAGGTTCGAAGGCCGGGGTGATCCAGTGTGCCCAAGGGCCGATGAGATCAGCGCGTAACACTAGGCGTTGTTCTTTTAGGAAATCCGCAAATGTGATGTGCTCATCTTCAAGAGCGGCACGGAATTCGTCAAGTTCGGTTGTGTCAGCAAGTACCGAATCTCCGTCTGGTCCCGCGAGCAGTACGCCAGTTTCTTCAAAGGTCTCACGTACAGCCGACACGACCAGCGCGTGCGCGAGGTCCGGTGTGCAAGAAAAATGTTTAGCCCACACATCTGCTGCCGGTCCCACCCACGCTACGTCGTTATAGTCGGCTTCGTGAACGCTGCCACCGGGAAAAACGTACATACCTGCAGCAAATTTCATGCTGGCTTGGCGACGCATAAGAAATGCTTCAAGGCCATGTTTGCCATCGCGTACGACGGCTATGGTCGCCGCATCTTTCGCTGGTGGTGGTGTCCCGAGTGAGTCGATGCGGTCCCGGAGCATGTCCGGCAAAGGGATTCGCACGTTAGCGCACCTCGGCGGTAAGTTCGACTTCCACGCAAGCGTCCAGTGGCAGGGCAGCGACTCCGACAGCCGCGCGGGCGTGTGCTCCGGCTTCGCCAAAAATCTTGCCTGCGAGTTCGCTTGCTCCGTTGGCTACGAGCGGGTGATCGTGAAAGCCAGGATCGCTGGCAACGAAAACGCCAAGCCGGACAATTTTGACAATGTCTTCGAGGTTGACAAGTGAGCCGACGGCAGCAATGGCGTTAAGTAGGCAGATCTCGGCGGCAGCTTGAGCTTCTTCCAATGTCACATTGGCACCGACTTTGCCAGTCGCTGTGAGCTCGCCGTTCACGAAGGGCAGTTGTCCTGAGGTGATGATCTGTGTCCCGCTTTGTATGGCGGGCACATAGGCAGCCACAGGCGCTGCGACGGGAGGCAAGGAAAGTCCGAGCTCCTCAAGTCTGGCTAAGACTGTGCTCATGTCACTGCACCGGGCGCTTAAAATAGGCAACGAGATTTTCAGGATTCATGCCGGGCACGATCTGAACCAGTTCCCAGCCTTCGGCGCCGAAGTTGTCAAGAATCTGTTTTGTGGCATGAACAAGAACCGGCGCGGTGAGGTATTCCCAAGTAGTCATGAATCTGACTGTATCGACAATGCAGGGTTTAGCCCAAGGCTCGGTACGCTGAAAGTGTGAAAACGTCCACTGCGTTGCATATCGTCTCGGGCAAAGGTGGGACAGGGAAAACCTCTGTAGCCGCCGCGTTAGCGATGTCGCTTGCGACTGATGGTGCCAAAGTCTTGCTGTGTGAGGTTGAGGGACGACAGGGATTTGCTCAACTTTTCGAAATCGACCCCTTGCCCTATGAAGAACGTCTTATTGCTAGGTCAGAAGCGGGCGGTGATGTTTACGTTCTTGCGATCGATCCTGAGGCAGCGCTACTCGAATATTTGCAGATGTATTACCGCTTGGGGCGAGTAGGCAAAGTGCTCGACAAGTTCGGCATTGTGGATTTTGCGACGACGATTGCGCCGGGCGTGCGCGATGTGTTGTTAACCGGAAAAGTGTATGAAGCAGCGCGACGAAGGGTGGGCGGGCCTCGATCTGAGTTTGTCTATGACGCCGTTGTCGTGGATGCGCCGCCGACGGGCCGAATTGGACGTTTTCTTGGCGTCAATGACGAGGTGGCCGGTTTAGCGAAAGTTGGCCCGATCAAGTCGCAATCAGAATCGATCATGACGATGATGCGAGCGCCGCAAACCAATGTTCATCTGGTCACCATCTTGGAAGAAATGCCGGTGCAGGAAACGATCGATGGCATGAGAGAACTCAAGGCTGATGGGATATCGGTCGGCTCGGTCATCGTGAATATGGTGCGTAGGCCGCTGTTGTCGCCGCAAACAGTTGCTGCTGTGACGTCTGGAGCCCTCGATGAAACGAAAGTTTCACACGTTCTGACCGCAGTCTCGCTGCCAAGTGAAGCTGCAAACGGGCTGTTGCATGCTGGTCGAGCGCATATCGAGCGTCAAGGCCTGCAAAACGAACAGCGGGCTGTTTTGGAAGAGTCCGGGGCGACCTTAGTGAATGTGCCGCGAATTCCTGGCGGTGTTGATGTGGCGGCGCTAGCTGAGTTGGCGCCTTATCTTGAGGAGATCAGCTGATGACCGAGATGAAGACCGCTCAGAAACGAGTCAAAGCGAAGACCACTCGGAGTCCTTCTGCGAGTCAAGCGTCGCTGCCGCTTGATGTCGACTCGGTATTGGCTGACGAAGACACGTCGATATTGGTGTGTTGTGGTTCTGGTGGCGTCGGCAAGACGACGACAGCAGCGGCTTTAGCCCTGCGTGCAGCTGAGCAGGGTCGCACCGTGTGCGTTGTGACGATCGATCCGGCTCGCCGCTTGGCGCAGTCTCTGGGATTGGTGGAACTCGATAACACGCCTCGCGCAGTTTTGGGTTACGACAAGACTGCTGGTGGGTCGCTCGACGCGATGATGCTCGATATGAAGTCGACGTTTGATGAAGTAATTGAGGCGCATGCCACGCCGGAGAAGGCTGCAGAGATCCTGTCAAACCCTTTCTATGTTGCTTTGTCGAGTTCTTTTGCTGGCACTCAGGAATACATGGCGATGGAGAAATTGGGCCAACTTCATGCTTTGAATAAATGGGATCTGATCGTTGTTGATACGCCGCCGTCGCGTTCTGCTCTGGATTTTTTGGATGCTCCTGAACGCCTTTCTACGTTGCTCGACGGGCGATTCATTAGATTGCTGCTTGCCCCGGCGAAGGGTCCGGCTCGCCTGCTGACGACTGGGTTTGGGATTGTCACATCGACTTTGAATAAGGTGCTGGGTTCCCAAGTCTTGACCGATATGCAGACTTTCGTTGCGGCTTTTGACACGCTCTTTGGTGGGTTCAAAGAGCGGGCCAAGCAGACATTTGCGATCTTGCAGGATGAAAGCACTGCATTTTTCGTTATTGCCACTGCCGAGCCAGCTGCTTTACGAGAGGCGAGTTTCTTTGTCGAGCGGCTTGCAGCTGACGCTATGCCGCTTGCTGGTGTTGTGATCAATCGTGTGCACGACAGTCGTTTGGTCCCGATTACGGTTGCCGAGGCTGAGTCGGCTTCCGCGCGCTTGGCGCAGGGAACAGACACCGAAAAGAGCATTGGCGAATTATTGGATGTCCACGCTGAACGTTTGGCGGTAGCTCTGAAAGAGAACCATTTGCGTGAGCGTTTCTCAGCGGCGCATCATGAAGTTCCGGTTGCCGCTATTCCAGCACTCGCCGGTGATGTCCATGACCTCGAAGGTCTGCGACTGGTGGGCGAGAGCCTCGCGTCTTAGAGCACGGGTCGCGTATTAAGAGTTCAGCTGGTTTGTACCAAGAGTTCACGCCAGCGGCGGACTTCTGGTTTACGGCGCAAGAGTGCACGGCGCTCGCGTTCGGTCATGCCTCCCCATACGCCCCATTCGATTCGGTTGTCGAGGGCTTCCGCGAGGCAGGCTGCACGGACAGGACAGGAGTTACACATGAGTTTGGCGCGATTTTGTTCGGCGCCCTTCACAAAGAGTTCGTCTGAGCGACCAAGGCAAGCAGCCTTCTGAGACCAGTTGTCATCCCACATGTGTTTTACCCTTCCCCGAGTTACCCGGTGACCCTATCCCCGGAAGTGGTCCAGCTCACATCACTCCCCTGTAAGCGGACTATTACCTCCGGGTAACTAAGAGATAATCCCAAATTGAGGTCAATTGCAAGTCTTGATTTTTTCTGGAATCAATGCAGTAACGCAGAGTTACGGTAGTTCTTTCGGACTATTGCCCGTAAATATGGGAAAAAAGCTACTCGCGAGTCACTTAGCTTCATGTTGTGGGGCATCTCACATAGTGGACACGGTTGCTTTGCTGTGATCCCGCAACTCATTTGTTAAGTCACGTATTCTCTTACCTATGAATTGGGGCAAGGTGCGTGACTCTGTCAAGAGGACTTCTCAAACAGATGTACCTCAGTCGTCTCGACTTGCCGCGTTCGTTTCAATGCTGTGGCTATCAGCCTTGGCAGGCCTGTTGGTCGCAGCGATGGTAATCCCAGCTTCAGCATTCGTTATCACCACCGGTCGCTCACTTTCGAAAGATCTTGTGGACCTGCCACTAGAGGTCCAAGACACACCGAATCCGCAAACAACCCGTTTACTGGCCTCAAACGGGAAACGCATTGCGTACTTCTATCAAGAGAACCGTCAAGATATCCCCCTCGATGCCATTGCCCCCGTCATGCAGACGGCACTCGTCTCGATCGAGGACTACCGCTTCTATGATCACGGTGCATTAGACCTTAAAGGCACCTTGCGCGCCTTGGTGAGTAATGCGTCGAGTGATGGTGGAACTCAAGGCGGTTCGACACTCACCCAACAGCTCGTCAAACTGACGCTGTTGCAGCAAGCTGTCACGAAAGAACAGCAAGCGGCCGCCAAAGAGAAGTCCGTAGAACGAAAAGTTCGGGAACTCAAGATCGCGATTGACTTCGAAGAAAGACTCTCAAAAGACGAGATCCTCGAGCGCTATCTCAATATCGCCTACTACGGTGATGGCGCATACGGTATCAACGCCGCCGCCTATCATTTCTTCTCCGTCAAGCCGGCCGACCTGAGTGTGAAACAGGCCGCGACGCTTGCCGGTTTGGTTCAGAATCCTGACACCACCAACCCGCGGGTATATCCCGAGCGAGCCCTGCAACGCCGAAACGTTGTTCTAGGTGTGATGGCGCGGCTTGGTGAGATCGATCGGGCTGAGGCTGAAAAACTCAGTGCTGAACCACTCGATCTCAAATTCACGAAGTTTCCCAATGGATGTGTGAGTGCCGAGGCCTCATTTAGTTGTGATTATATTCGTCGCTTTTTGCTGGCTGACGAAGATCTAGGTGAGACCGTCGAACAACGCCAAGCATTGCTAGAACGTGGTGGATTGACGGTGAAATCGAATATCGACCTGTCGATGCAAGACGCGGTAAACAAAGCCGTGAAGAAACACGTGTCACCGACCGATAAAGCAATTGGCGCCTTGGCGCTGGTCGAGCCAGGAACTGGAAAGGTCCGAGCACTCGGCCAGTCGCGGCCAATGGGCACGAACGCTAAAAAGGGCGAGACATTCATCAACTATGCGGTACCGAAAGCGTATGGAGACTCTGGCGGCTTCCAAGCCGGGTCGACCTTCAAGATGTTTACTGTCGCGGCGGCTCTCGAAGAAGGGATTTCACCGGCCAGGTCGTTCAACTCGCCAAACCGTATGGTGCTCCCATCAGGCACCTACTTTGACTGTGATGGTGGCGGTACGAGCGAGTACACGGTAAGAAACTCGACGGGTGCAGGCAACTTCAACATGGTCCAAGCTACTCGCCGTTCTGTGAACTCGTATTTTGCTCAACTCGAAGCCGAAGTAGGTTTGTGCGAAACGGTCGAAATGGCTGAAGCGATGGGCATCACTGTTCCCTTTAAAGACGACAAAGGCCGTGCCGTACCGGGCAATGGTCAAGTACCGTCTTTCACGCTGGGGCCGATCGATGTCAGCCCTCTCGACATGGCTGCGGCCTATGCGGTTCCTGCGTCCGGTGGCATCTACTGCGAGCCTTCGCCTGTGGACGAGTTGCTTGATCGGCACGGAAACTTGATTAAGAAATATGAACCGCAGTGCGATCGAGTCATGAGCGAAGAAAACGCGGCAATCGTCAATGAGATATTGGCGGGTCTGCAGCGTCCGGGCGGATTTGGATATAACAACGGTTCGGGTTTGCGCGTGCCGTCGGCAGGCAAGACCGGAACCACCAACGACAGCAAAGCTGTTTGGTATGTCGGTTATACGCCTGAGATTTCAACCGCGTCAATGATCGCTGGCGTTAACAAAAAGGGTGTGCCGTCGACCTTGAAAAACATCACCTTGGGCGGCCGTCCGATCTACTTTGGCGTTTCAGGTTCCTCGTTAGCAGCACCGCAGTGGAAGAGTGCGATGGGCATCATTGAACAAAATCTGACTCCGGTTCAGTTCATGAGAGCGAAGATGCCAGAACCCAAGAAGCCAAAGAAAAAGGACGACGACAGTTCGGACTCCGCAGATGACAACAACGGCAATAATCGCGATCGGCGCGATCGCGACGACGATTGACTCAGAGGTCTCGGGTCTCAGGCGCCAAGTTGGCGCTTAACCTCCGCTGCAACGGCTGAGCCGTCTGCGCGTCCTCGGGTAAGTGGAGTAACAATTCCCATCACTTGACCCATGGCCTTCATGCCGAGTTCGCCACCATTGACTTGAGCGATAGCGGTGGCCACGATATTGGTGATTTCAGTTTCACTCAATGGTTCTGGCAGATATTCGGCGAGTATTGCGGCCTCAGCTCGTTCTTTCTCGGCAAGTTCAGGGCGATTCCCGTGATCAAATGCCTCGGCGGCTTCTTTGCGTCGCTTGTGTTCTGAGACGAGAACTGCGACTACTTCGTCGTCACTCAGTTCGTGACTTGCCTTGCCGGCAACCTCGGCGTTACTGATTGCGGTCATGACCATGCGTAGAGTTTGCGTTCGTAGCGCATCGCGCGCCTTCATCGACGCGGTCATGTCGGTACGGAGCTTTTCCTTAAGTTCGGCCATAGGAATAGTCTAGATGTTATGAGACTCCTCGGGTTCGGCTTGGCTGCGACGGCCGGTGTTCTTGCCTACTCGCGATTTGAAGCATCGTGGTTTGCGGTTCGTGAAGCGCAGGTGCGTGCGTTGAATGCGGGCGAGAAGCAGATTCGAGTCTTGCATCTTTCTGATATTCATTTGATGCCGAACAATCGGCGGAAGATTGAGTGGCTGCGGAGTTTGGCCGATCTTGAACCAGATTTGGTTGTCAATACGGGCGACAATATTTCCAGCCCGCTGTCGGTGGAACCACTGCTTGACGCGCTGAGGCCGTTGTTGAATGTGCCGGGTGTTTTCGTGTTCGGATCGAACGACTACTACGCGCCGAAACTCAAGAACCCGGCAAAGTATTTAATTGGCGGGACTGGTGTTGACAATGGGGGAGATTGGGATCGTGCACCGGATTTGCCTTATGGCGAAGTGCGGGCGGCTTTCGTCGCCGCCGGTTGGCGTGATCTGAACAACGCTCATACGAATCTCATCGTGAATGGGCAACGCGTGGCTTTCGTCGGCGTTGACGACCCGCACATTCATCGAGATGAGTTGGCTGGGCGTGATGTCGACACGAGTGGTGATTTGTCGATTGGCGTAGTGCACGCACCGTATCAGCGGGTTCTTGAGGACTGGACTTCGCGCGGATGCCGAGTCATTTTCGCTGGCCACACTCATGGAGGTCAGTTACGGGTACCGGGTGTTGGAGCGTTGGTAACGAACTGCGATTTGCCGCGTTCGCAAGCTCGAGGCCTGAGCACTTATAACGCCGTAGGCGGGCAAGAATCGTGGTTGCACGTGTCTGCGGGGTGTGGCACTTCGCCCTTCACGCCAGTGCGTTTTGCTTGTCGACCCGAGGCCACCTTAGTGACCCTCACCCAGTAGACTCGATCAGGTTTCCGGTAGCGGAAATTGCCACGGGCTGTGGCGCAGCTTGGTAGCGCGCGTCGTTCGGGACGACGAGGCCGCAGGTTCAAATCCTGTCAGCCCGACTCGCGAGATTTGGGCGGTTTGGCCCCTAAAATAGGGAAATTCAGGGGCCAAACCGCCCAAACTTTTTACTGCGTTTACGGGAGCAATGACATGCGATAAGGTTGTCTTATGGGGCTTCTAGCTGAGTATCAGGGCGCGCGACGTGACGAGGATGTTGCGCGACTCCGGCGTCTTCTCGCATTACGGGCGATGGTGGCGACGGGTATGAGTCAGCGGGAGATTGCTACGGAGTTGGGTATCAGCCAATCAGCGGTCAGCCAGCAACTCAAGTTCAGCCCCGACCTTGGCGGGGTGCATCCTGAGACTCTGCTTGAAGCAGCCGTTCCTGTGCTTCGCGTGTTGGCTGCGGGTCATGGTTACGGCAATCTTGCGGTCTTTGGTTCGCTCGCCCGCCAACAAGCTCGGCTTGATTCGGATATCGACTTGATCGTCGATGCACCTGAGGGAACAGGTAGTTTCGATTTTGTTCGCTTCAAGATGTTGTTAGAAGAGGTCTTAGGGCGCGAGATTGACCTCATCACTTGGGGAGGGCTTAAGCCACGCATCGACGACGACATCCGTCGTGAGGCGGTGTTTCTCTAATGGACCGTAAGACGGCTAAAGAGTTGTTTCACATTCAGAGTTGGCTTGAGCGCGTTGAAGAGGTCGTTGATAAAGGTGAAGCGGCCAACCGACTTTCCAAGCTTGATGTGCTTGCGCCCAACTGTGTGGAGACGGGGTGCAGGTAAAAGGCGGCATATATGCACGTGAACCCACCTCATTCGTGACTATTTATGGGACGCGCAAGCGCCCGTGGCACTGCTTGTATCGTAGTGTTTTTCTGCCGATGGCGGACTAACCGCGTATCATAAATGCATGGTTAACATGACGCTGATGGAGCAGGTCGACCGACTCAGCACTTCCGAGTTGGTCGAGCTTCGCGATGTTATTCAGGCCAAGCTCGGCGATGATGTGCCTGCCGGTCAGTGGGTCGTCTTGGAACAGCGTGTTGCCGAGGCAGATGTGAACCCGGACGACTTCAGCACGCTGGATGAGTTGAAGGCGCGCCGTCGCGCGCGTCGGACTGCGTGAACTACACCGTTCGACTGCTCACTAACGCTTAGTGAGACATCGCTGACCATGCACACCAGCTACAGGTTCGTCGGCTCGGCCTGCGTCTCGTCAGTACAGAGACCTTCCGTTACTACGTTTGGTACCGGCTTTTCGAGGAAGAACGCTTCGTTCAGGTCGTCGCGATCCTGCACCATCGACGTCTCGTTAGAAGGGTGCAATCCAGATGCGTCCGAATGCAACAAGGGCAGCGAGAACTCCAAGCACGAGCGCAGGAACAAATGGCTCTTTGCGCTTCGCGTGTACTACCACCGCCCCTACCATCGTGAGAGCCAGAGCGATGGCTGCCGTTGGAACGAGCCAGGTAATCGAACTGATGAATACAGGGACAATAAGCCCAACTGCTCCGAGCACTTCTGCGATACCGATTGCTTTGATCTGGCCGTCGGAAAAGTCTTCAACGTAGGTCATTCCCTTCTTGTGAAGGCTGGCCTTCGGGGTTGTTGCTTTTGCCAGTCCGGCTGCAGCAAAAATGACAGCCAATAGTCCAGTCACGACCCATAGTGCGATGGTCATACATGTTCCTTTCGATGGTTTTTGAGTGAAGTCTCAGGCAACTTGGATTGATCGGGTCGAGTTGCCCATTGCGATTCGGTCGCGCGCGGTATTGAGTTTGTCGAGGTTTTCGGCAGCGCCGAGAGTCAGCAGCAGCGGCACGAAGTGATCTGGGGTCGGATGGGCTGTCAGGGCGTTCGGTCCTTTATGCCGGTAGTCCATCAGTGAATCAACATCGCCGCGCGCGAGTGCATCGGCGGCCCAAGTGTCGAACTCGACCATGCGATCAATGACTGCCGGGTTCCGGAACACTTCGAAACTGTGGGTCATGAAACCCGAACCGATCACGAGAATGCCTTCGGAGCGGAGTTTGCGTAAACGTTGGCCCAGCTTAAACAGCGCTCCGGGGTCAAGGCTCGGCATGCTCAACTGGATCACCGGCACGTCAGCCGCAGGGAACATAGCCATGAGTGGGATAAAAGCCCCGTGGTCAAGTCCGCGGTCGGCGTAGTGATGCATGGGGGTGCCGTCTACGAGGGTGCCGATGATTTGGTGAGCAAGCTCGGTCGCATCAGGTGTTTCGTATTTGAGTGTGTAGTAGCGAGGATGGAATCCACCGAAGTCGTAGTACAGCGGCGCTGCTGCGTTCGTGGCCGAGATGGCCAGCGGGGCGTTCTCCCAGTGGGCCGAGATCACCACAATGCCTCGCGGCTTTGGCAGAGAACTGCCCCAGCTGTAAAGGTCTTCCATCCACTGCGGGTCATCAAGAGTCGGTGGAGCACCATGGCTAACGAAGAGCGCTGGCAGGGGACCGTCGGACGGTTCCCACGGGCGGCGATTGCGTGATTCTTCGAGCACGCGCGCCAAGAGATCATCGTAGGCTCCCGCCGGGCGTGACGGGTTAAAAATGTCGGTGCTCATGGTGCACTCCAATCCGAGTACTTGATGTTTCAACTATCAGCATAGCAATTGAACTTGAAACGTCAAGTAATGGGATATGCTGAGTGCGTGAGGGAGGTACAGCATGAGCCAAACACCAAGCCACGATGACGAAAAGCCCGAGGGAGAACCTCCGTGGCTGAGCGCCAAAGAACAACGAGCGTGGTTGGGGGCGGCAGCTCTTATGATGCGTTTGCCCGGCGCATTAGATACGCAACTCCAGGAGGACTCGGGTTTGAGTTTCTTCGAATATATGGTGCTAGCAGTTCTTTCAGAACAAGATGATCGATCTCTGCAAATGAGCGATATCGCCAAAGCTGCATCTGCTTCCCTGTCTCGCCTTTCGCATACTGTTAGGCGTCTAGAAAGCCAAGAATTGGTCGTTCGTGAGCGACTTCCAGGACCAGGCCGGGCGACACTGGCGACGCTCACCGAAAAGGGTTTTACCAAAGTGGTGGCAGCGGCGCCAGGCCATGTTCGCCGCGTGCGGGAGCTGCTGATAGATGCGGTCTCAGTCGAGCAACTACATGCGCTTGGTGAGGTTGGTCGAACAGTTATCCGTCAAATAGATCCGGATGATGACTGTATAGAATCGGGCGTTTGGCCCCAACAATTTAGTGACGCATCAGCATAGTCTTGCACTATGGCTTCAAAGGCAGAAAGCATCAGCAAAGCAACAGGTATCCCTTGGCCTGAATGGGATGCGTGGCTCACTGGTCAAGGTGCGCTCGCCTTACCTCATAGCGATATCGCCAAACTCGCTTTAGGGCGCGTCCACGAACTCGATATCACCACGCATCAGGTGACGGGCAAACCATTCAACGACGGCTGGTGGTCTCAAGGCATCGCAATTGAGTTCGAGCACCAACATGGCTTGCGCGAACAAGGCCAGTCTGCTGCTGGCGACCATGCCATATCAGCGTCAAGAAAGGTCGTCGCTGAACTTGATGACATCCTTTTGGCTTGGCAGAAGGTTGTGGCTGATCGTGATGAGTTTGATGGAGTCGCACGTGTTGGGGAGCCTCGAATCAGTTCGACCGAAAAGTGGCGCTACTGGCGGATTACCCTTGCTGATGGCACCGCGGTAAATGTCGATATTTCTGCCAATCGAATCGCTGTTCAACACGCAAAACTTGATTCCGCTGAGAGCGGTGAACGCTGGCGAAAGTTCTGGAAACCACTTTTAGCTGAGGTACAGGTCAATGGCTGAGTTCGTGCCAGCAGTCGGAAACATTTTGAGCCTGATCGAGCGAGGCGACTGGGAGCGCCTCGAAAAGGCCATGGCCCCTGATATTCACTGGATCACAGCTGTTGAAGAGCACTTGCATGGCCCGAAAGAGGTCATTGCTCAAATTCGCGAAGATGGTGTGCCCGGTCCGCCGGCATTCCATGAACGTGATGCGGAAGGCCGCCTCACGCTTTGGGTCGACAAGATGGGCTGATTGAACGCGTTTTCTATTGGTAATAGGTCCTGCGGGTTCAAGCTAGAACAAGGAATTTTAGTCATTTGGTTTAGTAGCCACGAGCGCCACCGCTTTCATGGAATGGCGGTGCTTGTGGAACGTCTTCCACATGATGATCACGCGTTTGCGCGCATCTTTATCGCGCAAAAAATTGAGCCCAATTTTCAAGGTTCCCAAGATGCCTTCGTCGGCGATCACGCGGTGCACCTTAAGCAGACTCATAGGCGCTGTCATTACCGTCTGAACTTCGAGACCATGTCTAGTCATGAGGTCTTTCCACTCGCCGATTGTCAATGGTCGGGCATTCACTTTGATGGAGCGAGCGAGATCGCGCCGTAAGTCTGTGGCGATTTTCTCGTTGATTTCATCAGGTACCAGCGCGAGTTCATGGATCGCGTAACTACCGCCCGGACGAAGGATCCTTGCCACTTCAGTCACAATTTCATCTTTGGCGTTGTCGCCTTGCATCGTGAGCATTGCTTCGCCGAGAGCCAGATCTTTGCTTTCAGATTCCAGCGAGGTTTCTTTTGCATTGGTGTTGATCACTTTGCCGCGTTCACCTACGACTCCAGCGGTGATGTGGGCTGCGTTTGGATCGTCTTCAATTCCTGTGTAGGAATTAGGCTCTTGGTCGACCAACAGTTTGGCTGTCAAGCCGATGCCCGGCGCAATCTCGACGACATCCTTCCCAGCTGCAGGCACTGCTGCAACGAGTTTCTCTGTCAAGTGACGTCCACCTGGTCGGAGTACCTTCTTGCCTAAACGAGCAAGTAACCAGTGTCCGGGCGTATCCTCCGCTTTCCTCGTGGCGAAGGGAAGTTCATCAGCATCAACCGGAGTATTCATACCCATGAAGGTAAGACTAACCTTAGTTTTGGGTCGTCGACAAGGTTCTGAAGAACGCGATTTTGCCCACAACTCCGTAAAAAATCGGAAACGAGCGAAACTACGGCGTCAGGTCGTACGTCGCTAAAGATCGCGACCCGGCGGTGCTTGAAGTTTCTTATCACTCCGATTGAGATGCACGATTGCCACCACTAAACCACCCCATAACAACAAGATCGATAGCACCATCATGGCGATTGCTGGTCCGGTCATCGTCTTCCTCCTTTCGGCCCGTGTTCCGCACTCAAACGAGCAGCCACAACTTCAGGGTCTTCAAGTGATGTTTCTTCGCGCCAAGGAATCAAGGTGAGCAGGAAGCCCATTACCGCCACAACCCCAGCGATTCCCCAACCAAACACGGCAAGCATCCACATCGGGTAGTCGCCGTATGGCGCTGCGATATCGGCACGGAAAGACTCAAACAAGATGTAACCCAACACGATCGGAGTAATGATGCTCACCAGAACTCGCCACCACAGTCCGGCCTTGATACTGGCTCCACGATTAATGTGCTCGCCCAATAGCGGCAGGGCGCGAAGGCCCCAGGCGACGACCACCATAGAAACGACCGCCACCAGCAAAATGCCGAACTGGTTGATGAAGCGATCGACAATATCGAGCACATAAAGCCCACTAGTGCTGGAAAAGAACAACACGCTAATGAACGCACAAGGAACACTAACGACAGCCGCAGCTACTGGACGGGTCAGCTCGAATTTGTCCCGAACTGCAGAAATGACCACTTCAATAACCGAGACGAGCGAGGTCAGACCGGCGAGCACTAGGGAGCCGAAGAACATGACGCCGATAAATGCTCCCCATGGCGCTTCGCTGATGATTGCTGGAAAACTAATGAATGCGAGACCCACTCCCGAGTCGACAACCTCATTCACGCCCACATTGCTGGCCTGAGCCATAAAGCCCAAAGCCGCAAAAACACCGATTCCGGCCAGAAGCTCAAAGCTTGAGTTCGACAAGGCGACAACCATGCCCGAACCCGTCATGTCGGTGTCTTTCGCGACATAGGAGGAGTAGGTGATCATGATGCCGAAGCCAATCGACAAGGAGAAGAAAATGTGTCCGAAGGCTGCTGCCCACACGCTGACGTGAGTGAGCGTGCCCCAGTTTGGCGCGAAAAAAGCTTCCAGACCTTCCATAGCCCCGGGTAATGTCACAGCTCGAATGACGAGCGCGACAAAGGCAATCACCAACACGGGAATGCCCACGACGGCTGTGAGACCAATACCCTTTTCGACTCCCGCCACCATGATGATGATCACGGCGCCCCACACGAGGAGCAGGGGAATTAAGACGCTGCTAACGATGCTTAGGTTCACCCCCACATCACCTACTTGCAGGTACTCGCTCATGAAGTAGCCTGCAGGATCGTCGCCCCACTTTTTCGTGAAGGAAAACAGTGTGTAGCTAAGCGCCCACGCAATGACAGCGGCATAGTAGACGGCGATGATGAAGCAAATCATCACCTGCCACCAGCCGATACCTTCCGTTTTGCGATTCAGTCGAGCAAACGATAAAGGAGCCGACCCGCGGAAGCGGTGACCGAGGGCGTAATCCAAATATAGAAATGGAATACCGGCCACGAAGATGGCGACGAGATATGGGAGGAGGAACGCGCCGCCACCGTTTTCGTACGCGATGTAGGGAAAGCGCCAAATATTACCCAGACCGACAGCAGAGCCGATGGCAGCGAGGATGAAAACTTTTCGAGAAGAAAATGCTCCACGTTTCTGTTCGGCGTCGATTTCGATACTCATGAGAAATCCTTCGTGCGTGACGATTGGTTTCTTGATCATCGCAGCAACGGAATCGATCCGCATTTCGGCCGATTAATGGGCGAGGCCCAGTGAGGTCCGCGTTCTTGCACCAAACTTTGGAATCAGTAAAGGGGATACCTATGGGCCATTTTTCAAACCCACCCGGTCGTGGAACCAGAATTTCAGTCAAACAGGGTCGTGCAAACTACATTCCAGACGTAGCATTAGGGAGATTCGATCCGACCCAGCGTCCGGGTCGATTCATGTTCACTACCGTGAAGTTCGGAGGAGTGCCAGTGAAGCCTTATTATCGTCTACTCATGCGTGGGGCCACTTGTGTTGGTGTTGCTGTCGGTGTTGATGAAAACATCACCTTGGTCACTGAACTCTCCGGACGGCCCGATGCGATTGATTCCTTCATCGAAGACATCCCGAAGGTGTCGGATAACAGCGAAGAGTGGTTCTATGCCCTCAATGACTTGTTGCCGATGACCTACAAGATCGGCAATATTCATCACTTTGACGGAGACGATCCCAAAGGCAGCGACTCTCAAGAAGCTGCCCGTGCGCTTGCTGCGGAAGTCATCGTGGTGGATTCTCGCTCAAGCCGACTGCAGACAACGCGTGTCGAGGTGAGTGCCAGCATCGTTGGTGCGGCTGATGAAACCGTCGGTTCGCGGGCCTCCGGCAAACTCAAGGGCCGCGCTCAAGAAGACGCTGAGGCCACTGAAAGCGAAATTCTTGAGAACGTCGAAATCGTCGACGAAGATTCCGTGGCCGAAGAGGTTGAACCAGAAGAGCCAAGAGAACCGTCACCGGACATCGTGGTGGTCCAGGGGCAGCAAGATCGTGTTCCGCTCTCGATTGCAGACGATGGCGCAGGCGTACACGAAAAGTGGTTCCTCCTGCTTGAAGACTGGCAAGGATTGGCTGCAGTCTTTGCCGGAAACCGTGAACAATATTCGGTTTTGGCCCGTTCGACGACCCAACTCATGAGCGAACAGATTGCCGAAGCAGTACCTAGCCAAGCGGCAAACCTTGAACACTGGGTGACCATGCTGATTCGCGAACTGCCAGCAGGAGTCTGGCTGCGTTCGTTTACGAGTGTCAGCAGCGTCACCGATGAAGAGGTTGAAGAACCGATCGACATTCTCAAGGCAGTCATCGCGTTCTATGGCACGCCCAAACCAGACAGCGAATTTGAGTTCTTTGCTGGCGGAGATGTTGACGGCACGCTGACCACGAATCGGGACTCCGGCGAACTCACGGCGCCAGAGTTCACCGACGCGGAAGCTCAAGCGAAGGCAGATGCAGTTGCTGAACACGAAGCTGCAGACGCCGAGGAAGCTAGCGAAGAAACTACATCAAGTTAAGGTACTGAAACAGAAAGCGGGACGTCGACATGGCCCGCTTTCTGTTTACTACTTCTCAAGGGGTTCTTATTGCACGAGAAGTTCAGCGATTTGGATTGTGTTGAGTGCTGCACCCTTACGTAGATTGTCATTGGAAACGAACAGCACTAGGCCACGGTTCTGGTCGACTGATTGGTCTTGACGAATGCGCCCCACATAACTCGGGTCGGCTCCCGCAGCTTTGAGCGGAGTGGGAACTTCGAGAAGTTCTACACCTGGTGCGTCTGCTAAGAGTTCGCGAGCTCGTTCCGGTGTGATGTCGCGAGCAAATTCGGCGTTAATAGACAGCGAGTGTCCCGAAAACACGGGTACTCGGACACATGTGCCAGCGACACGCAATTCGGGAATACCTAAAATCTTGCGGCTCTCATTGCGTAGTTTTTGTTCTTCATCGGTCTCGTTGCTGCCGTCGTCCACGACGGAGCCAGCCATCGGCAAGACATTGAATGCGATTGGTGCGACGTAGACGTTGGGGTCAGGGTAGGTGACCGCAGATCCGTCGGTTGCTAACTTTTCGGCTTCGGCAATCACTGCATTTGTTTGCACGTACAGTTCTTGCACACCCGCAACTCCCGAACCAGAAACAGCTTGGTAGGTGCTGACCACGAGGCGCTGAAGTTCTGCTTCATCATGCAAAGGCTTGAGTACCGGCATTGCTGCCATTGTGGTGCAGTTTGGATTTGCAATGATGCCGTGTTTGAGGTTTCGGATTGCCTCAGGATTTACTTCTGAAACGACGAGTGGGATTTCAGGATCTTTACGCCATGCCGAAGAGTTGTCGACGACGGTTACGCCAGCTGCCGCAAATCGTGGTGCCTGTGCGCGACTCAACGTTGCTCCTGCACTGAAGAGCGCAATGTCGAGCCCAGAGGGGTCGGCAGTTTCGACATCTTCGACGGTGATTTCGCCGCCTCGGAATGGAAGTTTGCGTCCGGCCGACCGGCTGGATGCAAAGAACCGCACGGTGTCGGTGGGAAAGTTACGTTGCTCTAAAAGCTCTCGGAGCACTGAGCCAACCTGGCCGGTTGCGCCGACAATTCCGATGCTGGTCATCGTCCGGTACCTCCATAAACAACTGCTTCAACTTCTTCGGTTCCGAGATCGAAAGCTTCGTGTGCAGCGTTAACCGCAGCATCGATTTGATTTTCGGCAACGACAACGGAAATGCGAATTTCGGAGGTGGAAATCATGTCGATATTAATTCCAGCACCTGCGAGGGCTTCAAAAAATTGTGCGGTAATTCCCGGTGCCGAGCGCATGCCTGCACCCACGATGGATACCTTGCCCACAGCATCGTTATAGAGCAACTGTTCAAAACCGACCGTGTCCTTCAGGCGAGCAAGCGCTGTCATTGCGGTTTGCCCGTCGCTGCCAGGCAGGGTGAAAGAAATATCGGTGACGCCAGTGGCTGCTGCTGATACGTTTTGCACGATCATGTCGATGTTGATCTGAGCATCGCCCAAGGCGCGCAGGATCGCGGCAGCATTGCCGACCTTGTCTGGTACGCCAACGATCGTGATCTTGGCTTCACTTCGGTCATGAGCAACGCCGCTAATAATTGCTTGTTCCATGGCCTGACCTTCTTCGAAATAGTTTTTTACATCGTCGGCGGCAACCACCCAGGTGCCGTCTTTGTCTGAGAATGATGAACGAACATGGATTGGCATGTTGTTTCGCCGCGCATATTCGACGCAACGCAAGTGAAGAATTTTAGCGCCGTTGGCTGCCATCTCCAATGTCTCTTCATAGGAAAGCGCCGGAATGTGTTGCGCAGTTGGCACGATTCGTGGATCAGCAGTGTAGATGCCGTCGACGTCGGTATAGATTTCGCAGACGTCAGCATTGAGTGCTGAGGCGAGCGCGACTGCCGTGGTGTCTGAACCACCGCGACCAAGCGTGGTGATGTCTTTGGTGGTCTGGGACACGCCTTGGAATCCCGCAACGATAACGATTGCGCCTTCGTCTAGTGCATTCTGCAAACGGCCTGGCGTGACGTCAATAATTTTGGCTTTACCGTGCGTGCCGTCGGTGATCACGCCAGCTTGAGAACCGGTAAAAGAACGCGCTTCTTGGCCGGTATTACCGATTGCCATGGCAAGCAGTGCCATTGAGATACGTTCGCCGGCGGTCAGTAGCATGTCGAGTTCGCGTCCGGGCGGAAGCGGCGAAACCTGATTGGCAAGGTCGATCAGTTCGTCTGTTGTGTCACCCATCGCTGAGACGACGACAACGACATCGTTGCCTGCCTTCTTGGTAGCCACGATTCGTTGAGCGACTCGTTTAATACTCGTGGCGTCTGCCACGGAGGAGCCGCCGTATTTCTGCACGACGATGCCCATGCGGATTCCTTGCTGTTATTGGGGACAGCGCAAGTCTACGCGAGCAAGAGATATTCGTTGTCGTGATGTGTCACACGATGGGATTACTAGATGGTCTTAAGTGGTTGTTCGCGACAGTATTAGTTGTAGCGTTGGCGACCTTCAAAAGCTCGCCCGAGAGTAACCTCATCGGCATATTCCAGATCGCCGCCAACGGGAAGACCGCTAGCAAGTTTTGTCACGGTCAACCCCATGGGGATGAGGAGCCGCATGAGATAGGTGGCGGTCGCTTCGCCTTCGAGGTTGGGGTCAGTCGCCAGAATGACTTCGGTGACAGTCCCATCTTGCAAACGGGTAAGCAAAGGAGCGATACGTAATTCGTCGGGTCCGATGCCCGCGATCGGGTTAATGGCACCGCCGAGCACGTGATACTTACCGCGGAATTCGCGAGTGCGTTCGATCGCGATGACGTCTTTACTCTCTTCGACTACGCAAATCACGGTGTCGTCCCGTCGAGGATCGGTGCAAATTCGGCAATCAGTTTCGACCGTCACATTCCCGCAGATGGAACAGAAGTGCACGCGCGATTTAGCTTCGACGATCGAGTTGGCTAACCGCTTGACATCTTCCGAATCCGAATCTAAGAGATAGAACGCGATGCGCTGTGCGCTCTTAGGTCCGACCCCAGGCAAACGACCGAGCTCATTGATGAGGTCTTGGATGATGTTTTCGTACACTCCGACAGCCTAGTCGGCGTGTCAGGCTGGTTAGTGGATCCCACCACGCGAGCCGAACTCACCACTCAACGTCTAGCGCGGGTGCTCCTCGTCCAGCCGCTGACGCCGCTCCTTGCAGCCGAAGCGCATGCCTAACGGCGTGCTAGGCTGGGGATACTGGGTTGGCGGTGACGTCTAGACCCACATGGAGGCGGGGGTAATCCCCCGCCATTCCTATTGGCAATGGGGGATCGTGGCCGAACTCAGCATCTTCATTGATGAGTCAGGCCATTTTGATTCAGCCCGTACGGGCTACTACGTCCTCTCCATCGTGCTCCACGAGCAGCGGCACAGTATCGCCGAGGAAGTCGCCGTTCTAGAGACGGCGTTGACCAGCCTCGGCTTTCCTGGTCATGTCGTCCATTCCGGTGCCGCAATCCGCGGCGAGGAGGGCTACCGCGGCATGGACATCTCGGTGCGGAAGGCGATCTTCACTAGGTTCATGGCGTTCACATGGAAGTCCACCATCGCCTACCGGCATTTTGTGTTTAGGAAGAAGGAGTTCGGTGACGCACTCAAGCTCGAAGGTGCACTCGCTCGTCAGCTCGGACAGTTCTTGCGGGAGAACGCCGAGTACATGTTGTCCTTCGACAAGGTCATCGCCTACTACGACAACGGCCAGACTGAGGTTTCGCGAACGCTGAACGCCGTTCTCAACGCTCTCTTCTTCGAAGTTGAGTTCCGGAGGGTGAAGCCGCACGACTATCGACTCTTCCAAGCGGCGGACCTGTGCTGCACGCTGGAACTGCTCCGAGCCAAGGTCGAGGACAACGCCCTTTCCCGCTCCGACCGGTACTTTTTCAGGACTAAACAGTCATTGCAGAAGGACTTCTTACGCAAGATCGCGAAGAAGCGCTTCGGCGTTTGATCGCCCCACGCGGCGGGAGCCGATGGCTACTAAATCATGCTGGTGAGGCTGCGGTTTTGGGCCGTGCGATCAGAGCAGTCTTGGGCCAAGGGCAGGGCGTCAAGACATCTCGGCGCGATTGGCCGTGCTTGAAGAATCGGACATCCATCCCAACTCGATCGATGCAGGTATAACGGCTGATTGACCTCCGCCAGAGGCGTAAGTAAATGCGAAATCGATCGAAGGACCTAACCCACGCGCTAGGCTTATTCCACTGGGCTGACCTTCGGGTTATGGTCCGTCTCTTTAGACGGAGCTACCTTCGCCACCAAACACGTTCTCGCAGGTCAGGCCGCGCATGCCTGCACCGATCAATCTCGATCGCCACTCTTGCTGGCGTTCCCCCGAGTGCTACGGATCTGAGGGTGTTTTCTTAGGTTAAGTCTGGTTTAAACGGACTCTTGCACCCCTGTGGTCAGCAATATCTTGGCAACCGTCAGCGTTGGGGCCATTCGACGGCGGCTCGGGCTTCGCTTGGGGGCGGAACCAGTATCTGGTACTTCGGTACTTAGGTTCTTTAGTAGGGCCTCGGATGGAGAACTGTCATGGCTGCTGCAACCGCACCGATCAAGGTCGACGTTGCGACCGATGAGTTTGATGGCGTAGGCGGTCTGCCCTTCCTGATCTCGGCACCCCGTTTGATCTGGTCGACGTTGTTGCCGAGCGAAGTTGCTAACACGATCCTCGTGCTGGATGACTGACAATCGACGTTGCTTCCGGTAGCGAAGAAGTCGGGGGATTAGCAGCATTGCAGCTCGTGGATCCGGTTGTGGGGGAGGTTCGCTGAGTCACGGATACCGTGCCAGACCATGTTGGGCTTCGCCGGTCTGGTTGGTCGTTCGGATGCTGTGACAAGGTTTTGTTAAAGATCGTTTTTCTGCGTATAAGGCGTGGCACACTTTGTTTCAATCTTTGTTGCTTGCCAGTATCAGCGGAGGGAGCCATTCGTGTCGGTTGAGGTGTCGTGGTCGGGGTTGAAGAAGGCTGCTCGTGAGGGCAGTTGGGTTTTCGAGGTCGTCCCTTTTAAAGGCGAGACATTTGATGAGACAGCTTTTGATGCCGCTGTTAAAGCCGCTAACCAGATTCATCAGGCCGATATTGACCGGTTTTGTGATGGAAACATGGAGTGGCGCTTTCCGACGCCGACCGGTATTGGTTTTTGGTGTGAATATGAGATGACCGGTCGACAAGTCACGGACTTCATCGGTGTGCTTACGGCTGAGTTGGAAAAACAGAATGTCACGGCGACGATTCGTGCTGTTCGTCAGAGCCAACCGAAGAATCTTTATGAGAACTCTGATGGCATGTGTTTGGTGATGGTCCTGAATGGGCATCGTTCGGTTTTTCAAGAGGGTGTTCTGGATTTTGGTTGGACTGCTGAATCCCACGATCTGGATGCGGTGGTGGATTGCCTACTGGAGTGGTGTGCTTTTGAGGATGCGAAGTATTGGATCAGGCATGCTCAAAACTCAATGCAAGTTGAGCCGGGATCAGTCAAAGAATTGGTCCACATGTATACGCGTCCAGTACGTGAATTGACCAGTCTTATTGCGGAGACCTCGGATGGACGTTATCGACGCATGCATGTCCACCCTGGCGGTCAATTGGTGGTGTCGTTGGGTTCGGTTGCCGGTAGCGATTGGCGGGTGGGCTTAACTGCATTGGAGAGCATTGTTCGCAGACTTGCCCCACATATTGTTTGGGGAGGCATTGCCCGAGCGAGCACCGTGGCGCTTAGTTATGAACACTTTATGGGCTACTTATGGAATCACACGAAGGAGTTTGAAGAACAACCGCTTCATGTGTTGCCTTGGAAGCTGGAGGCACGTGCTGAGTTGGTATTAGGTTTCCAAGTGTTGGGTCCGCTGTTTGAGGCACTCCCCGAGACGCCTGGTTGGCAGGTGGAATACCTAGATTCGGGACGGACAATTTTGCGATCTTCTGATCTGGAGCCGTGGTTTGCGCAGCGGGCAGACCGAGAACTCCTTAGAGAGGCTTTTCACCAGTTTCCCCAAATCACCACACAGCAGGACATCGAATCATGAGCACCACTGTCCGAAATCAACGAAGCAGCCCACGCCAAGGTTTTGTGTTGTCTCAGGACGAACTGCTGTTTGGGAGTGCTGATGAGTGTTGAGGTGTTGTGGTCGGGGTTGAAGAAGGCTGCTCGTGAGGATAGTTGGGTCTTCGAAGTTGTCCCATTGAAAGACGAGCCCTTCGATGAAGTTGTTTTTGACGAGGCAGCAGAGGCCGCGAATGAGATTCATCAAGAGGACATCGACCGCTTCAATGACGGAAACCTGCTCTGGCGATTCCCGACTCCTGCCGGGATTGGATTTTGGTGCGAGTATGGCATGAGCAGCGCCATTGTTAAAGACTTTTTTGGGGTGCTTGTCGCGGAAATGGAATCTCGTGGCATGTCGGCACGAATTCGGGCAGTACGGCAAAGCCACCCTAAAGCCTTTTATGAAGAGGAATATGGGCTCTCGCTCGCGATGGTGCTGAACGACGATCCTGAAGCCCGTAATTCTGATGGCGTGAATTATGAATGGGTCGATGACCCGGACGCTCGTTCGGCGGTCGTAGAACTGCTGTTGGACTGGTGCAACGTCGATGAGGCAAAATTCTGGGCCCAACACTCCATGAACTGCATGAAGATTGATGCGAACAAACGTCGTGATCTGATCACCAGATATTCAAAGGCAACTGAGGATGGAACAGAGTTGACGGCAGAGAACTCCGCCGGTCAATATCGGCATTTTAAGTTAAGCCGATCAGGCGGTGTGATTCTTTCTGTCGGTCCAATTGACGATAACAACTGGCGAGACGAGTTCGCTGAATTGGAACAATTTCTCGTCAACGCTAGCCGACATATCGTTTACGGCGGAATTGTGCGCGGACGTACAGGTTTATTCAATATTGATTATGTTATGAGGAATGTTTGGCACACGGCTGGTGGGAAAGGCGATGAAATGCGCCTCCCTCGCGTGTGGCAGTGGGAACACCATACTGCTTTCGTGCTCGGCATTCAGGTTCTGAATCCCGCCTTTCACCAGCCGAAAGCCCAAGATGGCTGGACGCTGACGAACCTCGAAGAGGGTCGACTCTTGTTGAAAGCTGACAATTCTGAATTGTGGTTTGGCAAATTTCCTAGCCAAGAACTGCTCTTTGAGGCGCTCCGTGCTTACCCCGATCTGACAGTCCTTGATATCGAACAACTTGGCAAATGGCGCGTTACCCTTCACGCCTCCAGATTTGTTGAAAGTGCATCTAAACCACATTGGTGGTTTGCTGTCGGAGCGCGGGATCGCACTGAAGACCCGGATTTTGGTTTACTCATGCAGGCTGCGACGGCAGCTAACGTTATCTATCGAGATCGGGCGGAAGAGTTCCATAGCAATGTGCTCGATGAAACGTTCCTACTTCCTAATGCTGTGGGATTCTGGGTTCAAGAGGCTTTGGAAGCTTCCCAACTTGAGCAATTCCTTGATGTTTTTCGGCGAGAACTTGAGGCTCTCAATCTTCATGTTGACATGCGCTTTCAGCATCTCAATCTTGTTCGAGAGGTGCCAGTCCTGGACGACGGTATTTGCCTGATCATGATCCCGAATACGCTTGAAGGAGATGAAAGTCCTGAAGGTTCCCTGTTGGAGAATAGACGTCACGTTGAGGGCTTTGAATCGATTTTCAAAAGCGTCATGGAATGGGGGTTGGTCGATAGTGGGAGTGGTCGCGTGACCCATGCCGTAGGCCCCAGCGGAATACGGAGTTCTCAGTATGATGTTCGGAACCTCCTGTGCAAAATGGTGGACAATCTCGAGTACGAGACCGAACACTCTTGGACTGGATACAGTTCCTCAGATCCTGAATTCGATACTCAATTGCAGCACAATTTCAGGGTCACCAGAGAAGGAGTATTTCTGTTATCCGTCGGCGCAAATCGTCGTTTTAGTTGGAAGGGTGCCTTAGACCTTTTGGTGCCAGTCATGATGAAAAATAGTCATTTTTTGCAGTATGCAGCGATCACTCGATCGTCGACCCGCCCAGAATCGATTGAACATTGGCTGACTGACGTTTGGGTTAAACATGGCGGAATCACGG
The DNA here is from genome assembly GCA_040394025.1 of Aeromicrobium sp. GTDB lineage: Bacteria > Actinomycetota > Actinomycetes > Propionibacteriales > Nocardioidaceae > Aeromicrobium. Next base: position 34,802 of record JBEBSZ010000020.1, read on the forward strand.
ACCCGGTGCCCACCGTTGCGCCTGAGGAACGTGGACACAAAGCAGGTTTTGTCGCTGCGGCACAAGTATTAGGTCCAGGATTTGCGAAGGTTGAGGCCCAGGAAGGCTGGGATGTGATGGAGTTGGAGGGAGATCGACAACTTCTTATTGCAAAGAACATCCGCCCTTGGATCGTCAACCATGCGAATGCCGAAACCCTTTTAGAAGCGAGTTCTCTGTTTCCCGAAATCGTTGGTAAGTAGCGCGGGACTTACCCGAATTTCATGTTCGTGTTGAAATGCTTCAACTATTAAGGACAAATGGCGAAGCCTTTGTTCAAGCTCCTAGATCGAGCTCGTTTGGCTGATCGTCCGAATGGATAGCACGTTTTTGTTAAAGATCGTTTTTCTGCGTACAAGGCGTGGCACACTTTGTTTCAATCTTTGTTGTTAGCCAGTATCAGCGGAGGGGTCCTTTCATGACTGTTGAGGTTTCGTGGTCGGGGTTGAAGAAGGCTGCGCGTGAGGGTAGTTGGGTTTTCGAGGTCGTTCCGATCAAGGGTCAGCCGTTTGACGAGTCCGCTTTTGATGAGGCTGTTGAGGCTGCGAATGAGATTCATCAGGCAGAGATTGAGCGCTTTGAGGATGCGAATTTGGTGTGGCGGTTTGCTTCTGTTTCGGGGGTTGGGTTCTGGTGTGAATATGAACTGAGCGGCAAGCAGGTTGAGGACTTTATTGGTGTGTTTGTCACCGAGTTGGAACAGCGTGGTCTTGTGGCCCGGATTCGTGCGGTTCGTCAGAGTGATCCTGAAGCGTTCTTGGCGAACTGGGACGGCATTTGTGTAGCTATACAGATTAATGGGTGCGAGAGGCCTAAACCACACGATTCATTGTTTGATTGGCAAGCATTGGGTGAAGATCGTGAGGCAGTCGTTGGTATGTTGCTGGACTGGTGTTCTTTTGAGAACGGCAAGTATTGGGTTCAACACGGTATGAGCTCGATGTCGGTTCCGGCTGAGAGCCGGATTCGTTTGGGGCGTCAGTTCGCTGTTCGTGATGATGAGTTCACGAGGTTTGTTGCGGAATCACCTGCTGGGGATTACCGAGCGTTCGTGATTAACGAAGAGGGACTCGTTTTTGTGTCGATAGGTCACGCCAAGGCGGTGAAGTGGCGTGAATCTGTTGATGATGCAGTATCGGTGATCCGGTCTATAGCGCCACATATCCAATATGCGGGAGTATCGCGTTCAATAACTAATCAGAGGGACTTCAACAGTTGGGCTTATAACGTTTGGATATTCGGCGGGGAGGAAAGAGGTAAACCTCAACGAGTGCGCCTGCGGGAAAGGCATTCGAAAGCAGCGCTAATTCTTGGTGTTCAGTTACTGGGTCCAGGTTTTGCTCACCCTGAAGCTAAGCCTGGTTGGACTGTTGAGGATTTGGGTGATGGACGAGTTCTGCTGCTAGCCGATGATCGTGAAGCATGGTTTGCTCAACCTGCCACGCAGGAGCTTATGCGTGAAGCTGAAGAACTTTATCCGGGGGTGTTGGGAATCGGGAGTGTAGTTCGTCGAGGGAGTGTCTCGTGACTGTTGAGGTGTCGTGGTCGGGGTTGAAGAAGGCTGCCCGTGAGGGTAGTTGGGTTTTCGAGGTAGTTCCGATCAAGGGCCAGCCGTTTGATGAGTCTGTGTTTGATGAGGCGGTTGAGGCTGCGAATGAGGTTCATCAGGCTGATATTGATCGGTTTGAGGACGCGAATTTGGTGTGGCGGTTTGAGTCACCCTCAGGCGTTGGGTTTTGGTGTGAGTATGAACTGAGCGGCAAGCAGGTTGAGGATTTTATTGGGGTCTTTGTTGCTGAGGTGGAGCAGCGCGATGTGCGAGTGCGGATTCGGGCGTTGCGGAAGAGTTATCCTGAGCAGTTTATTAAGTATCGCGATGGCTTATGTCTCACGTTGGTGCTTAATGGTGAACCGCGGGATCCAGAGCGTGGGTTGACTGAGGATTGGAATCCGATACCGGCGGATCGTGATGCGGTCATCGATTTCCTTCTGGAGTGGTGTTCCTTTGACGATGCGAAGTACTGGCTAATGCCTGGTTTGGGTACATTCCAAGTCCCTGCAGCGAGCAGGAAACGACTAGCGCGACAGTTAATGCGGAATCTACATGATGCGACTAGGTTTGTGGCTGAGTCACCAAATGGTGAATTTCTCGGTTTTCTTATCGATGAGAATGGTGTTATTTACGTGTCGATAGGACACGTGCAGGGCATTGATTGGCGCCAGGGGGTCTCAGATGCGCGCCTGATCTTGAAACAGTTAGCCGCACATCTGGTTTATGGCGGCGTTTCGCGGTCTTTGACGAATCAGGTGATGTTTTCGACATGGGTCCGTAGTATTTGGAATCGAGCGGGTGAGTCTGACGGGCGGGCAAAATGGCCTACTCCGTGGATGCGTGGACATAGCGCGCCACTTGTTTTAGGACTTCAACTTTTGGGGCGTGATTTTCCGCAGGTCTTGGCTAAGCCGGGTTGGAGAGTAGAGGCACTACCACACGGGCGGGTGTTATTGATTTCCGAAAATCAGGCTGCATGGTTTGAACAAGGCGCAACTAACGAACTGTTGATCCGCGCAGAATCCCTTTTTCCCGAATTGGTTGTTCAACGATGATGCGCGAGATGAACTGGCGAAATCACGTAGCGTCCGTGGGTCGTGTTCTCATTTTTGGGTTGGTGCTTGCTGTTGGGAGTGTTGGTTTGGGGTCGCCGCCGGTTGCCTATTCGGCACCGCAGCCGACTCAGTCCCCGACCGTTGCCGTTCAACTAGAGATGACAAGGAATTGTCCGGAAAATAATGATGTTTGGTCTGTGGGTGGCAAGGGCGCGGACATGCGGTGTATTAATGGTCACTTGATGTTTACTCGGGCTTTGCATGAGGAAGACTGTCTTACAGGTGAGCATGCTACTGATTTCAATCGTGTATATGTTCCGGGTGAGTGCGGATCGAGCAGCGGGCGCGGCGTGGAGAGGATTGCGCATTCACGTGCGATCGCGCGTTTGAACATTGCGCGAGCGAAAAAGCACACTCCTGTTGGCGAAGTTCATCCCGATATTCAGTGGGAGATGTATATCGATAAACCGATGAAAGATCCGCCGCAAAAAGTCGGTATGCGACCTGACATTGTGTTGTATAACCACTCCGATCATTCAGATTCAATATCGAATCAAGTGGAGATTATTGAGGTCAAGATTACGAATGGTCGAGATTCGAAGGTTACGGAAGCCACAGATCAGATTAGGCGGTACACAGCTACATTTCCACGGGCCTTCGAATCGCAAGAGGTAATCGCGGCCGATGATGAAACGATGAATTCGATCAG
>JBEBSZ010000021.1:0-37310 GCA_040394025.1 Aeromicrobium sp.
CCGACGCGGTTCCATGAGGTGATCGTGCCGTGAGCGTGAGATGACTGCTCCAGCCGCGAAACATCGATATCGTGTGGCCTAATCCAATGGCCTCGCAGTGAGGTCACCGGTCCCAAAAACTGCCAGACAAACTCACTTGCAGGTTTGTCGTAAATGTCGTCTGGGGTGCCGACTTGTTCAATCTGCCCTTCATTGATCACCACAATCGAGTCGGCTACTTCAAGGGCTTCCTCTTGGTCGTGAGTGACAAATACGGTTGTTACATGCACTTCGTCATGCAAACGGCGCAGCCAGTCGCGTAACTCTTTACGCACATTTGCGTCAAGCGCACCGAAGGGTTCATCAAGCAATAAGACGCTCGGCTCAATAGCTAGCGCCCGCGCTAAAGCCATTCGCTGTCGTTGTCCGCCAGACAATTGTGAAGGCAGGCGGTCGCGCCACTGCTCGAGATGCACAAGTGCCAGCAGTTCGTTGACCTTGGCCGCGATCTCTTTCTTCGGACGTTTGCGAATCTCCAGACCAAAGGCGATGTTCTTTTCGACGCTCATGTGTTTGAACGCGGCATAATGCTGGAAGACGAAACCCACATTACGGTCTTGCGCTGGCACGTTGGTCGTATCTCGACCTTCGATTTCGACGGTTCCGGAATCGCTCGACTCGAGCCCGGCCACGATCCGTAAGAGGGTCGACTTTCCGCCCCCGCTGGGGCCTAGCAGAGCCGTTAGAGATCCGCCCGGGATCGTCAGGTTAATGTCTTTTAGCGCAACAAAGTCACCAAAGTTCTTGTTTATTCCTGTGATCTCAATTGCCATCAGAGTGTTCCTTCGGTCGGATAATCATGACCACCACGAGAGCCGCCACCGCAACGAGCGTGAGCAAGAAGCTTGTGGCGTAGGCCGTTCCCTGTTCGAATTCCAAATATTTGTCTTCAACGACGAGAGTCGCGGTTTGGGTATGTCCGGAAACATTTCCGGAAACGATTTTTACTGCGCCAAACTCGCCCAACGATCGAGCCAAGCTCAGCACCACGCCATAGACAAGTGCCCATTTAATTGAGGGGAGTGTGATTCGCCAGAAGGTCTGCCAACTGTTTGCACCAAGTGATTGCGCGGCCTGTTCCTGCTCAGTACCGATCTCTTTTAGCACGGGGATCACTTCACGAATCACGAGCGGGAAGCTGACAAACGCTGTTGCCATCACGATGCCCGGTACGGCAAAGATGATCTGAAATCCAACCGCATTGAGCGGTCCGGCAAAAAGGCCATCGCTAGGGCCATAAGCAAGAATCAGTGCCAAACCGATAACCACCGGCGACACCGAGAGCGGCAAGTCGATCAAAGCAGACAACAACCGCTTGCCTGGAAACTCGTGATGCACGAGCAGTAGTGAAATAGAGACCCCGAAAACCGTATTGATGAGAACTGCCCAAAACGCCACCACTAGTGACATCTGTAGGGCAAAGATCACGGTTGGATCGGCAAGCGCCGTGCGCAAATGATTCCCATCAGCAAAGGTGTGCCACACCACCAGCCAAACAGGCCACACCACGAGCATGCCGAGGTAGAGGAAGACAAAGCCGCGGCGGGCAATTAACCCAAAATCGGGTCGTGGTCGAGCCTCACGAGTGCCCGATGTGCGAACGAATGATTCGTCAAGGAGCACGCTACTCATGTTTGGCTACCTGCCTAGAGATCAGGTCGAGTGTCACAATCGCGGCGAGAGCCATCAACAGCAAAACTAAGGCAATTGCGGCGGCACCAGCAGGATTATCGTTCTCGATATAACTGAAAATCCGGACCGAAGCCACTTCGGACTCGAACGGCAGATTGCCCGACAGCAGAACGAGCGAGCCGTACTCGCTAATCCCACGGGCGAAGGAAAGTGTCGCACCAGCAGCGATCGCTGGTGCGAGACTTGGCAGGATAATTCGCCACATGATGGTGACACGTGATGCACCTAAAGACGAGGCTGCTTCCTCCACGTCTCGATCCATCTCCATCAACACTGGTTCTACTGTGCGGACCACAAAAGGCAGGGTTACAAAGAGCAAGGCAAGAAAAACCGAGTGGCGCGTGTTGGCCACGTTAACGCCGATTGGACTGTTTGGGCCGTACAAACTGAGCAATACCAGACCAGCCACAATAGTCGGTAGCGCGAAAGGAATATCGATAATGAGTTCGAGCGCTGCCTTGCCGAAAAAACGGTCACGCACGAGCACCCAAGCGATCACGGTGCCGGCCACGACATTGATGACCGTCACGAGCAGAGCTTGTTTGACTGTTAACCAGATTGCGGCTGCGGTTTGAGCGTTTGTCAGCGTGGTCCAGAAGTTCGTCCAGCCGCCCTCAATCGAGGTAACGATGATGAGGGCCAGGGGGATGAGCACCAAGATGCTGAACCACAGCACACCCGCCCCGAGACCAATGGCCGCGGGACGAGTGAGGGTGGAGGTGCGCTGCATGGAACGACTCAGCTCAACCCTGCTTGTGCTTGCAGTTTGGTGATGATGCCGTCCGTCTCATGGAAGAACTTCTCATTCACCGCAGGCCAGCCGCCGAAATCACCGTCAATGGTGAAGAGCGTTGATGGTGTCGGGAAGGGGTTTGTTGGGTCGTTTGCTCCTTCGACTTCGCCAATCTCAACTCCTTCGACACTTGACAGTGGACGGAAACCTTTAGAGACGTATTGCTGTTGTCCTTCGGCCGTTCGTACAAACTCGAGGAACGCTTGAGCTTTCGGGTCGGCATCCTTTAATACAGCAGCCGGATTCTCGATGAGCAGCGTGTCATCGGGCACGATGTAGTCAATGTTTTCACCATTTTGGCGAGCCAAAATTGCTTCATTCTCGTAACTGATGAGCACATCGCCCGTGCCGCTAGAGAATGCTTGGGTCGCATCTCGGCCGCTCCCTGGGAAGGCCTTCACATTGCTGAGGATCTTGGCGAGGAATGCTTCGGCTGCTGCTTCGCTGCCACCATCGGCAATGATGTGCTGCCATGCACCAAGAATGTTCCAGCGTGCCGCCCCCGAAGATCCGGGATTCGGTGTGACAATGCCGACGCCATCGCGAGCCAGATCGTCCCACGTGGCGATGTTCTTGGGATTGCCTTCGCGCACGACGAAGACAACAACGGAGTCAGTCACAATACCGTTATCCGGGCCAGCATCCCAGTTCTCATCAATCAAGCCTGCTTCTACTAGACGAGTAACATCAGGTGTGATCGAAAAGTGGACGTAGTCAGCTTTTAAGCCACCAGCCACTGCTCGACTCTGATCGCCCGAAGCGCCGTATGACTCTTTCCACACGACGCCCGCGCCTGCTTCGGTGTCTGCGAACGCTGTTTGGGCTGCGTTGTTACCGGCCTTGGGCACCGCAAAGCCAACGAGTGACAGTTCGGTTGTGTCGTCCGAGTTGCTAGCGCCGGAAGGAGCGCACGCTGCCAGCAGCGTAATCGAAGTAGCGAGGGTGACCAGCACGCCAAGTGAGCGTTTGAGGTTCATTGCACTGCCTTTCTTGCGAGTCGGACTAGTCCGAATAGTTAGTGAGTCAATGCCGTGTGGCATGCGGAACACATTAGGGATTTTCGGTCTGGCGCTGGCGCTTGTCCGAAATCTGGGAGCAGGTAGAAGGTGAACTTGAACCGTGCTAGAAGCGGTGGGGTTTCGGGCGTGTTTTCCACGACGCGCTTGGGTTGACTAGACAAACGCAGATTTTCATAAAACTCACAGAGTGATTCTTAAGGTTGTCCGCGGGTTGCGAGTCGACTGGCTTGTGATGCAGAAAGTGGCGTGACATGGGAGGAAACAGGATGAAAGTTGATCGTTCTCGGGCAGTCGTTTGGCGGTACTTTTCTGCGGTGTTGAGCGGGATTCTGCTCATTCCAGCGGTGGCTTTCCTCAGCGCATCACCTGCCGCAGCGTCAACCCAAACGGCTACGGTGGGTGACTTCACCCTGACCTTCGATGACGAAGACCCGAGTGCGGGAGCGACAATCACCGGCTATTCCGGCCCGGGTGGCGCACTCGTGCTCCCGTCGGCTTACGTTTACACCGGTTCTTTGATTTACGACATCGTCGGAGTCGCGGATGATGTTTTTGAGAGTGCTGGTATTACGAGTGTCAGCTTCCCGGACAGTCTTAAGAGCATTGGTGCACAAGCGTTCCGAGGCAATTCGCTCAGCTCGGTGACGTTTCCGGCTGGTATCGAAGCTATCGGCTCGAATGCTTTCGCCGACAATGACTTGAGCTCAGTAACGCTGCCTGATGGCTTTGACTTCACCCCTGCGTCTTACCAAGCTTTTATGAACAACGACATCACCACGGTGTCACTTCCAGACAGCATCACGGTCTTGCCACTAGGAATTTTCCGCAACAACGGAATTTCGAACCTCGTCGTCCCAGATGCAGTGACCGAAATTGGTGAAAACGCATTTCTTAACAACGAGATTTCGGATGTGGTTTGGGGGACAGCAGTCGAGGTAATCGGGTATGGGGCTTTCTGGGGGAACGATTTGACCTCCCTCGTTTTACCTGACTCACTGCGCACGATCGGTGAGTACGCGTTCTATCTAAACGAACTGACTGAGGTCACGATCCCCGCGTCGATCGACACAATTGGTGATTCGGCGTTCGACGAGAATCTGCTCGATACCGTGCACTTCTTAGGCGATACACCTAGTTTTACGGGAGATGGGCCGTGGATTCCGGGTGCAGACATCACGTACCTTTGCACATACGACGAGGCCCATGGTGGGGGATTTAGCTCACCGGTGTGGAATGACGGCTTTGAAGACCATGACGCATCGACAAACACAGTCACCGCGACGTTCGTGAATGAGCACGGTTCAGAAACTACTCAGACAGTTGCCTGCGGTGATCTGCTCACCGAACCGGACACGCCAATCGCGGATGGTTTTGATTTTGATGGCTGGCTCATTAATGGTGACGTTTTTAGTTTTGACACCTTCAGTCCAGCTGAGGACGTCACGATCGAAGCATCCTGGGTTCCGACGAACACAGGCGGTTCCGGTGATGATGACGATCATGATGGTTCGCTAGATGACGATGGCGATGAAACAGCAGACGAAAGCGACGAAGCCTCAGACGGCAAAGTTGATTCGGATGTTCTTACTGCGACGGGTGATGACCTGAAGCCATGGGCGGTAATGATCGCGCTCCTATTGCTCACGGGCGGAGGCACCATGTTGATTCTTGCTCGTCTTCGTACGACGGCAGTCTGATCATGCGTTTAGTTGCTGTTGTGTTGCTCAGCATTCTCGGTTTGACTGCCTGCGCAACCGAGAACGAAGGCGGTACAGGCGATGGTTTTGGTTCCGTCTCGGCTGAGCAGGAATCAAGCAAGAAGAAGAGTGACGATGGCGCCAGCGGGCAGGCTTTAACAGGTAAAGATTGTTTGGTCGGAACGTGGCTGGGCGATAACGATTTTTTCCTAGCCAAAATGCGAGAATTCGGTGATGAAGCCAAGAACGTCACAGGGGATGTGCTGCTGACCTTTGATCACGCGGGCTCACTCACGACCAAATATCAAGGTTGGCGCATTCTCTTTGTTGCCGAGGGTAGGGAAATCACGCTCAACCGTTCAGGCGTTGACAAGGGGACATGGTCGGCAAACGATAAAACTGTTTCGCTGAAGGAAACTGACATGGAGTCAACCCTCGAAATGACTGGTCAGGGAATGTCGATGAGCGTGCCGAGCGACCCCGTCGACTACAGCGATGCCACCTATACCTGTACGGCTACGACCGCCTCCATTACAACGCCGGATGGTGTGATGCAGATGACCCGACGCTAACTACCTCGCCGCCACTGGAGATCGACACGAAGTTCAAATTTTGAAGTAATTTGAACTTCATTTGAACTTGAACTAATTTTGGTTATCTTTTCGGGAAATTATCAACTTCAAATTAAAGTCAAATTAATACAAATTTTGAAGTTAAGGTAATGTGACGGTAACTGAGAGAGAGGGAATTAGTGAAAGTTCCAGCTCCGCCACCAGATTTTGACATGCTTTTTGACGGCATACCGAGTGAAAAACTAGTCAGGATTCTCGGCACGACATCCAGCGTTATGTCTGAGGATTATCTCCCTTGGGACAAACTCCGTTTTAAGACACCTCCTGCTGGATTGACTCACGAAGAGTGGTGGCTAAAAACCCGATGGGCGCGTAAGTCAGTGCAACGAACTATCGATGTGCTCGTCGATAAAGACGGTAATCCGTTTACCTATGCACTCCCTGATGTGTTACTTAAACTTAACGATGAAATCGTCCGGGGAGCGAGCGGCCAGATTTCTATTAGTGAGCAAGTCACCGACTCGGCGACACGAGATCGCTATGTGATCAGTTCTCTCATCGAGGAATCGATTACCTCTAGTCAACTGGAAGGCGCGGCTACTAGTCGGAGGGTCGCCAAGGACATGATCAGGGCTGGCCGTAAGCCAAATAATCGCAGCGAACGCATGATTTTCAACAACTACATTGCTATGCGTCGGATTGTGGAATTGCAAGATGAAAAACTAACGCCGGACCTTGTTTGCGAAATTCACCGCATTGTTACCGATGGGACGTTAGATAATCCTGCTTCTGCGGGATCCGTGCAAAAAAACGATGCTGAACGAATCTCAGTTTGGGGTGATGGTGACCAACTTTTGCACCGTCCGCCACCTGTTGATGAACTTCCGGCTCGTTTGGAACGGTTGTGTTCCTTTGCGAATGGCGAGGATAGTGACGATTACATTCCTGCGGTTCTGAGAGCAATCACAATCCATTTCATGATGGGCTATGACCATTATTTTGAGGATGGAAACGGCCGAACTGCACGTGCTCTTTTCTATTGGAGCATGTTGCGTGAAGGATTCTGGCTGACCGAGTTTCTGACGATTTCAAGAATCTTGAAAGATGCGCCAGCGCAATACGCGCGCTCGTTTTTGCTAACCGAAGATGATGATGGCGACCTTACTCATTTTTATCTCTTCCAGCTCCGAGTGATCACGAGAGCAATTAATGATCTCCACGCTTACCTCGCCCGCAAAGCGGAAGAGCTACGCGAAGTGCAAAGGCATGTTCGCGCCAACAAAGGTGAATACAACCATCGACAGTTGGCCTTGCTAGAACATGCCGTTCGAAATTCTGATGCTCTATATACAGCACATTCGCATTCATCGAGCCATAACGTTTCGGACCAGTCAGCTCGAAACGATCTCGCTCACTTAGAGGAGCAAGGGCTGCTAGTGCGGCAACGTGTGGGACGTCGACATGGCTGGATTCCAGTAGACGATATATCAGCACGGCTTAGAAACGAGCGCACTGAATAATTCAGTCATGAGTTCTCGTTACGCCATCGGTATCGGTTCTGAGTGCCAATGAATCCCGAAACCGACCAGATCTCCACGCTGTGTGACAGACTCCGAACAGAGCCTTGAAAGGAGTCACACTATGTCGGCTGAGATCGAGTTACCAGTCGCGCCTGCCTCCCTTGACGCGGGCGGCGGGCAACCGGCACCATTCGGCACTTACCGCGGTGCGGTAGCCGATGTGTCTACTCGTGCGTGGGACGGCAATGGTGGACTATTTTCCCGACGCCGACGCCAACGTAAAGGCTGGTTATATTTCGGAGCTTTTTCTGAGCGATATATGGTCGGCCTAGCAACAGTAGATGCTGGCGTGGTGGCGAATGGGTTTTGCTATATCTATGACCGTGAAAGCGGTCTGCTTGTCGAAGAAGGCGTGACAGTTCCCTTCGGTTTTGCAAAAGACTTCGCCCCCAGCGTTGATGGCCGCTGGAACCTCAAGAGTGGCTCTCGACGCTGGCGGATCAACCATATAGACGGTGAGTGGCAGGTCGAGTTCCAAGGCAAACGATTAGAAGTTGCCCTCGAAATTGATGGTTCGAGCGAAGGGTTGACTGCAATTGCTAGTTCGATCGGGAGGCCTTTTGCGCACACCTACAAAGTGTGTGCCATGCCGACACGGATGGAGGTCGTGATTGATGGGGTCGCGGGTTCAAGCCAAGGCGGTGCTTCGCTCGACTTTACTCTGGGCTATCCGCCTCGCCGCACGATATGGAACTGGGCTAGCGCCTATGGGCAAACCGCAGAGGGTCAACGCTTTGGACTGAACCTGGTGGGCCAGTTCATGAATGGGCAAGAAAATGGGCTTTGGTTGGGCGATGAACTCATCGGCCTGCCGCAAGCAGTGTTCGAATATGATGCGGCCTCTCCGCTTTCGCCTTGGCGTATTAGAACGCTCGACGGCGCGGTGGATGTGGAATTTTTACCGGAAGGACGACGTAAACAGAATCTCCAGGTCGGCGTCATGGCCAGCATTTTTAGTCAACCTTTCGGTCGATTCTCAGGTGTCATCCGACACCGTGGTGTGGAACATCAGGTGACGGCATTAGGCGTGGTCGAAGAGCACGACGCCACTTGGTAAGGCCAGCCTTCGATGCTGGGCGGCAGGTTGCCCGCTCGACGCGGTAGTTTTAGGTATGTGACCGACTCGAAGATTATTTACACGCATACAGACGAGGCACCCGCACTCGCGACCTATTCTTTTCTCCCGATCATCGAAGCATTCGCCTCGAAGGCCGGCGTCAATGTTGAGACCCGAGATATTTCGCTTGCGGGCCGCATCATCGCTTCTTTCCCAGAGCGCCTCGCGGCTGATCAGCAGATCGCTGACGCGCTCGCAGAATTAGGTGATCTCGCTAAGCGTCCAGAAGCCAACATCATCAAATTGCCAAACATTTCGGCATCGATCCCTCAGCTGAAAGCAGCGATTGCTGAACTTCAGGCGCAGGGTTACGATCTGCCTGATTATCCTGACGACCCGAGCACCGATGAAGAACGCGATGCTCGTGCCCGTTACGACAGGGTCAAAGGCAGTGCCGTAAACCCAGTACTCCGTGAAGGTAATTCGGATCGTCGTGCTCCAGCTTCGGTGAAAAACTACGCCCGCAAGCACCCACATTCGATGGGCGAATGGTCTGCTGACTCCAAGACCAATGTCGCGACGATGGGGCAAAACGATTTCAAGTCCAACGAGAAGTCAGTCATCATTGGTGACGCTGACACGCTTCGAATCGAACTTCACGGCGCTGATGGAACTGTCGCCGTGCTTAAAGACTCCTTGCCAGTCGAGGCTGGCGAAGTCGTTGACGCGACAGTACTCGAGGTAGCTGCACTGCAGTCATTCCTCGCCGACGCAATTGCGCGGGCTAAAGCCGACGACATTCTTTTCAGCGTTCACCTCAAGGCCACCATGATGAAGGTCTCTGACCCCATCATCTTCGGACACGTCGTCAAAGTTTTCTTTGCGCCCGTGTTCGAACAATACGGAGCCGATCTTGAAGCAGCCGGTCTGTCAGCAAATGACGGATTGGCAACAATCTTCGAAGGCCTTGACGAGTTGCCAAATGGGGCTGAAATCAAAGCAGCCTTTGACGCGGCACTCGCTGACGGTCCACGTATGGCGATGGTTGATTCTGACCGCGGAATTACCAACTTGCATGTGCCAAGCGATGTCATTGTGGATGCTTCTATGCCAGCCATGATCCGCACCTCGGGCCACATGTGGGGACCAGACGGAGCCGAGCACGATGCTCTCGCAGTGCTCCCAGACAGCTCCTATGCTGGCGTTTACCAAGCCGTGATTGAAGACTGTCGGGCCAATGGCGCATATGATCCAGCCACGATGGGTTCGGTCCCCAACGTCGGTTTGATGGCCCGTGCCGCTGAGGAATATGGCAGCCATGACAAGACTTTCGAGATCCCTTCCGCCGGTGTGGTGAAGGTCGTGAACTCTGCGGGTGAAAGCCTAATTGAACACGAAGTCTCTGAAGGTGATATTTGGCGTGCTTGCCAGGCAAAAGATGAGCCAATCCGTGATTGGGTCAAATTGGCCGTCACTCGTGCTCGTTTGACCGGTGATCCAGCAGTGTTCTGGCTCGATGCCGAACGCGCACACGACGCGAACTTGATCACCAAAGTGAACGAATACCTCAAGGAACATGACACTGATGGTCTCGACATTCAGATCCTCGATCCGGTAGCAGCCACCAAGCTGTCGGTGGAGCGCATCCGTCGTGGCGAGAACACCATTTCGGTCACCGGCAACGTTCTGCGTGACTACTTGACCGACTTGTTCCCGATTTTGGAACTCGGAACCAGCGCCAAAATGTTGTCGATCGTGCCACTCATTGCCGGTGGTGGTTTGTTTGAGACCGGTGCAGGTGGATCGGCACCTAAACACGTTCAGCAGTTGGTGAAAGAGGATTACCTGCGTTGGGACAGCTTGGGTGAGTTCCTTGCCTTGGCCTCCAGTTTTGAACATCTCGCTCAAACGACCGGTAACGCTCGGGCACAGGTTTTAGCTGACACACTTGATCGTGCCACCGGAACCTTCCTCGACAATGACCGTTCGCCCGGCCGTCGTCTCGGCACAATCGATAACCGTGGTTCACACTTCTACCTCGGCCTTTACTGGGCGCAAGAGTTGGCGGCACAGACGGACGACGCCGAGCTGGCAGCACAGTTCGCACCGCTCGCGCAGCAACTCGCCGACAATGAAAAAACTATTGTTGCTGAGTTGAAAGCAGTGCAGGGCAACCCGGTCGATTTGGGTGGCTACTTCCAGCCGGATCCTGCCAAGGCCGCCGCAATCATGCGTCCAAGCGCCACACTCAACGCAGCGATTTCGTCGTTCTGAATCGATTCAAACGAACGGCCCGCTCGGAGTAACCCGAGTGGGCCGTTACTTTTCTATGGCGAATATCTGCCTGTCAAGGGAGTTGGAGAACACCTAGCTTATAAAGATTTCTCAAGCATGCGGAGATGCTTAAAAAATCGGGCTTCATGATTTTGGCAACAACTCGACGCCGCCTGTTGGAAGTTCGACATGCGTGTCTTCTGCTCCAAGCATGAGGAGAGCCAGCGTGCAGTAATGCGATGCGACCGTGTGCACATCGGATTCACCCGTTGGTCGAAACCAGGTTTGCACCTGTTCACACATTCCAGTTATCGCGAAGACCGCGGTGGATACTGGAATTTGAGGCTTAAAGGTTCCGTCGGCAGTTCCCTCATCAATAATGTTCTTGATTGTGGCGAAGATCCTACGTTCGATATTTCGTAGTTCCTCTTGCTGGTCTTCAGTTAGATGATCTTTTGTGTGTCCCGATGCATAAACGAGTGTGTAGGCATCGACGTCGCTAGTTTCACGAAGCTGCACATTGACGTAGAAGCTCACGACAGCGGATATAGCTTGCGCGGGACTTCTTTCTACCTGTCTTAGCGCGTTTGCCATGCCTTGCTCGAAGCGAAGCAGAGTTCGATTTATGACGTGGTACAGCAGGTCGGTTTTAGATTCAAAATGCCAATAGAGTGCTGAAGGCGAAATATTTGTCACTTTGGCAAGGTCTTTCAGGGACGTCGATTCGAACCCCTTTTCCCTAAAAGCACGAGCTGCCCCATCTAACAGCTTTTCCCTAGTCTGCTCCGACTTAGAGAGCCTAGTTTCTGCCTTGGTCGCCATGGCCGCCTTTTCCATCTTCTCGACATTTGACCCTCACCCTGTCAGAGATTTAATCAGATTCATATTGACAGGGCGAGTGACACGTGCCACTCTATCATTAATTGATCAATCAATAAGTGGTTTGTGTCACAGCTGAGTGGCTCGTTTTGAAGAGGGAGATATGGGTTCGATAGCGGTTGAACGCGTGGGTATGACGTTTGGTTCAGTCAATGCGTTGAGAGATTTCGATCTTCACGTCAATGAAGGCGAGTTCATGACTGTCATTGGCCCGAGTGGTTCGGGAAAATCTACATTGCTTGGGATTATCTCGGGTCTACAGGGGCCGTCAACTGGGCGGGTCCTCCTCAATGGGACAGATATCACAGATCGACCAGCGAATAAGCGAAACATTGGATTGGTTTTTCAAAGTTACGCCTTGTTTCCGACCATGAGCGTTGCGGAAAATGTCGCTTTCCCGCTTCAAGTCCGTAAATGGGATCGAACGAAGATTGATCAAACCGTTAGTAAGACCCTGGCAATGGTTCGTTTAGAAAAATTCCGAAATCGAGATATTGCCACATTGTCAGGTGGACAGCAGCAGCGAGTTGCGCTCGCCCGAGCACTTGCCTTTAACCCAGAAGTCTTGTTGTTGGACGAGCCTTTAGGTGCCCTAGACCGCAAATTGCGACAAGAAGTACAGGTGGAACTCCGTGAGTTGCAATCGGAACTGGGAATAACCACCATCATGGTCACACATGACCAAGAGGAGGCCTTGTCGCTCTCCGACCGGATTGCGATTGTGAATGAAGGACGTCTGGAACAGGTGGGGACACCGATGGAACTCCATGATCAACCACATACATCCTTCGTTGCAACTTTTTTTGGCAACTCGAATCTCGTTGAAGGCACATATCAGGTTGAAGCTGAGCAAAATTGGCTTCAAAGTGGTTCGATTCGATTTCCTTGCCCCCCACAAGAGCGTATGCCGGGCGAGAGTTTTGTAGCCGCGCTCCGAGCAGAGACAATTCGATTGGCCAAGGCCCGTGATGGGGAACATGTAAATGCGGAAGTTCGCCAAGTCATTTATTTGGGGCCCCACTCCCGGTACCACCTAACACTCACTGATGGCCGGGAGTTGATTGCGACTGTCTCGGCGGCTGAAGCCCAATTCCTTCAAGGAGATTCGGTCTCAATTTCTTGGGCGCCGGAGGACTGGTGGGCCATACCTGCTTCGAACAACTTCCTCACCGAACAAACAAGTAAGTAGAGAAAGAGAGTCATAGATGAAAAAAATAGCCCTATTTATTACGGCGGCAATGCTTGCCGTATTGGCGGCGTGTGGTGGTGGGACTTCTGATTCAGAGAACCCGGCAGAAATTCGCATTCTGGAGTCTGGAGGCACGAGCGGCGAATCCATCGATGCTGGTTATGGCAAACCATTCACTGACGCCACTGGCGTGAAGCTGGTACGAGAACAACCGGGTGACTTAGGCAAACTCAAAGCAATGGTGCAGGCCAATAACGTGACGATCGAACTCATGGAAATTGGTGGTCCCGGAGTTGAGCAGGCACGCGCAGACGGATTAATTGAAGATCTCGATTGGGATAAGATCAACCCGGATCCAATGATTGAGGATGCAAAGCTTCCCTATGCTTTCGGATTCCAGAGTTTCGCTCTTTACCTTGCTGCGCGTGAAGACGTCAAGCCGGTTGAGACCTGGCAAGAATTTTGGGACACAGAACGTCAGCCTGGCAAACGCGCGTTGCCTGCGTACGCTCGGTATATTCTTCCCGCAGCGGCTCTCGCCGATGGGGTAAAGCCGGATGAGTTGTATCCACTAGATATTGATCGAGCGCTGAAGAGCTTAGAGAAAATCAAAGACGATGTCATTCTTTGGGAAGCGGCATCACAGACGCCCCAGTTCTTAGATTCTAAAGAAGCTGTCTACGTTGCAACGTGGGACAACGTTTTCGCAGAAGACGGCTATCAGGTGAGCTACGAAAATGGTATCTGGAACATCTCATATTTCGTGGTGCCTAAGGGTTCACAGAATCCTGAACTGGCATACAAACTGCTACATGAAATGAGTAAAGTAGAAAATCAAGTCACGGCTGCGGAGGTTGTGCCGATCGCTGGACCAAGTCCGGAAATCTTAGAGCACCTTCCAGCTTCAATCATTTCACGTTTGTCGACGAGCCCCGATTTGCAGAAGACGCAGGCTGCCACTGATCGTTTGTGGTGGGCGGAGAATGGTGAAGAAGCCGAGGCACGTTGGCAAGACTTTAAATTGAAGAATTTCTGAGTCAATGTCAGCACCGCAAGTTTCTGGTTCTCGTGTCGGTGGTGTACGCCACCGACACGAGAACAGCTCACTGCTAATTCCGGGGCTAGTGGTCCTAGGCTTAGGCTTCTTGATTCCTTTGGCACTTTTGCTACCAGACAGCCTTAAACCGGATGACTTTGGATTTGGTGCTTACACCAGATTGTTCTCGGAAAGCATTTATCTTCGAATCGTTGGGAACACGGCAAGGTTAGGACTAATTGCGGCCATAACGTGCCTGATATTTGGTTATCCGCTTGCTCTTTGGATCAGCCGTTTGGGCCCGCGTGCCAAGATACTTGCGCTGGTCGCAGTGATTTTGCCTTTTTGGGTGAGCATTCTTGTGCGGACCTATAGCTGGATTGTCATTCTGGGGCAAGAAGGAATGCTCAATAAATCACTAATGAAGCTGGGAGTCATTGGCGAACCTATCTCATTTTTATACCGAGAGTTGGGGGTCATGATTGGCACGATCAACATTCTCGCTCCCTTTTTCATCTTGCCGATGGTCGCAACGATGAGTTCAATTGATCAGAGGCTCACTGATGCTGCACTGTCATTGGGCGCGAGTCGAACGCAAGCTTTCTGGCGAGTGTACTTTCCCCTAACCGTGCCCTCACTGATCTCGAGCTTCTTCCTGATCTTCATTTTGACACTTGGTTTTTATGTCACACCAGCGATCCTTGGTGGCGGCCGAGTGCCTATGTTGGCGACGCTTTTGGAATATCTTGTCAGCGTTGCGGTCGACTGGCCTCTTGCGGCAGCTTTGTCTTTCTTCTTGCTGCTCGCAACGTTAGTGCTTTTCTTGCTCGCTGCGCTATTAGCAAAGGTGTCGCGAATTAATCGGTGGAGGGAGAAAAATGGCTAGTAAAGACCCTAATCGGGGTTCTTTGCCTTTCCAGGTGTTACTGGGCTCTTGGTCTCTGTTGGGTTTGTTCCTCCTATTGGCTCCTGCTCTTGTCGTTATTCCTATGTCGTTCTCTGCCGGGGACTCTATCGGTTTTCCGCCACAAGGCTTCTCGTTGCGGTGGTACAGCAAGTTGTTTTCTGATCCGTTATGGCTTGAAGCGTTGAGAACCTCGGTGATTCTTGCGCTCGCAAGTAGCACGATCGCGCTTATTGTCGGGTCACTTGCGGCATACAGTCTCGTACGGGGTTCATATGTTGGCAGACGGGTGATTCAAGCCTCGTTTATGGGGCCGATGATTATTCCACCCGTAGTAATAGCCGTTGCTGCTTACCTCGTGTACGCAAAGATCGGCTTGCTGGGCAGGATGGAAGGTCTGATACTTGCGCACAGCACATTAGCCTTGCCGTTCATAGTCATGATCATGGGCAATGCCGTTAACTCTTTTGACGTTACGATTGAGCAGGCTGCTAAGAGCTTGGGCGCAAATAAACTTACCGTCCTGCGACGAGTGGTTGCGCCAGCTTTAACCCCCCATTTGTTGGTTTCGTGGCTATTTGCTTTCGCAGTGAGTTTTGACGAAGTCGTTATGACGTTTTTTATTGCGGGCCGATACACAACCATTCCGAAAAAAATGTTCATCACTTTACGTAATGAAATCGACCCGACAGTGACGGCAGTTTCGACGTTACTTATAGCAGTAACCCTCGTGATTGGTGTTGTCGCCGTTTTTGCTCTGCAACGCCGTCTACTCACCGTCGTCGGAGCAGAAAATCCTTCCTAAACCCAACGTAGTTTCTGAACAGTATTGAATGAAAGGTTCTCTTGTGAGTGCTGCAACAAAAGATCAACTTGATGTCATTGTCGTCGGGGGAGTGGGGCAAATGGGGCGACATGTTGTCCGAAAACTTGTCCAGCTGAATTCGGTAGGCAAGATTCTTGTAGCGGATCTAGATTTTGATCGAGCGGCGATCTTAGCTAACGAATTTTCGGAACAAACGCAGCCGCTAAAGCTGGACGCAACTGATCGCAAAGCGATGGACGAAGCATTTTCTGGCGTTGATGTGGTCATTAATATGCTCGGCCCGTACAACCTTTTCGGTCGCCCGATCCTAGAGGCGACCATTGAAAACGGCAAGGATTACATCGACGTTTGTGACGACTGGGAAGCCACCGTTTCTGCCCTTGAATTTGATTCTTTGGCTAGAGAAAGGGGCGTTAGAGTATTGCTCGGCTACGGACTTAGCCCAGGGATCACGAATATTTTGGCTATGAAGGCCGCTAAAGAGTTAGATGAAGTCCACGATCTCTTCACTGGCTGGTCTCTTGCCGCATCAGGTGTTGAGACAGAAGAAGCCTTGGATGCAGGACGTGCAGGTAGTGGTGCGCTGCAGCATTGGTTGTTGCAATGTGCTGGAAAGATTCAGGCTTGGAGTGAAGGTAAACCTGCAATGGTTGACCCGTTAGAAGCGATAGAAATCGATTATCCCGGTGCGGGTTCGGTTCGTGTTTACAGCTTGGGACACCCCGAACCTATTACCTTGCCTCACTCTATTGAAATCAAAGGGCGAAGCCTCAATGTCATGTCTGGTCCAGAATGGATATTCGATCTTTTGCGTGACGCCTTGGCCAAATATGAGTCCGGCGAGCTTGACTTGGTCGAGACCGCTACAACGTTGCAAGGCTTCAAACGGCCTGCACATGTCCCGGGTGGGTTTAAAGAAACACTTCCCGCATGTTGGGCCTTAGCAACAGGTACGAAAGACGGACGAAGGGTACGAGTTGCTGCACATTTGAATTCATACTTCCCGCATGAAATGGGAGGGAACACGGGTTACCCAGCAGCACTGGCCGTTGAGTTGATTGCTAACGGGCGAATCGCGACGACGGGTGTGTTGCCACCTGAACAAGCCGCCGATGTTGAAGATTATGTGAAACTCTTTGCGCCACATGTGATTCCAACTCAGAGTGAAGCGAGTTTGCTCAACGTTCAGATTGAGGAACTCGACTAATGGGTGACAAAAATTCGGGATCCCTTACTTGGGATGTGGTCGTCCTAGGCGCAGGCGGTAAACAATCTCAAGCAATGTTGCAGGCTGCTGCGCGTGCAGGTCGACTTGATCGGTGGCTGTGTGTCGACAAAGCATGGAGTGATGAGGCTAGAGAACGGACTGAAGCGTTTGGTGCAAAAACTCAAGAACTCGATGTTTTCGCCGACAAAGTATTGCTAGCTCAGATTGTTGGTGACACTCAGCTTGTCGCCAATATGGTGGGGCCCTATTTCCGAACTATGGGGCCGGTTCTTGACGCTTGCATTCGCGCAGGTAGCGACTACATAGATATTTGTGACGATGCGGACGCAGTAGAACTGATATTGAAGCGAGATGAAGAAGTTACAGTTGCAGGTATCCGGGTGCTCACGGGCATGGGGGCTTCACCTGGAATTACGAATGTGCTCGCTAAATCGGCGATGAGCATCATGGGAACTGCTGATGCAGTCGACATTTCGTGGTCCTCAGATGCACGAGATGCTTCACCAGCAGTAATTGAACATATGTGGCATATTTTCGAACCCTGGCATGAAGGAGGCTCTCATCACGGCGTACCCCGATGGGAGGAACTTCAACACCGGACCATCGATTTTCGTTCGATGACAGGTCCTCATTGGTTGGTGGAACTCGCTCACTCTGAGCTTGTCACCTTGCCAAAGTTCCTTGATGTGGAAAGGGTAAGCAACTTTGGTGGGTTAGCCCCCCAGGATCTGATGGTGGTTGCTTGGGCTCAGGCTCGAATGGGTGCTGGCCAAGGTGGAGAAGGTGCCTCTGCGCAACAGAGCGCATTGACAGAAGCATGTCGTGAGGTGTTTATGGAGCTTGCCGACGAACTGAAAAGTACACCTCGAACCTATGGCGGAATGCGGATTGATGTCACTCGCAAAGGCAACGGTATTCGTTTTGAATCGGCCTCCATGGCGACGATGGAGGATTCGACTGGAACTCCCGCAGCTGCAGGTATCTTGCTGATGCTTGACCGGGCCTTAGAAAGTCCTGGAATCAGTGCACCCGAGTGCTTAGAACCAATCGATTTTTTCGATTCTCTGGCTGCCGTATCGAGAGGTTCTTCTGGCGCGCTAGAGGTGTGGATCTTGGACGACGGTGAGGCTGTTGAACGTGTCAGCTTCCGCGATGTTTTGAACCGTGATGAGCAACTTTGCTCGAAATTACGAGTAGGGAAAAGTGATAATCGTGACTAGCTTGCATGTGAATGAAGTACTCGACCGTTTGAAGATAAAGAATCCCACATCAGTTGCGAGGCACGAACGTGCCACCCGAGCATTGGCGATGGAGATCGTTGGCACTGTCGATATCTCCTGCCCCGTGTATATCGCTTCAGTTGATGGCGCATGTGTCACTGATATCGATGGAAACGAGTACGTCGATTTGACGATGGGCTTCGGTCCGCACGTGCTCGGGCATCGACCCCCAGCGGTAGAAACAGCCTTGACTGAACAGTTAGGCAAAGGCTGGCATTGGGGTGTGCACAATGACATTCAAATAGAGTTGGCAGAACTTGTGCAAGAGATGTCTCCGTGTGCAGAGAAGGTCGTTTTCTGTAATTCCGGGACGGAGGCAACAATGTTGGCGATCCGAGCGGCGCGTGCATTCAGCGGCCGATCCAAAGTCGCAGTTTTTGATGGAAGTTACCACGGCGTGCACGACTATGCGTTGATGGTCGCAGACAACACTAGTGCACGAAGTGAGCCGACTCCTCGGCGTCGTGGAGCCGGTATTCCAGATCAAGTTCTTGAAACCGTCATGATGCTTCCCTATAACGACGACTCGGCTTTTGATGTAATTCGGCGGAATGCTGATGATCTCGCACTCGTCTTGGTTGAGCCCGTCCAAAGCTCTAATCCACGTGAAGATATCGGGCCTTGGCTAAGGTCTTTGAGTCGGGCCTGTCGTGAGGCTGGAGTTTTATTCATGCTTGATGAAGTGATTACTGGTTTTCGTTTAGCTCCCGGCGGCGGCCAAGAGTACTTCGATGTTGTCGCAGACCTCGCAACGTTTGGCAAAGCATTGGGCGGGGGCCTGCCGATTGGGGCGGTTGCTGGTAGGGCAGATGTGATGTCAGTCTTCGGACGTGGGACCGAACGGGCTCGTCCGATCTTCTCAGGTGGGACCTTCTCCGGGAATCCGTTGTCGATGATTGCTGGAGTCGCCGCGCTTACCTATATGAAGGAAAACTTGGAGTTTTTTGATGAGTTAAATGAGCGCGGGCGAAAACTCAGCCGATTAGTAAACGAACATGCAGTGGCCACGAACGCTCCCGTTGTGATGATGGGCGCTGGTTCGATGTTCCATCTAAGGTTTACTGATGCGCCGATTGTGTCGTTCCGTGACGTCACAATCGATTTTCAAGAAACTGAGCGTCTCTTTTATCAACTGCTGCAGGAACGTGGCGTGCTTGTGCCGGGTATCCATTTAGCCTTTATTTCTCTGGCGCACAGCGATGCGGACGTCCTATTCGTTGCTCGTGCTATCAACGAATCTATAGACGATTTGCGTAAAGCCGGTTACTTCGAGGGTATGCCTGCATGAACTTCAATTTTGCTCAAGCTTTAGTTGAAGCGAGTCGTCTCTGGCCAGACAGGTGTTTCCTTCTCACAGAGACTGAAACACTGACTTATGCGGATGTCGATAGGCGCAGTTCTGCCGTAGCAGCTTGGCTGTGCGACACGGGATGTAAATCTGGTGATCGTTTGATGATGCAGTTGGCGAATACGCCAGAATTTGTCATCATCTATTTTGCTGCTTTAAGAGCGGGAATGACAGTGGTGCCAATTAACCCTTTGCTCAGTAATGATGAAGTGTTGACGGTCTTAGCCGATTGCGGGGCCAAGGTTTTCGTTACCGGGAAATCACAAACTGCTCAGGCCATATTGGAATCTGAAAGCGGCCTCGATATGTCGTTGGTTCTTGTAGGGGAGCAGCTGGCCCGAACAATTGAGTATTCCTCCCTTGAGTCAGCCGGTGTGCCGTCTTGGCCATATCAAGTTACCGACGGTAATCAGACCGCCTTTATCATCTACACCTCGGGCACAACAGGGGAACCAAAAGGTGCCGAAATTTCGCATCTTCAAGCGCTCATGAGTTGTATAGCAGAATCTGAAACTCTGTTCATTTCGCATAGTGATGTGTCTTTGGCCGTGCTGCCCTTATTCCATGCATTTGGGTTATCAAGCATTCTCAATACGGCGGTAAGAAAAGGTGGATCCGTTTACCTCATGGGTCGATTTGATGCCGAACGTTTGCTGGCAGCGATAGAGGACCACAAGATTTCGATCCTTGCAGGTGTGCCAACGATGTACTTTGAATTACTGAGTGCGGAGCGACGTGGGCTTGACCTAAGTTCGGTCAGGATCATGATTTCTGGTGGAGCTCCTATGCCAGTTGATGTCATCCGGCAACTTCAACGTGAATTTCGCCCGGCTAAATATGTCGAGGGTTATGGCATGTCTGAGTCCACGGCTTCGGGCGCAATAAATGGCGGGATATTTGACCTCAAGCTAGGTTCCATCGGCCGTGCAATTTGGGGTGTTGAATTGGCGATACGAAATGAGCACGGAAGAGATCTAGCGCCCGGTAGTGAAAATGTCGGTGAACTTGTCATGCGCGGGCCCAATGTGATGACGGGGTATCTGAACCGACCAGATGCCACGCGTGAGGTTCTTCGGGAAGGTTGGCTGCATACGGGAGATTTGGCTTATCAAGACGAAGAGGGCTATTTCTTTATTGTCGGTAGGGTCAAAGACCTCATTATTAGAGGCGGCTACAACGTGCATCCACGGGATATCGAGGAAATTATCTATGAACTTGATGGTGTACAGCAGGTAGCTGTAGTCGGCCGTCCAGATGAGCGCCTTGGCGAAGAAGTTGTCGCCTTTGTTCTTGGTGATCGCGAGGTGCTATCTGCTGAATTGATCATAGGTCATTGCAGAAGAAAGTTAGCGGCCTACAAATATCCGCGTGAGGTGTATTTCGTCGATGAAATGCCAAAGGGTAACACGGGGAAGATTGCGAAGGCCGAACTAGCCAAACGTGCACAAGGCATAATTTCTGCACAGTGATTCTCGATCCAAGGCCTCGTGGCGAGCGTGAGCTGTGCGCCTAAAAATAGTGTTTAGGTTGTGTCATGGAATCACCGATCATCACGTGTCTGCTTTACGTTGGTCGGATCGATTGGGACGTTCAGCCAATCGAACTGGATTGGCGCCGGGATTGCCTGCAAAAGTTTGGATAATGTTGAGCCAACGATCCGAGGCAATCCCGGTGGCAGTCACGTTGACATCATCGCGGTGTCTGCGGCGCGTTGCCAGCATTGCGAAGTCCCAGGCCTTGCCAGTGATCTTTTCGGAAGTCTCGTCGGGACCCCACGACCACGTCTGACCCGAAGGTGACTGTAGCTGAATAGCGATGTCGGACTCCGGAATTGGGTGACCGTGTAACTGGTGAACGTACCCGCGGGTCCGAATGCCGATTTCGCACACGTGCCGAACGCGGTCATTCTGTGGCTTGGTTTTGCCTAATGCGTCGTAAATATCGAGTGAGTGTGCCCATGTTTCCATCATGCGTGCGGTAGCCATTGAAACGCGCTTCATTGGTGGCCCGTACCACGGGATGCGAATGTTTGGATCCGCTTGGCTCAGTGCTGTTGCCAGTGATTCTCGGCTACGTCGCCATCGCGTAAGAAGTTGATCCTTCGGCAGTGATGCGAGTTTCCGTAGCTCACGTGCCTCAGCCATTTCGAGTGTGTGGGTATCGCTGATATTGACGTGGTCGGCGAATTCGATAGGTGCATTGATTGCAAATAGTGATGCTTCATCGGTCATCGTAAGATGAGCGATTTGGTCGTATATTGTCCAACCCTCAGGCGTAGTCTCAATGTCCCAGATGTCTTCGGGTAGGTCTTTGATCAAGATATCGAGTTCGATTGATTCACTGCGTACATCATCGATGACGTGGTTGAAAATGTAGTTCATACGTTTTCCTATGATTGAAGTTTGTTGGAATTGCGCAGCTGCTCAGCTGGTTTTCGCGAAAGGTGTTCTCATTCGTCACTGGTTAAATGCGTCGACGTCCGCGGTCTAATGCTGGTTAGGATCGTTGGTGCTGATTCCGTGAAAAGCGTTTAAGTCTTCTTCGAGAGCGCGGCGCTCTTTGTCTGAGAACTCTCGCGATGTTCGCCGGTCCATATCCCAGGCAACGAGGGTCACATGCGAGATGTTGCACACGCGTTTGAGGCTGTCGAGTAAGAGTTCTTCGAAAACCATTCGAGTTCGTCCTAGTTCAATGGGGCGAAGTAACACATAGATTGGTGTCACTTCTTGCAGGATTTCTTTCGCGAACGTCATTGTGTGTTGAGCTACGACGTACGAAGGCATGGACGTTTCCCACCGGTCTTTGAAATATCGGTACCGCGCTTCTTCAAAAGCTTTTGGATAAATCGCTGCGGTCATATGTCCCAAATAGTCAAAGTCGTACGACCACAGTTCAATTGATGTGTGCCAATAATTGGCGATTTCGTGGTCGGTTAGTGTTCTGTGCTCTTTGGAGTTCGTGAATTGCTTGGCTTCAGTAGGGGAGTTCATTTTGATGCTTTCTTCTTCTGGACAGGCCCAGCATTTGGTGTACGGCTAAGCCTTGAATCGTGTGTTCAGATTCCATCTCGTAATGCCACCTTGGGTATGACAACCCGTTAACAAGGCAAGGGCCCACCACGATCTCAATCCGTGAGCTAACTCACAGAAATGTCTTGACAACAGGTCTGACTTGTATTTATATCGGACATACGTTATAAAATACAAGTCAACCCTGAGGAGGGGTAATGAAGAGTTCTCTTATAAGAGGAGTCGCGCTGGCTGCAGTTACCTTGTTGGTACTGCCGCTGGCTGCTTGTGGTGACAGCAAGACGGCCGACAAGGCCGGGGACGAAGTCCGAATCTTGGTATCGGTCCCTCTAAGCGGAGACTCTGCCGAGAGTGGCCAAGACATGCTCAATGGCGCAAAACTGGCTGCGCGCTATTTGAATGAAAACGGCGGGGTGAAAGAAGGTCCGCGGAAGGGTCAGAAGTTCACCGTTGAAGGTGCCGATGACCAATTGGACACACAAGCAGCCTCGACAATCGCCTCGCGTTTCGCTTCAGATGATAAGTACTATGGCTTGACCGGCTATTTGACGAGTGGTCAAGCTCAGGCAGCTGGCGTTGTACTTGACAAGCATGGGCTTGGACTCGTGTCAAGCTACTCAGGCGCGAGTTTCCTTACTGATGAAGCTGACAACATTGTGCTTGCCTTGGCGCCCGTCGAAGCTATTCCTGTGGCAATGATTCATTACGCCGCCACTGATCTTGGCGCAAAAACGGCCGGAGCAATTTCTGGTGACTTCTCGTTCCTAGATTCTTACCACGAGGGACTCAATAGTGGTGCAAAAGATTCGGGCGTAAAAATCCAGTCGCAGGAAACATATGCTGCTGGTACCTCTGATTTCTCGACGCTGCTTACACGCATCAATCGCGAGAATCCTGACGTGATCATGTCAGGTGCTTTCCAGTCCGATGCCGGAAAGATCGTTGCGCAAGCTCGCAAGGCTGGAATGAACCAGCCAGTAATTGATTACCTGGGTGAAGGTTGGGGCGACTCGTTCTTCGAGGCAGCCGGATCTGCAGCCACGAAGGGTGATTTGTATGCCTCGGACTCTGGCGGTGTCATTACTGAGGCTACCTCTGACTCGATCGCTGCATGGGCTGGAAAGGCATTTGAAGCCGAATACGGCAAGAGCATGCCGAGTGCTGCTGCCTATACGTTCGAGTCGGTGCTGACGTTTGCGGCAGCTATCGAAGCGGGCGCCAGCGACCGTACCGACTTCCTCGAGTACGTACCAAAAATCTCCGGCGAAGGTTTCTTCGGGCCGATTGAGTTCAACGATGACCTGACTCCAGTAAGCCGCCCCCTTTTCGTCTCAAAGTTCACTGGAACCACTCCTCAAGAAAAAGAAGTAAAAGCTAAATACCTCATGAGGTCGGATGGATCGGTGGAGCGTCAGTGAGTCAATTGACTACTGACACGTCGCAACAATCAAAGTTCCGGGGGCTTGCTAACCGAGTCCCCGGAGCAGTTGCGGTGATTCGCCGATTCTCGTCTGCACTTCCAGCGCTGTTTATCTTGATCGGCGCGGCGGCACCATTTCTCATCGATTCGCCCTTTCGACTCCAAGTGCTCACGCTGGCGTTCCTGAATGCCGCAGTCGTTACGGCACTGACGATTTCCTTAGGTTACGGCGGTTTGCTGAACTTGTCGCAAGGAACCTATTACGGTCTCGGCGCCTACACGACCGCCATTTTGGTGACTGAACATGAATGGTCTTTCTTCACGGCAGTCATTGCCGCGGCCGTATTCGCGGGGTTTGGCGGTTACGTCCTCGCACTCGCAAGTCTAAGAGTGCGAGACGATTACTTCGTCCTTGTTTCTCTAGGGTTTACCTTCGCTATTGCTCAACTGATGGCGAATCTCCCCAGCATTACCCGTGGTCGCGAAGGCTTCTTTGGAATTCCAAAACTCTCGCTCTTTGGGCTTTCGTTCAATGATCCGATTCAGGCCTATTTCCTGTGTCTTGGGCTCTTTGCCTTTGTTTATGCCATCACGCGACGTCTGGCGCATGGATTCTTAGGTCGTTCACTCCTTGTGGTGAACCACGATGATGTGGCTGCCCGAAGCATGGGTATGCCCCCGTTCAAATTACGCGCGACTTCAATGGTGATTAGTTCGGGCCTAGCTGGCATTTGCGGCGGTTTTTTAGTGGGCACAATTCAGTTCATTTCACCGAACGATTTTGGTTTTGATGCCTCGTTCACGATGACGCTATACGCCATTATCGGCGGCCTCACAAGCTTGGCGGGTGTTGCTTCGACTGCCTTCATCTTCACACTGTTGCTCGAAGAGTTTCGCTCATTAGGTTCATACACCGTTGGGCTTGTTGGGCTCGCGGTCATCATCGCTGTCTTCATCCGGGGTGGAGTCGTAGCGGACGTAGTCCGCAAGCTCCTACCTTCATCACGCAACCGAAATCGACGATGAGGGGTTGACCAGACATGCTGCACATTTCAAACATCACGAAGTCGTTTGGTGGAGTACACGCACTTAAAGATGTCTCCTTTTCAGTCGGAGATCGTGAAATTGTCGGAGTTATCGGGCCAAATGGATCCGGTAAATCCACACTCATCAACGTGGTCTCAGGCTTCTACCGGCCTGATGGCGGAGACGTAACGCTTGATGATGTGTCGCTAGTCGCTATGGCGCCGGCGGCTATCAGGCGACAGGGCATCGGCCGCACATTCCAAAATCTTCGGCTCGTAGAAAAAATGTCGGTGCTCGACAACACCATCGCCGGTTATTACCTTGCGCAAACAGGCACACGCTCGCTGCTCTGGACCTGGCTATCAGAGTTGCTCTTCTTGCCGAGCGCACGAAAGCGAAAGCAGGAAGCAAAGCGAGTCGCGCGCGAAGCTCTTTCTCGGGTCGGGCTCAGTGAAAAATCCGAAATGCTTGCGGCGAACCTCTCGTACGCGGATCAAAAACGACTCGAACTTGCGCGTGTGTTGACGCTTCCACCACGCATTCTCATCTTGGATGAACCTACGGCCGGAATGTCAGTCGAAGAAGCAGACGAACTTATTCGAACCATTGTCGATCTGGTGAAAACCTCAGACAACTCTATGAGTTTGCTTCTCATCGAACATCGGCTCGACCTTGTTCTTGATGTTTCTGATCGCGCAGTTGTGATGGATGGCGGAGCTGTCATCAACGACGATGTCCCGGCAGTTATCGCGCACGATCCTGAAGTGCGCCGGATCTATGTAGGGGGCGAATGACAATGCTTAGTGTTGAAAACCTCACTGTCGGTTATGGCAAGGCACCAGTCTTGAATGACGTTGACCTCAACGTCGCGAGGGGCGAAATCTTGGCCGTGTGTGGTCCTAATGGGGCCGGAAAATCCACCCTCTTAAGGGCACTTTCTGGGCAGCTTAAACCTCACCAACGTTCGCGAATCGAGTTCAATGGGACGTCGATCGTCGGCAAGAACCCGGCCTACATCGTCAACCAAGGAATCGCATTGTGTCCCGAAGGCCGACAGGTCTTTCCGCGCATGACTACCGAAGACAATCTCCGCATTGGCGCCTATACCCGGACAGATCGCTCCGCAGTTGACGCTGATATCGAGGATTATCTGGCTCAATGGCCCGTCATCGAACGGCGTAGAGATTCAAGTGCCGGACTGTTAAGCGGAGGCGAACAACAGATCCTTGTGATTGGTCGAGCGCTGATGTCCAACCCGACACTCCTGCTACTAGACGAGCCATCATTGGGCCTTGCTCCCGTGCTTGTCGATCGAGTCTACGAAGGGCTCAAGAAGATAACTCAAGAGCGAGAGCTCTCGGTGCTTCTTGTCGAACAAAACGTGGTCAAAGCGATGGAACTGGCTGATCGGATTGCGGTGCTGAGCCACGGCACCAAATCGTTTGAAGCAGACGTCGCATCGGTCACTTCAGATGAAGTTGGATCTCACTACTTCGAGCATGTCGGAGGAGAGTGACATGGACTATTTTTTGCAGCAACTCGTGAACGGCACTGGCGTCGGAGCTCAATACGCACTGTGGTGTGTTGGCTACGGAATGGTCTATCAAGTCCTTGGGCAACTCCACTTCGCCCACGGCGATACTCTCGTGTTCGCGGCATTTGTTGGGTTTACACTAATCGTTCTAGGCATGCCCTTTTGGATTGCGATGACGCTGGCGACAGTCCTTGCGGGATTGCTCGCGATCTCAGTAGAGCGAGTGGTCTATCGCCCACTGATTTCCAGAAACCTTGTCTTCATGGCATTTGTCGCGGCGATGGCTGCGGGGTTCATGTTGCGAGCCATCGTTCAGTTCTTCTGGGGAGTACAACCGCGAAACTTCGACGAAGGGATCCTACCTACGGGCTCCTGGGATGTTTTTGGGGTTCGTGTTGGTTACCTACCCATGCTCAACCTTGTTGTTGCCGTCGCGATTGTCATTGCTTTTGAACAATTCCTGCGCAGGTCAAAGCACGGTCAAGCGATCGTCGCAATCTCTGAAGATCGTTCAACGGCTGAACTCATGGGAATTCAAATCAACCGCATCATTGCGCTGATTTACGGCTTTAGTGGCGTGATCGGAATGATCGGCCTCATTTTGTACATTACGAACTTCCGAACGCTCACGATCGGTCTTGGATTTGCCATCACGCTGAAAGCATTTATCGCAGCGATTATCGGTGGAATTGGTTCCATACGTGCGGCTTTGCTCGGTGGCATCCTACTTGGCATTACTGAATCCATGGTCAGTGCTTATATGTCATCAATTCTGCTCGACGCGACTGTCTTCGGCTTGCTCATCGTATTCCTGCTCCTTATGCCGAATGGCCTCATGGGCCAAAAAACCCAACTAAAACTTTGAACTCTTCGAAAGGTGTAATGAGGTGTCAACTCCAAAGCACGTAGTGTCCAGCGATCTCAAGCTGAACAGGCATGGCCCCGTTAGCGATCTGTTGGACGCGCTTGCCGAGAACCCTGACGGTGCTTTTCTGATCACTGCCGATCAAAAAGTTACCGTGCGTGACTTCGTGAGAAGAGCCCAAAACAATGCCGGATTTCTGCACGAACAAGGAGTTAAAGCAGGCGACCGAGTGGCTCTCGTTGCAGAAAATTCTGTTGATCGAGTGGCCTGGATGTTCGCTATCTGGTGGCTCGGAGCTATCGAAGTAGCGGTGAACTTTGAGTTGCGCGGGCCGCTTCTCAACCATGTTCTGACGGATTCGGACCCGATCCTCATCCTTTGCCAGAGCAAGTTCATCGACGCAGTTCAGGCTGAAACAACTGTCAGTATTCTGGCTTTCGATGATCTCAACATCGGTGAGATTCCGAAGGGATTTGCCGAAACGCTTGAGGAATCTAACAAGCGAATCAAACCGGGCGATCTTGGCACGATTCTCTACACATCTGGAACGACAGGCCCGGCTAAAGGTGTCATGTTGCCACGTGCCTATTTTTCAAACCTCGGTGCTATTTGGGCAGCCAACAATGACATGCGCCGCGGAGAAGTGGGATATTTCCCATTGCCGTTCTTTCATGTTGACGGACATATTTTGATTTCTGCGTGCCTCCAGTCTCGAAGTGCGCTCAGTTTTCGCGAGCGGTTTAGTCTCAGCGAGTATTGGAACGATGTTGAGCGCTTCGGTGCCGCGTGGGCGGTTGGTGTGGGTTCGATGCTTTCCATGCTGGCGGAAACAAATCCCGGTGCGAAAGCTGCATCACTGCGCAGGATTATGGGAGCGCCGATTCCGGACACCGCCTACGAAAAGTTTGAGGACGAACTTAATATCCCAGTGACGACTCTGTACGGTCAGACCGAATGCGATGTCGTCACGCTAGAGAATGCTGACCGGAAGCGTCGCGGTAGTTGTGGCTCAATCCATGAGTTCATTGATGTCCGGATCGTTGATTCCAATGATGTCGAACTCCCAGTGGGTGAGGTAGGCGAGATCATTTATCGCCCGATGCAGCCGTATTTGACGGCGCTTGGGTATTGGCGTCGACCGGAATACACTTTGGAAGCCTGGCGAAACTTGTGGTTCCACAGCGGTGACACTGGTCGGATCGATGAGGATGGGTTCCTTTACTTCATCGGGCGAAAGACTGACAGTTTTAGACGTCGTGGTGAGAATATTTCAGCCTGGGAGTTGGAATCCACGCTGGCAGGCGCTCCGAATATTCGTGAGTGTATTGCTATCGCTGTCGAAGACGAACACGGTGGCGAAGATGAAATCAAAGTTTTTGTCGTTCCGGTTGAAGGCACGACGTTTGACATCGCTTCATTCAGTGACTATGCGCGTAGTTCCTTACCTCGATATGCCATTCCTCAATGGGTGGCTGTTGCGAGCGGAGATGCATTCGTGCGAAGCCCCGGAACGGGAGTCGTGCAAAAACACCTGCTGTCAAAAGAGGTCGGACATCCGCATGCAGTCAAGATCACGCGATAACGCTGCAACACAACATCAGGATTAGGAAAAAGGGAGAAATAGTAATGACGTTCACTTGGGAATCGGCTCTCGCAGAACTCGAAAAGCGCCGTGCGTTATCTCGCCAACTTGGTGGAGAACGACGTGTTCAACGCCAAAAAGACCAAGGGCGGTTGACGATTCGTGAGCGTATTGAGGCGATGACTGACGAATTTCAGGAGATTGGTGAATTCACGACCGTTGATGAAGTGGACGCGAACGGCAATGTCATCGGTAAACTTCCGGCTGGTTTTGTCTGCGGGCTGGGTACGGTAGATGGCCGCACGGTTGCCATTGGCGGCGAAGATTTCACAATTCGTGGTGGTGCACCGCAGACGTATCTGGATCGGATGAAGGGCGGCTTGGGTGGCTTCGTGGAGGACCTAGCCCACGAATACAAGATTCCACTCATGATGTTTGTGGAAGGTATCGGCGGCGACGTGACAGCCCAAGAAGATATGGGTCACGCCTACCTTGTTAGTTCTATGTCCTGGCAGCGTTCCTTTGATTTGTTAACTGAAGTGCCGGTTGTAGGAATGGTCAGTGGTGCGGCAGTCGGTGGCGCGGCTGCACGTGCCGTCTTGTCGCACTTCAGTGTGATGACGAAGGATTCAGTCATTTTTGCTGGGGGCCCTCCACTCGTCCGCCGTGCGCTAGGCATCGACCTCACTAAAGAAGAATTGGGTGGCGCACGTATCGCGACAGCTTCTGGCGCCATCGACAACATTGCTGAAGATGAAGCTGATGCGATTGATCAGATGAAGACCTTTCTTAGTTATTTACCGCAGAACGTATGGGAACTTCCACCTCGAACTGAATCAGAGGATCCGGTCACGCGGCGAGCACCTGAATTGCTCAAGATCATTCCGGAAAATCGCCGCCAGCCATACAAAGTCAACAAGATGATTGAGGCCATCGTCGACACGCGATCGTTTTTCGAAATCGGTCCTAACTGGGGCAAGAGCGTCGTCACAGGTTTGGCTCGCATGGATGGGATGTCGATTGGTGTTGTCGCGTCCAACCCTCGCCATTTGGGTGGTGCGCTCGACGCGAGTGCTGCAGAGAAACAAGTCCGATTCGTTGATATGTGCAGCACCTTCCACATTCCCATCCTCTATTTCGTGGACGTCCCGGGATTCATGGTCGGACCGCAAGCTGAAAAGGCAAATGTTGTGCGGTGGGGCATGCGCGCAATTCAATCGATCATTGAGGCTGAGGTTCCGATCGTCACGATTCAGGTCCGTAAGGCCTATGGATTGGCAGCATCCGCGACCTCTAATCCAGACAAACTCGGCCTCCGACTAGCTTGGCCCACCGGTGAATGGGGCGACCTTCCGATCGAAGGTGGTGTTGAGGCAGCCTACGGAAGACAAATCGCTGAAGCCGACGATCCGGCCCGCATGCGAGCACAGGTCGAGGCGCGGATGGCTGAACTCGTGGACCCGTGGCGAACAGCGGAAGCGTTTGGTGTCGAAGGAATGATCGATCCACGAGAAACTCGTGAGATTGTCGCCGCGTTCTTCAATGCAAGCCGCGATGCGATGAAGTCTCAAATCCATGAACCGAAACGTCGTTGGAGCGTCCGTCCGTAGTTGTTGTGGGGGACATGCCTACGTATATCGATGGACTCACTCAAATCAAGAACTGAACTAGGAGAAGAATATGTCAACTATCCAATCTGACACTGCGGGATCTGTCTGGAAAATCCTCGTCACTGAGGGACAGGAAGTGAGCGAGGGTGATGAACTCTTGATCTTGGAGTCGATGAAGATGGAGATTCCGTTTGAGGCCGAGCACGACGGTCGCGTTGAAAAGATCCATGTCGCAGAAAACGACCTAGTGCAAGATGGTGACGATCTTGTGACCGTGAGTGAGTAAGAATGTTCCCACGCATTCTCGTTGCTAATCGAGGAGAAATTGCCGTTCGGGTTTTCTCCACGTTGAAGCGAATGGGCATAGATTCAGTTGCTGTTTATTCTGACGTAGATGCTGATAGTCTCCATGTTCGAAGTGCCGATGAAGCGGTTCTCATCGGTGGAGCCTTTGTCGCAGATAGTTATCTACGGATGGACCGCATCATTGAGGCGGCTCTTCAAACGGGAGCTGAAGCGATTCATCCCGGCTATGGGTTGCTGGCGGAGAATCCGGAATTTGCGCGAGCCTGTGCTGACGCAGGAATTGTATTCATTGGTCCAAGTCCAGAGTCGATGGAAGCAATGTCTTCCAAGATTGCTGCGCGTACGACGATGGCAAAGGCGGGAGTCCCGGTTGTCCCAGGTCTGACTGATGCGATCGTCTGGGGTGAAGAGGCGCCACGCATTGCAGCAGAGATCGGCTATCCAGTTGCGGTCAAGGCAAGTAGTGGTGGTGGCGGTAAAGGATTTCGCATTGCAGAAAGTCCAGAGGGACTGCAAAGTGCGATTGAAGGTGCTTCGGGTGAGGGGGAGCGGTTTTTTGGTGATCCGACGGTCTACTTAGAACGCTACCTCGTTGATCCGCGTCACGTAGAGGTGCAAGTCCTCGGGGATAAGCACGGAAATCTCATCCACCTCTTTGAGCGAGATTGTTCAATCCAGCGACGCCATCAAAAGTTGGTTGAAGAGTCACCGAGCCCGGCACTCGATGATTCACTGCGCCAAATGATCGGCAACGTGGCGATCGATGCCGCACGGGCAGTGGATTATTACTCACTCGGAACTGTGGAAGGACTCTTGGTGGGCGACGAGTTCTTCTTTCTTGAGATGAACACACGTATTCAGGTTGAGCATCCTGTCACCGAGATGGTTACGGGAATTGACCTTGTGGAAGAGCAGATCAAGGTCGCCGCCAACGAAGAATTAAGTCTCAAACAAGAAGATGTTCAGCTTCGGGGCCACGCGATTGAAGTTCGAATCAACGCAGAGAATGCGGCCAAGAATTTCCGGCCGTCGCCGGGTGTGCTCAGCGAGTTTTCGGTCCCCGATCTTGCCAATGTGCGAATTGACACAGGTGTGCTGGCCGGAGACACGGTGCATCCCTTCTACGACCCGATGATTGCAAAATTTATCGCTTGGGGTTCTGATCGGGCGGAAGCTACTCGTTTGCTTTTAGAAGCACTATCTCGGACTGAAATCTCCGGGATTAAAACGCTCATGCCTTTTCATCAAGCACTACTGAAAACTGAGGAATGGCAGCACGCCTCAACCTGTCGCAGCCTTTTGGAAGATAAGGCTTGGTTGAGAGGAATCGAAAATTGAGGCTCCAACTGTGGGTGTCGGCCGTGAAACCAGTATCACGGCTGTTGGGCAACGCTCGGCTTAGTGGCGATCGTGAGCGCACTTTCAATCCATTCGTTGATTGGCGGGGCCGCATCCAAAGCATCATCCATTCCGGCGACGCCGGTCATCATCGCATGGGTAGCGAACCCATCTGCCAAGGCAACCAAGTAGTTGCCGATCTGAGTTGCTTTGGACGTCTCAATTCCGCGTTCCTTCATGACGTCGACCACACAAGATTCAACGTTTTTTCGCCAGTTAACGATGTAACGAGTCAGGGTAGGGGCGAGGCTGTCTTTCGCCGCGACTTCTGCATAAAAAAACAAGTAGATTCTTACCAAGGCCATAGATTCGGGATCCAAAGGAAGATTGAGCCTGAGTATCTGATGGAGCCGTTCGAATGCACTCAGATCGGTTCTCCCAGCCACTTCGTGATATCGAACGCCCGACTTCCAAGTCGCGCGCTTCAACGCCGCAAGCAGCAGGTCATCACGTCCGCCGATGTAGTGATGGATAACTCCAGTCGACCAGCCGCAGCGAGTCGCGACATCTCTAATGGTTACAGCATCGACTCCGACTTCCGAGACTATTTCGAGTACAGCGTCGGTGATTTCAGCTCGGCGTTCCACTCGATCCACGATCTTTGGCATAGGCTTTCCGCTTTGCCTTTCTCTTCTCGTAAACCGCCACTAACTGCTGGGCGGTAACAACATCAGAAACCCCTAAGGGTCACGAGGCTCTCATTTTATATCAACTGTCCGATTTATTTTACCTAGGAGTAATTATGAAGGAACCTAGCTTGCCCCGTCACATTACTGTTGTGGGTGGCCCGGGCGCTATGGGGCGCCACGCAGTACGTCAAATTGTTGGTCTTGAAAACGTAGCCACTATCGTGCTCGCCGACATAGATTTAGAAAAGGCAGAACGCTTCGCCGCCGAAATTGGGCCACGGGCAGCTGCGGCCCATCTCGACGCTCGGGATACGCAACGGCTCGACGAACTATTTTCACAAACTGACATTGTCGTCAATGTGATGGGCCCGTTCGCGGTGTTTGGTAAGGCGATCTTGCAGGCAGCTATTCGAAATGGTTGCCACTACATCGATATCGACGATGATTGGGAAGCTACGGTCGACGCCTTCGAGTTAGATGCCGAAGCCAAAGCAGCCGGTGTCACGGCACTGATCGGTATGGGCATGAGCCCCGGTGTGACCAACCTGCTTGCCGTCCTTGCTGCTGGGGAATTGGATTCGGTTGCACGCATTTACACGGGTTGGAGCTTGGCAGGCACTGGAAGTGTCCATGAACCGGAATACGATTCTTCTGCCGGAACCGCAGCCGTAGCCCACTGGATTTTGCAGTGCAGTGGTCAAGTGGAAGCGTGGCGTCATGGCAAGAGAACGATGGTCACACCGCTCGAAGCGCGAAATATTGACTTCCCGAATGTGGGGATTCAAAAAGTGTATTCGGTGGGTCATCCAGAACCAGTAACCTTGCCGCGCAAGTTCCCTGGACTCCAAGAGTCACTCAATCTGATGTCTGGGCCCGATTGGATGTTTGATGCGGTGCGAGAAATCGCGGCGAAGTTCGATACCGGAACGTTGACCCTCGATGAAGCAGTTGCCGCGGTCGGGCACATCGAACGACCTAAAGATCCAGCTGCCACACCTCGGGAACAATTGCCCGGCGGTTGGGCACTTGCTGAAGGAACGAAGGACGGCCAACCTGCACAAGCGAGTGCGCACTTATCTGCGCATCCTCCCTTCAAAATGGGTGGCAGCACCGGATACCCGCTTGCTGTGGGCGTCGGAATGCTGATTGACGGTCTCGTCACTGAAACCGGTGTCGTTACTCCTGAAGAAGTGATCGATCCGGTGGCATTTTTCGACAGGTTAGCCCTAATTACGGAGCCAGCCCGCAAAGGCGCATCTGATCTCGTGGTACTGGGCAAATGACGCCAGTTAGTTCAATGACGAATATCCCAGAGGAGAGAAAAGTGAATTCGGATAGACGATGGGATGTGCTGGTCATCGGCGCCGGAGGCAACCAGTCGCAAGCGATGCTGGAAGCCGCGGCACGAATCAGTCCGCTCACAAAATGGTTATGCGCAGATCTTTCGTGGCGTCCTGATCGTAAAGAATTTGTCGAAGGCTTGGGCGCCACGACGATTGAATTCGATGCGCTTGGAGATGCTGAAAAACTTAACGAACTGGTCACCGAGGTGCAGGTAGTCGCCAATATGGTCGGTCCGTATTTCCGAACTATTGGCCCGGTTTTTGAGGCATGCACTAAGACGGGAACTAACTATCTTGATATCTGCGACGATGCAGATGCCACTGAATTTATCCTCAACATGGATGGGCCGGCAAAGCGAGCAGGCATCACTGCACTCACTGGCATGGGCGCATCTCCCGGGACCACGAATGTCTTGATCCGTGCTGCCCTAGACGTGCTGGGTTCGGCTGATGATGTGGCAATTCATTGGATTAATGACGCACGGGATTCATCACCGGCAACCTTGGAACACTTGTGGCATATCTTCCGGCCATACCGGGACGGACGGATCCTTGACGAAGTTCCTAAGTGGGAAGATCTCAAATCCAAAGAGGTTGAATTTGCCGATAGCGTTGGCACCCATTTGACGATGGAACTGGCTCATTCAGAACTCGTGTCAGTACCGAGGTTCCTCGATGTCAAGAAGATCAGCAACTATGGCGGTGTTGCACCCGCGGACTCTCTCATTCTGGGCTGGGCGATGGCACGTCTAGGCGCAGGGAATCGTTCCCTTCCGGGCCCGGAGATCGATGATTTGCTCAAGAGTAGGTACGCCTTGATTACCGAAGCTCGTCATGATCTTCCCCGAATTAAAGGGGGGCTCCGTATCGATGTGATCCGTGGCAATACCGGGTTGAGTTTTCAGTCTGCGTCAGAAGAAACGATGGAGGAGTCAACCGGTACGCCGGCTGCCGCAGGCATTTACGCGCTCTTGAATGGGCAACTACCTCAGCCGGGTGTTATCGCGCCCGAG
This sequence comes from Aeromicrobium sp., assembly GCA_040394025.1. Lineage (GTDB taxonomy): Bacteria > Actinomycetota > Actinomycetes > Propionibacteriales > Nocardioidaceae > Aeromicrobium. Next base: position 35,169 of record JBEBSZ010000021.1, read on the forward strand.
TGTATGGAACCTGCGATCTTTTTTGACTGGATGTCAAAGCTGAGCAACTCCTCGGGAAACATGTCACTCTATGAAATCTCGAATGGAATAACGGGTCAGCGGTTGAGCCTGCGCGAGTTGGTCACCGCTCCTAACGAATTCGCCGAGAAACTCGGAAGGAGTTAGGGGTATACGAATTTTCTCGGTCGGATGAATCTTAGGAATTCATCAACATTCTTGGAACTCGGCAACTAGTTAAGGAGTCACTCAATGCGTGCCATACAGATTACAAGCCACAAAGGGCCTGAAGGTCTGAAGCTTGTCGACTTGCCCGAACCGCAGCGGGCAGCCAACGAAGTTCTTATTGAAGTCAGGAGCGCCGGTGTCGCTTTCCCCGAACTCTTACAAACGAGAGGCTTGTATCAATTCAGCCCGCCTCTTCCGTTCGTGCCGGGCACTGAGGTCGCGGGGGTAGTCATTGCCGCACCCGAAGACTCTGAGTTTAAGCCAGGCGACCGAGTGGCGGCCCTGCCCATGCTCCAAGGCTTTGCCGAGCAAGTCACGGCCACCCCAAACCTAGTTTTTCCGCTCCCTGATGAAGTCGATTTCGCTGCGGCTGCATCGTTTATGTTCAATTATGGGACTGCATATTTTGCGCTTATCGAACGGGGAAAACTGAAACCAGGAGAGCGCGTCCTCGTGCAGGGTGCCTCTGGCGGGGTTGGCTCAGCCGCCGTGCAAATTGCCAAAGTGTGGGGAGCGGCTGAGGTCATTGCCGTGACATCGACGGAGGAAAAGGGCGAAGCTGCGGTGCGTGCCGGTGCCGATAGTTACGTCCTTGCTGACGGATTTAAAGACCGTGTTCTTGAGAAAGGCAAGGTCGATATCGTGGTCGATCCCGTGGGTGGTGATCGCTTCACTGATTCCTTGCGATGCCTCGATGTTGAGGGTCGGATACTCGTCATCGGTTTTACGGCCGGCGAGATCCCGACAGTCAAAGTCAACCGGCTCCTCCTCAACAACTTGTCCGTTATTGGTGTCAGTTGGGGAGACTACGAAGAACTCATCCCGAATCACATTAAATCGCAGTGGAATGCAATGCGGCCTCACTTGATATCGGGTGCACTCAAACCATTATTGGGACCGAGCTTTCCGCTCGAACAAGCCAAAGATGCTGTCCTTGCGCTTGAGTCGAGAGAGCACACCGGAAAAATCACACTCACGGTTTAGCCGAGTCTTCGTGATCGTGTGGCCCGCTGGCAATACTGGTGGGCCACACGTACTTCTATGTGATAGCTAAAGGGTTCTCAGTGCCAGCGAACGACATCTGCAGTTGGAGCGCGCTCGGTGCGGAACTGATTCGCCGGATGTGTGGTGTCGGCGTAGCCAAAGGCAATCGCACAGACGATGTCACGATCGTCAGGGATCGACAAGAAGTCGCGGACTAGTGCCGAATACATCGTTGGTGCGGCTTGAGCGATGCTAGCTACTCCGCGCGAGCGAGCAACATATTGGAATGTGGAAATAAAACCGCCGCAGTCGATAAGACCGTAACTGCCGAGGTCTTTCGGCGATGTCACGAAAGCAACGTTTGGTGCACCGAAGAAACGATGGTTCTCAAGTGCTTGTTCCATGCGACGATCAAAGTTGCTGCGCTCAATGTTGAGGCTCTCGTACAGGGCGTAACCACTTGCTCGGCGTCGATCAGCGTAGATATCTGTGTACCGTTCAGGCCACGCGATATCTGGCTGGCTAGGATTTCCTGATCTTGCATGATCGAGCAGGAGTTTAGAAAGTGCCCGAGTCGTATCTGGACTTGTCATCTCTAACTGCCATGCTTGCGAATTACACCAGGAGGGTGTTTGCTGAGCCAAGTCGACGATCTCGCTCACAAGTTCAGCGTCGACTGGAGTGTCTAAAAAACCACGTACCGAGTGACGTTCTTTGATCACCTGATCGAAATTCATGTTCATTCCGTAACTCTCACGGGGTGGTGTCGAATCTGCGCGGGGGACGCGGTTTAAGGAACAACACGAGAACGAAGCCCACGACATATGCGCCGATCACGATATACAAGGACTCGGACATGGCTTGGGCAAACGGTTCAACTGCCTCGGGCGGTAACGCGAGCTCGCTTGGACTACCGCTCAGATCGTAGTCGGT
>JBEBSZ010000022.1:0-34740 GCA_040394025.1 Aeromicrobium sp.
AAACCCGACTTCTACCCACCCGGCACCACCACACCCAAACGCAACCACCGATACAAACCAATCGCCGCCTAAAGCAGCCTGAGCGGCCAAATCGAGTTGCCCAGAAATCAAGTCGGGAGAAGTTCGCCACCCGAAATCTCAAGCAAAAACCCAACTAAGGTTACCCTTTATTTGAATTATTCAAAAATAGAGATACGATTGATTCATGCCAACAACACCCGCCGACACCGATTCACGTGCACTGCTGCGTGACGCTGGGCTGCGGATTACCGGGCTACGACTCTCAGCACTCGACCTCGTCGAAGCCCACCCCCACGCCACTGTGGATCACATCTTCAGCAACCTGCAAATGAAGCACGCTGGCACCTCAATCCAAGCCACCTACAACGTGTTGAACGACCTACACGGCGCTGGGCTGCTACGTCGGATCGAACCAGCTGGCTCACCCGCACGTTTCGAACGTCGCATCGGCGACAACCACCACCACCTGATCTGCCGCAGCTGCGGCGAACTGCATGACATTGATTGTGCAGTTGGCGAGGCGCCCTGCCTCGTCCCCTCAGATTCACACGACTTCATCCTCGATGAGGCGGAAGTCGTGTTTTGGGGCCTGTGTCCCAAATGCCAAACCACCACAACCAACCCATAGGAGTTCATCATGACGAACATGCCTCACGCACCTGAAGCAGGAGTCAGCTATACCGCTGCTGGCGCACCGGCCGACAGCGACCGAAACAGCCTGAGTGTTGGCAGCAACGGGCCACTCTTACTGCACGACGTACACCTCGTCGAAACCCTCGCATCCTTCAACCGTGAGCGCGTGCCAGAGCGCAACCCACATGCCAAGGGAGCTGGCGCATTCGGCACCCTCGAAATCACCAACGACGTCTCCAAGTACACCAAAGCTGCACTCTTCCAGCCCGGTGCGAACACCGATCTTGTCCTGCGTTTCTCCACCGTGGCAGGTGAACAAGGCAGCCCAGACACGTGGCGTGACGTTCGCGGATTTGCGATCAAGTTCTACACCGATGAAGGCAACTTCGACCTCGTAGGAAACAACACTCCAGTGTTCTTCCTGCGCGACCCAATGAAGTTCCCCCACTTCATTCGCAGCCAGAAGCGCCACCCAGCCACCGGTCTACGTAACGCCGATATGCAATGGGACTTCTGGACCCTAAATCCTGAATCCGCACACCAAGTCACCTACCTCATGGGTGAGCGTGGCCTACCCCGCACGTGGCGTCACATGAATGGCTACGGTTCACACACCTACATGTGGATCAACGAGGCCGGTGAAAAGTTCTGGGTCAAGTACCACTTCCATACCAACCAAGGCATGGAGTTCTTCAGCAACGATGAAGCCGAAGCCATGGCCGGCGACAACGCTGACTTCCACCGTCAAGACCTCTTCGAATCCATCGAAGCCGGCGACTTCCCAAGTTGGAAGCTTTCCGTTCAGGTCATGCCATACGCAGAAGCAGAGAACTACCGCTTCAACCCATTCGATCTGACCAAGACATGGCCACACGCTGACTACCCCTTGATTGAAGTCGGCACCATGACCCTCAACAAGAACCCAGAGAACTTCTTCGCACAGATCGAACAGGCTGCGTTCTCGCCCGGAAACACTGTGCCAGGCACCGGCGTATCCCCAGACAAGATGCTGCTCGGCCGCGTGTTCGCCTACAACGACGCACACCGCGCCCGCATCGGCACCAACTTCCATCAGGTCCCGGTCAACAAGCCAAAGGAAGGCGTCGGTGGCAACACCTACCTCTTTGACGGCAACATGACCATTGAGCACTCCGGCTCGGCACCAGTATCAGCCCCGAACTCCTTCGGTCGCGGATACGCTGACGAGACCGGTCCGGTTCACGATGGTTGGGAATCCGATGGTGAGATGGTGCGTAGCGCTTACCGTCTGCACGCTGACGATGACGACTTCGGCCAGCCAGGCACCTTGGTTCGCGAAGTGTTCAACGAGGCTCAGCGCGACCAGCTCGTTGAAACCGTTGCTGGTGCCCTCTCAGGCATCGAAAGCGTTCAGGTTCTCGAACGCGCCTTCTGGTACTGGAAGAGTGTCGACGAAACCATCGGACAACGAATTGAAGACAAAGTACGCGCAGGCAACACCACGGACCCCGTTGAAGGAATGGGCGTCGAAGGCTAACCTTCGCTGAACCAGTGGCTCTCGACCTATCCAGGTCGGGAGCCACTGTCGTTCCTGATCCGAGTTTGCGGTAATTTCGAAGGTAGAAATCCCATTCAAGGAGCACATTGTCGTGAGCAAGTCCCCAATCAAAGTCGCCGTAACCGGCGCAGCCGGACAAATCGGCTACAGCCTTCTCTTCCGCATCGCTAGTGGCGCCATTTACGGCCCCGATCAGCCAGTTCAATTGCGGTTGCTGGAAATCACTCCTGCGCTCAAAGCGCTCGAAGGCGTCGTCATGGAACTCGATGACTGCGCATTCACTACCCTCGATTCGGTCGAAATCGGTGACGACCCTAACCACATCTTCGACGGCGCAAACCTTGCCCTCCTTGTCGGCGCTCGCCCGCGCACCAAGGGCATGGAACGCGGCGACTTGCTCGAAGCAAACGGTGCAATCTTCACCGCACAAGGTAAAGCCCTCAATGACGTCGCAGCAGATGATATCCGCATTGGCGTGACCGGTAATCCGGCCAACACCAACGCATTGATCGCTTCACGGAACGCGCCAGACATTCCAGCAGAACGATTCAGCGCACTCACCCGTTTGGACCACAACCGCGCCCTAAGCCAGTTGGCAGCCAAAACCGGCAGCAAGGTTGGCGACATCACCAATCTCACCATCTGGGGCAACCACTCAGCTACCCAATACCCAGACATCTTCCACGCGAAGATCAATGGCCAGAACGCTGTTGACGTCGTGAACGATCAGGCATGGCTCGAAAACGACTTCATTCCAACCGTCGCAAAACGCGGCGCAGCCATAATCGAAGCTCGCGGTGCGTCATCCGCTGCCTCCGCTGCCTCCGCGACCATCGACGCCGCCCGCGACTGGATTTTCGGAACTCCTGAAGGCGACTGGGCTTCCATGGCTGTCGTATCCGATGGTTCCTACGGTGTGCCAGAAGGCCTCATCTATTCCTTCCCTGTCACCACCAACAACGGCGACTGGGAAATCGTTCAGGGTCTCGAAGTCAACGACTTCAGCCGTGGCTTGATGGACGCAACTGCCACCGAACTCATCGAGGAGCGCGACGCAGTTACTGAGCTCGGTCTGATCTGAGTTAAACGCAATAGCAAAGGGGCGGTGCTCCGGGTTCAGGCCCGGGACGCCGCCCCTTCGTTATACGCTGCTTTCACCGCGCAGTTTAGGTCCACGAATTCGGCACGACAATCGCCAGCACGCCGAGCGAAACACCAAGAACACTCATCCAGAGGATGTCAAACAGTCGCCCGCGGACACCCAGCATGCCCACATGATCGTCAGAAATCATGGCACGAGCAACAGCCGCCAAAATGAAGGAAATCGCGATGAGCGAAATACCAGTCCGCCACCAACCGACCAGCAGAAAAATGAGACCTACCGCTACTGCAATAAGCTGCGCTAGATAAACCCGAGAGCCGTAGCTTCGAGGCAATTTCACTGATTGGCCTCAGAAAAATCGACAACATTACTGAGCAGCATGGCTCGGGTCATCGGACCGACCCCGCCCGGATTTGGCGCAACCCAGCCAGCCACATCCCAAACGCTCGGATCAAGATCACCAAGGATTTTGCCTTCACTATCGCGACTTACACCCACATCGAGCAGTGCCGCACCCGGCTTGACCATGTCACCAGTGATGATGCCGCCAACACCCGCGGCGGCAATAACAATATCTGCTCGTTTGACTTCAGCAGCCAGATCTTGGGTGCCGGTATGACACAGCGTTACGGTCGCGTTTTCACTGCGCCGGGTAAGCAAGAGACCCATGGGGCGACCGACAGTGATTCCGCGACCGACAACGACCGCATGCTTTCCGGCGATCTCAACGTCATGGCGACGCAACAATTCAATAATCCCCCGCGGTGTGCACGGCAACGGCGCTTCCTTACCCAGGACCAGCCAACCCAGGTTTGTCGGATGAAGACCATCGGCATCCTTCGCCGGGTCGATACGTCCGATGATCGCGTTCTCGTCAATACCTTTCGGCAACGGTAATTGCACGATATAGAGAGTGCAGCTCGGGTCAGCGTTCAGTCGATCGACGGCTGCTTCAACTTCACCTTGAGTAGCGGTGGCTGGCAAATCGATTCGAATCGATTCAATCCCGACTTCAGCGCAATCCTTGTGTTTGGCGTTGACATACCAATGACTACCCGGATCGTCACCTACTAGGATCGTGCCAAGACCTGGAACGATCCCACGCTCACGCAACGCGGTGACGCGCTCACGAAGTTCTGACTTGATTGTGGCGGCTACTGCCGTACCGTCTAATTTCTGTGCAGTCACCTAAAGAGTTTCCCACGCGACTAGCCACCCGCGGGTTTCGGCCCAACTCAGTGGAAGAAGTGGCGCGTGTTCGTGAAGTACATCGTGACACCCGCAGCTTGTGCCGCCGCAATGGTTTCTTCGTCGCGCACTGAACCTCCTGGCTGAACGATGGCCTTCACGCCAGCGTCTAGGAGAATCTGAGGGCCATCCGGAAACGGGAAGAAGGCGTCAGAGGCGGCAACCGAATCGCGTGCTCGCTCTTCACCGGCACGTTCCACAGCCAAACGGCAAGAATCGACACGGTTAACCTGACCCATGCCGACACCGACAGAAGCACCATCCTTGGCCAACAAGATGGCGTTAGATTTCGCTGAACGCACGGCGCGCCAAGCGAACTCTAGGTCGGCAAGTGTCTGTTCATCGGCAGCCTCACCAGCGGCAAGAGTCCAGTTAGCGGGGTTGTCGCCGTCCGCGTCAAGACGGTCAGCAATTTGCACGAGAGCACCACCACTGACTTCACGCAATTCCGTGGTTTCACCGTCGGTGTTTGCCACCTTAAGAATACGGATATTCTTTTTGCCCTGAAGCACCTCAACAGCACCTGGCTCGTAATCGGGAGCCACGATCACTTCGGTGAACACCTCAGCTACTTGCTCGGCCATAGTTACCGAGACTGGACGGTTCGCTGCAATCACGCCACCAAAAGCAGATACCGGATCGCAGGCATGGGCGCGCGCATGCGCTTGGGCGATGTCTGCACCAACCGCCACACCACAGGGGTTAGCGTGTTTGATGATCGCGACCGCTGGTTCCGAGAAGTCCGAGGCAGCACGGCGGGCAGCTTCCGTGTCGACGTAATTGTTGTAGGACATTTCCTTGCCGTGGAGCTGTTCGGCGGCAGCCAGCCCGACCGTGCCGTCCGTGTAGAGCGCCGCGCGCTGGTGCGGGTTCTCGCCATAGCGCAGTACTGCGCTCTTAGTCAGAGCTTGCCCGGTGAACGCCGGCCAGCCATCCTCAGACGGCACATAGGTACCAGCAAACCACGATGCCACGGCGACATCGTATGCCGCGGTGTGAGCAAACGCCTTCGCCGCGAGTTGCTTACGTTGATCGAGTGTGAATCCGCCGGCAGCCACTGCTTCCCGCACTGTGCCGTAGTCGTCTGGAGACACCACAACGGAAACCGTGGGATGGTTTTTTGCTGCGGCACGCACCATCGACGGGCCGCCAATGTCGATTTGTTCAACACATTCATCTGGAGTTGCACCAGAAGCGACAGTCTGCGTGAACGGATAGAGGTTCACGATCACAAGATCGAACGGTTCAACACCTAAGTCTTCGAGTTGAGAAACATGCGATTCAAGTCGCGAGTCGGCCAAAATTCCCGCGTGAACACGTGGGTGCAAAGTCTTCACGCGCCCGTCAAGACACTCTGGAAATCCCGTCAACTCTTCAACCCGCGTGACTGGCACTCCAGCCGATTCGATAACGCCTGCTGTGGAACCCGTGGACACAATCGAGACACCGGCCTGGTGTAAATCTTGGGCCAACTCAGTTAAGCCGGTTTTGTCATAAACCGAAACGAGGGCACGTTTGATGGGGCGGATGCTGCTCATGCTTTTTCCTTTGGTGGATGGGCGGTGGGTCGGCCGAGGATAATTCGGCGACCCGCGATGTGGAACGACTGGCGCGCGAGTTTGCCAACCCACTCAACCAGCATCGTGCGTTCACTGGTCTTGATGCGTTCGTGCAGTGTTTCGACGTCATCATCGGTTAGCACTGGGACTGAAACTTGGGCCACGATTGGGCCGGTATCGACACCTGCGTCTACGACAAACAGGGTGGCACCGGTAATTTTTACACCATATTCAAGTGCGTCTTTCGGCCCCTGCATGCCAGGAAATGAGGGTGAGAGTGCGGGGTGGGTGTTGAGAGTTCGACCGCCAAACTTAGCCAAGAAGTGTGGTCCAGCTAGTTTCATAAAGCCAGCAAGAACAACAAGTTCAGGGTCAAATTCAGTCACCTTCGCGGTGAGTGCTACGTCCCAACTAGCTCGATCTTGGAAGTCTTTGACTGAGAGCACGAAGGTAGGAATTCCGTGCCTTTTGGCGCGTTCAAGGCCCTCAATATTTTCTCGATCTGCACCAACAGCCACGATAGTTGCACCGTAGTTTGGATCGGCAGTCGCATCGATCAAAGCCTGCAAATTTGTGCCTGATCCAGACACCAGCACGACGATTCGTGTTGCGGTTGAATCAGTATCGGACACGAGATAAACGATAGTGGGCGGCGCTAGCCCCCGTGACAGCACCCAAGCTAAAGACAGCGACTGCGATCAGCCCGGCTAGCCACGGCTGCGTGCCCGCCTCGTTAAGCGCGCCTGTGCCCAAACCACCTGAAGCCGATGCGATAAATATTCCTGTTGCGATTCCAGCCACGACTCCCACGCGTAGGGCATCAATGACTACGTGTTTCCATTCCATCTGCTTGGCGGTTTTCGCGACCATAATGACCCCACCAAATGCCCCGCTCAATAACGGCACGAGCCCCAGTGCCATCACCCAGGTCGGGTGCGGGCCGGGGTCGGGAACAGCCACAAGCAGGGGAAAGATCGGTAACTGCTCAACGTGCGTAGCAGCGAGATTAATGTAGGCGCCTTCTCCCAAGGAAACGGTGGTTCCAAGTAGCACCGCTGATACTGCGACGACGGCTGTGGGCACAGCCAACAGCAGGATCAACCCGAGCAGGATTCCTTGCGACTGCGGATAGAGCGTCGCCCATATATTCGAGGCATCGTCGACCGAAGTCGCAAGTAGAAGAATCAGCAGGAGGGTAGAGAAACCGAAAAACAACATGAGCGTTGCAGCTACACCTTCAGCAGTCGGCCACCAGCGTGGAGACAAGGTGTACCAAACTTGCCCAGACATATGGTTTACCGCAAGCATTGAAGCTGCTCCAATGACGACGAAACCCATGACAGCCGAACGCAGAACAGGAGCCGATGCCGCTTCGCTTGCCGATAGCACCGCCAATATTCCAGCGACAACGGCAGCAGAACCTGCCGAGGAGATGACAAACCTTATGAGATCAACGTGATCGTTGCGGATAGTCCAAGCAGAAATCCAGTAGGCGATCATGCCCTTCACGAAGAGCAGACCGAGTGGCACAAGGCCGACGGTAGCGTCACCAAATTTCACTGACGATCCGCTCGCAAACAGCCAAGCTAAGGTCGCGTTTTTGAAAACGTCTGTGGTCGAGGTCCAGCCCGACAACACGAACACGCAAGCTACGAAGAAACCCAAGCCAACCAGCGTGGTGAGAACGGTCGCAATGAAGCCGCTCAACCAGGTGCTAGCTGTCTTTGTTTCGGTCACCTATCTATCAAACCGACATTTCCTCAGTTACGCCAATCACCACGCCAAGAGCGACCTGATTGTTGCGGCGCAATCTCGCGTTAACGAAATGCATCAAGACCCGCAACTGTGACCGGAGGCGAAAGCGAGCATCGAAAAAGTTCGTCTAGTTGACGTCCCTCACACAGCGAGGTCAGCGAAGGAATAACGATCATTCCACTTATCGTTATATGCCTTGCCCGGCCAGATAAATTCGCCATTGTCCGCCTCGACGAGCCGAACATAGGTAAAGAACTCATCGCTATTTCCGCGGGCCGCCGGTTCTTGTTGGCCTAGGATCAACAAGACATAGTCACCTATCTGAGCGTGTTCAACACCCGCCACTTGGTACTCCACCGTTTCATCTAACTCTTCACGGCTTAGCGTCTTGCCGGACTTACTTTCGAAATCTTCACGAACCTGGCGTTTGGTAACCAACCCGCCTTGCTCGATGAGGGAAATTTCACCATTCGCTACACCTGAACGAGACTCAATAACTTTGACGCCAAGGCGTGTGGTGACAGTGAGAGATTCTTCAAGCACCAGTGATTCGCTGCTCACCACCGTTCCGATAACCACGTCCTTGACTCCGTCAATCTTGACGAATTCTTCAAGGGTCGGAAGCGAATAAGGTCTGATCAGAACGCCTGAAACTTCCACAACTTCATCCGGTTTATCGACAGAACGGTCTGTGCTGGTTTGCGCCGAATCCGCAGAGTTTATGGCGCTTGATTCCTCAAGATCGCCGCGATCGGCAGCCCCACAACCCACAAGAAGCAGTGAGCTCATGACGCCCACTGCTGCAGTGACTCGTAGAGCGTTCACATGTTTAGTAGAGAAAATTGATGCCATTTATATCATCTGCCTGAGGGTTATTTACCTGTGTCGCTATAAGGACTTGCATGGGCACAGCAGATTGAACTCGAAATAGAATTGCGATGAAATTTTAGGCGTGCGCTGCTTTTGACAGAAGTTTTTGAATACGACATTGGAGCGGACCTCCACATTTCAATGTCTACGATGTCAATTACCCGAAAATAGCACGACAAAGCACGGCTTAAGACCCACATGAGGAACTTACGCCCTCGGGACGGACGTCTGTCCCGATCCATCAGCAAATGCTGATCTCAAGAATTAAAAAGGCAAGCCGTGACCGGTAAAACTTCCGGGCACGGCTCGCCTGAACAGATTTAACTTCAGAGTGATTTAAGAACTTCTCGCATCAAGTCTGCAGTCTCGGATGGCGTCTTGCCTACCTTAACTCCAGCAGCTTCAAGTGCTTCCTTCTTCGCCTGAGCAGTTCCCGAAGAGCCAGAAACGATCGCGCCAGCGTGGCCCATCGTCTTGCCTTCAGGAGCGGTAAAGCCAGCCACGTAACCCACAACAGGCTTGGTGACATTGTGCTTAATGTATTCCGCAGCACGCTCTTCAGCGTCGCCACCGATTTCACCGATCATCACGATCGCCTTGGTATCAGGATCGTTCTCGAAGGCTTCGAGCGCATCGATGTGGGTGGTGCCGATAATCGGATCGCCACCGATACCGATAGCCGTGGTGAAACCGAACTCACGCAGTTCGTACATCATCTGGTAAGTCAAGGTTCCCGACTTGGAAACCAAACCAATAGGGCCCTTGCCAGCAATCGTGTGCGGCGTGATGCCTGCCAACGATTCACCCGGAGAAATGATGCCAGGACAGTTTGGACCAATCATGCGGGTCTTCTTGCCTTGAAGGTAAGCAAACACTTCAGCGGTGTCCTGAACAGGAACACCTTCAGTAATAACCACCATGAGCGGGATTTCAGCATCGATCGCTTCGATGCAGGCAGCCTTGGTGAATGCTGGTGGCACAAAGAGCACTGAAACATCAGCGCCGGTGGCTTCCATGGCTTCTTTTACTGTGCCGAACACTGGTAGTTCTTGGCCGTTAAGTTCAACCGTAGTTCCGGCCTTGCGCGAGTTCACGCCGCCAACGATGTTCGCATCGGCCTGAAGCATCAGGTTAGTGTGCTTCGAACCCATGCCACCGGTCATGCCCTGAACGATGATCTTCGAATCTTTATTGAGGTAAATCGTCATTTTCGAGTCTCCGTCTCTCAGGCGTTCGCCAGTTCGGCGGCCTTGTCAGCCGCGCCGTCCATGGTGTCGACCTGGGTCACCAGCGGGTGATTCAGTTCGTTGAGAATTGCACGTCCGGCATCGACGTTGTTTCCGTCGAGGCGAACAACGAGCGGCTTAGTGGCAGCATCGCCGAGCAATTCGAGCGCACCTTTAATTCCGTTAGCAACCTCGTCACATGCAGTGATGCCACCGAAGACGTTCACGAACACGCTCTTGACCTGTGGGTCGTTGAGGATGACGTCGAGGCCATCGGCCATCACTTTGGCATCAGCACCGCCGCCGATGTCAAGGAAGTTGGCTGGCTTGACGCCGCCGTGGTTTTCACCTGCATAGGCGACTACGTCGAGCGTGCTCATCACCAGGCCAGCACCGTTACCGATGATGCCCACTTCACCGTCAAGCTTGACGTAGTTGAGTCCACGTTCTTTAGCTTTCGCTTCCAGCGGATCGGCTTCTTCACGGATCTCGAACTGTTCGTGATCTGGGTGACGTACTTCAGAGGCATTGTCGTCGAGCGAAACCTTGCCGTCGAGAGCTTCGAGGCGGTCACCTTCGAGACGAGCCAGCGGGTTCACTTCAACGAGAGTCGCGTCTTCTTCGACGTATACCTTCCAGAGCGCCTGGATCATCTCAATTGCTTGATCACGCAGTTCGGCAGGGAACTTCGCATCGTCAACAATGGCGGCGGCTTTTTCTGGGGTGACGCCCTCAAGCGCATCCACCGGGATTTGGCGCACAGCGTCAGGGTTAGTCTTCGCAACCTCTTCGATCTCAACGCCGCCTTCTACCGAAGCGATGCATAAGTGCGAGCGATTGGCACGATCGAGCAGGAAGGAGAAGTAGTACTCCTCAACTGGCGGGGTAGCTGGCGTGATCAAGACACGGTTGACCGTGTGTCCCTTGATGTCCATGCCGAGAATGTTGCGTGCGTGCTCCACAGCCTCATCAACGCTCTTCGCAAGCTTTACGCCACCGGCCTTACCACGGCCACCAGCCTTAACTTGAGCTTTTACAACAACAAAGCCACCGAGCTGTTCGGCAGCAGCTGCTGCGTCTTCAACCTTCTCGATGACAATTCCTTGAGTCACGGCTACGCCATGCTTAGCGAAAAGTTCTTTCGCCTGGTACTCCATCAAATCCACGATGATGTCCGTCCTTCACGGGTCTGGAATTGCGCTAGATACGCCGGAAATTCGGCCCTAGGCACTTTGGCAACTTTACTCTCGTTGATAGTTCGACTAATCGGAGGGTAGTGTCCGATTGCTCACACCTCGCTTATCAGCCGACACTTTTCGACGCGCTTGACCGAGCTCTACCCGACGTCAGCTACATCGAGAGTTCGATAGTGTTATCTAAAATTTCGGCCCAGAGGAATCCCCATGCCAACTCCCACGTGGGAGCGACTTCGCCCTGAGCGACGCGCGAAGATCATCGCGGCTGCACAAGCCGAGTTCGGCACTCATGGGTTTTCGCAAGCGAGCCTCAACACGATTGCGCGCAACGCAGGAGTGGCAAAGGGAAGCCTGTTTCAGTACTTCGACAATAAGATTGATTTCTTTGCGTATCTGGCCGAGTTAGCTGCCATCAAAATCCGTGATGAGTTTTCCACAGCTATGGCCTCATTAGATTGGGGTACTGATTTTTTTGCTGCCCTTGTTGAAGCACTCACACTTTGGGATGACTATTTCGATTCGCATCCACTCGAACGAGCCATGACAGCTGCTGTCAATCTTGAAGGCGATGACCAAGCGAGAATTGCCGTACGACAGGCCGTCAATCCGCATTATTTAGCGGTAATCGAGCCGCTTATTGAGCAGGCACAAGAGTCAGGCCACCTTCGCGCGGATGCGAATCCCAAGATGGCGATTGCCACAATCATGCTGTGGCTTCCGCATCTCGCGCTCGCCCCACACGTACCGGGTCTCGACCCGATTTTGGGACTCGACCAAAACGACCGCGGCAGACGTATGGCTATCTATGCCGAAGTGAGCGACATGCTTCGCCATGCCTTCGGAAACTTTTAAACCTCCCCGGTTGTTGCGACTGACCCTCGAATGTGCGTAACGTCACACCAAATGTGACCACCGGTCATATTTGTAAGTAGGTAGACACAAGGTCGCCCTACATCGGGAGGGAATTGGCGTTATGGCAATGGAAACGACAGCACAGACGACCGAGCCACTTGACGAGAGCGACCAGAAACAACTCTTAAGAATGGTCCACGAATTGGTGAAAGACCAGATCGACCCGCTCGTTGAAAGACCCGAGAAACCAGCTTCACTCACTCAAACACTCGCAGCCATTGACGCGTTCACCGAACTCGGAATCCTGTCAGGCGACGACGATCGCGGACTAGGTTTGTGGGACTCTCCCGAAGACGCAGTATCACGGTCACTGAGTCTCGACATTCTGCGCGAGTCCGCCCGCTCGTCCCCATCGATTGCCCATCTGCTGCATGTACGTGCGCTAGCTCATGCTTGCGATGCGGCGGCAAGTCAAGCACAAGGCGTCAGCACATTCAGTTGTGACCGCACCAGCCCAACGGGCGGTCGCGCCCTAGGAAAATCACTGACAGATACGCCCTTGACGGGCTCAGAAACGCAAGCCATCGCACAAGCTTGGGGACCACCAAACGATGACAACCGATTACTCAGCCTCGACATCGAGAGTCGAGACTATATTTGGTATCCAACATGGACGGTAGCCGAGGGCTGGCAACTCAACCGCTCACAACGTGAATCGTTTTATAACCAGACTGCCCAAAAGTTCCACGGATTTGATGAGCTCCGTCCCGAATTACATCGTGCCAAAAACCAGGCTTCGAGTGAACACTCGACAGACGCACACCTCGGAACAGAGCACGCCATCGCGATCATCGGGCTCTACAACCTGGGCCTACTTGCCATTAGCGCGGGCGCTGCCGAGCGGGCATTACGTCAAGCACAGGCTTATGCCCACGTGCGCACCCAAGGCGGTGCGCCCATCGAACAACATGACGCCGTCGCTCAATTACTCGAACAAGCACGACAAGCCATCGCCAGCGCGAACACAGCTTTACCAGCCGTGAACTCGATCGCAGACCATGAGCAACGACTTGTCGAGATTTGGCGAGCGCGAGCCTATCTACAACCCGCGTTATCGAGAGTCGGCAGCAATTCGATGCAAGCGTTCGGAGGAATCGGGTACATGCGCGATATGGGTGCCGAGAAAGTCCTTCGCGATCTCAACACTCTGCGCCAGCTTGGCGGTTCGCCCTCCGAACTCACCCTTCGCTGCGCCGGCTTCACAAAACCTGCCAAGGAGTCACGATGAAGCACAACCCTTCTGGCCTGACCGGGTTCCCGGAATATAGCCATCAGCTTTCTGCACGGAATGTGGCACAGGGACTACCTGCGCCGATGCGAGCCGTGCTCGGCAACGGGGGCTTGGATCAACGTGATCTGTGGGAACGAGAAACGCAGACTCTGTCTCGACCACTAGCCAATCTTCGCCGCCGAGCCCGAGATTTTGCCGAACGTGAACTGGCTCCCCACGCCCTAGCACTAGACGCCCTCGAACACTGGCCGGTCGGTGAGCAGCCCCGCGAGCTCGAGCAACTACTCGTCAAAGCAGGCACGGCCGGATGGTTATCAGACCTCTTAACCAAGCCACTTGGTAGCGGAAATCCACTCTTGGCTAGCCAACCACTCACCATGCCGGCCGCACTCAAAGTCGAAGAGTTCGCGCGCGTATGTGGGGGCCAAATGCTGCTGCTTTCGGCAAATATGCTCGGTCAAGCACCGCTCGTCTTATCAGCCAGCCCGAGCATCATTAAACGCCGACTCCTACCTGGCCTACGCAGTTGTTTACGCGGTGAGCCCTACCTTTTCGCCTTCGCCATTACTGAGCCGCATGCCGGTTCTGATGTTGAAGACGGACATGGTGCCTCACTCAGCAAACCGCGACTCGTCGCCAATCGTGTGCCCGGCGGCTGGATCCTGAACGGCAGCAAAGTATTCATCAGCGGAGGTGATGTCGCGCGAGGATTCGTCGTCTTTGCCGCACTTGAGGGCGAAGGATACGAATCGTGGACTGGTTTCTTCCTCGAATCAGGCACACCCGGATTCCGTGCCGTACGAACCGAACTCAAAATGGGTATGCGCGCATCGGGCGCTGCCGAACTTGAGTTCATCGACGTGTTTGTTCCCGATGCAGATGTAGTGGGCAAAGTACGCGGTGGCTGGTCCCTCAACCGGCAAACACTGAACTTGTCTCGAATTCCGGTCGGGGCGATGGCTGTAGGTTTTGCCCAAGCCGCTTGCGATATTGCCATCAACTACGCGAAAAGTACGATGTTTGCTGGCAAACCACTCATTCATGAGCAGCATGTGCAATTGACACTCGCCGATGCGATAACGACTACGAGCACCATTCGAGCCCATATGTGGGCAGCCGCCTCCAGGTGGCAAGTCCGGCAAAGCACTGCTGCCATGGTGAAATTCGGTGCCACAGATGCCGCGATGGGGGTCATCGAACAGTGCATGGATCTCCTTGGCCCGAACGCGCTTATGCACGAAAACCGACTCGAAAAGGTGTGGCGAGATTGCCGTCTCACCCAAATTTTCGAGGGCACAAACCAGATCAACCGGCTGGCAGTGATCGAAGATCTACAACACCAATTTCTCGATTAACCCAAGTGAAGGAATGACTAATGAGCGAAACCAAACCATTTTTTGACGTACCTCGAACCACTCAAGAAACGAGTGCTGGCCCTGTCGACTTACCCATCCTCTACTACGACACCAGTTTTGTTTTTGCGTTCTTCCTCGTCGACCAAGCAGCTGCGGCAGCACAGCTCGATGATCCTGACCTACGTATGGCAATGAACATCAAGGACAAAACCCTCGTGGCTTTGGCGAATTACCAATACCGCAACAGCACGGTTGGCGATTACGGCGAAGTGGGCCTTGCCCTTCCTGTCGTTCCCAAAAACGCGAAGCCAGGCGAACGCTGGCTGCACCCCCTACGCGATGTCGACAATCGAAACCGTGATCTAGGTTTCCGCGTTTTGCACCTGCCAGTGACAACCGAAGCAGCAAACGCTGCCGGCCGAGAAATCTGGGGACTACCCAAGTTCGTGACACCGATCAGCGTGAATCACAGCGGCCGCATGATTGACGTGTCTGTCGACGATCCGGAAGGCAATGGCAGCATTATGACGCTCTTTGGCCGCGCTGGATTGGGTTGCCCCTCACCTCAAGTTCCGGTCATGTTGTATTCGAGACTAAACGAAGAGATGCTGCGCACGACGGTGAACGGTCGAGGCCCCGCAACCACGCGGCTCGGCGGCAGCGTAAAACTTCGCATTGGCGGCAGCGATCACCCAATGGCGCACACATTACGAGAACTCGGTATGGATGGGCTCAGCCCTTTTGCAGTGCATACGACACACTCTTCACAGTCTCGACTCAACGCAGGTGTGCCAGTTCGGCTGAGATAAAAATTGTCTCAGAGTTTCGTTAAGCGGGCATAGCGCAGCAACAAGCGCTTGACGCCCGCCGAGCCGAAATCGACACTCGCTACAGATTTGTCGCCGTTAAGTTCCAAGGCGACCACAGTGCCCAGTCCGAAACTGTCATGCGTGACACGATCGCCGACCGTGAAATCGAGGTCGACCTTGCTCGTCTTGGCCGCATGTTCAGCCACTGTCCGCGATTTAAATGCGGGCGCCGGAGTCGAACTACGGAAACTGAACGACGGCTTGCTCGCTTCCACGTTCTTCCACTCGATCGAAGCGTCACCTAATTCATCGAGAAAGCGCGATGCGGGCGCATAAGAACTTTGGCCCCACATTGAACGCGAGCTCGCACGAGTTAAATAGAGCCGTTCACGTGCCCGCGTGATGCCGACATAAGCAAGTCGTCGCTCTTCGGCAAGCTCACTTTCGCTGAACATGGAACGCTGATGCGGAAAGGTTCCGTCTTCCATGCCAGTTAAGAACACGACCGGGAACTCAAGCCCTTTAGCCGTATGCAGCGTCATGAGAGTGACGAGACCTTCTTCTTCGTCGGGAATCGAATCAGCGTCAGCAACGAGTGAAATCGTAGACAAAAAAGCGGGTACGGAACCAGGCAGGAACTCTGGTCCGTCTTCAAAAACAATGTCAGTATCGGCCGCTGCTACAGTTTCGTTCTCGGCAGGAGTCTCATCATCGACAGCGGCTGCTTGGGCCACAAACTCTCGGGTGACCGCAACAAGTTCAGCCAAGTTCTCGACGCGAGTCTCGTCTTGCGGGTCCTCGCTAGCCTCCAAAACGTCGAGATAACCGCTTTCCACCAGCGTAGATTCAAGCACCGTATCGACACCCGCACCGGAGTCGGCTAGTTCGCGCAGTTTCTCCATAAACTCAACGAACCCAGCAATCGCGTTTCGAGAACGAGAAGCCAAATCTTCCACCTCAGCAACCCGAACCAACGCTTCGTAAAAGGTGATCTTCATCCGGTCGGCGAAGCGCTGCACTGCAGCTTCTGCCCGGTCACCAATGCCACGTTTCGGGGTATTAAGAATCCTTCGTACTGAAACCGCGTCACTCGGATTCACGAGCACACGCAAATAGGCGAGTGCATCTTTGATCTCTGCACGTTCGTAAAACCGCACGCCCCCGACAACGCGGTACGGCAAACCCACCCGGATAAAGACTTCTTCAAAAACGCGGCTCTGGGCATTCGTACGATAAAAAACAGCAATATCGCGAGGATGAGCGATGCCTTCGTCCCCCAAACGGTCAATCTCGTCGGCCACAAACTGCGCCTCTTGGCGCTCGTCTTCGCCCACATAAGCAGTGATCGGTTCGCCATCGCCAGAAGCCGACCAGAGGTTCTTCGGCCGCCGGTCCTCATTGCGACTAATCACCGAATTCGCTGCCGTCAAAATCGTTTGTGTCGACCGGTAGTTCTGTTCCAACAGAATCGTGCGAGCATCCGGGAAATCGGATTCAAATTCTAAAATGTTGCGAATGTCAGCACCACGGAAGGCATAAATCGACTGATCGGAGTCACCCACCACCATCAAGTCAGCCTCTTCGCCGCACAACTCGCGGATCAAGGAATACTGCGCATGGTTCGTGTCTTGATATTCATCGACCAGCACATGTTGAAACCGGCGACGATACATTTCGCGCACCTCCGGCCACGCCTGGAACAGATGAACCGTGTTCATGATGAGGTCATCAAAATCCATAGCGTTCGCAGCCCGCAACCGCTGCTGATAGTGGGCGTAAGCCTCGGCGTAGACCTCTTCCGTCTGGTTCGCGGCCCGCCGGGCAGCTTCCTCATGATCAATGAGCTGATCCTTGAGCCTTGAGACCGCCCCCAACACTGCCCGCGGCGTGAAACGTTGACCGTCGAGACCGAGGTCTTTACACACCAACGTCATCAAACGGCGACTGTCCGTGGTGTCGTAAATCGAGAACGAGTTCGTAAATCCGAACCGCTCAGCCTCACGTCGCAGAATCCGAACACACGCCGAGTGGAAGGTGGCAACCCACATCATCTTGGCACGAGCTCCAACCAACTCTTCAACACGTTCACGCATTTCAGCAGCAGCTTTATTGGTGAAAGTGATCGCCAAAATCGAACCCGGGTGTGCTCCACGAGCACCAATCAACCAGGCGATCCGTCGAGTGAGAACGCGTGTCTTTCCCGAACCCGCGCCAGCAACCACCAACGCTGGCCCGCCCTCATGAGTGACGGCCGCTAATTGCGCCTCGTTCAGCCCCTCAAGTAAATGGTCAACATTCGGAGTTACCGAAACTTCGGGGTCACCGACGGACGTCTGGAAAGGAATTGGAAAAGGTTGATTCATTGCCTCTCAAGAGTAGCCTTTGCAACTGACGCTCGTGATGAGCCGTGCACAGTCAGATCAGTCGACGATCGCTAGCCCAACGCGCGAGTTCATGACGATTAGACAACTGCAACTTACGCAAAACGCTCGACACGTGACTCTCAACCGTTTTAACCGAGATGAACAAATCTTTCGCTACCTCCTTGTAGGCATAACCGCGGGCGATGAGGCGCATCACCTCTTGCTCCCGGTCACTTAAAAGATCGAGTTCAGCATCCACATGCGCAACCTCAATTTGGCCCGCAAAAGCATCCAACACAAAACCGGCTAGCCGAGGACTGAACACCGCATCGCCACTCGCGACTCGCTCCAGCGCATCCAAAAGCTCTGAGGATTCAATATTTTTCGTAACGTAGCCGCGCGCACCAGCCCTGATCACGGCAATGACATCTTCGGCAGCATCGCTCACTGACAACGCCAAAAAACGCGGACCTTCAGCAGTTTGGCGAATTACCTCTACTCCGCCACCATCTGGCATCTGCACATCAAGCAACACGACGTCAGGCTTCGTCTGATTAATCACCGCTACTGCGTCTGCCACAGTCCCAGCTTCACCCACGATCGAGACGGAATCTTCAATCTCAGCTCGGACGCCCGCACGAAACATCGCGTGATCATCTACCAAGACAACAGTGCGCTTCGTCATGCATCCTCCTGCGCGTCGAAAACTAAAGACAGGCGAACTTCAGTGCCCTCACCAGGGGCACTCGTGATGTCGGCCTCGCCGCCATGTCGAGCCATTCTCGCAATGATCGATTCTTCGATCCCACGACGATCAGCAGCCACCCGGTCTGGGTCGAACCCTTGCCCGCGGTCACGCACGAATAAATCAACCCGCGCAGACTGAATCTCAACATACACATCAATCTTGCTGGCCTGCGAATGCTTAGCCGCATTGACGATAGCTTCACGGCCAGCCGCCAATAGCGCTGCCAACTGATCGTCCATAGGCGAGTCGCCAACGATTACCAGTTCAACTGGCACGTGATAGGTATCTTCGATTGATCCTGCTGCATCTCGAAGAGCAGCAGCCATCGACCTGTCAGGGTCTTCATCGAGGCCAAGTAACCAAGCTCGTAACTCTCGTTCTTGACGGCGAGCCATAGTCGCCACGAGCGCCGGATCCTTGGCGTTCTTTTGCAACAAAGCCAGAGTTTGCAGCACAGAATCATGCAAATGCGCGGCCACATCGGCGCGCTCTTGACTGCGCGCCCGAGCAATTCGTTCCGCCGCCAGATCGCTACGTAGTTTCATTGCCCAGGGCCCAATCAAGAGCACACCACCGAGGACAGCGAGCACGAACGCTGCACCGACATCGACGATGGCGTCAAAACCACGCGTCGTCGAAATGAGGGCAACTAACCCAAGCACGATGAGTGCGAGTCCCGCGAACAAACGCAACCAGAAACCAAACCCAGAGGTTCCGGTGATCCACTTGTTCATCGTCGCTTCGTCGAGCAGCCGCCACACCACGGCAATTCCCACCACAACGAGTGCAATCAAGGCGACATTCGAGGAGACATCGATCGCACCGGTGGATACGAACAGAAGGACAAGTCCGACAATCACCGCACCAATGGCAGCTGACTGAGCTAATTCGATCTTGCGGTTCTGTCGGGGCGGGGCCTCACCATCATGTGGCACCGCCAAAGGCATAAACCGCCACAAAATAACATAAGCGACGATCGATACACCGTTGAAAAACACGCCGGCGGCAAATGCCAGCCGGACCCACAAAACGGGAATACGAAGGTTCTCAGCCAAGCCAGCACAAACGCCGGCCAGAACGATCCCTTCGGCTGGCCGATATGCGCGACGATTATTCGACTCGACTTCTTCCACCTATAAATCGTCACATGTTCGCAGACGCGACGCTATTAGGCATTGCCCTAAGTCGACCCCCAATCAGCAACCCTGAGTGCGTAAGCACGAATCAGGGTCGCCTCAGGGTCATTCCCAATTGTGGTGAGCTCGGCATTATTCGATGCTTGATACATGAACGAGAACAATGAGACGACACCAGAGCCTGGTCCTGAGCCTGAAGACACTCGGCAGCCAGATTCTGAGTCTGACTCTGAACCCACATCGCCTCCCCAACCAGATCCCCAGTCTGGTTACGGCCCGAGAACTGAGCCACTCATCACGCGTCTACGTCGCAGTAAGGACGATCAAGTAGTCGGCGGAGTCGCCGGCGGGCTTGGTGCGGCAACCGGGATTGATCCACTCATCTTTCGCGTCGCCTTTGTAGCTGCCGCCTTCCTCGGCGGCGCAGGCCTTGTGCTGTATATCGCCGCTTGGGCACTCATTCCCGAAGAAGGCAGCGATATCGGCGGTTTTGGCAAAGAGTTCAACGTCAAAAACGATGCGCAAGTCCGCACAATCGGACTTATTGCCGCCGGCATTTTTGCAATCCTCGCGGCTCTAGGCAGTGGCCCTTGGTTCTTCACCAGTTGGGCAAGCGGTTCATTCTGGGCCGTGATTTCAATCGCCATCGTCGTTGGATTGATCTATTGGATCATCACCGCAAGCAAGGGCCAAGGCACAAGCTCCCAACCATTCACTTCTTCAGGAGATCCATCCATGAGTGACTATTCGCAGAGCAGTTGGACACCACCAAACCCGACTGCACCAGTACATACGGCACCAGCACAGAAGGCGCCCAAACCACCAGCCGAGCCTGGCGGACTCATGTTGTTCGGTCTCACGCTCTCGATCGGTGCCATCGTGATAGGTGCCGTCGCAATGTGGGCACTCATGACCGAACCACTCGAGCCGAAGGTTTACCTTGCAGCAGCTCTCGGCGTCACCGCCATCGGCACTTTGATCGGTGCTCGCTGGGGTAAACCAGGACCCTTACTCACCACCGGAACTATCTTGAGCGTGATCCTTATCGCGTCAAGCGTGATCCCAAGCGTGAGCGTGGGCTCGGTTGATATGTCACCGGCTTCAGTTCGCGAACTACGTGAACCAATCACTCTTGGGATGGGCGAGATCCGGGTCGATTTGCGTGACATCGATCCCGAAACCTCGCTCCAAGGTCGCACAGTCAATATCAGCAACGGCATGGGCCGAATCGAGGTCGTCGTGCCCAAAGGTGTTGATGTCGAAGTCAACGCGGCGGTACGTATCGGGCAACTCAGTGTGCTTGGACGTGGCGAAGCAACCGGCAGCACAAGTCTCGGCATCGGACAAAGAAACACCATCCGCCACGAAGCCGACGGCCCTAACCCACTCATTATCAATGCATCAACCAACATCGGAGAGGTTCTGGTGACAGAACGATGAACTCACACAACCTTCGCTGGGACGCCATCATCGGAGGACTAGTTTTTGCGGGAATCTGCATCCTCTGGTTCGTTGATCAGTACACATTGCTCGAATTCGAACTAGCCTTGAACTTGACGTACGTCTTACCTGTCGTGCTCATCATCGGAGGCCTACTCGGAATCGTTGCCACCCTGCGTAAGCCCAAGAAATTAGGAGAGTCCAATGACGAATAACCGCAAACTCACTCGTAGTCATAACTCGATGCTCGGTGGCGTCTGTGCTGGCGTCGCTGAATATACCGGGGCCGATGTCAACATCATCAGGCTCATCACCGTACTGCTCACCATTTTCGGTGTCGGCAGCATGATTTTGGTTTACATCGTGGCGTGGATTATTTTGCCTTTGCCTGACGTTCCACCCAACGATCACGGGCCTGTACCGCCGTCGTCGTGACGTCAGTAAAGAGGCCATCCACTCCGGCATCTAAATAAGCTAGATGCTCTGCCAAGGCCCGACCATGCCGAGACTTTTTCCTCCCGCGCCGTAAATCGCGTGGGAGGAAATTGTTTTCGCTACGTAATGTCCACACGTGAACTTCGAGGTTGCGCGCATGTGCATCCGCAACAAATGAGGTCTCGCCGGTCCATTGTTGCCGCTTGTTCCGCCCGATCACATGACGTTTGTGAGCACCCACGCCTTGGGCATACCCGGCAATGAAATCTAAACCTGCTGCTTGCGCGAGATCCTTGTATGTGCGTTGATCACCAGCAGCAACAAAATCCGCGGGGGCACCAGCCCACTCCAGCAACTGGGTGAGCGGTAAGTCCGTTTGGTTACGGATATCGCGGAGATTCTGAGTTTCCATCGATTGAATAACTATCGGCGCATCGGATCGGTTGAGATCAAATCGCTCTAATGCAGCCAGCAACATGGCGTTGAGATCAAAACCCGCTTGCGCGAAATATGTTGGGTGTTTCGTTTCGACATAGACGCCGATAGGTGGAGCGTTAGGGCCTCGCTTCGCGTTCTCTTCAGCTTGGATTTCTAACACCTCCTCGAAGGTCAGGATCTGTTCGACGCCAGCGAGTCGTTTGTTCTTTGGCCGCAACTCGGGAATCCGCTCTTTCGTGCGCAGACGCTTCAACTCCGCGAGCGTCAGGTCTTCGCTGAACCAGCCAGTGAGTTCTTGCCCGTCAACAATCTTTGTTGTCCGTAGGGCGGCGAACTCAGGACGTTCGGCGATATCGGTGGTGTGTCCGATCTCGTTTTCGTGCCGAACGATGAGGTGCCCATCTTTGGTCGCAATCACGTCCGGCTCGATAAAATCTGCGCCTTGCCGGATCCCGGCCAAATAAGACGGGCGGCTGTGCTCCAAGAAAGTTTCTGGCACGCCACGATGGGCAATGATGAGGGGTTTCGCTAGTTGCGAGCGGGTCACGAGACAACCATAAGGTCAAGCCAACCATCACGCTAACGAGCGGCTTTGCTTGCGATGTATGGCTCGTTGTTTACGACCCGCTGACGAGGACTTTTCCGATGACCGTTTCGCCGTCGCGGTCGTACACCGGTGCCCACTTTTCCCCATTTTCATCAGCTTGGACGAGCGTACTCTTTTGCGCGTCTAGGTAGGCGTCCAGCTCCCGCTGGCTTATGGCCTTGGGCTCTGCTGACTCACCGTCGAAAGCGAATGGTGAATCAACATAGAAATCACTGATCTTTAGGTAGCCGACAGTGCCATCGTCCAAGCGCGCCTCAACGTAATCTGGCCGCTCTTCGCTCGTCATCCAGACTTGCCAGATACCGACGGTACCCCCATTGTCGAGCGTGTCAAACCTCGCTTTGGGGCCAGTGCGCTGCTCTTTGAGATTTGCAAGAATGTCTTGTTCAGTGGGCGCTTCGCTTGCTTCGTGGCTGCTTGAGTCGGTGGATGCACCACCACCTTGGCTTGCAAACGACCACACCGTAGTTCCGACGATGAGCCCAAGCGCTAGCGCAATAGCAGCACCAACCACAACGCTTGTTCGCTGAATAACCATGGAATTCCTCGCTTCTTTCAAATCAGCGTCCCAGAAAACCAGATCGCTAAGTTGGTAACTCGCTGTATTGGATGAAATTTCCCGGCATCTGACTTGCGCACGTTGTTAGACATTCCATAGTAATAACCCGGAGCCCAGCAGCCATTCGCAAAAACGCTCCTAGTGGCTAGGGTCGTTTTACTCGATGCTGCTGCATTATTAAAGCTTAAATCACCGTAGCCGCAAAATGCATTGTTATCATAACGAACGACAACACTCTCAGCTCCTAAATAGCCTGCAGGGACATTCGTTTGGCTGTTGCTTGAAGAACAACCTTTAAAATTCTTCGTTTGGCCTGACGCACGTTCCGGACTATTATTCACTCCTGCTTGGCCCATCCCACACGAAGTGGAGTGACCAAAAATCTTTTCCCATCCAGAAACTGAAACTGCGCTGTAGGCAGGAGTCGCTACAAGGCCAAACAGAAAGGCCGCGACTATGATAATTGAGGCTTTAAATGCTCTCATTTTCCTACTCCTAGGCACCAAAGTAACCTAGACTGTAACGCTAAGTTACACATGTGTCAAGATGAAAACTTTGCGTATTTCCGACAAAGCAAAGCCGAAAAAGAAAGCTAAGACCAGTGTTCTCAGGCACTATATGCGTGATTTGACGATGCGAACTGCACCTTCGCGGCGCGGGTCGGCAGCCACTTCAAGTTCTCCATCCGGGTGACGCATCGCGGCTCCAACCCCACCGAAATACATGGTGAGTTCGTCCTCGACCTTGATCTCCTCGTCTGGACGACCCGCCCGGTGCACATGGATGCGGGGATAGTTAATTGCCTCTTGGAGACTCAGACCATCGTTGAAGATTCCAGTCAATACTTGAGACACGGCCGTGGTGATCCGGTCCGCTCCTGGCGAGCCGATCGCCAAGACCCCGCCTGATTCGGCACGCGCCACGGTGGGGGCCATATTCGACAGCAAACGTGTTCCAGGCGATGCGCCATGAAGGCCTCTGGGGTTAAGTTCCTGTTCGCCCAAACAGTTGTTAAGCCAAATGCCGGTGTCTTTGGCGATCATGCCGGAGCCGTAGCCCGAAGAGATCGTGACCGCACAAGCGTTTCCGAGTTCGTCCGTCGTCGACACATGGGCGGTTGATCCCGACTCCAGCACCGCAAGCGGCTGCTCGGTAACGAGTGTCAAATAATGGGCGACATCTCGCTCCAAATCGTCACTCGCATCGAAGACGGTCAGCCGCTGAGACAACACTTTGCGCTGGACGTTAATGACCTGTTCAGGATCACTGAGCCCATGAGTCCCCATGAGAGTCAGAATCGCGGCCACCACGGCACCGCCGACGGCTGGTGGCGGGTTGGTGCCAAGGGTCCATTCACCCAACTTCACCAACAAAGATGGCCTAGTGACAGTCCGATATTCGCTCAAATCCACGAGACTCAATATGCCGCCGCGGGCTTGAACGTCAGCTGCAATCGCTCTCGCCGTCTCGCCCGTATGCATCTCTTGTGGACCATAGGCCGCGATTCGCTCCAGAGTCTCCACGAGACCCGGTAGCCGGATGAGGTCTTGTGTCACCTCGCCATTCGCATCATGAACCGCAGTCCACGAGGCCTTGTCCCAACCAAAGATCGACTCGTGCACGTAGTCGAGATAATAGCGCGATGCTCCACCAAGATTTATGCCTGAACGAGCCACCTCAATTGCCGGGCCGAACAGTTCAGCCCACGGCAACTGACCGGCCCGTTGGTGAGCATCACCCAAAGCAGCAATTGCTCCATGGGCAGCAACCGAGCCGGGTCCGATAGTGACCTCAACGCCACCGCCATAGTCAGTCCAGACATCCCAAGTACCAGTGTCTCTCTTGTCGCGTGGCCGTTTGCGGCCACGACCAGGCATGTCCATCCAGCCATCGATCGTGAACGGTTCGGGATGCTCAGGCGACGACATCGACACGAAGCCGCCCGAACTCAGCGAAACGATGCCAACTTCATTCACCATCGCAACCACGCAGGCAGCCACGGCAGCATCGACAGCATTACCCCCTGACTCGACGATGAGTTCGGCGGCGCGGGCTGCTTGTTCGTTAGGCGCAGCGATAGCGACGCGGGTCATGACAGCAATCGATTCACATCAGGTCAGCCATCGTCCGGTTCGTTTTCGAGCGACATCCAGTCGTCAGTTTCTTGGACCGTGGTCTTGCCATTTCTCGTGATATGTACGGAACCGTCATAACCACGGATTTCATAGGTGACACCGCCATCTTTCGCAACGAATGCATCTCGTTGCCAGATGTAGTCACCCTTAAGGTCTTTCAGTTCGGCGCCACGCTCTTTCACAACAACACGAAACTCGACACCGCTAGCGTCTTTGCCACAAACGGAAACGTTCGTATCGCCCGTATTCGTTTTGAACAGAATCGACGGATACTTTCCGCCACATCCCAAGGTCAGCCCGCTAATTTGTTGTTCAGCGACGGTCACCGGCGCGTTCCCGCAATCGGGTAACAAACTCGCTTTTGCTTCGCCTTCCAAATTGAATAACGTATCGGGGCCCTCACATTCGGGTGTGGGCGTCGGGGTCGGTGTCGGGGTCGACGTTTCTTCAGTCGGTACAGGCAAGGTGGGCAACGTTGGTGCTGGTCCCGTAGCGTTCGTCACCTCGTTACGAGTCTGGATCATGAAAATCGCGACAACAACGATGATGATCGTCAAGATCGCCGTCGGCACAATCCACCGTTTAAAGGACGTCACGCTGCCTCACTCCCACTCGATAGTTCCCGGAGGCTTACTGGTGATGTCTAGCACGACTCGGTTCACATCTGCCACCTCGTTCGTGATTCGCGTGGAAATCTTCTCCAACAATTCATAGGGCAAACGACTCCAGTCAGCCGTCATCGCATCCTCGCTGCTCACCGGACGAAGCACAATCGGGTGGCCGTAAGTCCGGCCGTCACCCTGAACACCAACGGAACGCACATCAGCTAACAAAACGACAGGGAACTGCCAGATTTCATTATTGAGATCGGCTTTCGCCGTTTCTTCGCGCACGATGGCATCGGCTTGGCGCAATATCGCCAACCGCTCGGCATCAACCGCGCCCACGATTCGAATACCTAAGCCGGGGCCCGGAAAAGGATGCCTATCGACGATCTGAGCCGGAAGACCGAGCTCGCGTCCGACTTGACGTACTTCGTCTTTGAATAGCGTCCGCAGTGGCTCAATGAGAGAAAACTCCAGATCATCTGGCAGTCCGCCCACATTATGGTGACTCTTAATGTTGGCCGCGCCTTCTCCTTCACCAGATTCGACCACATCCGGGTAAAGAGTTCCCTGCACGAGAAACCGCACTGGAGTTCCCTGCGGCGCTTCCGCGATAACCTCAGCTTCAGCCTGCTCGAAAACACGAATGAACTCTCGACCGATAATCTTGCGTTTCGATTCCGGATCTGTGACGCCAGCTAAATGACCAAGGAACTGTTCCGTGGCATCAACCGTCTTAAGCCTGACGCCAGTCGCGGCCACGAAGTCACGTTCGACTTGTTCAACTTCGCCTTCGCGTAAGAGCCCGTGGTTCACAAAAACGCAGGTGAGTTGTTCACCGATAGCGCGCTGCACGAGCGCAGCAGCAACAGCCGAATCGACACCACCGGATAGACCACAGATCACGCGGCTATCGCCCACTTCAGCGCGAATCTTAGCGACCTGATCGGCAACAATGCTGCCGCTCGTCCACGTGGGCTGACAGCCCGCAATATCGAAGAGGAACCGCTCCAAAATCAGTTGCCCGTATTCCGAATGCATCACCTCTGGATGCCACTGCACACCAGCCAGACCGCGTTCCACATTTTCAAAAGCAGCGACAGTAGCCCGCGGCGATCGTGCTGTAACAGTGAATCCGGGGGGCGCGGCAACCACTTCATCACCATGAGACATCCAGGAGGAAAGCTCCGTAGGTACATCACGCAATAGCGTTCCCGGTTCCAACACGGTAACGGGCGTGCGACCGTATTCGCGTTGTCCCGTGTGCTCGACTCGACCACCCATTACTTGGTTCATCGCCATAAATCCGTAGCAAATGCCAAAGACCGGAATGCCCGATTCGACAATCTCAGCGTCAAGCTTCGGTGCGCCCTCCTCATAGACCGAAGATGGGCCGCCCGACAAGATGATGGCGCTGGGTTTACGGGCAACGAGTTCGCTCGCACTCAAGGTGTGTGGGACCACTTCGGAATACACCTTGGATTCTCGTACCCGGCGAGCGATGAGTTGCGCATACTGCGCACCAAAGTCCACTACGAGGACAGTGTCGTGCTGAGTCAGTTCCGGGTTCACATTGGCCACCCCTAGATTCTAGAGAGTCACACCTGTTCGCGGATTTCGCCTACCAACTCTTCTAAGACATCTTCCAGCATGACCACACCGGCAACGACTCCGTTCGCGTCTGCCACGCGAGCCATATGCGATCCTCTGGCTTGCATGACTCGCAATGCCTCGTACAAGCCAGTATCCAGCGCGACGGTACTTAACGGCCGCAACCATTTGTCTGCAATGACGAGCGAACGGCGTTCAGAGTCGGTTTCTAAAACGTCTTTGATGTGAAGGTAACCCGCGAAGTCGCCACGTTCATCACGCACAGGAAAACGCGAATAACCCGTATCAGCACAGGCCGTTTCAATATCGATCGGCGTCGCGTCTGGTGCGATCGTTACCAGTGAGGAATAAGGCAACAACACATTGGATACGGTTCCACCTTGGAAATCAAGTGCTCCTGTCACAAGCCCATATTCATCTTCGTCAAGCAAACCCTCGCGACGAGATTCCTCCACTAGTCCGGCAACTTCATCATGCGAGTAGGTCGAGGCGACCTCGTCCTTGGGCTCGATCCGCATGAGCTTCAGAAAGCCATTTGCGGTCACGTTCAGCGCAACAACCAGTGGCTTGAGCAAGAAAACGACACCCAGCATGAACGGCCCGAGAATCAATGCCGCTCGATCCGGTGAGGCTAATGCAATGTTTTTCGGCACCATTTCGCCATACACGACATGCAAGAAGACGACGAAAGACAAGGCGATCATGAAGGCAATCGGATGAACGAGGGCCTCAGGAACTGATAGCGCCGTGAACAGTGGTTCAAGGAAGTGCGCGAAGGCTGGTTCACTGATAGCGCCTAAACCGAGCGAACAAATCGTGATGCCAAGTTGGGCTGCCGCCATCGCAAGGTTAACGTTTTCGATGGCTTTAAGCGCCAATACGGCGGGTCGCGAGCCAGCCTGCGCTAGCGGCTCAAGCTGAGTGCGTCGAGTGGAAAGCAAAGCAAATTCCGCGGCGACGAAGAGGGCATTGAGTGCCAACAAAATGACGGTGACAAGGACAGCTACCAAGGGACTCATGCCAAATCTCCCTGCTGCGCATCGTCAACCGTTAGAGAGAGACGATCGATACGTCGACCGTCCATACGTTCGACTCGAAGGAGAACGGTAATCGGCTCCGTGATGAGCGGATCGTCACTTGGCAGTTCTAGAGCGAGTCTGACTTCGTCGCCTCTGTCAGGCAGTCGTCCTAGTTTGTCGAGCACTAGGCCTGCCACGGTTTCGTAATCGTCCCCCTCGGGCAGCGGAATACCCGTCTGTTCAAGAATTTCGTCTGGACGCAGCAATCCAGATATCGACCAGGATCCGTCGTGGCGATGTCGGCTATGTTGATGCAGACGGTCGTGCTCGTCAGCGATGTCACCGACGATTTCTTCAACTAGGTCTTCGAGTGTGACGATTCCATCGGTGCCGCCATATTCATCCATGACAACAGCCAATTGATTGTTTTGTTCCCGCAGATACGTCAGAAGCGGGTCAAGTTCGAGAGTGTCGGGCACGATCGCGGCCGTTTCTGCGATGTCACCTAACCGAACCGAACGACGACGATCGATATCGATAGCCACGGCTTGTTTGATATGGACGACTCCGACCACATCATCAGGTGATTTCCCAATGACTGGGAACTTTGAATGGCCGGTAGTGCGCGCAGCTTCAATGAGGTCGTTCACCGTGTCTTTCTCTTCCAGAAAATGCACCCGGACCCGCGGGGTTCGAACATCGGCTGCCGTGCGGTTGCCGAAGGCGATACTGCGTGACACGAGTTCGGCGGTTTCATCGTCAATGGCGCCTTCTTCGGCGGAACGGAGGACGAGCGATTGCAGCTCAAACGGTGAGCGAGCCGACCGCAGTTCCTCTTGCGGCTCGATTCCGAGCCACAGCAGGGTCTTGTTTGCCATCCCGTTCAATCCACGGATTGGCCAAGCCATAGCTGCGGTAAAAAAACGTTGCATAAACTGCGTGGCCGAAGCCGTTTTCACGGGCAGCGCGAGAGCCACATTTTTGGGGATAAGTTCACCGATCAACATCGTGGCGATCGTGCTGATGGTTAATCCGATCGCATAACTCGCGACTCTCAGTGAATTGCCTTCCAAACCCAGTGAGGTGAGCGGTTCTTCGAGAAGTCGTCCAATAGCTGGCTCGGCAAGGAAACCGATAGCTAGGTTCGTGATGGTAATGCCCAGTTGGGCACCGCTGAGTTGGGTTGACAGTGTGCGGAGTGCTTTGAGCGTGCCTTGAGCTCCTCGGTCTCCCGCTTCAGCCTGACGCTCTATCGTCGCACGATCAACCGTGACAAAGGAAAACTCGGCTGCGACAAAGACACCACAGGCGAGCATCATCGCTAAGGAAACGGCCAGCAATAGCCATTCGGTCACTAGGGTCCATCCTCGATTGGGTGCATCTAGGGGATTAACTGTACCCTCAGTATCGTGCCTACTTACCAATACCGCTGTCAGGACTGCGGTTCGGAGCTCGAAATAAAGCAGTCCTTTTCTGAGCCTGCTTTGACTGAGTGCCCATCCTGCAAGGGGGCTTTGCGAAAAGTTTTTGGTGCTGCCGGGGTCGTGTTCAAGGGTTCTGGTTTCTATCGGAATGATGCGCGTGCAAGCAAGTCAAGTTCGAGCAATACTTCGTCGAGCACAAATACGGCGAGTTCTTCGAGTTCTTCGAATTCCAGCTCCACTTCTTCGTGACACGCCATAATCGACAAGGGCCAACAAAAATGTTGGCCCTTTTTTGTTTGCAATTGCCGAGAAATGTAAAAATCTTGAACATTCACACCTGACCCAACGTGAGGGAACCTTCATGTTTTGATATATTATGAGGGAAACCTCATGTTCAGGAGATGATGTGCACCGAACCGAGAATCCCCCCGTGAATACCGCCCACACTGCGACCCTCTCGGAACGTCGACGGCATCGTTTCACCCGAGTCGAACCCCGGGGCAAACGGGAGCACAATGCCCGTGAACGAGCAGAACTTCTCTGCGATCCGGGCACTTTCGTCGAATCGACTCCGCTTCGCGGTACCGCATCGGCCGGCGCGGGAGTTATCACCGGTTGGGGCCTTGTGGACGGACGCAAAATTGCCGTCGTATCGCACGATGCCAGCGTTGCTTCGGGCGCTATCGGCACCGTCATGGCGGATGCGATCGTCAAAATTCAGCGGCTCGCCATTGACCATCGAATGCCTATCGTCCATCTCAACGATTCAGGCGGTGCCCGGGTACCCGATGGAATTTTGGCCCTCCACGGCTGTGGCCAGATCTTCGCGCACAATGTCGAGTCTCAGGACTACATCCCACAGATCTCAGTCATCCTCGGCCCTTGCGCCGGAGCAGCCGCCTACTCCCCCGCACTCACCGACTGGACCATCATGGTCAGGGAACAAGGACACATGTTCCTCACCGGACCTGCCGTAGTCCGGGAAGCCACCGGCGAAGATGTCACGGCCGAAGAAATCGGCGGTTCCGAAATGCACACGGCCATAAGCGGTGTCGCGCATATCGAAGTCGAAAATGAGCTGCAAGCGCTCAGCACCGCTCGCCAACTGCTTGCATTCTTGCCTTCACATACGGAAGGCGATCACAAAATCACTCTGCCGTCGTCACCAGATGAAACAGCGGCACGGAAGCTCGCCGAGGTCGTGCCGGAAAAAGCAAGCATCATTTTCGATGTGCGTGAGGTCATCGACGGAATCCTCGATGACGGACCTCGACTTGAACTTATGGCAAGCCACGCAGGCAGTGCCATTACCTTGTTCGGACATCTCGACGGAATCCCCGTCGGCGTAGTCGCAAACCAACCACTGGTTCGCGGCGGCATTCTGGACGCCAAAACCTCCGTCAAGATCGCACGCTTCGTCGAATTCTGTGGGCGTTTTGGCATCCCAATCATCACGCTCGTTGACGTCCCTGGCTTCCTGCCCGGCACCCTCGAAGAAAGTCGCGGAGTCATTACACACGGAGCCAAAGTGCTCAAGGCGTACTCTAAAGCCAAATCCCCGCGATTAACCGTCATCTTGCGTAAGGCATATGGCGGCGCATACATCGCCATGGGTTCGACCTCATTAGGCGCAGATGCCGCATGGGCGTGGTCGAATGCGGAAATTGCCGTAATGGGTCCGGGAGGAGCAGTCGGGCTGCTCAACCGACGCGAACTCGCCGCGGCTGAAAACCCAGAAGAACTACGCGACACCCTAGCCGCCGATTATCGCGAGAACGTGGCTCGCCCCTATCTGGCCGCCGAGTCCGGAATCATCGAATCCGTCATCCATCCCGAAGAAACCCGTCACGTACTCATCTCAGCGTTGAAACTCTGGAGCCAGCGATGAGTCTTGCGCGGGCCGAAATTGTCGGCAATGTTTGGCAGATCCTCGTGCAGGACGGAGACGAAATATCGGCTGGTGACGTCATTGCGATCATGGAATCAATGAAGATGGAAATTCCCGTTCTCGCGCCCGAATCTGGTCGGCTGAATCGCTTGTTCGTTAAACCAGGCAACATCGTGCAAGAAGGCGATCCGATCGCAGAGATCGTGCCCGCTGCCCATCTCTAAATCCACTGTTCGCTCCCACCGAGCGACGTCATTGGGGTTGACAAAGCCTGTGGATGAGTGAATCTAGCTAGGTATTCAGTTCTACCGTGGCCAGATGGAAACTCTCAATCGCATCCTGCTCACACATCGTCGCATCATCGTGCCTGTCTTGGCTGGCATCGCGGTCTGGTCGGCGATAGCAGCAATCACCCATAAGCCTGCGTCTGACCTCATCGCCGTCGCCGCACGAGATCTACCAAGTGGAAGCTCGATTGAGGATAGCGACATCGAGATGACATCACTTCCTCGAAGTTCGGTACCGCTCGGCATGCTTTCTCGCAAGGACCTGCGCGACCGCGTTGTTGCTGGACCGATGAGAAAAGGTGAACCGTTCACAGACCACCGAGCCATCAACCCCCACCGACTCGACTCTGGCGAGCAACTGGCGTTGATTGATGTTCCAGTGAACAGTGCTCGACTGCTTCGCGTCGGCGACCGGGTCGATCTCGTCGCGCTGGATACACATGACGGAAAACAAAACACCACGTTGGCCACCGCTGCACCCATTACACTGCTGGAAATCCCAAGCGATGACACAACGGCTTCTGTCGGTGTGGCCCTTCCTGCTGCACTGGCTCACGACGTCATGGCAAGCCAACTCCAATCGGCTCTCATCGTGCTTCCTACGAGTTTCCCTTAGTCTTAAACCGTTCAATGAAACGTACTTGGAGGCAACAATGCTTAACGGATTCAAAGACTTCATCTTCCGCGGAAATATCATCGACCTAGCTACTGCGGTCGTCATTGGTACTGCTTTTACCGCTTTGGTTACCACCGTTACTCAAGCACTCATCGAGCCCATCGTTAATGCCTTCGCTGGCCCAGATGCTGTTTCGGGTCTAGGGTTCCGTGTTCTGAAAGACAACCCCTCAACCTATATCGATTTCGCCGCAGTCATTAACGGACTCATTACCTTCACCATCATCGCTGCGGTCGTTTACTTCATGATTATCGCGCCTATGACGAAGATCAATGAACGTATGGCGAAGAAAGAGGAAGCAGCCGCTGAGGAGCCCGCCGAAGAAATCGCGCTTCTGCGTGAGATCCGTGATTCCTTGGCTCAACGCAACAACTGACATCAGTCCTTACCGTGATGGGGAGGTAAGTCTCGGCGCAAATCGTCGTCTCGAGACTTACCTTCTCTGTTTTCTCCCCAATCGAGTGCTTCCGCATCTTCCCCAGATGCAGGCACGAGTCCGCCTAGAAGTTGCTCAGCTCGTGCCAGACGTTTGCGTCGGGCCCGAGCAGCCTCTTCTCGAGATTCCTCAAACTCCATGGTTTTAGTGTGCCCCTTAGCGCAAAAATCGCAGGCTAACTCTCAGCAGCATTGCGCTCGTTGGCTTGGGCCGCCCGCTCAAAGAAGCGCCAGCTCAACCGTGTCGCGTTCAATCGTGAGTCCATAATGCCGTGGACTGTTTTGACCTTTTCGTAATAGCCACCTGGCCAGTGGTGACCGCCACCGGTCGTGACATAGGCACGCAAGGCAGCACCGCTCGGACAGTTGTCCCATGTCCATCGAAAAACCTGAGAACCGAAGTGGGAAACCGTTTGATCCGCTTCGCAACCGTTGAGGCTAGCCCACGCTCGTAAAGACTCTTGGACACCGGATAAAGGTCCAATCTGGGTATCGCCACCATCAAATGGCACGACCGGGTCGGCCGCTCCGTGAAAGTAGATCATCGGCACCGGGCCGCCTGGGCACCGTTCTGCCACAACACTGCCAGCTACTCCTGCAACAGCCACGATGGCGGACTCTTCACGGCAAGCGTACTTCTGCGCGAACACGGAACCGTTCGAATAGCCCATGGCAAAAACTCGATTCCGATCAACACAAACAAGTTCATCAACTTTGGCGAGAACTTGGTCGATGAAGTCGGCATCCTGGTCAAAGCCTGTCTCCGATAGCGCCCACCCGGCCTTGCCGAACTCGGAATTGCGGCCTTGGGGTGCGACAAGCACCGCCGGTGATGTCTGGGTCAACTCGTCTAGTTTCATTAACTCGAGTACGGATTTCGCGCTGCCGCCTAAACCGTGGAAGGCCACAACTAACCGCGCCGGCTCGTGCGAATCCAATTTCGCAGGAATACGCACCCTGACTACACGAGTCGAGCCATCTGTCTGTTCCAGACTCAAAGTCCTTGTACCGACAAAGGTGGGGATCGTCGCATCGCATTGCGGGGTTGGTGGCACCACGGAAGCGGCTTCAGGTTTACCCATGGCTGAGGCCGAAAAATAACCAACGAGCAGCACAAAAACCACGAGCATCACAAGCGGCAACGCCCATATGCGCGATCGGTTTTCCAATGAACTGCTTTCTTACGTGAAGCGCATACGCGCCTGCTGAAACCCATCATTACGTTAGGAGCGAACGCAAATACGCCCCCACGGAAAGATAACCCATGAGAGGACCTTTGTCTGCATCGATCACCAAATACATCTCCTCTGCGGAGGACGAAGTCTGTGACATGCAAAAATAGCCACGGCGCCCCCGTAGCTCAGTGGATAGAGCAGTCGCCTCCTAAGCGAAAGGTCGCAGGTTCGACTCCTGCCGGGGGCACGCTGTGATGTGGCGAGACATAGTTCCTCTGTGTCTCGCCATTTCTCTTTTATTTTGC
>JBEBSZ010000023.1:0-34654 GCA_040394025.1 Aeromicrobium sp.
TGATGTGGCGAGACATAGTTCCTCTGTGTCTCGCCATTTCTCTTTTATTTTGCAAAGTTTTGCGCGACTCTTTCGGACGCCTTCGGACCGCTTCGGCCGTCAGCAGCCCCTCCCTCCAGCCCCGCAATTCCCACGAGACCGTCGGAATTGTGAGTCAAGAACAGCTATTAGGTACGCGTGAACCCAAAAAGGTGGGTGAAGCTAGGTTCGTGGACGGCCACCGACCGGAATCCGAAGGCCGACGATATCGTGAGACACAACTGAACGATGTCCTGAAACCAGACACTGCCGACCCTCAAAATCGATTCATCCTATTGATGTCACTTAAGAACACGAGGAAAGACGAATGAATGACGAGCGTCCCCCGGAAATTTCGGGAGATCTCCATGCACTTGACACAGTTCGACGCCGGGTATTGGCTATCGGTTTTCTCAGCATCACGGTAAACATCGTGGCAACACTCATTTGGCTGGGTTTCGGCTATCGTGCTGAGAACCTCACCGGCAAGGCTAACGCAATGTTCGCGTTTTCCGGCGGACTATCGCTCGCCTCTTATCTGGTCGCCAGACTCATCTTGGCAAAGAAACTATGGTCGCCTTTATGGCTGGCACTGTTCCTAGCACCATCGATCGTCGCGATACTCTGGCGCTAATTAGTTTGCGTCGACCATATTCGATTCAGCCTCTGGAATCTGTTCTTCAACGTTCCGGTACTTAATGATGCTGTAAACCAAGGCAACGACACCGAGACAGGCTGAAAACAGGATTCCTGTCCCGCCAACCCAGCCCGCTGCGGGGAGTTCAGGACCAAAACCGACGCCAAATATCGAAAATTCAGGAATTGGCGGCGACATCCACCAGATAATTCCTACGGCAGCAACGCCAGCAATTCCAACAACACTCACCAAGATCCGTGGAATCGTAGCCACCCCAAATCGGGCACCTTCGACTGCCTTTCGATGCAAAGGGTCAAGAATGAGTTCCGCCCATTCGTAGTGTCGGGCCAGCAAAGCCACGCCAGCCACGAGAGTCAACATACCCGGGCCAGGCATGATCATCATCAAAATTCCGGCAGCCACGAGGAACCACCCGAGAGATTCGCTCCCGGTACGGTTAAACCACGTCTGCAGCCGGCGTAGGAACATCAATCACACCGATACAAACAAGTGTGCTGCGGACTCGTTGTCAAGTTCGGCCGTCTCACCCAAACGCGCGATAATCACACCGTCATGGCCCCGTGAGACCAAAACATCATTGCCAGGCAAAGCACCCACGCGACGCAGAATCGACATGATATCCGTGTCTTTTTGCAGTTCTTCGGCAATCCTTCGGATCACAAGGCGAACTGAATCTGCATCTTCAGGAAGTGCTTTTGGCAGAGAAACTACGCCCTCAAGAAAATCGGTGTCGATTTCACGTTCACCAAGTTCTGCGAGGCCTGGGATCGGGTTACCGTAAGGAGATTCCGTCGGGTGCTTCAACAACTCGACCAGTCGACGCTCAACCTGCTCAGACATCACGTGCTCCCAGCGACATGCTTCTTCGTGCACAAACTCGATATCGAGCCCAATGATGTCGGTCAAGAGTCGTTCAGCGAGACGATGCTTACGCATGACTCGAGTAGCAAGGGCACGACCCTTATCAGACAAGACCAGTTGGCGATCACCTTCAACTGTCACTAATCCATCGCGTTCCATGCGCGCAACAGTCTGGCTAACGGTAGGCCCACTCTGGTGAAGTCTTTCGGCAATTCGGGCTCGAAGCGGCACAATGCCTTCTTCTTCCAACTCGAAGATTGTCCGTAGATACATCTCGGTGGTGTCGATCAACTCACTCACAGGGCAATCATGCCATGCTTCGCCTAGTTGGTCGCACCTTAAGTCACTGACGTGAACCAATCGGACGATCAAACTGCCAAAAATTGTGACACCTGACGATCCATTTCGTACGATCGAGCACCAAATCTACGGCGCCAAGCGCTCACGTTGCCAAGAATCTTCCGCTCGAATAAACCGAATTCGGTCATGGAGCCGATCCATCCGTCCCTGCCAAAACTCCCAAGAATCAATCGTAATCTGGAATCCACCCCAATAGTTTGGTCTGGAGCCAGCATTAGGTAGCGCATCATTCCAACGGTGTTCCAGTTCACTACGATCAGCGACCACGACAGACTGCGGCGAAGCGATTGCACTCACTCGACTACCTTCGGGGCGCGATAAGAAATAGGCATCGGATTCAGCCTCAGGCAAGCGAGATACCGACCCCTCAAATCGAACCTGGCGGCCTAGGTCATGCCACAACATCACCGCTGCCGCTCGCGGGTTCTGCGTCAATTCGCGGCCTTTACGCGATTCGTAGTTAGTGAAGAAGACCGCCCCTTGCTTGTTCAAGCCCTTAAGTAAGACCGTTCGAACCGAGGGCACGCCCTGCCCATCTGCCGTGGCTAAAGCCATCGCATTCGGTTCGGTAAGACCAGCCGAAACGGCATCCACAAGCCAGCGATCGAATAAGCCGAACGGATCACTTCCCGATTCTGTTTCGTCCAAACCGGTACTCGCATATTCAGATCGCATTTTGGACAATTCCGGCCTAGGCATGTTGTCACGATACCGCTACAGGGCAGAATACGAATATGACTGAAGTGCATCACGGACTTGAAGGCGTCATCGCATTTGAAAGCGAGATCGCCGAGCCAGACAAAGAAGGGTCAGCGCTGCGTTACCGCGGTGTCGACATCGATGATCTTGTGGGCCGCGTTCCATTCGAGAAAATCTGGGGTCTCCTCGTTGACGGGGAATACGAACCTGGACTGCCACCGGCTGAACCATTCCCGATTCCGGTGCACTCAGGCGACATTCGCGCCGACGTGCAAAGCGCCATTGCCCTGACAGCTCCCGCTTGGGGCATGGGTCAGTTATATGACATCAGCGATGAACAGGCACGTGCTGATCTGGCTCGCACAGCCGTCATGGTGCTCTCTTATGTTGCGCAAGCAGCTCGCGGGGTTGGCCAACCGATGGTCCCCCAATCAGAAATTGACAAGTGCAACACAATCACTGAACGGTTCCTTACGCGCTGGCGTGGTGAAGTAAACCCCGAGCACGCCAAAGCAATCGACGCCTACTGGGTGTCTGCCGCCGAACACGGCATGAATGCTTCAACCTTCACGGCACGCGTAATCGCATCAACCGGAGCCGACGCGGCTGCCGCGCTCTCCGGTGCCGTTGGCGCCATGTCTGGCCCCCTCCACGGCGGCGCGCCCGCCCGAGTGCTCACGATGATTGAAGATGTGGAACGCATCGGCGACGCTCATGCTTACGTCAAACAACTCTTGGACTCTGGTGAGCGACTCATGGGCTTTGGCCACCGTGTCTATCGCGCTGAAGACCCCCGCGCTCGCACGTTACGTCGCACGGCAAAAGAACTCAACGCGCCACGGGCGGAGGTCGCCGAAGCCCTCGAACAAGCGGCCTTGGCCGAATTGCGTGAACGTCGACCAGATCGCGTTTTGGAAACGAACGTTGAGTTCTGGGCCGCGATCGTACTCGATTTCGCCCAAATCCCGCCGCATATGTTCACAGCCATGTTCACTTCCGCTCGCACGGCAGGTTGGAGTGCTCATATTTTGGAACAGAAGCGAACTGGACGCTTGATTCGACCCTCGTCGATCTACACCGGACCGACATCGCGACGTGCCGACGAGGTTCCTGGTTGGAACTCAGAATGGGCTTCTGCCCAGTAGAATCT
The DNA here is from genome assembly GCA_040394025.1 of Aeromicrobium sp. Lineage (GTDB taxonomy): Bacteria > Actinomycetota > Actinomycetes > Propionibacteriales > Nocardioidaceae > Aeromicrobium. The sequence goes on from JBEBSZ010000023.1 coordinate 3,747, forward strand.
AAGCACTTGTTCCCACCGGCACTAATTATTAGCGCCGGTGATTTCTCTAAGCACTGGCCTAAACGCGATTAGCCACATCCTCGGCCAATGATTCCCATTCGTGTTTACCGGCAACAAAGCCCAATTTCCACGGTTTATGGAAGCCTGCCCAATGCACAACCTTGGCATTATCGATGTCTTCCACGCGTGGCAACCGGTTCCAATCGGCATCGAGTTCGGCCCTATTGGCACCGGCATACACATTGAGCACCTCTTGGTCGTTGAGACCAAAACGTTCAACCCAAGGCAAGAACTCACGACAGAAGTCGTCGCTACGCATCTGCGCTAAATCCAAGATCATGATTCCGGCATTAAAACCTCGGAAATCATAGCTGTGACGTGAATGCGAACGGCGAATGAGTTCGCGAGCAGCTGGTTCGTCTTTTCGTAACCGTTTCGACATGCGAATCATATACGCGAATCCGCTCTCAAAGGTCGGCTGTGGGGATGTGCGTGCCGCAATCGGCGCGCCACCAAGATCCACATCGAACAACTCGCCCACATCACCGCGAGCGATCGCATCGAGATCAAAGTGAACGATTCGGTTTACCTCAGGCAATAACTCCGGCAATAGCAAACGGTCCATCGTTGCCACCGTGATGTGCTCGATCATGCCAACGATCGTCCCGTAGTCAACATGGTCCGTCGGTAGCCAAACGAATGACACCTGCGGGAACAAGCCCACCACGCGTGTCCGATCGGCATCGTCAAGTCCACGAGTCAGGACATAAGCACGAATTGGCCTCGTCGTAGTGCGAACGATTGACTCCAACGTCACTTCTAACTGCTGCTTGAAGTTGGCATCCAATGAGAACTCGATCGCCACTTCTTCACCAGGAACTACCACCGTGCGCTCGTTCGTGACCGACTCTTTATGAATCTGACGACAGGCTTCGGCGATGTCAAAACTGGTCGCGGGAATAGGTGGATCAGAAGCCAGAGTTTGCTTCGCAAAGGCAACATCGCCAGCGCACAACTCACGCCACGCTGCATACACATCAGCTTCAGATTCGCCGCGCGCGATGTGGCCCAAAATCACTTCAAGTTTGGACAAGATGCCATCGCGGATGGCATTGAATTGTGTCTCGTTAATCCCAGCCAAACCATCAAAACGAACGTCTGCCGGGTTCTTCGGCTGGAAATCGACCTGAGCTCCCAAAGACCGTGCAGGAAGGTTGCAATGCAGACGCGAAGTAACGATGTGCGAATAACCAGAGCGGTAATCTTCTAGCCATCTGAGTGCATCGTCAGCATTTTCCGTAACCGAACGTTCACATACCTCAGGAAAAACTTGAGTTCGGAACTCTTCGTCATGTGGCGGATCAACATCAATGTACAGTGTGCGATCCGGACGCGTGCCGGTAAATGGCTCAAAATTGTTATCGATTGTGGTTGTTAAACAACCCGAGAAAAAGGCGTCGACACCTGCCGCGTTGAGCAGATGCGAGGTGTTCCAGTCTCGGCAACCGATCGGTTCGTACTGCTTGAGATAAGCAAGTGTTTCCTCGGTCAGCATGCTTGGGGCATTGACATGGAATGAAACGAAAATTGGCCGCAAGTTCGGATTGAAAGGAACGTCGTACTTAACTCCAAACATCTGATGCATGTACCAGCCGAAGCCAATTGACCAGGTCCCTGGTGGCACGTCAAAGTAGTTCGAAGCATCGCGATCCATACGATAAAGCGAGAACGTGGCCGATTCACCGGACACCACCCGCGAAGAATTGCGCTGCGAACGTAACCGGTCGACTAACGCCACCAGCTCTTCGTCACCGGTGAACGAGAAGTTATCTTGGCGGACGAAGTGTCCCAAAGAGGCCATCGTCTGCACCATATCGCCCAAGTTCTTCGACGAGAATGCTTTGTCTGGCTGCTTGTAATCAAGCACAGCGAACGGAATTGTGCCAGCAGGTGGTTCAGTCGTGGAATTCATGGCGGCATCGCGAGCTCCATACCAACGGCTTAACCACTCAATTTCTGCTGTCAATTCTTCGTCCGAGTGTTCCCGCGCAACCACCTCCGCACAATCGAGAGCCTGGCGTGAAATATCTTCGTGCACGGTCGCGAAGGCAATCTTGGCGATCCTCAACCAATGCCACGCGGAGATCTCGCTGCCCTTACCTTCGTCGAAGTACTTTCGCAGCTCAGGGACGACCTGGTCTGGTGCAACTGTCAGTCCGACTTCGAAATATTCAGCCGGGGCTAATTCGATGACTCGCTCTCGATCTAGGCTGCTCAAAAGGTCCCAAGCGTAGTCCGGCAAACCATCATCGGCCGCGATCATGGCTCTCGCGATCGTGCCAGGAACCTTTCCGGTTTCAGAATCTCGATAGGCGGCCGAAATAGCTCGCGCCCGACGCACATCGGTAGGTCGGCGACCCTTGTCAGGAAGCAGCGTGTGAATCATATTGATGAACGCCTGATCAGGGCTTACGCCGTCCATGATGTCCCGGAAGTAATTGTCCGATGCCGACCACAAGAAGGCTTGGCGCATCACTGCGACAGTGTCCTTCTTCGACATCAGCGTCAATTCGCCACGCGCATCAACGGCGGGTTCGATCGTGTCACGAATGCCACGGATTCGATCCCATGCTCGCAACATGTGGCGCAATTGGTCGCGTTGTTTGTCCGAGTTGGGATTCATCGGTAAATCTGCGGGTGGCTTCGGCAATCCATACACTGCCAAGGCTGCTCGACGTTTTATTTTTCCTGCGAGTTCTCGCATTGAATCCATACCTGTCGTTTCTCAATATGTAGCCCGAGGATCGAACTATCCTCTATCTCGCGCGCAGTACATGTGCATCGGACGGAGTCTTGAATGATCGTGGCAATTCTAACGGCTAGCCAATTGGCTGGTCCTCATGCCCGCACAATGACTCGAACGCACCTACATTCTCGACGAGACACCGCTAGGTCTTGTCCCTATCGAAAAAGTACTGAGTCAAACGGGGAGCTGGTCGCTTCAGCTGCTGCATCCACGAGGCTTAAGTAGCTTGTCAGTCACGTGAAGAAGACTCAGTGTTGACCGGCGTTAGGTGAGAGCTGACCAAAACAATACCCTCGCCATACTTCTCATCAACGCGCTTCTGAATTGCGCCGTCGACATCGAACCACAGGCTGATGTTCACCCTGCCGAATCCCAGATCTGATGATGTCAGCAAAAGACCAGCGTCTCCGACCATCTCATGCACATCGTGGCGAATCTGTTCAAGCTCACGAGTCGAGCGACTGGCCTTCGACACACACAAATGCCCCGGCCAAAGCGAACGAATTGCGGCCTCAGCTTCGCCAAGATCACCCGTGGTCGAAACGTTGAGGATAATCCGGTTGGGGTCGTTGGCGTTCAACTCGGTGACCTGTTCGGGAGTCACGTTCTGATCCAGCCACACATCGGCCACCCCTGGGAGTTCGTCGGCGAGGGTCGCGGCTACCTCAAGATCCTCGTCCGTGGCATGACCGATTGCCTCGACGCTGCGGCATGGCGTCGTGAAGTCCGGCGCCTCGTAAGCCTCTGGGTCACTGGCTGAGGTTGGCTCTCGGGTCAGAGTGAACTCGTTGTTCTCCCACATGCCCACGAGGTTGTAGTCGCCCCAGCGGACGCCATTTGCCTCCTCATGCTCGACCTTCGACCAATCCCACCCGTTGACGGCCGGACCACCGCACTGTGGTGGAAGCGATGTTTTCATCGCGTAACACAGTTGTGGCCCATCAACTCCGTTATCCAACACCGAGACCCAGAGCGCTTGATACTCACGTGGGGCCGGCTGACCTTGTTCGTGCGTAGCTGCCTCGCCCGACCCCAAAGCTTTCAGGCTTGCACCACACCCGGAGATGAGCAAAGCTACGGCACACACGACAGCAGCGTTCAAGGCAAACCTCGGGAAAGTCTTCATACCTTCTCTATGTCGAGCCAAAGCCATTCGTCTCAAGGAGTCAGGTCATTGCGGTGGCGCGTTGTCGAAAGCCGCAATGATCGCGTCAGCTCCGGCACCCACAGTGATTTCACCGGCCAGAAGCGCACGTTTAGCTTCTTCTCGCGCCTGCGAAACGTGCGGATTTCGCTGTAAGCGTTGTTCGAGTTCATCGCGCACAAGAGACAGCATGAACTCGATCTGCTGATTAGCACGTTTCTCACGTAAGCCACGCGGCCCCATAAATTCACGGTGGCGTACGAGACGGTTCCAAACCTCATCAATTCCGGTACCTTCAAGCGCCGAACACGTGAGTACCGGAGGAACCCAGTTTTGAGTCCCGGCATAAACGAGGCGCAAAGCTCCAGAAAGTTCACGAGCCGTGACCCGGGCCTCCCCCTCGCGTTCCCCATCAGCTTTGTTGACTGCAAGCACATCGGCAATTTCGAGAATGCCCTTTTTGATCCCCTGCAGTTGGTCGCCGGTGCGGGCTATGGTCAGGAATAGAAATGAATCGACCATGCCGGCCACGGTGATTTCTGATTGACCGACACCAACTGTTTCGACCAAAACCACGTCAAATCCGGCGGCCTCAAGGATTGTCATGGCTTGACTTGTCGCCTTGGCAACACCGCCCAAAGTGCCTGCGCTTGGCGATGGTCGAATATAAGCATTCGGATCGACAGACAAGCGGACCATACGAGTTTTGTCACCCAATACAGATCCGCCCGTACGCACACTCGAAGGATCGACAGCCAACACGGCAACCTTGTGGCCTACTGATGTCAGATAGGTGCCGAGCGCCTCAATAAACGTCGACTTCCCTACACCTGGCACACCAGAGATACCGACCCGTGTGGCATTACCTACCTTCGACTCAGGGTGCGAAACGAGTTCGTTGAGCAATTCACGTGCTTGAGCCCGATGATCGTCCCGACGTGACTCCACCAGAGTGATAGCTCGGGAAATCGAAGCGCGTTGCCCGGACCTCACCGCCGCTGCAAGCTCTTCAATGTAGTTATCGTCGCCAGTCACATTCGTGAGTCTAGTCGGATCGAATCCGCGGTCGACTGCCATCAGATCACGCGTTCGACATCGGTCAGACCAAACTGAGCCAGTGCCTCGTCAACAAATCTCGCTAACTGAGCCTGCGAAAGGGCCGCGCCTTGCTGGTAGGCGTTCGTCGTGAGAAACACTCGGCCGAGGATCCGGCCACTCAAAACGTAAGCACTGCCTCCAATCCGCTCAAAGTCGGCTGGAACCATGCCCGGCTCAACCAAGCGCGCAGTGAAGTAGTTAGCGTCCTGCCCATCGATTCGGCCCACTGCAGGGTCCATCGGGCCATAATTTGAGCAGCCAACCGGAACATCGTGCGCACCCATCGCCATCGCCTCAGATTTACGCACTAGTGCCTTGGGCAGAAAAGGCGTTAGGGGCAGCGCAGCAAGCATGGCATGTGAGGAGGTCGCCAACTGCTCAAGCGCGGCTTTGGTCGCGGCGCGCAGCGAACGTAAGTCTGTGGCAAGCGCCGCCGGTTCACAGGTGACCGTGATTGAATCCAAAGCATTCGCCCGCGTGTCGCCCTCTTCACGGACACTAACCGGAATGGCCAACCGCACCAAACCATCAGAACCGATCCGACCCAAGCGTTGCCCGACACTCGCCGCAAACGCTTGCACCAAGGTGTTGCTAGACCCGCCTATCGCTGTGGCCCGCGAATCCCACTCAGCTTGATCCACCAGTACGCCCACCACTCGGTGTTGCGATTCAGGATGCGGGGACTGTGGCAACATATGTGGCCCGGCCGAATTGGATGAACCCATGGCTCGAGCTGCCTTCACCAGACCAAATACCGCTTTCGCTAGCAAAGGTATTGCTCGGACACTCGCGCCGAGGTCTCTAAAGAATCGCCTGATTCGGTTACCAGATTGTCGGCTCGGATACACAGGACCACGACTCCGACCTTCCGCCGCATCAGCTATCGCCTGCAAGACACATAGACCATCACCCAGGGTGTGCGGGATGGGCATCGTGACGGCTGTGCCTCCGTCCGTTAGGGGCAGCACCCCCAACAACCAACCCGGCCCCATTTCCGGATCAATGGGCCGGTTGGCCATCTCGTCGATCCACGTACCTAACTCCGAACGATCTCTCGGAATAGATTCTTGAACGATCGCCGGAACATGACCGATACGAGCCCATTGATGCCGCCCAAACGGTAACGGCGATGAGTCAACCAACCGACCCAATAAAGTGTGGGCAAGATTCTCATTGAATCGAGTCAAAGCAGCCATATCGATGGCCCGCTCGTACACCCAAGTGCCCTGGAAGAAGGGCTGATGCCCAAGGGCACGAAGCCCCAAAAACGAGGCTTGATCGATACAAGCGAGCTTCGTGTCAGTCACCACTGCGCAAGCGTTCGAGCAAGTCGAGAGCAGAGTCAGCGATCACCGTGCCGGGCAAGAACACCGCGGCAGCACCCATCTCTTTGAGCGGCTCAACATCGTCTGGCGGAATTACGCCACCGATGACGACCATGATGTCTGGACGGCCAAGTTCAGCCAGAGCCGTCTTGAGCGCGGGCAACAAGGTCAGGTGACCAGCAGCCAGTGAAGACACACCAACGATGTGAACATCAGCATCAACCGCCTGCTGAGCCACTTCTTCTGGCGTCGAGAACAGTGGGCCCACATCGACGTCAAAGCCCATATCAGCAAACGCTGAGACAATGACCTTCTGACCACGATCGTGACCATCTTGGCCCATCTTGGCGACGAGGATCCGCGGGCGGCGACCTTCATCGACCTCGAATTGATCGGTCGCTTCGATCACGCGATTAACGGCGCCGGAGGCACCAGCTTCTGAACGGTACACACCTGAGATAGTACGAATAACTGCCTGATGGCGTCCGTAGATCTTCTCAAGTGCATCACTTATTTCACCGACCGTGGCTTTGGCTCGCGCAGCGTCGACCGCCAAAGCAAGCAGGTTTCCGTCGAGCGAACCATCGCGTGAGGCACCCCGTTCGGCACTGTTGGTCAGTGCTTCGAGCGCACGGCGGACGTCGTCATCATTGCGCTCTTCGCGCAAGCGTTTAAGTTTCTCAACCTGCGAACCGAGAACGGCCTTGTTATCGACCTTGAGCACATCGATCGGCTCTTCATCGGGCACCTGATACGTGTTGACGCCGACGACTACTTGTTGACCCGAGTCGATGCGAGCCTGTGTGCGTGCTGCGGCTTCCTCGACACGCATTTTCGGAATACCCTCATCGATGGCTTTTGCCATACCGCCAGCTGATTCGACTTCCTGAATGTGTGCCCAAGCTCGGTTCGCAATATCGCGTGTGAGCTTTTCGACATAGTAGGAGCCACCCCAAGGGTCGATCGAGTGAGTCGTTCCCGATTCTTGCTGCAACAACAGCTGGGTGTTCCGCGCGATTCGGGCGCTGAAGTCAGTAGGCAAAGCAATGGCTTCATCAAGCGCGTTCGTATGCAGACTCTGCGTGTGGCCTTGGGTTGCGGCCATCGCTTCGATAGCGGTGCGCTGCACATTGTTGAACACATCTTGCGCCGTCAGACTCCAACCGGAGGTCTGGCTGTGTGTGCGCAAACTGAGTGACTTTGGATTCTTCGGGTTGAACTCGCTCACAAGACGCGCCCACAGCGCACGCGCGGCACGCATCTTGGCAATCTCCATATAGAAGTTCATCCCAATCGCCCAGAAAAAGCTCAGACGCGGCGCAAAGGCGTCGATATCCAAGCCGACATCGAGGCCTGCGCGGATGTATTCCACACCATCTGCAAGTGTGTACGCCAGTTCAAGATCATTCGTCGCGCCAGCCTCTTGGATGTGGTAGCCAGAGATCGAGATCGAGTTGAACCGCGGCATCTTCTGTGCCGTATAGGCGAAGATGTCCGAAATGATGCGCATACTCGGCGCAGGCGGATAAATGTACGTGTTCCGCACCATGAACTCTTTGAGAATATCGTTCTGGATGGTGCCGGCAAGTTTGTCTGGGCTGACGCCTTGTTCTTCTGCAGCAACAATGTAGAGAGCCAAGACCGGAAGCACTGCGCCGTTCATGGTCATCGACACACTCATCTGATCAAGCGGGATACCCTCGAACAGTTGACGCGTGTCATAGATCGAATCAATCGCCACACCAGCCATGCCCACATCGCCGACGACTCGCGGGTTATCAGAGTCATAGCCGCGGTGAGTCGCAAGATCGAACGCTACCGAGAGGCCCTTCTGCCCGGCAGCCAAGTTCCGCCGGTAGAAAGCATTGGATTCTTTAGCCGTCGAGAATCCCGCATATTGACGAATCGTCCACGGTTGAGTCGTGTACATCGCCGGGTACGGGCCACGCAGATACGGAGCCAAGCCAGGATAAGTGTCGAGCGCATCGAGACCTTCGAGGTCATCGGATGTGTAGAGGCGCTTGATGGGGATGCCTTCAGGCGACTGCCAAGGTTCGGTACCAAAGTTCTGAGGAATACTCATCGGGACAACACCTCTCGAGTCCGTGCCAAGAAAGCCAAAGCATCAAGTCCGACTACTGCCGTGTCGTCGACAGCCAAGTCATTCTTCCCTGCCACGATGATGTGGCCCGCGCCCGCAGTTCGCAGGGCCGTCACCACATCAGCACCCCATTCGCCATAGGCAGCATCAGCGCCAGCCAAACAGACGACAGGAGGCTGACCAGCTTCATTCCAACGCTCCACGACATCTTGCGCGTTTTCAGTCGGACCAGCGACGCCGACCGAAATCCCACCGGCAGCAAACAGGTTGGTGACAAACGTTGCCCGGGCTGTGTAAGCCGCGATGGGTCCGAGTGTGGCTAGAAATACCGGCGCAGCGGCTGGCTCGTCTCGCATCGCTTCATAATCTGCCGCATATCGATAAACCGAAGGAGTCTGCGGATATGGTCGGCGCTCAGGTAGTTCCTCACCAAGATTTGGGAACTCGCTCACACCCGTGATGGGCATGCTGCGGTTAGCGATCTGCTCGGTGCGCGAGTCTCGCGTGGCTGCAACGAGTTCATCGAGTCGCTCGATTGCTGCATCAAGGTCTTCGACTCCCTCAAGCTCATCGAGGCCATCGAGTTCACCGAACAGTGCCCACGCTGCCATACACAAATCGTCGGTTAGTTTCTCAATCGCGTGCGAGCCACCTGCCGGATCGATCACTTTGGCGACGTGAGATTCATGGATCAAAAGACTGGACGTATTGCGTGCGATGCGACGGCTAAACGGCGTTGGCAAGCCCAGCGGCTCGTCAAACGGCAAGACCGTAACGGCTGCGGCTCCCCCGACACCCGCCGCGAGCGTTGCCACTGTCGTGCGCAACATATTCGTGTAGCTGTCGTAACGAGCCATCATGGGCCGCGACGTCACCACATGCTGATGTTGTGCCCGAGCCTGATCGCTAACGCCCGAGATTTCTGCGACCCGATTCCAGAGCGCACGAGCCGCCCTGATCTTGGCAATCGTCAAGAACTGGTTGTCTGTTGCCGCGTAGCGGAATTCAAGCTGGCTGGCTGCTTCGTCAAGGCTCATACCGGCTTCAGTCAGTACACGCAGGTACGTGACGGCAACCATCATTGACCAAGCAAGTTCTTGCACTTCGGAAGCACCTTGTTCGTGAGCGACCGTTGCATCGACCAGCACACCTCTAAAACCGCGAGCCTGGGCAAGCTTCGCTGCTTCTACGACTAACGAGAGGTCACTGGCGCCAACACGACGCCAGCGGTTACCGGCCGGGTCTACACCTAAGCAGGTGTTGTAGTGAACCTCGACGCCTTTCTCGTCTGCGATACGAACGAATTCGCGGGCGGCACCGATCGGATCTTCAGCGCACTCAAGAGCTGTCGGAGCAAGATCGAGAAAAACGGGTTCCAATAAATCGGCTAGCCGCGTGAGCGGAATACCAGCGTCACCCAGGGTGAGCCACAGCGAGTTCGCGCCGTTTTCGAGCTCATCCTTAATGGCTTCCACAGTAGTTTCTGGGTCAGTGAACCAGCCGCGGATATCCCAACCTGCAAGCGTGTCATCGCCTGTCATGGCACCACGCGTGTAAGGAGCTTCGCCAGGGAGCCCAATGGCAGGAATATCGGTCACCTGTGCCGGTGTACCTAATGGCGTAACCTCGATTTCGTCGAGCGTCACTTGGGCCAGTTTCTCCCACACTTCGGAGTCTGCTGCATCTTCAGCGAGCCGCCGCGACTTGCGCAATACTGCGGCAGTGGCCTTTTCCCATGCCTCGTACTGAGGGTTGAATTCCCCAGCGAGACTCACTTCTTGTGCCTGTCCTGACATGCTTGCATCGTATCGGCCTCTATGACAGCTTGCTTCGAGGAGTAGCCCGAATTGCTCATTGCTAGTGGTCTGCACCGACTCGACCCTGTGCTGAGAGAATGCCTCTATGAAGATTCCGGTTCACCTGTTACCCAGCGACGGACGTTTCGGTTCTGGCCCTTCGAAGGTTCGCGCCGAAGCGCTGCACGCCTTAGCTGACACTGGTTCTAGCTTGATGGGAACCTCACATCGAGCTGACCCAGTGAAGAATCTGGTTGCTTCGATTCGCAGCGGACTCAATGAACTGTTTTCTGTGCCGGACGGCTATGAAGTCGTGCTGGGTGTGGGCGGTTCCCATGCCTTTTTTGATGCTGCTGTCTTCGGTCTCATTGAGCAACGTAGCCAGCATCTCGTACACGGCGAATTCACCTCCAAGTTTGCGAAAGCGGTGGCGAACGCGCCTTTTCTTGACGACCCAGAGATCCTCAAGTCCGAATTCAATACGTATCCACATCCTCGGGCAAGCGCCGGTATCGACGTGTACGCGTGGGCTCATAATGAAACGTCCACTGGCGTCATGGTGCCGGTGTACCGTCCGGCAGGCATTGACGAGGATGCGCTCGTCGTGATTGATGCGACTTCAGGCGCAGGCGGTCTGCCGATCGATATTGCCCAAACCGATGTCTACTATTTCGCTCCGCAGAAAGGCTTCGCTTCTGATGGCGGACTATGGCTGGCGGTTATGTCGCCTAAGGCAATCGAGCGCGTCGAACGTATTAAGGCCAGCGGCCGACATATTCCCGGCTTTACCGACCTGACGTTGGCTATCGACAATTCACGGAAAAACCAGACCTACAACACGCCTGCCGTGGCCACATTGTTCCTACTTGATCATCAAGTGCAATGGCTCAACAATCTCGGTGGGCTCAATGCTGCTGTGGCCCGTACCGCTGATTCGAGTTCGCGCCTCTACGCGTGGGCCGACGCCAGTGACTACGCCGAACCATTCGTTACGAATCCTGACGAGCGCTCGCTTGTGGTCGGCACGATTGACCTCGACGGCGTTCAGGCGAACGACGTTATCGCGGCACTTCGCGCCAACGGGGTGGTCGATGTAGCCGGGTATCGAGGGTTGAGTCGGAACCAATTACGTGTCGGCATGTTCCCTGCCATTGAGCCCGAGGATGTCAGCGCCTTGACGTCCTGCATTGATTATGTGGTGGCAGAACTTCGCAAACGCTGAGAGTCAGTCGTTCACAATTTCAGCAGTGCGGTGTAATTCACGATGCCGTGTATAAATCTCGGAGTTGACGTGCAAGGTCGCCACTTCCTCATCGCTGAGTTCACGGCGCACCTTGGCTGGAACACCGGCAACGAGCGACCGCGGAGGCACTTCCATACCTGCGGTCACCAAAGCACCAGCAGCCACGAGCGACTCTTGGCCGATAACGGCACCGTTCATCACAATTGCGCCCATACCGATAAGGCAGTGGTCACCAATCGTCGCGCCGTGAACCACCGCGCCATGGCCAACCGATACACCCTCACCCAAGGTCACGGGGCTTCCCACATCGACGTGGAAAGCGCAATTGTCTTGCACATTGCTGTCTTTGCCGATGGTGATCGGTTCATTATCGGCACGTAAGACAGCGCCGTACCAGATACTGGCTCCTTCTGCGATTTCAACCGAGCCAACAAGCGTGGCATTGTCTGCAACAAACGCAGTTTCGGCTACGTGCGGCCTCTTGTCTCCCAAACGCAACAACATGGATTCACCGTAACGCTCTCACAGTAAAGCGGCTACTGCCGCCACAACGATCAATGCAATTAAGAGTCCGGGGATGAGCATCCGTCGGTATTTGGGGTTCATGTGGACTCCTCGCTTTCACTTCTCAGGCTATCTTGGACCTGTGACATCCGAACGACCATCACGGGTCCCCGAATTTGGGCGCCCCGACGCGCACGAGTTCTCGATCGGCAAGAAAACCCACAAGGTCGCCGACATCGCACCACTCGATGTCACTGGCGTGCGCACGATGCTGGTCGGCACTGCGCTGTGGGGAGTGGCTGCCGTCGTTATGCTCCCGTTCTGGACGACCTTGCGTGATAGTGGCCGCACTTGGTGGATGTGGACGGCTTTGGCTGGCTTTGGATTGGGCCTACTCGGTCTGGAGTATTGCCGGTCTCGCGCATCGGCTCTAAAGAATGCCGGTGCGGAAGTTGTACCCGGCGGTGGCCGCCCGCGTCGATTGGCGCGACGAGGGAAAAAGGCAGTAAATGAGCGCCTGCTCGCCGCCGCGCCCGAAGAAACTCCGGCGGCAAATGGCGACGATTTCACTCGGGATTCGCTGGCGCGCAAGCACAGCCTGTCTGTCCAAGTTCCAACGCTCGCCGACGAAAATTCGAACGAACCGATTGCCGAAGAATCATCTGCGATACCTCCGGTCGAATCGTTGCCCGCTCGTCCTGTAGGACGCCGACGGAAGCCAGAGCCCGAAGAGACCTAAAACGGCAAACGATTCAGGCGCCCGCGATTGTCTCGGTTGAAACCGTGTCAACTGAAACCGTGTCATAGACGGCTTCAGGAACGATTTTTGCTGATTGCGAACGCTTGGGTCGTGTACCCGAATGCGCACCGCAACCGTGGTTTAACGCAACCACCATGCCGTCAGCTGGCGACGTACGATTGGCGCACACACCAAAGCGGTCGGACAAATCTCCCGCGAGCGAAATAAGAAAACCACAACTCTTGCACTTACCTGGCGCTTGCTTCGCGAAATCCGACTCCGGGCCTCGGGCGCCGTCGTACCAACGATCGGCCGCATCTTCACGCCCCTCGAACGACAAAACCCACTCGCGTCCCAAGCCGATCTCGCGCGCAAAGTGACGATCAACAATGCCAGTTGCGTCTCCATCACCCGCAGACCAGGCTGGTACAAGACGTATATCGTCTGCATCAGGCGGAAGCACATCGCCGGGACCAAGATCTTCGGGTTGGACACGCTCACGATAAGGCGTCCAGGTCGGCGCCAAAACTGCTTCGTCGCTTGGCAGCAAGACGACATCGTTGACGGTGAAGTGTCCTTCAAAAACTGACAGACTCACCGTCCAGTTCCAACCCTGGTAACCCGCCATTCTGCATTCGAAAACTTCGGATTGTAAACCGGCTCCGTCATCAATTGAACGCAGGTGTTCACCGAACTCAGCACGATCTACTGATTCTTCGAGCGCGCGGCGAGCAATCTGGACATTGGCAGACATACTCCGATTCTCGTCCATCAGGTCACCTCGCTCGACGTCGGGTTGGCTGTGTCTGTCTCTCACTATGCCTCGGTGCAACAAATGCTGCGAACCGCTGACTTAAGCTTCAAGATCAGCGGCAACCTTGCGCAACAATTGAGCCACTGGTTTTGCCGTGCGAGCATCCGGATGACGGCCCTTGCGGTAGCCCTCACCGATTCCTTCGAGCAGTTTGAGTAGGTCTTCGATAATGACGACCATGTCTTCTGGATCTGCTCGTCGAGCAGCAGCTTGGCGCGCAGAAATCGATTGCGGACGTTCCAAGACCGTTACCTGCAATGCTTGGTCGCCACGACGACCTGAAACAATGCCAAATTCGACGCGCATGCCGGGTTTTAGGGTTACGCCTTCAGGGACGGCATCCGCGTGGACATACACGTCATCGCCATCTTCACGGCTGAGAAATCCAAAGCCTTTTTCGGCGTTAAACCACTTCACCTTGCCGGTTGGCATGAGCGTGTCCTTCTTTCGCAGGGTTACAACTCGTCAATAGTAGTTGGAGTGGGCAGCGGATTGGCCAGACTCAAGACAAAACCTTATCCGACCTCATCGTCTAGACACCATTTTCTGCGCACTAACCTGCAGCTTACACTTCAAGGCCGTTCCCCCTCCCCCTCAACTTTTGGGCGATTTACCCCCTAAATTTCCCAAAATAGCGGGGAAAACCGACCAAATCTTGGGGTCGAACTAGACAATCAGGAATCGCGCTTGTCGACGCGTTCTATGTCTGGCGTCTTAAGCTGAGTGCTGGCGCTCTCATTATCAGACGCAGGGGAATCAATTGGCTCAAAGCTCACGTCGATTGTTTGGAAGCCTTTGTACCGCTGAGAACGCGCATACTGCCGATAGGCGCGGCGGTCCCCCTCTGTCAAACTCACGCGATCGCTAAACGGCGTCAACAGCGCCCGAGGATACAAGCGACGACGACCAACGACGTTCACTTGCAGGCCAAGTACGATAACCGCTGCAAATGCATACAGGAACACGATCAAGCCGAGCACCATCGCAAATGTTCGATTCATACTGGAAACGCGCACGACCACCATGTCCACGAACACGCTGCCGACAATTTGCAACAGCACCCAACCGATGGCGCAAAAAATTGCCCCCGGTAAGACGTCAAGCCAACCCGCACGCTTCAGGCTCACAAATTTGAAGACCGAAGCGAAAATTCCCACAGACATGACCAAGCCAATAAATCGAACCAATCTGCTGATCGTCGTGCCCGACGTGACATCACCAAAAAGGTGCGGATTGTCGACCAAAATCTGCACGATAGCGATCAACAAAATACCTGTTCCCGCCATCCCCAGCAGGGTCAAACTACGCAACCTCACCATGATGGGATTCGGCCGACTATTTCGTGGAACCGCCCAAGCGACATTGGAAGCGTTCTGAGTCGATTGTCCGACGCCTAGGCAACCATAAGCAGCTGCAAGCGAACCCACGATGATTGCAGACGCACTACCAGTGAGGCCTTCAGGTCGACCAAGCTGATCACCCACAATCGGGAACTGGGCCAAGGCTGTGTCGAGAAGTCGGGCCTGGAGTTCAGGATTACCCTGCAAAACAAAACCCAAGATCGACGAGCCAATGAGCAGCAGGGGAAAAACTGCCACGAATGAGTAGTAGGCAATAATCGCCGCCAAATAAGAACCTTGATCATCGAAGTACTTATAAATCACTGCGATGGGAAACCCTAAAACCGGATGCTTTCGTTGAAAGTCATCAACGGCCCGGACTGACGTTCGCAAAACCTGTCTCACTTACGCCTCCCGAGTAACTGAGCAGATCGTCTTCTCGGCATGGAGAACCCCACCGGAGCGCCGCGTCCTTTAGAGCGCCAGCACCCACGATGGGGTTCATTCACATCCGAGTACGTCACCCACTCACATTATCCAGCGGAGGCAGCATACGCTTCATCACCTTGCCGGTTGGGTTGCGTGGAAGTTCATCCAACATGGCAATCGCCTTTGGCACCGCGAAACGTGGGACATTCTCTTTCGCGTAGGCAACAAGTGATGCTTCGCTTGCGTAACTGCCCTCCACGAGAACAACATAAGCAACAAGACGTTGGCCCCATTCAGCATCGGCAACACCAGTTACGACAACGTCCGCCACATCTGGATGGTCAGACAAGCAATCCTCGAGTTCACGCGGGAAGACGTTCTCGCCGCCCGAGATGATCATGTCGTCATCTCGGCCAGATACGAACAGTCGCCCTTCTTCGTCGAAGTAGCCGAGGTCGCCGGTGTCGATCATGCCCTGATGCACAGCCTTGCTGCGGCCGTCGGTGTAGCCGCCGAACGGCATGTCGTTGAGCACGTGGATGACACCAATCTCCCCTGTGGGCAGTTCGTTGCCTTCCGAATCCAAGATCTTGACTTGAGTGCGCCACGGAATGCGACCGGCGGTACCCGGTGCTTCGCGCAAGTCTTTCGGCGAAGCAATGGTGACCCAGCTGGTCTCGGTCGCGCCATAGAAGTTGTAGATCGAGTCGGTGTAACGATCCATGAACCGAGTCGGGATATCGCCAGGCAGAGAAGCGCCACTAGAGGCAGTGATCTCCAACGAGGAGACATTGTACTTCTCGGCAATTTCTTCCGGTAGGTTCGCAAGACGCTGAATCATCAACGGAACGACGACCAAGATCTTAACCTTGTACTTTTCGATATCCGCGAGAGTCTGCTCCGGATCGAAACGACGGCGCAATACGACAGTTGGCACCGTCGTCTGGCCGAAACCGAAGTTAATCAGACCCCACGAGTGGAACAGCGGAGCTGCGACCGCAACAACCGAATTCCCCTTATACGGAATGGCACCGAAATAAGCGATCATCGGTTTGAGATCGTCTGGCTCACGCCGCTTCGCGCCCTTTGGCAAGCCCGTAGTTCCGGAGGTGAAGATCACAATCTGACCGCGAGCTTCAGGCAGCGGCTGTTCGCCATCTGGCTTGCCCAAAATGATGTTCTTGATGGTCGGAATTTCGAGTTCTTCCTCATTGTCCGCCCAAGCCACAATCAAACGACTACGTCGGACCTCATCGACCAAAGGCAAGAATTCTTCATCCAAAATGAGCAATTCGGCACCCTCGCGTTCTGCGAGGTCAGTCAACTGGGCCTTACTCGCCATCGTGTTGAGCAAAAGAATGCGTCCGCCGAGCTGCATGATGGCAACAAGCGCGATAACGAAGTAGCGATGGTTGCGTGCGAGTAGTGCGATCGAGTCACCCGTCTGGAGTCCGCGCTCACGCAAGACTTCCGTGAACTGGTTGATCTGACGCACCAGATCTCCGTATGTGACTTCGCCTTCATCATCAATAATTGCGATTTGTTTCGGGTAACGCTTAGCAGCGGCATTAACACCAGCGGGGAAGCCTGGTCCCCACTTCTTCAACTGCTTCACTGCACCGACCAATTTCGTCGGCGAGGCAAGTTTGATCATCCCGATCTGACGCAAGACTTTTATTTTGTAACCCAAATCACCCATGCGCGGGAGCCTAACAGGTAAAGGACACTACCGTCACTATTTTGTCGACAAAATCGGCAATAAATCACCCCAAATAGCCACGCCCCCGGATCTCGGGACCGGGGGCGTGGGGCTCTTGGGTGGACTCAGCCGAGACTGGCTCTCTCGGCGTGCTCAATATAGCTTCGCAAGCGCGTACTTGAGGTATGGAGGGTGTATGGGAAGTATTCGACACGGGCGCCCACCGTCGCCATTTCGGCCTCTAGGCGATCCCCTTTCGGCGAACCGCGCCAGTCGTCGCCCTTGAAGATCACATCAAAGGGACGTTCGCGCCAAGCACGTGTCTTATCGACGCTGCGATCCACAATCACTTCGTCGACGAAACGCAAGTGGGAAACGATCTCTACGCGTTCTTCGCATGGGACGACGGGAGCAATTCCTTTAAACTCTTGCACGTATTCATCCGAAGCAACACCGACAATAAGTCGGTCACAGTGCTGGCTGGCTGAACGCAGCAAGTTGAGGTGACCAACGTGGAATAAGTCGAATACTCCGCTTGCGTACCCAATGACTTCTGCCATGACCGTCACCAAGCACCCTTGCGATTCAGTACAACAAGGATGGTGCGGAACATGATCTTGATGTCCATCGGGAACGTCCAGTTGTTGACGTACTTCAAGTCAAGTCGAATCGATTCGTCCCACGAGAGAGTCGAACGACCGCTCACCTGCCAGAGACCTGTGATACCGGGCTTCACGTGAAGACGGCGCCATACCCACGGGCTGTACTGTGAGGTCTCACTTTCAATTGCTGGACGCGGACCGACGATCGACATAGAACCAAGCATGACGTTAATCAACTGCGGTAGTTCGTCGAGCGAAGTGCGGCGCAAGAATCGACCGATGCGCGTGACTCGGGGATCCTCGGTCATCTTAAAGAGCGGGCCAGCACCTTCGCTGAGTTCACGTAGACCTTCAACTTGGTCTTGGGCGTCCTCGACCATCGTGCGGAACTTATAGATCGTGAAGGGAACCCCGTCTTTGCCTGTACGTTCTTGGCGGAAAATCGCTGGCCCTTTGCTGTCTAGGCGGATAGCGATCGAGATGGCAAGCATGACTGGGGAAAGCATGAGCAGTGCGATCCCAGCAATGATGCGGTCAGTGATGTTCTTGATGGCGCGGGAAATAATATGCGCGTTGGGTTGATCGAGCGACAGGGCAAGTTGTTCACCCACTTTGGTCGGACGAACAAACTCAACGTAGTCGTGCATGTCAGCCAAGATGAGGCACTCAATCTCAGCCTTGCGTAGCCCCCAGGCGAGATGGCGCAATCCCGGATCAGCCATCGCGTCATCGGCGGTAATAACAACACGGGCGCCGCGAGCAGTGTGCAGCATACGCGGCACATCACGGAGCACAGAGTTCAATGTGGCACTCGCCATCGGCATATCCGGATCCCAGGTGCAGGCACCGACAACGACAAGATCGTTGCGATTTTCCCACCGAGATGAGAGACGACCAACGGAATCTTCCGGGCCAACGAGCAAGGTGGGTACCCGGCGGAAAGCGATGCGGTGAGCGATTGCAGAAACAGCCAGCAAACCCGACATGACCGCAAATGACACGAGTGCGATGTGTAGTTCGCCTGGAAGCGTTCTATCCGCGAGCAAGAGCATGAGCGCCATGACTGCCAAGACAATGATGAGTCTGCGGGCAGGTGCTAGCGAATTAGCCCGATCGTATGCAGGCATCGTGGCGAGGTTAAATGCGATCCAAGTCGCGGATGCTAAGAAAATGAAGGTGACCGTCATCGGCGAACCACCGAGCACGATTGCCGGAATTGCCGTACCTAATACGACGAAAACTTGGCCGAGGAAACCCTGACGGACCATGTACGACCATGAAGAATGGGCTTTCGGCAGGCGGGTGAACTCACCACGCACAGCACGATGCTGACCCAAACGATTGTGTTGACGATCGGACTCAACTAGACGTAGTCCTGTGACTACATCAGCTTCGCCTGCGAACGTTGTCATCCATACTCCCGAGCAAATTCCCGAAACCTCAGTGAATACTGAAGGCACCGTGTCCAATTTGTGAGGCCTTAGCCCACTTCAGCCTTCGAGATTTTCCGCCCCCGATGACTACAAGTTAGAACTATGCGCCTAGTTCAAAATAGTCCATTCGGACTAGTTTGACTAGGACTTTCCAAAAAATAGCTGATTTGTTATGTAACTTCGGTCACATAAATTCGTAACTCGACCTGACTTGCCGTCAGATCAATACGTAAAAAAGTGGGGCCTGGCATCACGCCAAGCCCCACTTTTGAAACGTGGATCGGGTCAGAAGCCCATGCCACCCATTCCGCCCATATCGCCCATATCTGGAGCGGCCGCAGCAGGCTCTGGCTTATCAGCCACAACTGCTTCGGTGGTGAGGAATAGTGCTGCAATCGATGCTGCGTTCTGCAGCGCCGAACGAGTCACCTTGGCCGGATCGATGATGCCTTCAGCAATCATGTCAACATATTCGCCGTTGGCAGCGTTGAGACCGAAACCTGACTCAAGGTTGCTGACCTTCTCAGCGACAACTCCGCCTTCAAGACCAGCGTTAACCGCGATCTGCTTCAACGGAGCCGCAGCCGCAGTGCGCACGATGGCCGCACCAGTAGCTTCGTCACCGTCGAGCTCAAGCGAATCGAAGACAGCCGCAGTTGCCTGCACGAGAGCGACACCGCCACCAGGCACGATGCCTTCTTCGACAGCAGCCTTTGCGTTACGGACAGCATCTTCGATGCGGTGCTTGCGTTCCTTGAGTTCAACCTCGGTAGCTGCGCCAACCTTGATTACTGCGACGCCACCGGCCAACTTAGCTAGGCGCTCTTGTAGCTTCTCACGGTCGTAGTCCGAATCGGTGTTGTCGATCTCGGCCTTGATCTGGTTAACGCGACCAGCGATCTGCTCATCGGAACCGCCACCCTCAACGATGGTGGTTTCGTCCTTGGTCGTGACAACTTTACGAGCCGTGCCGAGCGACGTGAGATCAGCGTTCTCAAGCTTGAGACCGACCTCTTCACTGATAACTTCGCCACCAGTGAGTATCGCGATGTCGTTGAGCATCGCCTTGCGACGATCGCCAAAGCCCGGAGCCTTAATAGCAACCGACTTGAACGTGCCACGCATCTTGTTGACCACAAGTGTCGCGAGGCCTTCGCCCTCGACGTCTTCGGCGATGATGACGAGTGGCTTGCCGGTCTGCATGACCTTTTCAAGCACTGGAACGAGGTCCTTGGCGCTACTGATCTTGCTGTTCACGATGAGGATGTACGGATCTTCGAGGACCGTTTCCATCCGCTCTGGATCGGTCACGAAGTAACCGGAAAGGTGTCCCTTATCGAAACGCATACCTTCGGTGAGTTCCAGATCGATACCAAAGGTATTCGATTCCTCAACCGTGATGACGCCTTCTTTACCGACCTTGTCCATGGCTTCGGCGATGATGTCACCGACAGCAGTGTCGGCAGCCGAGATGGATGCGGTCGAGGCGATTTGTTCTTTGGTCTCGACGTCCTTAGCAGTTTCAAGCAGTTGAGCGCTGATCGCGTCGACAGCTGCTTCGATGCCGCGCTTCAAGCTCATGGGGTTAGCGCCAGCTGCGACATTGCGCAAGCCTTCGCGCACCATGGCCTGAGCCAAAACGGTAGCGGTCGTGGTGCCGTCACCAGCTACGTCGTCAGTCTTCTTGGCGACTTCCTTGACCAGTTCGGCACCGATCTTTTCGTAAGGATCTTCGAGCTCGATTTCCTTAGCGATCGAAACACCGTCATTGGTGATCGTGGGAGAACCCCACTTCTTCTCCAAGACGACGTTGCGACCCTTAGGGCCGAGGGTTACTTTCACGGCGTCAGCGAGCTGGTTCATGCCGCTCTCGAGGCCGCGACGTGCTTCTTCGTTGAATGCGATGGACTTTGCCATAAGTGCTTAACTCCGACAGATAGAGAAGTGGATCTAGCACTCTCACTATACGAGTGCTAATCAAGTCGAAGCAATCAGGGTCAGCAGCCGCCCGCTACTGCTGGAATGATGCTGACCTGAGTCCCAGCAGGTGTCTGAGTGTCCAAGCCCTGGGCAAAACGCACGTCTTCTTCTGCGACATAAATGTTCACGAATCGGCGTAGTGCACCTTCTTCATCAACAATCCGCGCTTTGATGCCTGGATAGCTAACCTCGAGGGACTCTAAGACCTGTTTGAGGTCTGCACCTTCGACGGTGACTTGGGATTCATCACCGGTGTAGTTGCGCAAAATGGTTGGAATACGTACTGAAACGGACATGACTGCTCCTTTGGATGTGAGTAAAGTGGGTTGACTAAGAAATCAGGCGAGGGTATTAAGCGATACCAGCAGCAACGAAGGCGTCATACGTGGGCGCGATCGTTGTGCGGGCTCCCACCCGATCGGTGACCGCATCGAGGGTCTTCAAGCCGTGACCCGTGTTGATGATGACGGTTTCAAGGTCCGGATTGAGTTGGCCGGTCTCCACGAGTTTCTTGAGTACACCGAGCGTGGTGCCGCCAGCAGTTTCGGTGAAGACGCCTTCGGTGCGGGCTAGCAAAACAATGGCGTCACGAATCTCATCATCGCTCACATCTTCGACAGCACCGTTCGTTTCATGCACGATATCGAGCACATAGATGCCATCAGCTGGATTTCCAATGGCTAGGCTCTTCGCGATTGTGTCGGGCTTGACGGGACGAATCGCGTCCACACCTGCCTTGTGTGCTGCTGACACCGGCGAGCAGCCTTCAGCCTGCGCGCCAAAAACCCGGTACGGCTTATCGTCAACAAGGCCCAGCTCAATGAGCTCTTGGAAAGCTTTGTGCACCTTGGTCAACTGAGATCCGGAGGCCACAGGAATAACAATCTGGTCAGGTAGGCGCCAACCAAGTTGCTCAGCGATTTCGTAGCCGAGGGTCTTGGAGCCTTCGGCATAGAACGGCCGGACGTTGACATTAACGAATGCCCAGCCGTCTTCTTCGCCAGCAATCTCGCTGGCCAGCTTGTTGACGTCGTCATAGTTTCCGTCCACAGCAATGAGATTCTCGGTATACACAGCCGAGTTGATCTGCTTGGGAGTTTCAAGATTGCGCGGAATGAACACGACCGTACGAATTCCGGCCCGAGCCCCAGCTGCTGCCACGGCATTTGCAAGATTGCCAGTTGATGGGCAGGCAAAAACCTTGGCTTCAAATTCACGCGCCGCGCTCAAGGCGATCGCAACCACCCTGTCTTTGAAGGAGTTAGTGGGGTTTGTGCTGTCATCCTTAACCCATAGTTTGTTTAACCCCAGCTCGGCAGCGAGATTTTTTGCATCGAGCAAACGAGTAAAACCAGGCTCTAAATTTGGACTTTCAGTAATATCTTCTGGCACCGGCAAGAGTGCTCTGTAGCGCCAGATATTGGCTGGCCCGGCTTCGATCTGCTCGCGCGTCACCGTGCCAAACTCATAGCCGATCTCAAGCGGGCCAAAACACTCTGCACAGGCATAGAACGGCCCAAGGTCGCGTGTGGTTCCGCACTCACGACAGACGAGATTAGTAGCCTTGCCGAAGGCTCCAGAGCGCGTCGAGGTGCCGTCGATAGAGGAAGTGGTGGGGGCAGAAAGCGTCAAGCTCACGAGATCTCCTTCATCTCTCCGAGCGCGAACTTCGCCTCGGACGGATTTAGCACCTGGTCGCCAATCGACTGGTTGCTGGGGTTTCAACGGGCCGTGTCCCTCTACCCCTCTTGATGAGTGATCAACACACTAGATCTGGCGTCTCAATATTTGCAACCTCATCTCAAATGATGAGACGAGATTTCTCATATCGTGGCAGAAAGTGCCTTGGCGAAACCTTCAAGCCAATCCGCAAGACCGGCCGGGTCTGTCACCGACGTATCTGCATGATCTGTCATAACAGTTTGTTCAGCAGAGGCCACAGCAATCGAAAGAGTCTCAATACCATCGGCCCGCAACTCTTCTAAAACCCCAAATGCGGGTAGGTCGCCAAGGTCATCGCCGACATAAATGACACACGTCGCCGCAAGTCGCTGAGCAAGTTCACGAACGGCCGTGCCTTTGTCTGAGCCGGCGAGACGCAATTCCAAAACTTGACGCCCCGGCTCAAGCCGTAGTCCCCACTGCTGTGCCAACTCCTGCATCGGTTCAAGCAGCCGTTCAGCCACGGCTGAATCTAGACCACGCGTATGAACCGCAACTGCTATCCGCTTGTTCTCGACTAAGGCGTCCGAAACTCCTGCTCGTTTGAGCAAGGAAGGTAACTCATCGATAGCGCCCAAAATTTGCTTAGATGGCGCGGGTTCGATCACCTCGCCAGTGGAACTGTCCCACCACTCCGCACCGTACTGCCCAAAAACGACAATGCCCTCAGGCACGTAGCCCGCATCAAATTGGGCAAGATGACGCACTTGAGCTACGGGACGGCCCGTGACGATCGCAACTTGTCCAAGCTTTGACGCGATACGTACCAGCCCTGTTAAGGCTCGGGGATGAATGAACGCCTGCGTCGGGTCTTGAACAATCGGCGCCAATGTGCCGTCGAAGTCTAGAGCCAGCAAGGTCCTTGCCGGATCACGAACCAAAGGCGCAAAGGTCATGACCGCAAAACTACCGAAAGACCAGTAAGTGAGATGCCTCGAAGGTTCGGTTGCACTCGTGAAATCCCCAAATCTTGAGCTAATTGCTGGGCTTCAGCCTTAAGTCCACCTGAATAAAAAACTGTAGAAGCCGGTACCGAGCCTTGCCAATTCGCTGTTTGAACGACATTCCAGCCGAGTGTTTTAGCTTTGTCGGCCGTGCGTTCGGCATAGCCCGTTCGTGACGTGTTGTTGTAAATGACGACCCGAACGCTCTTATCCAAAGGAGCAGCCGTGGCTGCCGGTTCAGGCGCAGGGCTTGGAGTCGGCGTCGTTACAGCGGTGGTCACTTCCGGACTTGGCGAAGCAACAGGCGACTCTTTCGATGAATCACTAGGGGCAACGACTGCACCAATGTGATCAACCGAGGTCTGCGTTTTCGCCGTTTGTGGACCCAACATCCGATAGCCGCCGTACACAATCGCAGCCACGACCAAGAGCCAAACAACGAGCCACACGTGCCAGTTCTTAATCAACCGATTTCGCGTAGCCCTGCTACCTGGCTTTCTCGACTGCTGCACCATGAGGAAGTCACTACTGAGTTTGACGACGGACCGAGCGCTCTCGCTGGCGCTGCGAACGAATTCGACGCAAACGCTTCACCAAGAGCGGGTCATGAGCCAGCGCTGCTTCTGAATCAATAAGAGCGTTCAAGACTTGGTAATACTGGGTGGGCGACATATCGAAGGTGTCACGAATGACCTGCTCCTTCGCGCCCGAATATTTCCACCACAGCCTCTCTACATCGAGAATGGCGCGGTCTTGATCGCTCAAATCAACCGCAGAAACACCCGAGGTGTCGTGGTCAATTGCCGTCATGTTGCCATCGTAACCAATAAATTACATCGTTGTCATTCAGGTACGCTGGAAACATGGCCAAAGATTTGGCGGACTTCGCGGTCGTTGCGAATCGCCTGCCAGTAGATCGTGTCGTTAACGCCGACGGAGACATGAGTTGGCGCAGTTCGCCCGGCGGGCTCGTTACTGCCCTCGAACCGGTGTTGCGCGCGCAACACGGCGCATGGGTGGGCTGGCACGGAGCGCCCGACGAAGAACTCGCCCCTTTCCAACACGACGGCATGCACTTAGTCCCCGTTCCGCTCAGCGAAGCCGAAGTCACCGAATACTACGAGGGCTTCTCCAACGCGACGTTATGGCCGCTGTACCACGACGTCGTGCGGCCACCAGAGTTCCACCGTGAATGGTGGGATGCATACGTTCACGTCAATCGCCGCTTTGCCGAACAAACCGCAGCAATATCCAACAATGGTGCCTTCGTGTGGGTTCAGGATTATCAACTTCAACTCGTGCCACAAATGCTGCGCGAAATGCGTCCAGACTTGCGGATCGGCTTCTTCTTACACATCCCATTCCCACCCACCGAACTTTTCGGCCAATTACCCTGGCGCCGAGAAATCCTCGAGGGGCTTCTCGGTGCAGATCTGGTCGGATTCCAAATGCCCGGTGCCGCACAAAACTTCGTGCGCTTAGTGCGCCAGCGTGTCGGACACAAAACCAGACGCAACCTTGTCGACCTGCCAGACGGGCGTATCGTCAAAGCACAGGCGTATCCAATTTCGATCGATGCTGCCGGCTTTGAGCGACTCTCAAGGACACCAGAAATCGCGGCCCGTGCCGAACAAATCAGAGCCCGGCTCGGCAATCCGAAAACGGTATTACTTGGTATCGACCGACTCGACTACACGAAGGGCCTGCCCCAACGGCTACGCGCTTTTGGCGAACTGCTTGCCGAAGAACGGCTAAGCGTCGAAGACGCAGTGTTCATCCAAGTCGCAACGCCATCGCGCGAACGCGTCCACCAATATCAAGTGTTGCGCGACGACATCAACGCCATCGTCGGCCGAATCAACGGCGATTCTGGACGAATCGGTCGGCAGCCGATCCAATACATGCATGACTCCTTCGACCGCAACGAAATGGCAGCTCTCTATCGGGCAGCCGACGTCATGGTCGTCACGCCTCTGCGAGATGGGATGAACCTCGTGGCGAAGGAATACATTGCCACCCGCTGGGACGACAACGGTGCGCTCGTGCTGAGTGAGTTTGCCGGAGCCGCCGCCGAACTACGACACGCCTATCTCGTAAACCCGCACGACATCAACGGACTCAAAGAAATGCTCATGACCGCGATCACCGCGACTCCACGCGAACGTCGGCGACGAATGAAAGCGCTCCGTCGCCAAGTAATGGAAAACGATATTGAGCTGTGGGCAAACAACTTCATCGACGATCTCATTACGACAACCCAACAACATTCTTGACATGACAGCCGATCTACTCGCGCCAGTCGATCAGAGTTGGCTCCCCGCGTTGGCACCTCACACTCACGTTCTTGCCAAAATCAGTGAGTTTCTCGGTAATGAACAAGCTCGGGGCGCGCAAGTATTGCCGCAAGCCGAGTATATTTTTCGCGCGCTTTCACTTCCCGCGGACCACGTACGAGTCGTTATTGTTGGCCAAGATCCCTACCCCACACCGGGACACGCAATCGGGCTCGCCTTCGCTGTTGACCGCAAAACACGACCGCTCCCCCGAAGCCTCAACAACATGTACCGCGAATTGAACGATGACCTCGGCATATCCACACCCGCGCATGGTGACTTGTCCGCATGGCAAGACCAAGGAGTATTACTGCTCAACCGCTGCCTGACCGTTCGTGCTGGCGAGGCCGGTTCGCACCGGACATTTGGTTGGGAAACCATCACTAACGCGGTCCTTGAATACCTCGCACAACACCAAAAACCACTCGTCGCGATCCTATGGGGCCGAGATGCACAACTCAGTGCACGTCATCTGCCCGGAGTTGCCACAATCAAGTCAGCACACCCCAGCCCACTTTCGGCACACCGCGGGTTTTTCGGTTCGAAGCCATTTAGCCATTGCAACGCGCTATTAAAAGAACAGGGCGCAGAACCCATAGATTGGCGAATCAGCAGTTAGGCTTCTGCACGTGACCACACCTACGCCACGTAACGACCGAGCTGGACTCATAGATCGCGGTTTTGCAGTTTTGCAACGTTGGGGCATTCGCCTCATTGTCATTGCTCTGTCCCTGTACATCATCGGCTGGCTTATCGGAAAGACCTGGGTGATTTGGTTCCCAATCGCCATCGCACTCTTAGTGGCAACCTTGTTGGCACCGCCAACAAAATGGCTACGCGAACATCGGGTCCCACCAGGCGCCGCCTCGGGCATGGTGATGGTCGGTTTCCTCGCCATCGTTGGTGGCCTTTTCACCGTCATTATTCCCCAAATGGTGAACGAAGCTCCGTCGATCGCTCAACGCGCTGCAGCCGGTATCGGTGAAATCGAGGATTGGTTAATTAACGGTCCGCTCGAAATTCGCGAGGGCCAGATCGTGGCAGTTTTGAACAACATCGAAGACTGGCTCCGAGATAGCGCAGTCGAGCTGGGTACTGGCGTCTTGACGACGATCACGTCGGCGGTGTCAGCGGTGTTCAACATCGTCGTGATTTTGATGCTGGTGTTTATGCTGCTCAAAGACGGCCACCGCTTCCCGCCCTTTTTACGTCGCATTTCAGGTGAACGCAACGGTATCCATATCGTGGGGGCGTTGACTCGCACTTGGACCACACTGGGTGGTTTTATTCGCACTCAGAGCTTGGTGTCATTCATTGACGCCGTGCTGATCGGTATCGGTTTAGTTATTCTCGATGTGCCGTTAGCGATTCCTTTGGCTGTGCTGACATTCATTGGTGGCTTTATCCCGATCATCGGTGCGTTTGTCACGGGCGCTTTAGCCGTTCTCGTGACACTGGTGACAAACTCACCCCGCGACGCGATTATCGTATTGGCCATCATCGTTGCCGTACAACAACTTGAAGGCAATATTCTTTCGCCAATGCTGCAAGGCAAGAGCATGAACCTTCACCCAGCGGTCGTGTTGCTATCTGTGTTAGGCGGCGGGTCGCTGTTCGGCATCACTGGCGCTTTCTTGGCAGTGCCGGTTGTGGCTTCGATGGCAGCCCTCCTGCGTTACATCGACGAGCACATCGATGCAGTCGCTGTCGAGCCGAATGGTGAGGGTCCCGATGACGGCTCAGGTAAACGTATTGCTGCACTCGGACCCTTAGACCCACCCCGAACCGACTGAATTAGACGCGATTCTCAGGCCAAGTTATGGCCCAAGCAGCGCCAAGGGCACTACCGCGACTCCGTCTTGACGGCGATATGCGGTAGTGCCAGTCGTAATCACAATCAAATCGGCCACGCGGCTAGGTACCATTTCTTGCAACCACTTAAGGTGCTTCACATCTGAGTCAGTTACTTCCGGGGCCAACTTGACTTCGATGCCTAACAGCTGACCTTCATTTCCTTCCACAATGAGGTCGATTTCTCGTTCACCTTCTGACGTTCGCAAGTGGCTTACGGTGGCCTCTGCGGCTTGCGCCATGCTCCTAATCCCTAGCGTCACGAGCGATTCGAATAAGGGGCCCGCCATGTGAGCTCCTTTTGAGCCAAGTAGCGACTGAGCGTTTAGGTCTAATAGTCGCGCAGCCAATGCCGGATCGGCGAGTTGATGTTTAGGTGCCTGTTGCAGTCGACGGAAGACATTGTTGCTTGGATTCCAACCTGGCACTGGGTCGAGTAGCCATAGCTGAGTTAGGTGATCCCGGTAGGCAATCGTCGTTGTCTTGGCGGGCTGGTCGCCTTCGCCTGCCGTTGTGGCAGAAAGGATCCGCGCGTAGGAAGTCATCGAAGACGAGGCGGCTGCATACGCGGCCAACCAGCGTCTTAACGTTTCTGGCCTGCGGACCTGATACCCCTGCTCTGGTAGGTCTTTATCGATAACTCTTTGCACATACCCATCAAGCAAACCCCGTCGCAAACGCGGTGTGGCGCTCATGATTCCGGGAAAGCCGCTGCTCATGATCGCGTCGGCGTAGTCGACCAGGCCTAGTGCAGATTGGCCTTCGACCTTCGTGCGCTCGCCATTCAACAGTTCCGCGAAGGAAACGCTCGGCTGAACGAAACCTCGCTCGTGCAGTCCCATTGGGCGCATCCGAAGCGACAGTATGCGTCCAGCACCGCTGTGGGCGCCCGTTGCGTTTACGGGTGTCGCTGACCCGGTCAATAAGAATCGCCCTGGAGGTGCGCCGGAGTCAACCTGCCTGCGAACGGAGTCCCAGATCTGCGGCAACTGTTGCCATTCGTCGAACAGCACCGTCCCATTCGGAAGTGAGGCCAAATGGAAATCTGCTCTGGCAATCTCGCGCTGCGCGGGGTCATCTAAAAACCAAACCGTATCGGCACGACGAGCTGCAGTATCAGTCTTTCCGACACCCTTCGGGCCATCGATTGCGATGGCCGCTGCGATGCGCATCAACTCGTCTAATTCATAATCAACGGTTCTCACCAGATATGACATTAACGCCCCCTTTAGCGCTCTACACTACCATTTTCGGGGTTGCTACGCTACCATTTTCGGGGTTGCTACGCTACCATTTTCAGCTCGTTTACGATAGCGCATGCATGCTAGGGGCGAGTCTGAATCGACCTCATCAGACTCAGGGAGTTCGAAAATAAGGCGGTTCTTCAGGTCCGTCGGAGGACGGCTAGACCACGCAGAGCACATCTGAGTTGTGCGACTTGGCTACGACCTAACGACACAACGATCGACTCAGACTCATCGGCCAGCGAGACGACACGTTGGAAGGACTCATCAAACAGTGTCGCGTCGTAAGCAAACGGAGCAATGGTGACAAAATCTTCCCATTCTTGCTCTGTGCATACTGCGAGATCGCGCAGCCCTGATTGCACATAATGCGACCCATGTCCGCATAGTCGCTCCGCGGCCGCAGCCACTTCAGGATGCCAAGACTCCGCGGCCGCCCACGGGAAGTCTGTTTCAAAACTTCCCTGATCGGGACGACAGTAGGTGAGAACTGTGCGCACGATCTCGTGAATGTTTCTTTGCTGCGTGGAAGTAGGCACAACGACAAGACTTGAGACCTGTTGGGCGTTGTGGTTTCGAAAGCAGCCACCTGCTCTACGAATCCACCCAGCCAAACCCATTCGTTCAGTCGGAGTTTGCTGATAAAAGTAAACCAAGTCAAGCAAATCATCAGTGTGCCAACCGCTCGGCTCAAAAGAGTCTGCAATATCCGTCAGTGCGCCTTGAATATAGCCGATGAGACGAGTTCTCAGTTCTGCTTCGTCAGGCGCACGCGAAGCGTCTCTGACAAAATCGACAACGTTGTTATCCTCAATCACAGCGAACAGATGAGTGCCGCGGCTGTCACATATGTCTAAATCATTGACACCGCATATTTCGAGGCCGAGGCATGCTTCCTCTATATCGGCGTAGACCGTAAGATCACCGAGAGCGCTAACTACTATCGGGGGCTCTAACAACTCCGTCATGGCTCACACTTCCTAGCAACCAGGCCCGCGCAACTAAACATGAAGCTCGAAAACCTGATTGTCTAAGTTCATACGGTAACTACATAGTGCCGTTATCTGACCATTTGTCGGCGAAGAATCCGGGTGAAACTCTTCAGGCGCATCATTTCACCGCATCCAATATCCCACTCAAGTAACAATCACGTATGCAACCTCAAGATTTGGGCAGTTTGCCCCCTAATTTCACGAAATTCAGGGGGCAAACTGACTAAAAGTCGGGGTTAGTCGAAGACGACAGTCTTGATGCCGTTGAGCAGTACACGATTCTCGGCGTGCGCTTTCACCGCAGATGCCAGCGCCCGCGCTTCCAAATCTTGGCCTAAAGCCGCAAGCTCGGTAGCCGAGAAACGGTGGTCAACTCGGCGAAGGTCCTGTTCGATAATCGGACCTTCATCCAGTTCCGCCGTCACATAATGTGCCGTCGCACCGATCACTTTCACGCCACGATTATGGGCCTGCTCATAAGGGCGAGCACCTTTGAAACTCGGCAGCAAAGAGTGATGGATGTTAATAGCCCGGCCATGCAGTTCTCGACACATATCATCGGACAGAATCTGCATATAGCGCGCCAAAATCAACGCTTCTGCACCCTTAACCTTCATCAAATCCAGCACAAACGCTTCAGACTCGGGCTTCGATTCCTTAGTTACCGGAACATGGTGGAAGTCAATACCGTGCCATTCCACCTCAGCACGCCAATCCTCATGATTCGACACCACTGCCACCACATCAATCGGCAGTAGTCCCTCACGAC